>JANOZT010000078.1:0-33808 GCA_031429515.1 Sphingobacteriia bacterium
ATTTATTTTTATCCGGCAAGTTTTTTAAATCGCTCCCTTCGCTAGACCAAAAATTGGTATCATAGATTAATACATAAGTATTACCCAAAACTTCAAACTGATTTCCTCGCACAATAATGGCCATATTCTCATCAAGACCAATACCTAATAATTCAGGTCGGTTTTTCAAAATTTCAAACAAGTCGAATTGACGATTGCGAGCTAGTACATGTTGATCGATGACTATATTTTTTACAAATCCAAAACCCACTTGATGATCACCCATCATGATCTGATTGTTTTTAGAATCTCCACGAGTAAGAAAACTTCCTTGAATAGATGCACCTGCAGAAGTTCCACCAATTAATCCATCACTTTCTAGAAGTTTCCATAATAATTTTTCAGTTAAAGTATTGGCATAAACATCTACCAACCTCCACTGACGGCCACCGCCAAACCATACAGCTTTAGCATTGAGCAAGGGCTGAACAAATGAATCGCTATTGGCAACATTTTTATCATAGGTATGTAATACAATAACATTCGTAGCACCTAGTTTTCTAAATGTACCAGCTCCACCCGAATTCTGGTCGTGCTTTTCATTTCCATCAGCGGTAGGAATTACTACAATGGGTGCATTCATTCCTCCAGCCAATTTAATAAAAGCATAAAAAATAGAATCACTTTTACTACCTCCTCCAACTATCATTAAAGTTCCTTTTTCAGGCCCAGTAGTTTTAAACGAGTTGATAGCATTTTGTGCCTGTGTTTGAGCAACAAATAACATTACTAAGAAAAATAGAAAAAGCGGTTTTAGTTTCATCTTTTTAAAGATTTATGAGTGCATTGTAAGGTATATAACCATTCCATTTCCAAGGTATAAAAGATTTACCAATGATAGTTGCAATGAGTGGTTGAAATATTTATTTTATTCTTGGTGTGTGAGCTTTGCGTTGACTCTTCTAGGCAATGTCGTAGATGCTAGTATAAGATGTTCAATAGGGTGACGAAAAACGGTCGAGACTTGCCTTAGGGATGGTAATTTCTAACTGTCAGTTCGGCAACTGAAGCCGATTATTATTTGATTTTTTACACAGTTCATAATACCTGCTGGCTTTGTTCCGCAATTAAAAAATTAAAATTATTCTAAAGGATATTTAAACTTTTCAGAATAGTTGTCTAATACCATCCCAATTTTCAGTGGTCTAAAATCTGAATACCGTTTACCGATTACTTGAACAGCAATGGGCAAGTAATCTTTAATGAGTGAAATTGGCATTGACAAAATAGGATTTTCTGTAAGTGTAAATAGTGTAGTATAGGCTTGTGTATCCATTTAAATTTGTTGCCTTTATAAGGAAACAGGATGTTCTTCCTTTATTACAACTTTTTTCAAATCAGATGTTGCCGGACCATTGATGACTTTGCCTTCTGTTGTAAATCTGGAGCCATGCATTGGACAGTCAAATGTTTTCTCATCTGCATTCCATTGCAGAATAGCGCCTAGGTGAGGACACACCGCTGTACAAGTATGTAAGTTGTTTTTATCATCACAGTAGACGGCAATTTTTTTAAATCCAGATGACATAATTCCACCTTCGCCTGGTTTTAGGTCTTCAGGCTTTTTAATATCTTCTCCTGTAAACCAATCACCATATTGCACAACCATATTACCAACCTCCTTTAAATAATCACCGGTAGTTTTTAATGTAATACGAGATGGGCTGTATAATTTAATCCAAGGATTATCTCTCTCCATAATAATATCTGTAAGAATGATTCTGCCAAGGGTACCATGTGTCATACCATTGCCTGAATCACCTGTAATAATGTAAATGTTATCATCGCCAGGATTTTTACCAATATATGCAAGAGAGTCAATCGGTTCCATTACCTGCCCAGACCATTTATATACAATATCTTCAATAGAAGGAAAATGCTTTTTTGTCCAGTCTTCCAATTTTGTATAACGATCTTCTTCTTTAATTCCTTCATCGTCTGCCTGACCAGTACGATGATCTTCGCCGCCTGCAATAAGTAAATCATGTTGTTCGTCAAATTCTGCCAAACGAACATAGTGATAAGGTTGAGAAATCCATTTGGATTCATGATCGCCGGTATCCCACCACATGGCGTACGGTAATTTACCCTTAGGAATTTTAGCTGCAATTACATAAGTGCGGTAAGGCCATTGCTTGGTATGTATGGTAACCCCATCATTTACAGGAGTATTAGTAGCCACTACAATGTGTTGGGCATTTATTGTAAATCCATTTGCAGATGCTCCATGTTTGGTAATATTTTCCGCTTTTGTTTGGGTGTAAATCTTTCCACCCAATTGTATAAAAGCAGCTGCAAGTCCTTATAGATAAAGTAAAATATGAAACTGAGCTTGGTCAGCAAATTTAATGCACCACTTACCATCCTCTGCTTCAATACCCGGAACTGAATTCAACATTGTTGTAGAAAGGCCTGCTCTTTTGGTAGCCTCGTATTCATTTTCTAAAGTTTCTTTTGTATCGGATGAGTGTAAAAATAAGTAGCCATCAACCCTTTTAAAATAACAATCAATATTAAGGTGCTTAACAGTGTTTGCTACCCATTCAATTGCGCTCATGTGGCTGTTCGCTGCTAATTGTGCAGTAGGCTCATCATATATTTTTTCCAGTTCAAAATACCGATTATCAAGCGCACTATTAAGTTGAGCCGTTGTTCTTCCTGACTCACCACTCCCAAGGTATCCATCTTCCACTAGTGCAATTTTACGTCCTTCCTTGGCAAGACAATAGGCGGTGGTAAGACCAGCTATACCTCCGCCAATAACTAAAATATCTGTATCAATATCTTTGGTTAATACTTCATAAGAAAGAGGGCGGTCTATGGCAGTAAACCAAAAAGATAAATTTTCTCCTGAAGAGGTATTTTCATTTATAGGTTCGCCTACCGATAAAATATCAGGTTTTTTCAAAATAAATATTTTAATGACTAAAGAACAAAAACTATTAAATGCTTTTCATTTCAGAAAAGTTTAAGTGATGCATTAAATGTAAAAAGATTAAATAATTAATGTGTTATTTAATTATTTATAAGAATTACATTATTCACACATCCAGTTAAAGGCAATTAAAATTAGCTCCCTAATTATTGGCAAGCAAACAATATAATAGTCCTTTCGGTTAAATTATTCGCATTCAACTTTTAAAGATAGTTATTATACAAAGGGATGTTTTAAGTAATAGCTCTGTAAGTGTTGAGTATTTCTAAAACCATTGCCCGGCAACTTTTGTATAAATTAAGGCAAAAGCATAAACACAACCAAGTAAAAAACAGCAGATACTTATTTCTAACATAAGTCTGCCGCTAAATTTATTTTTGTAATTATTAGTAAATAACGCACTAAATGTATACCCATGATATGTCATATAAAAACTATTAAATATGGTAAGCTTCAATGCCATGTTTGCGTTAATTAGAATACCTGATAGTGAAATTAGAAACAGTATTATAAGGATAATATTGATTTGGGCAGCCAAATAGGTATGTATCAGAAAATGTTCCCAATAATTAAATTGCCTTTTTCTAAAAACAAACCAACTAATAAATGCAACTAGCGGTATCAATGCAAAAATTAAAATACTTGGGTAATTAGAGAATAAAGAAAGTATCGTATTCGTAGTCTTTACATGGGTAACGTTAGATACTGTTTTAATAAAAAGAGAACTAAGTGTAGATAAAATAATTACATAAGCAAATGGTTTGAAAAAGCGGACTCTCTTTCCTTTGAGATATTCCAATAATGCTTTACCTGGATTTATAGAAAGTTGAAAAAAAGTATATGGCAATCCTTTGTCGATATGTAAAACAGAATGAGGTATATCGTGAAGAAAATAATGAGCATCAATTCTCTTGGTTGAAGCAGCTTGACCACAAAAATGACAAAAATTTCCTTCGAATGCTGTATCGCAGTTTTTACAAATATTTTCCAATTGCATGATTTAAAATTACTACATTTTTATTGTAAAATAAGTTTTCTAAATCTCATAAACGATGTAGAGTCTTTTTCAGTTTAATCTCTAACGAGGGCGGTAGAAGTTCTTAAAGATTGTTGGAGCCGGCGTTTAGGTTTTCGATTTTTATTTGATTTTTTTTATGCTGTCGGCACAATTTCAACTAGAATTTCGTTGCCTAATTTGTCGAAATAAGTGCAAGTCATTTTGTCCATACGAACAGCCCATTTTTCAATACCTGTATTAGCACAGTCGTTACAAAAAATTGGAAAATTTGTTTGACCTTGTTGGTGTGCTTTCAAATCCATTTTGAATTGTTCTGCGTTTGACTTCTCCGCAATTATTAAGGTATCATACTTTGCAACTGTTGAAATTTTAAAGTCGTTGGCACCATAGTAGTCAGTATGTCCGTCTGAAACATATGTTTCATACCCTGTTACACCCAACAGTTTTATGTTGTTGATGTATGAAGGAAAGTCCGCACCCGATTTCATTTTGCTGTGAGCTGTTTTGATTTGTTCTGATGTAAACATATTTTGGGTTTTTAAATTATTATTAGTTTTTGCATAGTAAATTCATTTGTATATGGATAATATTTTTTGTCGGTATGTGTCGTCATAAAATAGTAGCTAAAGCCAAATTACTGAAATTACAATTATCAAGCAATTTTTGATATTTTATTTCACCAATAACTACGTTGTGTTTTTTATCAAACGATTCAGACAAACCACTGTAAAGTATTTCTTGATTTTCGGTTTCACCAAACACTTAAAAATACTTAATTACCATCTATCGATTTTTTCGCTACAATTTTCATTATGAACTCAATTTCATCCGAAACGGTTTGATCAGCTATCTTTTCATAAAACTTTCCTGATCTATAATCGATACCCCAAACTGTTCTATTAATAGTAAGCATGGCAGTTGCATTTAAAACTCCGTTCTGAATTGTTATTGTAGCTGGAAAACTAACTGGGCGTGTAACCCCTTTAATTGTAAGGTTAGCAGTAATATTGAAAGTATTAGCACTTACAGAATCTATCTTGGTAATAACAATGTTAGCAGTGGGAAATTTTTTAACATCAAAATAATCTTCAGATTTTAAGTGTTTAATGGGCGTGTTCTTATCATTCTTATCTCCATACACAATTGAATTCATATCTATTTCAACTTCACCACCTACCAATTGATTATTTTCATCCCATAATTCCCCTTTTGATATAGATACATATCCTACATGTTTATCTTTTGGAGATAGTTTCATGGAACCTTTCCAGGTTAGAAGGCTTTGCATATTATCTATCTTATAAATTTCATCCGCTTTACGTTGAAAATCGGTAAGCGTCTTTCCATCCCAACGATACACGCCTTTTCCAGAACCAAACCAAATGCTGCCATCATTCGCTTCCAAAATTCTACAGAGCATTTTATCGATTGACGCTATTACAGATACAGTGGGCTTTTCATTGTACAAGGAAGCTTGATCATAGCGTAAAAGATTCCAAGGACCTACCCCAACAGGATTTGTTGCACCGGCAGTCCAGATGTTTCCATTCTTATCTTCAATGGTTGCAGAAGCACCCCTTGACGATACTTTAATATAGGTACTGCCGTCATAACGCCAAAGACCAGGAGCACCATCAAGGTATATGGTACTGCCTTTTTTTTCTTTGATGATCGATCCACCAAACCAGATATTGCCTTTTTTATCTTCTACAATCGACCAAACATTATAAAAGGGTTTGCCTTCTTTGTTTTTGAAAACGGTAAATGTTTTCCCATCATAATAACAGGCATCACTCCTTGTACCGATCCAGATTTTGCCGGTTTTGTCCTCCATGAAAGTATTCACACCGCCGCTGGGAAGTCCGTCTTTGGAGGTGAAAATTTTGAAAGATTTCCCATCGAAACGGGTTGCTCCATCTCCGGAGGCAATCCAAATATTACCGGCTTTGTCTTCAAAAAGATGAAGCGCTGTATTACTGGGGAGCCCCTGCCGGGTTGTATAATGCAGAAAGGTTTTACCACTGAAACTATATACACCAGAATCCTTTGTACCGAACCAAAGATTTCCTTTCTGATCTTCCAGCACATCCCAGAAACTAGGTGACTTGATTGCAGTGGTTATATTAGTAAATATTTTCCCGTCGAATCGCCACACGCCAGTGTAAGATGCAATCAATATATCGCCATTTTTCGCTTGCTTTACACTGCGAACCATTCTGGTAGGCCCGTAAGCACTTACCAAGGCTTTGGTTTCTGCCAGGATAATTTCTGGTGGGGCATCATATTTGTTTTGCTTACAAGAAATATACAATATAGAGATTAAGAGTAGCGTAAACAGGTTTTTGTATTTCATTATATACATTTTTTATCTCATCAAAATTGACGGAGCTAAAGTAGTTTACTACCTTTCATCAAATGGTATTTGTATTGTAAATAAAAGTGTAACCTTTGTAAAAAATTGGTAAATTGTATGTCTCCACTTCAAAATAGCCTTTTCAGCAAGCGTAAATACATCTTCGGATCCATATTACTCCTATCGATTTCTCTGATCCTTGTTGCATTTAACTTCACCGAAACCGACGATTTTAGTTTAGCCAGAAGAGAAATATTAATTCGAAAGATAGGACATGAACTACTATTACAATCGGGCGACAGTGTATCGAGAGTACTCCCTTTAAACAAAATATCCCAAAACGAATACCAGATCAGATTTGAGCAAGAGATGAGTATCTTACCAGACTCCCTTGTAAATATCTCCCAGCGTTTATTGGGAAAAGACAAAGCAATTGCAGATTATGTGGTAAATGTATTGAACTGCGATAAATCGCTTGTAGCATATGGCTATGCCATAGCTAATAATCAAAAGGATGATATTGTATCCTGTAAAGGAAGAAAGCTACCTAGTGCATGCTACATTATCAATATTAAATTTAAACCAGCAGTAATGATTACAGCAAAGAATGGAATGCTGCTGGGCGGATTGTCGGTTTTTGCTTTTGTTGGATTTATTTTTTTAGGATCTGTTAAGCAGAGGAAGTCTTTACCAGAATTAACCGAAGCTAAGAACATTGACATCTTCCAATTGGGTTCGATCGTTTTTGATGCTATAAACCGAAAGCTAATACTTAACGATTTTACTACTGACCTAACGGGAACTGAAACCAGGGTGTTGCGCATTTTTGCCTTGTCTCCTAACGAAGCTATTGAGCGAAGCAGATTACAAAAAGAGATTTGGGAAGACGAAGGAGTGATTGTAGGCAGAAGTTTAGATATGTTTATTTCTAAACTGAGAAAGAAATTGGAATTGGATTCAAATGTCAAAATTGTTGTAATACGCGGCAAAGGATATAAGCTTGAAATTAGCCTATAAAAAAACTTCCCCCTAACTGTTGTTTTTTTTATTTGAATGCTGGAATTATTTCTTTTTCCAACTTAATACAACTTCAGTAATTAGCAATGGTATTGTCCAAGAAAGCCAAATTGTTGTTGGGCCTCTCTCTTCGAATGTAGACATTAGTTGATGTGCTATTTGAGAATCATTGATCCAACGAAAAGTAACAAAGGCAAAAGTCACCACATAACTTCTGATCATCCATTCCTTGTGTTGAAGAATACGTCCTCTCATCACCGAAATATAAGCCATAGAAGCTGTTGTAATCCATGCAAAAGCTAGACCTTGTAATCCTAAAGCCCATGAAAAGTTAACTCTGATAGCACTTGTCCAAGCCAAATAAGTTGAGCTTATTGTGCCCAATAAAATTGCGGTTAAATATATTCTTCCTAACCACCTATGAGTGGTCATATATTTATTTCTAAATGATTTCCAAAACTGGAATGGCCCAATTGCCAAAGCTATAAGTCCACCTGAAATATGACCAATAAGAGGCCATTTAAAGTCCCAATAACTTCCAAAAGTTTCTTTGTTTAAACCGAAATAAGGCAATGCATTATTTATTACAAATTTTCCTGCGAATAGAACAAGAAATAGGGTAAGACCAATTCTCCAATAAGATGTTGGTTTAAGCCGAGAAGATAGGTTTACATTTTCCATAGTGACTTTTTGAATAGCCCCAAAAACTACTCTGCAGTAGTAGGATCAATTATAGTTATCACTTCACTTACTGAATTCGCAGGAAAGCCTCCCTGACTTGCATGTTCACGAACCATTTCTTCGTTGGGCGCAATGTAAACACAGTAAATTTTATCCCCTGTCACATAACTTTGCAACCACTGAATTTTTGGACCCATGTTACTTAATACTCCACAAGAAGTTTGTGAAATACCTTTTAGTTGCTCGGCAGATAATTTACCAGCACCAGGAATTTCTCTTTCGATTAAATACTTTGGCATAATGATAAGTTTTAATTAATTACCAATTCATTTGACTTTTTCTTAAACTTGTCTGCAATAAATATACAGAATATTAAACTTACAAACAACAAATCAGGCTTTGTTTAGTTGGGAAATTGATCAGTAGTTTGTCCGAATTTGCAATCTAAACTTTATCAGAAATTATTACTACCACTAATTAGCCATCCCTTTTCTAAAATAGATACTAATAGCAATAATCCATATGCTCCAAGTTGAGTATTCATTTTTCTTCTGTTATCATAGAGTTGATAAAATCATTAGCAATGAGTTCTTTCAAATCTGCATATAGTTTTCTGTCTTGGCCGGCTTTTTCAGCTATTTCATATTTCATCTGCTGATATTTTAACCTGGCCCATTCATTTTTTCTTAGAAAGTTTCGAGATAATATGTGTCTTTCTAATGCTTTGCTGACTTTTGAGCAAACATAAAGGTGATGCTTAACTGTGTCCATTATTTCATTGGTCAAATTGCCATTCCTTTTAAATACTTCGCGGTCTTCAATTCCTTGATTTCCATTATGATAATATCCTATACTTTCAAGCCCCAATTTTATTTTTTCAAAGTCTTGTTGATTTGAATAGATAATGTCAATATCGATTATTGGTTTTGAATCTAAATTTGGCACAGAAGTACTCCCAACGTGTTCTATACTGTACCTAAGTCCAGTCAGCGCATTATCGATTTCTAACTTTATGTCAGTAAAGTTTTTAATCCAGTTTGAATTGTAGCTTTCTATTAACATACTCGATGTTGTTCAAAGATATTATATTTATATATTTCTTATTTCAATATATTTATCACCAATTATATGAAAAGAATTTTTATAAAAACCGTTTTATTGCTGAGTCTTTCTTTGAATAGTTTTGCTCAGCAGAATCCACAAGAGCCTTCATTTTCTATTCCCGCTGCAAATGCTGTATCTATTGATTCATTGTCATCTTATATAAGGCGAAATTTTCAAACTGATACAGATAAAGCTCGGGCTATTTATCTATGGGTTACCAATAATATTAATTACGATGTGCCCAGGTTCTTAGCAAGAGATATGGAACCTAAAATGCCTCCTCAAACCACCAAAGAAGTTTTTACTAGTAAATATGCTGTGTGCCAGGGTTATTCAGACCTGTTTGTAGAATTGTGTAATAATGTTGGCCTAAAAGCTTTCAAAGTTGGCGGCTACACCAAAAAAAATGGGGTGGTTAGTCAGGTCTCACATGCTTGGGATGCAGCTGTTATAGATGGAGCTTGGTACTTGTTTGATCCTACCTGGGGTGCTGGCTATGTAATGAATGAAACATTTTTTAAACGATTGAATGAAAGCTTTTACAAAGTTTTACCAGCGAAATTGATAGAAGATCATATGCCATTTGATCCTATATTTCAATTACTCCCCTATCCATTAACCAACAAAGAATTCATTGAAGGATCACCAGCTTCTGGCAAGGGTATCTTTAATTTTAATGACAGTATACGGCTACATACACAGCTAGCTCCAGAATTACAATTTGCAGCAGAGTTAAGACGTATGGAAGCGGCAGGTATAGAAAATAAAGTTCTTTTAGAATACAGGGGATATTTAAAATTGAGGTTGGAATCTATTGCATCAAAAGATACCTATTACGAAGGGCAGGAACTTTTTAAGAGAAGTATAACCATACTCAATCAATACATTAGTCATAAAAACACTCAATTTAGCAACATTGCAGACAAGGATCTTAAACAACAGGTAGATAGTATAGAATATTATGTAAGAAGAGCAAGGATGCTGATATCCGGACTAAATCCGAGAACTGATCAACAAAGAGATTCTAAAGCGAATACTATGGCAAGCATTGATAGGCTTTGGACCAAGCTTATTAGCGAACAAGAATTGGTTGGAAAATATTTAGCTACCAATCCCGAAAATAGAAAACAATTTTTTAGAAAAAATTAATACACAATAATCACGCATAACGGTTGTTAGCTAGCTTTTTGTCTAGTAATTAATTTATCAATTTTTCTTTTATTTTGTTGTTGCAATAATGATGGATATAAATTCAAAAAAGTATTAGGAATTATTATTGCCAGACCATATGCTAAGCTCACCCTGAAGCTATAATAAATAGCGAAAATTGCCACAAAAATAAATCCAATTAAGTGACTAATTTCAGCTAGCGTCATTTCATTTCTTATATTTTTTAAATCAATATTTTTATTTTCCAATTTTATGTTTTGATTAAAAAATTTAAAAAATGTGTTCTTCACTATCCACTTAAAGTATCCCATTCCAATATTTTTATTCAGAGATTTACTTTCAATAAAATTCAGATTTGATAATTTTTTGTAGAATTCAGTTTTTCCAAAAACAGCATTAAATATAATTCCAATCATCCAAGAAATAACTGATATTGATGTTCCAAAAGTCAAGCCTAAAATTATGTTTTTCATTGTGATTTTAAAATTGTAGTTAACGACTAAGGTTTTGGACCTTTTGAAGCAATGGTTCTCACCATTCCAGGAAACCAACGTTGCAACCAAACAATAACTCTCCCATGGGTTGTGAAAATATAATTTCTTTTCCGTTGAATGATAGCATTCACCATCACTTTCGCAGCTTTTTCTGTAGGCCACATTAATTTTGATGGACGTGGGTCTGGCCGTTCAGGATGCCACGCACCTTCATTATCTATCTTGGCAATTTCCGACACTACAAACCCTGGATGAATAGTAGTACAACTAACACCGGCACCCATTAATTCAACTTGCAAGGTCAAACCAATAGAATGTACAGCAGCTTTTGAGGCGCCATAGGCTCCTATATTTGGATTGGGAAGATAAGCTCCCACACTTCCAACTAAACCAATGCGTCCCTGATTTATTTTTAAATATGGCAAGGCGTATTTTACCGTCAAGGCTAACCCTACAACATTACCTTGTAATTGCCTATTCCAATCTTTTGAATTTAATTGATCAATACTTCCAAAAACACCAAATCCTGCATTGGCCACAGCAATATCTAAACGTCCCCAAGTGGCTATGATGGTTTGCACAGCATCTTCGATTGACTTTTCTTCCATAATATCAACAGGAACTACCAATGCTTCGCCACCAGCATCCTTTATTTCGATAGCTATCGCTTCTAATAATTCTTTACGTCTAGCAGATAGCACTACTTTATATCCTAGTCTTGCCCACTCAAAGGCCATCGCTTTGCCAATACCAGACGAAGCACCAGTTATCCAAACAACGTTTTCATTTGTATTTGTCATTGTAAGTTTTATTTAGTTAATCTATTTCAGGGTGAGACAAATGGTTATTTTCTGAAATAATAATCAGCAAGAGCGTTTGCTATGATACGCGGATTTGCTTCATCAGTATTAGTAAGGATAATAATTGAAAGTCCATCATTCACAAAATTTGCAAAAACAGATCTAAAACCAATATTAGCACCTCCATGTTGAATTAATTTATGCCCTTTATATTCATCTATGAACCATCCAAACCCATAATATTCATATGAATCTGCTTTGTCAGAAGTTTTTATAAACGGTTGCCATAGTTTTTCCCAACTGTCTTTTTTAAGAATACGCTTTTGCTCCAATAGAACCTTCTCCCATTTAATCATATCTGATGAAGTAGAAAGAAATCCGCCGCTTGGTCTAATGGCAAACATAGCTGTGGCATTAATCAGGGTGTCTTTGTTGTGCATATACCCACTAGCACGGTTAGGAATGATTGGATAAAAATCAGTGAGGTAGGTATTATTCATTCCTGCTGGTATAAATAACTTAGCATGAATATAATCCTGCCAAGGCATACCACTTACCTGTTTTATAATTTCTGCCAACATAAAATAAGCTAAATTACAATACTGGTATTTTTCTCCTGTTTTGAAGACAAGGGGTAAATTATATGCAGATTTAATAATGTCAAGATCGGGTTGAATTTTGAAATTGTTATAGGCAGGAGCTTCTCTTTGTAAACCTGATGTATGAGACATCAAGTTCTTTATTTTAATAGGTCGCCATGTTTCAGGTGCATCAGGGAAAAACTTAAGTAATCCATCATCAATATCCAGTTTTCCTTCTTCCATTAATTTCATAATAGCTGTTGTAAAAAACTGTTTACTCAATGAGCCAAGTCTGATTACAGTTTCGGAGCTTACCGGTACATTTAATTCTACATTGGCTAATCCATACCCTTTGTTTGTAACAGATTGTCCGTTTTTTATTACTGCCAGCGAAAGCCCAACAATTTTTTGCTTTTCCATCATTTGCTTCACAATAATATCGGTGCTATCTACTTGTGCAAATGAAAATGTGGGGAAAAAGAAAAGGAATAGTAATTTTCTCATTTTTTAAGAATTGGTTTATGTTGGGTAGTGGCAGGATTTATTTTGAAGTTTTAACGTCTATTAAATATGGCTTTAAAGGTACTCCAGATTTATTTAAAAATGCATCTGTCACCAGTAATTGATACTGTTTACCTGATTCCAATGGTCTAATCTCAAAACTATACGACAACCCATCTTCTGAAAAACCAATTCTTTTTTGTAACCACATCACATTCTTGTCGCCCAAAGGCCCAATATCAAAATCACTTGAATTTTTGCTCATTGGTTCTGAAAAAAATAGTGTTACCGTTTTTATATCGCTACTAATGTCTTGTTGACCATTTGTAAAAGGTTCTATTTTGATGATTTTTGGTCTAGATTTTTCAAACTCCTCTTTATAAACCGATAATGGTTTTTCAAAATAAGAAGACCCTTCTACAAATTTTATTAAGGAGTCTTGGTTGTTATAATCTAAGTCAATCATTTTTTTTATGGCAAGTTTCTTATCTATAGCAGTAGAATAATACTTTTCACAAATAGCATAACCAACATAATAAGCCAGGTCTCTCATCTTGAACTCATTGTCGGGGCTATTCCATATCCAATTATCAAAATTGGTAGAGAATATCTCTTTTACAAAAGCTTTTTTAATTTTTGCATCATTCAGTTTTCCAAAAGCTATTTGTTCATTTGGTGAAATTGTTTTAAGTGCTATTGAAGTAATATATTCAGCAACTCCTTCCAATATGGTTTGCGCCAGTAAATTATTTCCAATTGTTGTTTTTTGTTGAGTATGTATATACTCGTGAACATTTAAAAAACGAAGATTGTTGAGTTTGTTTGAAGCAAAATAAGCTGGTAAATGAGATAAGTTTTTTCCAAATTCAGAGGTAATTACCTTGCTATCTGCCATAGCCAATTCACTACCTATTAATACTTTATCATCTACTGTAGTACCATTTGTAAATAATGCCCCAATAGTGAAATATATTTTTGCTGGCTTTAGAGTAGGATATATTTTTCTAAGTTTTTCAATTCCTCTTTCAATGTTACTGGCAAAAATATTGGCCTTAAGTGTATTGTTTCTTACAGAATTCCAAAATAATGGATAGCTATTAATGGCTTTAATATAGGATGCAGGCGTATATCGCTTTACTCTCATAATTTCCTTCAACCCTTCTGTTCCTTTGTTAATATACTGCGTTTGAATTAATTCAATTTGCTTTAAACTGTCTTTTGTTTTTATAATTTGGTCGTATGCGATCCAAAAATTTGGAATGTCTTCAGTAATAACAGTTTTATTGGTCTGGGCTAAACAAGTTGTTGAATAAAAAATTAAAAAAACTAAAAGTGTTTTGTACATAAAATGGTTAAATGAATGAGAAGTTTCACATTAAAAGTACTTCAATCATTTAAGGCATTCCTTTTTTATTAATTAGATTTTCTAAAAAGCGCTTTGTCTGCATAAAAAGTTCCAAACGGAATAAGCGAAGCTACAAAAGCCCAAAACATTTTGAGTATATTCCAACGATGTATAAATGACACTTGAAGCAGTAAAAAGACATAAAGAACAAAAAGAATTCCATGAGCCAAACCAACAATGTAATTGGGCAGAGGCATAGCATATTTGTATTTTAAAATCATCGTAAAACCCAATAGCAAATAGGAACATCCTTCCATAAATGCTACAATTCGTAGTCTCCCTAATGCCGTTTTCAATAATTCATTTACCATTTTAGTCATCAATCAGTTCTTATAATTTTTTATTGTAAGTTCAGTTTCTTTAAATGTCTTTGTACTTCCCGTTCTACTTGGTCAAAGTCGGGCAAGTCTTTTATTTGTTCACTCATTGAACTTTGCCAACGACCTTTGTATTGCGGCAATCGTTCGGCTAATTTTTTCGGAAAATCTGTGTGACTTAATTCTTTGCTTTTACACTTTGTTTCGAATTCTTTCAAATAAAAATCAACGTCCATTCTGTGTTGTTCCAATAAATACCAGATGTCGTAAAAATCACGGGCTTGCATTCTTTGCATAATTGTCCGCATTTTCTCCACTAATACTTCTTCCAATGGATAACATAAAAGTTGGTGTTCTTCCATATCGGTATAGTCAATAAATACAGCTTTCATTACTGGTTCAAAAACCAATAGTTCGCTTCTCGAAATATCAATCTTTACTCGTTTGTTATTCCCTTGTCCACCAAGCGGGCCGATATAGCTTATGTAAAAGTTAATTCCTCCATCTTCATGCTGATTGTTATCAATGATTTCAAGTGGGATATTGGCTTCTTCCTTAATGTATACAAAGGTTTCCATGAACCATTCAAAAATTTGTTCATTTGAAATTTCAGTATTAATTAGCGTGAAATCCAAGTCTTCTGAAAATCGGTATTCTTCAAAATAGATTTTCTTTAAAACAGTTCCTCCTTTAAACACAATAACTCTTGAAAGTTGTTCATGTTGTGCAATTCCTTTTAATATCCATGTAAGAATATAATCTTTTTCAATCTGCTGGTCACGAACGCCAACAGCTCTTGCTTTTTGCTGTATTTCTCTGGGCTTAATCATGTGTAAATAGCAGATTTAATTGTTTCGGATTCTACGTTCTGCTGAATACTCCAACGACTGTTGCGTTTGCCAACTTTTGGCAATTCCGTGTCAAGCACAACATATGAAGCTGTTTTTATTTTTTGTAAATCGTAAATAATTTTTGAATTAATATTGAGTATTTCCAATAAAAATCCTAACCGCTTTATTACAGCTTGAGAATTGAATTTTTTGGTATAATCAAATAGTATGTCAAAGTCTATTTTTTCTTTTGAAGCATAAATTGCCCTCGCTACTTCCACTATACCACCAGCATAGTCAGGTTTAAATAAGCAGTCTATAAATGTCTTCTCCAAATCAGAACAAAGCACTTTATTGAAACTATCAATCCAAATTTTCTTTGCGCCGAAAAAATGTGCGTCATTATGATAAATGAATTGAAAGGAAATATTTTTGATTTTTATTTCCGATGGTCGAATTTGTTTTGAAACAACAATTTGTTCCTTCAAAGAAGGTTGAGTGATGAGATTATGAATCTGCAAAGCTGAATAATAACCAATGTAATATTTGGCATCATTTACCAAGTTTCCTGCTATTAAATGCCAGTCGGGCATAAAATTTTCAGCATTTGCTTCGTATGGTATGATATAATAAATTCCGTCTTTCAATCTCATCAGAAGTCCACGCTTTGTCATGTCACTTAAAAGTTCCCTAAGTGTGCTTCCCTTTGAATCTGGTATTGCGTGGAATGCTTCCCTATAGTTAAAGCAAGCCATGTTCTGTTCATTGAAATATGAGAGAAGCTTGTTTGATTGAGTTGATATATATTTACTTTTCATAGTAACATTGTCAGCATAAACCTGACTACAATGATACGAAAGATAATTCAATAATTTGCCTTTTTTGCCCTTAAAAATGAGGATCGTTGTCAAAAAAGACAATCTATAGCACTACGCTTTACTATCTTGCTGTTAACGAAAGCAACCTTCCTCCATCTTCTACACTCACATAAATCTTACCGGCAGTGCCCATTTTTACATTTCTTATCCGGCCATTATTTTCTAGTAAAATAGTTTCAGTACTAGGTACACCATTGGTCATTTTGATCATTAACAATTGGCGGCGTCCAAGACTTCCCATTAGCAAATTTCCATTCCAGTCTCTGAAAGAAGGGTGATTGATAAAGGTTAGACCTGCAGGTGCAAGTGCGGGTGTCCAGTTTTTTAAAGGCGCAACAATCCCTGGTGCATTATGTCCGCTACTAATAGTGGTTCCGTCGTAGTTAACACCAGTGCTATATAAAGGCCAGCCAAAATTTTCACCAGCTTGAACACGGTTTAGTTCGCAGCCACCGCTTGGCCCATGCTCATTTTCAAAAAGACGGTTAGAGGTAGGTTCAAAAGCCATGCCTTGCGGATTGCGATGGCCATAACTAAATATAGTTGAACGCACTGTTTGACCAGGTAGCAAAGGATTATCAGCTGGTATAGTTCCATTTAAATTCATTCGATGAATCTTGCCCCAAAGTGTATTTAGCCGTTGCGCATTTTGATGGGGGCTCGAAGCACCACCAAGGCTTCCTCCACCACCTTCTCCCACACTCCAATACAATTTACCATCAGGCCCAAAAGCAATACGGCTTCCAAAATGACCATTCCAGGTAGAAGCCGATTCGGTGCTATGTAATACCTGCCAATTGCTGGCAGCAGTTCCATTTAAGGTGAAGCGAGCAAGCAAAAGAAATCCACCAGTAATGCTATAAGTTACATATACACTGCGGCTTGTAGCATAATCCGGAGAAATAGCTACATCGAGCAATCCACCCTGCCCTGCTGCTGAAATATTAGAAGGCAAGCCAGTAATCAATGTATTGCTCAGCGTAGTAGTATCGAACAAGCGCATCGTTCCTGTTTTTTGTGTAAACAGTATGTTGCCATTGGGCAGAATATCAAAACCCCAAATAATACCCTGATTGGTTAGCACCGTGGTAGTTGTAATCACTGGTGTACCAGTTGGAGACGGAGTTATAACTGGCGGAGTAACTGGAGCAGGAGCTGGTTCAGTTCCTTTAGAACAAGCGAAAAGAAACACCAAAAATGCAAATGATAGTTGCACCAGCAAAACTCTTTTAAATGAAATAGAATTATTGAAGGACTGGTTATTCATGTTATGAGATTAAATCAACAATTGAAAATTAAAACTATATTTCAATAGTTACTCAAATCATGTACCAATCTTTATAGCCAGTAGCTATATTACTTAATTAACAAATTAACTCTTTCAGTTAAAGTTTTTGTTAAGATCAATTTTTGTTCTTTGGGCAAAAAGCTGTTTTCAATCCACCAAATGGCTGATTTTAATTTTTTTGAGAAAGAATGAAAGCAGTTTTCAATTTGCTTTTCTGTAATGGAAAGATTTGTTGCTAAAGTCACTAAATCTTTTTTAGTTATTTTATTTTTCTTTCCATTAAGTGTTAATGCCATTTGTTCAGGTTCGTTTTTTATTACAAGCATGGTACTCACCAAATCATAGGCAGGGCTCAAAGAGAATTGCCCTTCTGTTTTCTCAAGCATGGAAAAATTTTTCAAATGCATATCTGCATTACCTGTGATGAAACTAAATACAATTAATTCAAAATAATGCAAAACATCTAGTCCGGATTGCGAAGAGAATAGCTTAATGATATTGCCTGTTTTTTCATAACTGGCCCTGTATTTATGTTCGGTCAAAGTTTCAGAGAGTTGACAGAGATCTTCACAAGACAATTTGCTTTCATTCGTTCTGTCAAATCGTTGAGTTAGGTATGCTAGTTCTTCGTTGGGCAATCTTATCAATGCATGTTTTGCTGTGTCAATGCCAAATGTTGCAGCAAGGTGCATGCATAGATCTTCGTTTTCGGGTAAGGATGAATAAGTCGCACTTTGTGGTTTAATGATATAGTTGCTTTTGTAGTCAACAACAGTGAAGCGAATATTTTTCTTACGCTTATCTAACCACAAACTTAATTTTGGTTGCACGCCCGTGATGGCAGTGTTTGAACCAATCATTTTTTTTGCATAGATGGTTAACCTTTTTGAATCAATATCAATCGCAGGCATTTGATTTAAGCCAAATTGCTGCATCACACATTTTGCATGATAATTGATTTCATCTTTATTCAGCGGTTTATAGCAAAGTAGGCAGTTCATCTATTTTTTGTTTCTAATACTTATATCACCAATACAGTCCTCACAAAGTGTAAGTAGTAATGTCATACGGTCTCTTGGATTTAACTTCCAGTTATCTATTGCAATTTGCAGTAACCATCCTTCAGGTATAAGCCCATCAAAAAAGGGCAACATATTTTTATCTGTATATTCTTCTGAACGCAAAGGGAGTGTTCTACTTACTTCTCCATATATTGGATGCTGTAAATAGTTTTCCTCATATTGGAAATGAAAACCGTTTTCATCTTCCCAAACTGTTCCACTGAGTTTATCTTTTTTATATACCCATCCTTTTTTCATTGCTTACTGTTCTTCAATGGTTTGAATATCGCTATGTAATATCATTTCGGTCAAGTTATTATCAGGCATCTGTTGATATTTTATTGCATTACTGTTAGGCAGAAATTGCCATTCAGTAATTTTATGTTCTTTTTTATCTATAATTTCTTTTATGATCATTCCATATTTAACTATTCTATTTGTTAGGGTGATTTTTACAGCTTTATTAAAGTAGTTCCAAAAAATATCGTAGGCATCAATTTGTTGCTTGGTTGGTGATAAGCTAAACCCGAACAAATCCAACACTTGATTCACTTTATCCAATTGCAGGGTTTCTTTGCCTTGCTCCAGTTCACGAATGAAACGAATGCCAACACCAGCTTTTAAAGCAAGTTCTTCCTGCGTTAGCTTTAGCTTTTTGCGTTGATACTTGATGAAAGATGATAAGTTGCCCATAATATTGCTATACCTTTACGGGTATAAATATAAGCAATATATTTTAAAAAGAACCGAACGGGTATAAAATATTAATTTTAGTTATTTTTAACCCCGAACGGGTATATTTTAGGAAATACTAAATTTGTTTTTTAAGCTTCAATTGCGAGAATATTGATAAATCTCGCAAATTCTCACTTTCAAACATTTACTGGCGGCCTTTTATAATTGCAAGCAACTGCACTATCCAATCAATGTCATTTCGCAAAACAATGTCTGGGCTTATTCCAACATCTTCATACTTTAAAAGAGAAGAACCATTATTCATGTCGGTTAGGTAAATCTCAAATTGTCCGCTCGGCAGTCTTTCTTTTTTGCCATAATTACTTCCATAGGCCAACATACCTTTTGTTTGCTGACCAATAGTGGTAACATTTTTGAGCTCTTTCAACTCTATGGTAAAAATCTCCGCCTGGCTCAGCGTGCCGTTATTGACTAGCACATACAATTGTCCGTTTTTAACATACTCCTTTAACAATTTGAGATACTTCTTCATCTCCGAGTCGGCACCACCTTCATTATTCCTTAAGTCCAAAATCAAATAGGGTGCATTCAGCAAGGTTTTGATAGAATCGTAAAAAAGTTGTGATTTCGGTTTGATGGTATTATTGTTTTGAAAGGATTGAACCAAAAGATATTGAACATCCTTATTGATATTTCTAAACGCAAATTTGGAAGAACTAGTGGGAAGGTTTACATGGTCTACAACAGGCATTGCTTTTGAATAGACAGCATTGGAAAAAGAGCTATAAAAACGAGCATTCACCAAAGATTGATTTTGGAACTTTTCTATAGGTTGAAGTATAAAATATTTATACTTAGGATGCCCATAAATAGCTTTATACAGATTGGGGCCATACTCGTACAAATGAATAGCAATCTGGCCTTTTTCCCAGGTATGAATAGTAGAATTTAATACAACTCCAATATACTCTTTCTCCGTTTTTTTAAAAAGACCAACGGAATAGAATTTGTCGTAATGATAAATTCCTTCTATTGAGTCAGTAGGCTTTTTAGCAAGTTGATCCCTTAAAGAATCTAGGTTGATCTGGCAGCTAGGATAATCGTGAAATGCTTTTGATTGTACAAAACTGTCAACGCTTTCTTTCAATCTGAAGTGATTATAGTTTGGAAGTTGGTAAAACCCTAAATGATTGTCTTTAAGCGGAAAGAGCAATTGAGAAAGCTTATAAAAGTATTGATAGTTGTTAGCGTTATTGGAAGTGTCGGAAAGCAAACGGCTATACAAATCATTGTATGCTGATAACTTCTCCCCCTTTATTTGCGCTTTGAATGATGCAGTTTTTTCTACTACAGACTTTAATGCACGCAAGTCATCCAAATAGGTATTTGTTTGAGTATTGGCAACCAAGGACAGCAAAACGAAGGCTGAAATAAAAACGATTCTCATGCTTATATGGAGGTTTTAAAATTAATTCCAGAATGGTTTACATTAATGAAAACAGCGATAGCATCATCATTATAATTCCTAAAACAAGTACAACAAAGTTAATGACCTTTAGAAAAGAAGTCCTTTTGTATAAATACCTTGATGATAAAATTATCCCTAAAAAGCTAAGCAACAAAGAAATGAATGAGATAGTATATCGTCCATTTAAGAATTCTGGAAAATAGCTATTATACATTTTTACGCTGTCAACTTGATTGCTTTGTGAATTAGAACAATAAATCCATAAACCCCATAATAGGATTGGGATTAGAATTAATAAAAAACTTATAGCTGTTAAAAGTTGAAGTTTTAAAGCACTGATTTTATTATTCATTGGATATCAATCTAACTCTTAATGTATCTTCTGGTTTTCTTCTAACATTCTGGGCTTTGCGCATTTTGGATATCGTTTGTCCCAACATATTGCCTTGGCCGTAATTGACTCGATAAGCTATAGCCAAATTACTGAAGTTGAATAGCAATACCAAAAGTTGTAGGGCCTTATGTGGAAACCTAAATTGTTCAATGACTTATGTTAGTGGTAGTTTTCTTAGAGCATTAATTATAACTCAGATCGCTTCTCTTTACAGCCCTTAAATTGTCTAGCGATTCTTTTAAAAGTTGATCAATACTTTTCTCTATCTTTTCAAACTTAACTTTTTTCAAAAGATCTTTTTCCCAAAATGGACGCCCTCTATTTGTTGAAGCACTATCCTGTAGCCATGCTATATTCATGAAGTCCCAATCGGGCGAGTCCATTTTTCTATTGTCAAAATTTTGAACAATCATAATCCCCTTCCCTATTGAACCTTCTTTCCAAAAGATTTTTCGCGTCTCAAGCTTGTATTTCGGAACATCTACTCCATCGAAAGATGACCCACCAACCGTTTTATCAACTGTTGTACCAAGTTGCTCTGCTAGTTTGTTTAATTTATCATCAATTTGATTAAATGTATTCTTTCGTTTCGAAAATTTGTCTTTTAAAGATTGATTATTGCAGGTTGAGATTAAAAGAATTAGAAAAATGCAAAATTTTAAACGTTTTATCATATAGGTTTTTAGAAGCAGAAATTACAGGGAACGTTTTGCAGGTTGACGAAGTGGCGATTTACACCACAAATGTGTCTGGACGCACTGAAACGCCATTTTTGCCAAAAAATTTTGTGCGCTCGGGCTTCTTGAAGCTTATCCCTTTTCTTCCAATTCCTCAATCGTCTTCTTTGCATTAGCCAGTCGTATTTTTTTATTCTTAACCGTCATTTTTTCTTTTATCCATTTTTCTAAACGATGATGCAATGGGATTAGCAATGATGCCAATGCCACCAGAGCCAGTAACATCAGCATTGGGTTGTGATGTGTTACCCGTTCTAAAAATGGATGTATTAGCAGGTTGATAAATTCAAATACAATTAATAAACCTAAAATGCCAAAAAACGAAATCCATTTTTCAGTTACAACTATACTGCGGCTTAGCAGAAAAAAAAGAATAAGAAATGTTACAATGCCAATGGCTAGGAATATGTATTGAATGTTTTGTTTGCGTTGCAGTTTTACTTCTTCATCTTTTGCAGCTTCATCCATTTTACGCAACTGTTCTTTAAGCCCCATAGCCTGTATTCCAGATAATTTTTCCTCGTCGAAAACTAATTTTCTGGTTTCTATTTCTACTTTGGCGAAATAATAGGCACTATCTGTATTGTTTAATTTATCGTACAAAGTTCTTTTTGCCGAAGCGGCAATTAATATTAAACCTTGATTTTGCTCTTGTTGTGCAATTATCCAAGTTTTCTGTGCCAGGTCTGTGGCTTGTTTTAAGCTGTCCGCTCTAATCAAGTACCCGACATAAGCATTGTAGGCTTCAAATTTTCTTATGTTGCCTTTAAAAAGTTGTGCTACTGCCATCCTCTTATGCCTATATACATTTGCAATTTCAGGTTCTTTTTTTGCTTCATATACTCTTGCAAGTATCCCTAATGATTGGGACTTGTATAAATTAATATTTAACCTTTCGGCTGTCTGATTGCTGAGTTGTGCATAATACAATGCTGAGTCAAGTTGCTTTTTTTCTAAGAACATACCAGCCATGCTTCGTTGGAATTGAACCAGCATATAATCGTACATGGGCGATGTTTTATCTGGCAAATTTTCCCCGCCTTTTTTAAGAAAATCGTATGACTCTGTCTTTTTATCCAAAGCACCATATGAACTAGCCAAATCAAAATAAATAGAACTAATTCTTCTTTTATCGTTATACTTTTCGGCTAAGGGCAAAGCTTTGTAGAGGTACTCTATTGCTTCATTTGTTCTTCCCTTTGAATTCATATAGGCGTTTATCCAATTATAGCTTATAGCAAGCAACGAATCGTTTTTTAACTGCATTGCCATTTTCTGTAAGTCAATACACAAAGTACTGTCTATTACATCGCCTTCTCCGGTATCTGCATTTTCTAAATATTTAATGGTAGCGGTAAACCGTTCTAAAGGGTTTTTAATGTTAGCTAATTGGGCTTTTATAATTACAGTATTATTACTTTGTGCAAGTGCTACATGCAAAGTTGCTATAAGGCAAAAGAGGGTTAATATTTTTTTCATTATTTGAGCAATAACTATTTGTTTATTGAATTTTAGAGTGGTGTAGCACAGCCTAACGCACAACGTCCAGGGCTTTGCGCATTTTGGATATTCTTTGACCCAACATGTTGGCTTGGCCGCTATTCGCTCGATTAGCTATAGCCAAATTACTGAAGTTGAATAGCAATACCAAAATTTGAGCATTAAGGATTTATAGTTTCCCAGACCTGATTCTGGAGAGGGTCTCCTGGGTGATATTGAGGTAAGAGGCTATATGCCCTAGGTTGATGCGATTGCTGATATTGGGGAATTGAGTGAGGAGTTTTTCGTAGCGCTGTTTGGCAGAAAGAAATTGTAGGTCGGAAATTCGGTCTTCTATTTGAGACACATAGTATTTCTCCACCAGTTTGATGTACCAAAGCGCAAAGGGATGGTGTTTTTGCAAGAGCGTTTGAAGCTGACTGTATTCAATGGCATAGAACTCACTGTCTTCTAAAAGTTGAATGCTTTCATTAGATGGATGTTGACTCACAAAACCCGGCGCATCCGCCACTATATCTTGATCCAAAGAAAACCAAACATTGCTCTCTTTACCCTCCTGATCTGTATAGAAAAAACGAACAGCCCCTTTAACCATAAACCATAGGTATTTACAAGGCCTCCCTTGTTTGAGTAAAAGATGGTTTTTAGGATATGCTAGATGTTGGAAATGTGAGGCCACTTCCTCCAAAATGTTATTGGGGAGGGGGTGGATGGATTGGAGGAATGTGGTGAAGCTTGGGTTCATATTGGTTTCTACAAAGAACGATGTAAATATGCTTTCTACAAATACATCTTACTAAATTATGCAGTTCGTTTTTTAAATAATGAAGTAAAAATAGTTCTTAACCACCAACCAAGTAAGATTGCTAAAATCGAAGAAAAGAAAGTATTCCACCACGAAGGAAATTTCTTTTTTTCCAATTGTCCAATTTGATTCTCGATTTTTTCTTTCTTTTTAATATACCTTTTTCGGTTCTCTGCAGTATCTAAAGCAGGGTCGCCTCTTAACTTATATAGAGTAGTATATTTTTCTTTTATAGAAGTATCAATTTGTCCATTGATGTAAATAAGTCGAAAACAAAAAGCAATAAAACAAATCGAAAGAAATAGTTTTATTAATTGTGTGGTTTTCATAATATGAAAAAAAATAAATTACTAATATGAGTCCAATACTTTATGCAGTATAAATAATCTGTAAACCTACTGCTGCCTAGACTACTAAAATAGAGCATAGTTAAAACCAAATTACTATAGTTGATTAGCAATACCAAAACTTGATGGGCAAAAGACGGAAGCCCAAATTGCGCAAAGCCTTATGTTAGCTGCTAGTAACTTGCATTTTGATTAATTAAACTCAATTGAAACAAGAGAAGATTTACTTGTCCTGTTCAAAGAAGGGCTTTTATAATCTAATAATATTGTATCCTTTTGATCCACAATTACTTTGATAGGAACCTGTAAAGCAATTCCCTGTTGAATTAGAGCATATGAATTTTCAGGTAAAAGGAAACTATAATTCCTTTTAATAGTATCTTTTAAAATGCGTATTCCGTAAGAGTTTTTTTTGCCCACTATTTCGATTGTGTCTTTGTATGGGTAATAAGCCTCTTTATCCAAGAACACTTCAATTTGTTTAAAATTATTTGAATTGTTGCGTATTTTAAAAGACTGAGCCGGATCGCAAGAAACAAAAATCAGAGTTATTGAAATGAAAAATATAACTACTCTCATTATGATACAATTAAAATTCAGAATTACTTGCAGCTAACCTTATATTAGCTGCTGCATTGTTGCCTAATTTCCTCACTTAAGTTGAATGAGGCCTCATTAATTAAAATATGCTTGTCAAAGTGATGGAGATTTTTATGAAAAACTTCTAGTTTTGTATCTGTCACATCAATATTAAATATTCTTATTTGTTGAATATACCAATCATATAAAAGCTGAATGTCTTTTTGATATATATGAAAGAAAACTTGAGCTGAGCAAATTACTTCACTAATAAACAATGGCAAATCAATTAATAGAGTTTTTCCAGAATTGTTTGATTCAAGGTTTAAATGAAAATTTTTAAACTCATTAATTGAAACTTTAAAATCTAAATTTAGTTTTCTAGAGGAGTCTGATTCTCCATATGAATGAATTAAGGAATTCCTAATTGCATAAATTTCACTAACAATGCTTTTATATTTGATATTTACATTTCCTAAAATATCTCTAACACATTTTTTATAGTCTTCCCCAGATGTCTTTTGGCCTGGTTTTGTTGCTTGTGTTATATGATCAATACAACAAAAAGATAGTATTAATGAACCCATCAATGATTTTCCATCAACAGCTCTTAAAATATCAGCAATCGAAGTATTAAAAAAATTATTTCTTATTGAATTTATTGTAATCATCTCCATAAAAGTAGCAGCTAACGGGCACGGCTTGGCGATGTCGCGGCATTTGAAAATCGTCAGCCCGTAACCGCTGCTGAATAAAGTTACAAAAGTTCATTGTTAATTCTGATGCTCATTAGTATTCCGTCGGCTGGAACTGAAGCTGATTAGCCAACAAAAAGCTGAGAATATATTCGTCGCCCCGCCATATTGCCAAACCGAATCGGCTGCTCTATCATTTCTTTGTCAATGCAGGAAGAATATAATCCCACACAAATGCCCAGCTGTTATTTTTGATATCTCCTCTATTATAATTACCGGCAGTCGTAACAATCACTAAATTATGAGTCTTGTCAAAATAGATCTGTTGATCTCCATTCCCTACAGCTCCAACTATTATGAGTGGATTGTCGTTTAATTTACCTGCTTGTACCCAAAACTGATAGCCATAATCCGAATTTGGGTTACCTCGGTTTATTTGAGAGCTGAAAGATTCTTTTACCCAATCAGTACGAAGAATTTGTAAATTTTTCCATCTTCCCTCATTTGAATAAAGTAGTCCAAACTTTACAAGGTCTCTTGAGCGGAGCTGCAAACCAGAAGCACCAGCTGGCATCGACGGCCATTTTTCATTTGCAGGAAATCTTGACCAGTAAAATGTTTTTATTCCCAATGGTTCAAAAAGATTTTCTTTGGCAAATTGAGCAACATCCTGTCCTGTTGCTCTTTTAATAATAGCAGCAAGCACTTCTGTTCCCCCTCCGTTATAATTCCACACAGCTCCTGGCTTTACTGCCAAAGGCTGGCTTAGTAGATACCTAATAGGATCTGGGCTGTTATCCATTTTGATCTCTGTATTGGCTGTGTCTGTATATGGAAGCCTTTCATTCCACTCAAGCCCACTACTCATTGTCAGCAGGTGCTTGATAGTAATATTGGATTTGTCACCCTGGTTAAAACTTGCATATTCCGGAAAATATTTAAATACTTTTTCATCAACTCCTTTTATTTTTCCTTTTGCGATAGCAATTCCTATACATGCTGACACTACACTTTTGGAAATGCTTCTTATATCATGCAAACTATCCCTTCCATGAATTTTTAAACCAATATCTTCTCCCCAAATTTCATCTTTACCCGGCCAGTATTCTTCATACACCAGTTTATTATTACGGACTATCAATAAACTATGAATGTTAGGGAAATAACCAGAGCGGATAGAATCGGTTAGTTCAATAATTATTGTTGAATCTATTCCAACTTCCGTTAAAGAGGCTGTTTTTAAACCATTTTTAAATTGAACAGGAATTTTGTAATTATAGGGTGTCTTAATTTGAGCAAATGAAGTTGCAGTAATAATAACCAAAAGGAAAGAAATGAAAAACAGTTTAACTAGTATTATTTTGTAAAATGACATCTTAGAATTATTATTTAGTTGCGAAAGGAGTTGCCGATAACGTCCAGGGCTTGCCGAAGTACGGGAATTAGTATTCCGTCCGCCCGGTACCGATGATGATTGAAAAACTGATGATGAAGATAACAACAAAAAGCTAAATAGATAAAGTCCAGCCCGATATGAAGCACAATAGAATTACAAAAAGCCGAAGATAACTTCCGTCCGCCCGTATTTTGGCAAACCCCTGTTGTACGTTCGCCCTTCTTCTCGGTCATCTACAATGTGGGTCTGTGTCCAACCGTAGAGTGTTGCCTGTGCGTTGGCACAAGGCAGGCTCTTTTGCAAGGTTGGCTTTTGTGTGTCGGCTTTGTGTGCCTTGCAAATGTGCCTGACTTGGTGGCGTTGGCTATTAGGAACTTTGCCACTGCTGTCATGGTGCAATTAATGGATTTGTGTGTCATACGATTTGCTCTTCCAATAAATCTTTCCAAATAATAAACCCTTTCTTTTTGTCTGAATAATCATGTAATATTTTTGAAAAACTTTCAGGATTTGTTTCCAAAAATGCTTGTCTGCCTTTGTTGCGAATTATGTTTAGCTGCTGGTCGATTTTTTTTACTTTACGTATAAGGGCTTGTTTGTTTTTGTCAGTGTGCCACAAATAAGTTGCTTCTTCGGTGTCAAGTGTTTCTAAAATGACATGGAACTGTTGTTCGCCTGATAATAGAAATACGAATGAAAAGGGTCTTAACACAAATCTGATTTTTAGATGTGTCCCTTCATGCCTGTTTGCTAAATAACGTAATTGCTGCGAATGTTTAAAATCCTTATTCGTTAGAATGTCGTCCAAAAGTTGTTGTCCATCTGAATAAAGTTGTTGCTTGCCATTTTGCAATTCAGTTGCCGTTAAAAGATTTTCTTCAGTTATTTGTTTCTGCCCGAAAAAATTCTTTGTAATAAATGTGAATTTCACTCCTTCAATTACTTCCCGGTTTATTTTTTCAATATCAGCAGAAGTTGCCAACTGAGAAACCAGTTTACCGTTTTCAAACTCAGCGTGGATGTCAATCTTAATATTCTTTGATTTAAGTGCTTTTGCAAAATAAGGTTTCAAGACCTCGAACTCAGGTCTTACTTCAAGATTTTCTATTTCAAATTCAAGTTCCGCTTTTGTTTCCTGAATCAAATATTTAAACGCAAGACTGCCATAACGAAATTCAAGTTCCTCAATTGGAATTTTTATTTCCTTCTCAAATATGGTAATATTTTTTGAATCAACAATTTCTTCTGTTGGCTCATCAAATAGCGTTGCTTGTTTATCAATCCTTCTGTAATAAGTGTTTCGTTTAAGAAACAATTTATTCAAATAGTCAATTTTAATATCACGATAATCATAAATAGTGGGAGCTACTTCGGAACGTTGAACTCTGCCTATATATTGAATTAGCTTGCCTTCAAATGAAAACGGGTAAACCAGAAATAAACAGTTTACATTTTGTAAATCAGTTCCCTCGCCGAAAAATTGTCCGGTTGTAATTAATGCCTGATAACTTCCTTCTCTTAGAATTTTCCACTTAGAATTTCTATGGCTTTCAGAATCTTCCCCACTTAACGAAATCGTTTCATAAGATTGTTTCAGGTATTGATAAAGCGAATCAATGTGTTCCTTACGTTCAGTTATAATGACGACTTTCTTTCCTTTATTTATCTCGGCTTTCACATCTTCAAGAATAAGTTTGTTCCTTGCAGAATCATGTATTAAGACTTTAGAAAGTGTTTCAAACTTGTCTGTCATTGAATTGTAAGGAACATCCAGCTCTGTATTTCTGATGATGATTTTTGCCTGCTTGCTTGTGCTTATTTCGCTTGTTTTTATTTCAGCAATTATTTCACCCAAATGAGTAAAGATTAGTTTACCGTCATTATATTTTCTGAAAGGTGTTGCTGTTATTCCGTATAAGTAAAATGTTTGAAGTTTAGTGATCGTGTTTCGGAATATTTCGGCAGGAATGTGGTGACATTCATCAACAAGTATAGTTCCGAATGCAGTTTCAATATTCCCATTCTCAGCTTTAATCAATTCTTTGGATAAACTCTGGATAGTTGCAACTGTAATTCGGCTCCCTACTTTACTTTTACCTTGCCCGATTTTTCCAATCTCCGATTTAGGAATTCCTAAAAAGGTTTCAATCCTTTCTGTCCACTGCTCAACTAATTGCTTGCGATGGACTATGATTAAAGCTGGTTGAAACTTTTCTGAAATTATCTTCAATCCAACAATTGTTTTACCAGAGCCTGGAGGAGCAACAATAACACCTAAATCTTTCTTTGAAATCGTATCAATTACTGTTTGTTGATGCTCTCTGCAAAACCTGATTAGCTTACCAACAAAACCTCTTGGAATGATAACTTCATTTTCAGTTTCTTCAACAAGTTTAAAATACCGTTCGGTTCCGAAGGTATTTTTGCCAATTTTCTTTTTGATTATGAATTCAGAATTGGCAAAATTTAATTCCTCCTTTAAAAAAGTTATCAAAGTAGTTGTCATTCCTTCACGGCTTATTCTGACTGTATTATTTAAGCAAATTACTAACTTCCCATTCGTAGGTTTTTGAGCAATTTGAACTGTTGGGCTTGAAATGTCCTGATACCGTTTATCAAGTTGCTCCAGTGATATTCTCTTTATAGCTTGCAGAAATTGCCATTGGTCAGCGATGGGTTGTAATGTGTCAACATCAATAAAGTAACTATTACCTTGTTCAAATGTTTTTTTGAAAAGCGGTAATGCAATCAGGTTTCCTAAACCTTTTCCTGAAAGAAAATCCTGATTAGGAAATAACCGGTCGAAACTGGAACTTTTGTCAAACATTTAAAATGCTCCTGACTGTTCAAGTATTGAAATGAAAACTTTTCTGCTCCTAATTGCCGGATAGGGGGTTTCAAAAAATAGCCAAACATGACCACCATTGCCCGAACGGGAACGTTCCAAATAAGCAGAAAACCCTTTAGCGTCGCAAGATTTTATAAATGATTTGGCTTCTGCTATCCAATTTTCTTTGTCAAAATCAGCAACTAAAAACCATGATGAGTTATCTGAAAGCAAAGGATAAATGCCGATAAGCTGTTCACCATTTAAATGCTTTGCAATTTCCTTATCAGTTAGCTTTAAATAAGTTTTGTCTTTATAATTCTGGAAAGTACCTCCTTTTATCTTATGTGCCCGATACATATAAGGGTCATAAAAATATGCAGGCATATAGCCACTTTTATTTTCTTTCTCCCAACGAACTGCAAATACATCATCTCTGCCTTTAAAAACAGATTTAAAGAGTTGAATTTGATTATGGAAATTGTCATCCATATTTCTTTTCGTTATAGGAGCGGCCAATATATTGAGCCAACTGTGAGCCTATTATGAGCCAACTGAGCCAACTATGAGCCAACTCATGATTCGAGTTCATATTTTGAACTTGATCCTTTCGTCCCTTTATTGATAAGTATGCTTTTAGCTTCCAATTCCTGCAAATCTCTTGTGGCTGTTGGTTTTGAGGTATCAGTCAATTTCTGATATTGGCTGTTAGTAATGCTCCCATTCTCCACCACATACAGCACGGCTTTTACCTGCCGCTCGTTTAAACCCAGTTTCTGTAACTGGTCTGCACTATACTTGTTTTTAAACAGGGTTACCAATATGCCACCGTCTTGCTCAATAATTTCTGGGTCGGGTAATCCAGCTTCTTTGCTGGTGCTGATAATCTTCAATGTGCCGCTTCCCCATGCATCAATGTAGCCAGCTTTGAAACAAACATCGGCAATCAACAAATTTCTTGGCCTTGATGGGTGCTGTCTTTTGAGTGAATCCAAACTAATACCGGCAGGCAATTCACCTTCATTCCAGATATTAAAGTGGTTGTCGAACATACGCATCTGCACCACCGAAGAACCTAAGTAATTTCTATGGACTAATGCATTAAGTAACATTTCACGAAGTGCTGCAATAGGATATTCGCCTTTCTCAATCCTTTGCATTCCTTCAAATGAAATAGCACGGGTAAAAAATTTCCGGTTTAATTGTTCCATCACTTCTTTCAGTAAATAAACAATATTTCCTTCCACTGTCTCCTGGAATCTCAGGTCACTGCTATCTTTTCCAAAGCGACCAATTTTTACAACACAATTATTGAAAAATTTCGCCGGGTTCTTTCCAAACAAAACAATGGCTGCTCTTTTAATGTTTCCGTTATCATCTGTCAAACGAAGTTTAGCAATTAAATCTGCTTTGCTTAACCCTTCCACATCTGCAATTCTGCCAGCATGAACTGATGCTGCTATGTATGATTTTAAACTGGCATCATCAATGTCATCAAGTGTAGCTGTGGGCTCAGTAACCTCATCCCATGTCTTACCGCTTTTGCGAAGTAAATAATCAGTGAGTGCCGCACCAATCAATTCCTGTTTGGTACTTCCGCTGCGGTAATAATATCTTCCACGCAAAGAAATAGGCACAGCATAAGGCTGTGTAATTATTTCAAGATAGTACAACCCTTTTTCTTCATGCAGGTTTACATCAACCAAAATACCCATCAGGTCTTTTACTTTGTTGGGTATTTCATCCATCAGCTTTTTGTAATCGCTAATACCAACTACTTTACCATTGTCATCTTTGCCAATGAATATTACACCACCTTGTGCATTGGCAAAACCACAAACCCATTTCAGGTAATCATCGTGCCAGCTTTGTTTGTATTCTATATTTTGTTGTTCGGGCATTAGTTAGATTTTTATGCAATTATATAGCACTTCATTATTACACCGCTTTTCTCAATTCATCAATAGTTTTTAATGCTTCTTCCATTTCATCCTTGAAACGTCCAAGCATTGAAGCGGTTTGGGAATGCAATTCCGTCGCCCATGGCTTAACGTTGCTGAATAAATGTACAATAAGTTGAGAATATATTCTGCTGCCGATTAGAATTCCTTCAAGCTGGAACTAATGCTGGGATATTTGATGCAGTTGAAGAACGTTATTCCTCAGCCCCAATTGCTGCAATGCGGTGTTGTGCGTTCGTGCTTTCAATAAGATAACCTAATTAAGATGGTATTCTTTTTGCAAAAATTTTATCAATTTGCTTGCTGCGCTAATCTGTTTCCTTAATAATGTCACTTGTTGCCTAGTAATTCTTAACTGCACTGTAGCAGCTCCAAAAAAAATGTCTATAGCTTCATGACTGCATGTTATTGGCGGAAACGATTTTGCAAATATTGTTTTTTTGTTATAGTCAGCAAAACTAGAATCGTAAAAAAGGTTTATATGCATAACAAGGGCTGCAGCTCTCCATATTTCTCTGTAAGATTCCTTATAACTATTGTTTATTGTTTCAAGAAATATGGTTTGCTGGTTGTATTGTAAAATTTCATTAATAATTTCCTGATTATGTATTAATCGTAAAGAACCTGAATATTGCAATTGACTCATTGTCGAAGTATGAGGCTCAAATAAAGGCAATCCTGTCGTTTTTAAAAAATAACTGTATATGATTGTGCTGTTTTCAGTCTTAGTGAAATCTTTACCAAACAATTTTAGTAAGGCATCAATGGCCAAAGTACGTTCTAAATTATTTTCAAGCTTATTTTTTGCATCAACAGAATCTTCAACTAAATCATTAATTAAAGCTTTTACATATTTTTTTTCGCGGTCGTTTTCGATTTTATGTTCTAATTGATACTCAGCTAAAAAACCACAAAAGACTGCAAGGAACAACATAAAAAATTCCCAGAAATAAGATTTCCAAGTTTTCTTTTCGTGTCCATGATATCCGTGATGATGTACTTCCATATCTTCAGTTTTTTGATTTAGGTTAATAGCTTTTGTGACACTAGAAGGAATAATTTCATCGGAAGAGTTGTCCGACTGAGTGTTTGTTGGACTATCTAAATGTTCTTCCTCAGTATTTTCTAACATTTACTTAAGTTATTTGAGTGTTCAATTGCATGACGCACAACGAACAGCGCTTGGCGCAGTTTGGATATTCTGTGATCCTACTGCTGGCTTGGCCACTACAGACGCGATTAGCTAAAGCCAAATTACAGAAGTTGATTAGCAATACCAAAAGATGATGGGCCAAAAGCGGAAGCCCAAATTGCGCAAACCCTTATGTTAGCAGCCGTTAAAGTTTTGCATAACCGAGTGTTTCGATATTTGTTAGGCTATTAGTCAAATGTGTTTGTCCATTTGCGAGGACATATAAGTTGTCGCATATATCCAAGACTTGCCTATAAATATGGTCTGTAATGAGTATTCCTTTATTTGATTTTTCTTCAAGTAGAAGATTTTTAACCTTTTCAACTTGAAGCGGACTTATGTGGGTGAAAGGTTCATCAAACATAACAAACTTAGAAGTTGATTTTACTAAAACATATAGCTCGATTAACCTTTGCCCACCGCCAGAAAGACTTCCGATTGAGGATTTGTAATTTGGACTATACTCTGGAAATCTTTCTTTAAAATTTTGAAAATCTAAATTAAAATCCTGAAAAACTCTTTTTAAAGAAAGTGATTTTGGAATGAAATTGAATTGAGGAAGATATAGTAAGAGGTCTGATCGTTTAAATGCTTCTGAGTATGAGACATTGTCAATGCGAATAGACTTCTCTGACTTTAACGTTCCATAAATGATTTGCATCAAGCAGGATTTACCTTGGCCGTTTCTGCCCAAGAGGCCTGTTATTTTACCAGTCTCACACTTTAAGTAAATGTTTGA
>JANOZT010000079.1:0-1907 GCA_031429515.1 Sphingobacteriia bacterium
TGGTGGAATAGACTCTAGTATTTTAACTATTTTGGCAAAAGAATTTACAGGAGCACATTTAAATACATTGTCAATCGATTTTGCAGAGTCTGCTTTCTCAGAGAAAAAATACCAGGATATCATCATTCAACAAACTGGTGCCAAACATCAGTCATTCACCATTGATCAATCCATTTTTCAAGATTCAATTGATGATATTTTATTGGCCATGGATCAACCTAGTAATGATGGCATTAACTCTTATTTCATTACTAAATATGCACAAGAAGCTGGCTTAAAAGCCGTGTTGAGTGGAATAGGAGCTGATGAGCTATTAGGTGGATATCCATCCTTTAAGCGAGCCGCCTTACTCTCTAAAACAAAGCTCATTCCTGTTTTTTTACTCCATTTAGCAGAGTTATTCAACGACGATAAGAAAAGGAAATTTCGTTTTTTAGAAAGAAAAAATGCTTGGGGTCAATATTTATTTAATAGAGGATTTTTTACACCAGTTCAAATTTCAGCAATTCTACAAATTAGCGTTAATGACATTCAAGTAACAATCGATAAGGTACCAATGCCTTCCTTCCTGCCTCAGTTAAACTTACAAGAACAAGTGAGTTTTACAGAAACGAACTTATATATGCAGAATCAATTATTGAAGGATACCGATTTTATGAGTATGTGGCATTCTGTAGAAGTGAGGGTTCCTTTTTTGGATAAAGAATTTATACAAGTCTGCCATTCAATTCATCCTTCTTTGAGATTCAATGGTGGGCCGAAACAATTACTCATTAAAGCTTTTAAGGATGTATTGCCAGAAGCAATTTGGAATAGACCAAAACAAGGATTTGCTTTTCCTTTTCAACAATGGATGGTAAATACGCAATTGCCAACTAATAAAAATGAATTAACCCAACAATTCAAATCCGAACTACAAACGGGGAAAACGCATTGGAGCAGGTACTGGTGTTATTGCCTCTCACAAATGCCTCCTAAAAATAATAGAGCTTGGTAAACAACACTGCATTTATTTATTTAACTGCATTTTCTAAAACTGGAGGAATTGAACAGTTTAATAAAAATGTATTGGCTTCTTATAAAGAAGGCGGATTGGATGCATACTCCGTATATGATGAAGATACTGATGATGAAGCCAATGAAAAATATTTTAACAAACAATCGTTTAAAGGATTCAACGGGAATAAATTAGCCTGTTTGATGTCGATGATATGGAATGGGAGAAAATATTCAACCATATTCATTGGTCATATCAATCTGGCTCCGTTGGTTTACTTGATCAAACTATTTTATCCATCAAAGCAATTGATTCTTTTTGCGCACGGTATTGAAGTATGGAAACTATTGGTAGGTAGAAAAGCCTGGCTCTTAAAAAATGCAAATGCAATTTATGCAGTCAGTAATTTCACCAAAACTACTTTGTTGGAAAAAAATCCAGAAATTGAATCCATTAAAGTCAAGATTTTACCTAATGCCGTAGATCCTTTTTTTGCTTACCCAACTGATTTTGCCAAACCGGCTAATTTATTACACAGATATGGAATACAACCTAATGAAAAAATACTAGTTACCGTATCAAGGCTTTCTTCCGAAGAGCAATACAAAGGGTATGATCAAGTAATTAAAGTACTAAAGGAGCTTAACGAAAATCAATCAGTTGTGAAATATATTGTTGCAGGAAAAGCAGATGCACAAGAATTAAGTAGAGTTACACAACTAATAACCGAACAAGGGCTTTCCGATAAAGTAATACTTACAGGATTTGTACAAGAGCATGAGCTAATTGATCATTATTTATTAGCAGACATTTTTGTTTTGCCAAGCAAGGGTGAAGGATTTGGAATTGTTTTGATTGAAGCGCTTGCATGTGGTAGAAAACTAATTGCTGGTAATAAAGACGGAAGTGT
>JANOZT010000080.1:0-28247 GCA_031429515.1 Sphingobacteriia bacterium
TCTCTTGTTCTGTTAATCCCAAGCTTTTTACCAATTCAATATTTCTCAAACTTTCTGTGGTTGTACCAGCAAGAGTAGTGGTTTCCTTTACAATTACTTTTTGAATTGTTTTAATTTTCTTGCTCAGAAAACTGGTAAGCAATGATAAGAATACAATTCCCGATGCATAAATCGGCATGATGGACCAATGCAATTTGAAGGAGTACACAGATATAAATACGATACCAACCAAAATACTAAACAATACATTGATAAATGCAATGATGAATTTTTCGGTATCGGTTCTTACTTTCGATAAAATCGATAACGTTTCTCCACTACGCTGGTCTTCAAATTCCTGATAGGGCATTTGCATAGAATGTTGCAATCCATCTGTAAAAATTTTTGCTCCAAATTTTTGTACAATTACATTGCTGAAATAATCTTGGAATGCTTTGGCGATCCTAGAGATCATGGCTACACTGATCAGAATACCTAAAAATCCCATCACTCCCCAAATGAATTCCGATTCAGTTCTTTCGCCTGTTGCAATGAATTGTTTCTTCTCATTGAAATAACCAGTATTTAATGGATGCATTCCGTATTGGTCGAGCAATTTTCCAAAAAAGAAGGGGTCCAACATAGAGAAAGACTGGTTAATGGCAGCTAATAATAAGGCCAAAGCGATCAACCATTTATAAGGTTTGAGGTATTGAAGGAGTAATTTCATTGTATCGGTTTATGTTTCTAAACTTGATTCTTAGTCAATATCCGTACTATTTTTCAATTTCTGACAATATTACTGCTTTTGGGCTTTTCCACTTCTGTTAATAATAAGATCATACCGTTTTGATCTTAGAAGAACAATTCATTAGTAACTTACAAAAACCCTTATTTATGCGTTGGAGAAAATTCAATGGCGAAAACATTGTACTTCCGATTAAAGATGCAGTGGAAGAAGCCATCAAAAAAGAAGCAGCAGCAGGAACAAAATTGAAAGTTTGTATCGGTACCGATAGCCAAGTTAAAGGCGCTGATACCGAGTTTGCAACTGTTATTGTTTTTCTGCGAGAACACAATGGTGGATTCATGTACATCCACAATGAAAAAACAAAACAGAAATACCATATCAAAGAAAGGATGTTGGTAGAAGTAGCGAAGAGCATTGAAATTGCTTACGAATTATGTAATCTATTTATCGAGTATCAGGTGGAAATGGAAGTACATGCCGATATTAATACCAATCCACAATTTAAAAGCAATGACGCACTAAGAGAAGCCATGGGCTATATTCTTGGAATGGGTTTTGCGTTTAAAGCCAAACCAGAAGCTTTTGCAAGTAGTTGTTGCGCCGATAAAGTAGTTAACTAACTCGGTTATTTGATTGGATTGTTTCCTTCCAATAATGTTCGCACTGATGTGTTGAGCAATTGCTGCTTCGTCGCTTCAAATAAATCTTTTTTATCTGTAGGAATTCGCAGATTGAATTTTTTTCCTTCAGCCAATGTTTTGTCGAATCCAGGATTCCACTGATTGAATTGTTGGATATTGATCAGTAATCCATTGGCAACGATCAATGAATTATAACGCCCTCTAATTTCAATAACGATTGTATTTGCAAATGCCTCTTTCGTTAAACTCGTTTCATCTAAAGGAGTATTTGCTTTTTGTAATTTTATTTCCTGAGATGTCATGGTAGTAAATCCTCCCTGGCCTTCCATAATATAATGAGTGCCTATAAATTTTTTTACATGATTGCGTGTTTCTTCCGGAAGATAATATTGTAAGTCCCAAAAATTATTGCTGCTTGCTTTTCTAATACATCCTCTCACTCTTCCTGCTCCACCATTATATGCGGCCACTACCAACAACCAATCCTGAAATTCGGTATATAACTCTTTCATCAATTTAGCAGCCACAACCGTACTCTTATAATAATCTGTTCTCTCATCTTTTGGTTGTAAACTCAAACCAAATCTGGTGGCTTCATAAGGCATTATTTGCCAAGGCCCCACTGCTCCAGCCCAAGAAACAAGACCCGAACTTAAATGACTTTCTATTACACTCAAATATTTCATTTCCTTTGGAATTCCATACTGGGTAAGGATTTGATCGTATAAATCAAAGTATGGTTTGCCCCATCCTTTCATTCTTTCTAATTCCTTTCCTTGTTTTTTTATATAATCCTGTACAAATGAAACCGCTCTGGGGTTGAGTTGAGAAACATAGGGCTTAGAAGCATTAAAAGATCCCTTGAATAAAGATTTAAAACCGTATTTATCTTTTGTAGTATCTGTTTGTGCTGAAATGATTGGCGAATAAAAAATGAACAGGACCAAAAAAGATTTACTCAACAAATGGCAATCTTGTTGAACTAATTTTTTTATTGATTTTTTTGTATGTTGATATACAAGTCTCATGTTCAATTATTTAAAATTGAGCAAGTAACTAGATAATTGCAAAAGGGTAGTTTCGTCAAAATGTTTGGTCATAATTTGCAACCCAAAAGGCATTCCATTCGGATGTGTAAATAGTGGAATTGAAATGGCAGGGATCCCTACCAAATTGGGATAGACTGTATAAATATCTGCTAGAAACATTTCTATAGGATCAGTTGACTTCTCGCCAATTTTAAAAGCTGGAGAAGGAACAGTAGGTGAGATGATTGCATCATAGTGAGCAAACATCTCATCGGTTTTATTTTTCAATAGTCTTCTAACTTGTTGGGCCTTGGTAAAATAAGCATCAAAATAGCCTTCACTCAACACAAATGTGCCCAATAATATTCTTCTTTTTACTTCTTCGCCAAACCCTTCACTACGAGATGCTTTATACATTGCAGTAAGATCAATGTCTTGTTGTTTTGTTCTATGGCCAAACTTTACGCCATCAAACCTCGATAAATTACTAGATGCTTCTGCTGTTGTTAAAACATAATAAGTTGGTACTACATATTCTAATAATTCAAAATCAACCGATTCAACTATATGGCCTTCGTTCTTCAGTTTCTCTATTAGTGTATTGGTTTGCGCTTTAATGTCTTTATCCAATGAAGGATGTTCCAAAGCCTCCTTAAAATAAGCAATGCGGAATTTTTTATCAACCTCCAATAAAGAAGCATATTGATCAACTGGCTTTTTGGAAACAGTACTATCGAATTCATCTTCACCTGCAATCATTTCCAACACCAATGCTGCATCTTCGATTGTTTTAGAAAAAATACCAATCTGGTCGAATGAAGACGCATATGCGATCAAGCCATAACGCGATATTCTTCCATAAGTTGGTTTAATACCAATGATGCCACAGAAATCTGCTGGCTGTCTTACAGAGCCGCCAGTATCGCTTCCAAGGCTGATCATACATAGACCTGCCTGAACGGCAACTGCTGAACCACCAGATGATCCACCAGAAACCCTTTCTTGGTCTTTGGCATTCTTTACAGGACCATAGCTAGAATTTTCGTTACTGCTACCCATGGCAAATTCATCACAATTTTGTCTGCCTATAATAATAGCACCAGCATCCAATAATTTTTGAGTAGCGGTAGCATTATAAATAGAAGTAAAATTTTCGAGAATGGCAGACGCTGCGGTAATCGGGTGGTCTTTATAACAAATCACATCTTTCAAACCAACGATCACTCCATGCAATGGTTCGATAGATGAACCTGAATTCCGAAGCGCATCTAATGAATGTGCTTTTGCAATTGCTTCTGCCTCATATATTTCAATAAAGGCATTGAGTGAGGCATTTGCTTTGATGGCATCTATATAAAAACAAACGGCCTCCACACAGGTGGTTTGGCCGTTCTGCAATGCATTATGATAGTCTTTGATTGAATTAAACCGAAACAAAGGCTTTGTTTATGATTACTTTAAATGTTAAGCAGGAGTATTGTCTTTTTCTTTCATGCCATCTTCTAATTCTTTCTTCACATTATTTTTGGCGTCGTTGAACTCACGAATACCTTTACCAAGGCCTCTCATGAATTCTGGTATTTTTCTGCCACCAAATAAAACTAACACAACTATTCCGATGATCAATAATTCTTGAAATCCAAGATTGCCCATAACAATAAATTTAAGATGGTAAAGTTACTATAAATCAGATGCCGTTTAAACAAATATTGTTAAAACCTGCAATATGCAATAAAAAAAGCGCCCTGAAGATATCGGGACGCTTTAAAATGATATAACTGAATACTAGAAACGTTTCTCTTTAATACGAGCACTTTTACCACTACGCTCACGTAGGTAAAACAACTTAGCACGTCGTACTTTACCTACTTTATTCAATAAAATAGAATCGATGTTTGGAGAAAGGATAGGGAACAAACGTTCTACACCTACTCCATCAGAGATTTTACGTACAGTGAAAGAGGCAGTTGCGCCTGTTCCTTGGTGCTTAATAACATCTCCACGAAAACTCTGGATACGTTCTTTACCACCCTCTACAATTTTATAATTAACGGTAATATTATCACCTGCTTTAAACTTCGGATGAGTTTTCTTAGTAGTTAACTGATCGTGTACAAACTGAACTGCTGCGTCCATAACTTTTAATTTTTGCGGACGGCAAAGGTAATGAAAAAATTAGAAAAGAGTGAACTCATTCCTGATTTTTTTTACCTAGCCACATTTACTGCCCTTTTTTCTCTAATAACGGTTACTTTGATCTGCCCTGGATAGGTCATTTCTGTCTGAATTTTTTGTGCTATTTCAAAACTCAGTTTATCACTGTCCAAATCAGTTACTTTATCTGCTTCAACAATTACCCTTAATTCTCGTCCAGCTTGAATTGCATAGGCTTTTTCTACCCCTTGATAGGCTAAGGCAAGATTCTCTAGATCTTTGATCCTTTGGAGGTATTGTTGCATGATTTCCCTTCTTGCACCTGGTCTTGCCCCGCTAATAGCATCACAAGCTTGAATGATAGGAGAGATCACATATAACATTTCCATTTCATCATGGTGAGCACCAATGGCATTCACTACTGCAGGGTTTTCGCCATATTTTTCAGCCAATTTAGCGCCTAACAAAGCATGGCTCAATTCAGTTTCTTCATCTGGAACCTTACCAATATCATGCAATAATCCTGCTCTTTTGGCCAGTTTTGGGTTCATTCCTAGTTCAGAAGCCATGATTCCGCATAAATTAGCTGTTTCGCGGCTATGCATCAACAAGTTCTGTCCGTAAGAAGACCTGAAACGCATTTTACCCACTATTCTGATCAATTCTTTATGTAATCCATGAATCCCCATTTCAATAACGGTCCTTTCTCCAATTTCCATCACCTGCTCTTCTAATTGACGTTTGGTTTTTTCAACCACTTCTTCAATACGTGCAGGATGAATTCTTCCATCTGAAACCAGTCTTTGTAAGCTTAAACGAGCTATTTCTCTTCTTAACGGATCGAAAGATGATAAAATAATTGCTTCAGGAGTGTCATCTACAATTAAATCAACCCCAGTGGCTGCTTCAATTGCACGAATATTACGGCCTTCTCTACCAATAATCTGACCCTTAATTTCATCGGTTTCTAAATTGAAAACAGTTACTGTGTTTTCAATAGTAATTTCAGCTGCCGTTCTTTGAATAGATTGAATAACAATTTTACGAGCTTCTTTATTGGCTTTCAGTTTAGCATCTTCAATAATATCTTGCTGTAAGGATAGCGCCTGGGTATGTGCTTCTTGTTTAAGGCTTTCAATCAATTGAGATTTTGCGTCATCGGCGCTTAGTCCAGAAATTTTTTCCAATCTACGGATATGTTCTTCCTGGTGTTTCTCTAATTCGGTGCGTTTTAGATTCACCACTTCAATCTGACGATTGAGGTTCTCTTTAATAGCTTCATTTTCCTTAACCTGCTTGTCTATAGAAGCTTCTTTCTGGTTAATGGTGATTTCTTTCTGCTTAACACGATTTTCGGTTTCTCCGATTTTACGGTTCTTCTCCAATAATTCTCTGTCGTGATCGGCTTTAAGTTGTACAAAACGCTCTTTGGCTTCTAACTGCTTCTCTTTTTTTACTGTTTCGGCCCTTAATTCGGCTTCTTTTAAGATGTTTTGTGCCTGGTTGTCTGCGTCTTCTAACTGTTTTTTGGTGTTTTTGGCGAAAATAAATCTACCCGCTACAACTCCTATAACTAGAGCTACTGCTGCCGATATGATTAATAATATTGCTTGATCCATGGTGTTGGCAAGGGTTTAAATTGTTCACAATCCTATTTGTCTGATCACATCTCATTTAATACTAATAAGTAATGATTCGTTACGAAGATAACAAGAAGATTGCAGATTTAAGTTGAAGGAGATCAAGAATTGTGATAGTTCTATAAAAAGGGCATCAATCCTTACCCTCGATCAGGGCTTTTTCAATTAAGTTGCCTAATTCGGCTATTTGATTGGCAGCGTCGGTCCATTGAACCGGTTGAGAGCCTGTTTCTTTTTGTTCAGTGGCAAACCATAAAAGTACCATGGCTATGTAGTCTTGCATGTCTTTACCTGCAAATTGAGTTTTGAATGAATTGATTTTTTCATTGATCAGTGCCGCCGTTTTACGGACCATTTCCTCATCTGCTGGCTCAATTTTTAATCGATAACTCCTATCGGCAATTACAATATTTACAGGTATCAGTTCATTCATATGTTTAGGCATGCAGCAATGCCAGGCATTTGTCTATTTCTTTCAGATATGTATCTATTTTTTTCTGTAATGCTTGTTTTTGTGAATCATCCCAATGGCCACCTGTAATTTGAACGGCAGTAACTTTTTGTTCTAATTGCTCAACTTGTTGATTTTTTGCCAATTGATTGCTTTGTAAGAGGGCAATTTCCTTCTGTAATTTTTTATTGACTTTTTGCACTTGCTTGTATTCTCTTATGAGCAATTGCAATTTTTCGTGCAGGTGGTTAATATGTTGGTTAATGTCGGTCATTATTTTCTGATTTCTGCCTGAATTTCCTTTTCAAAACATTGAATCAATTTCCCCATCATGCCATCAATCTCAGTATCAGTAAGCGTTTTGGCGTCATCCCAAAAAGTAAAACTAACTGCCATCGACTTTTTGTTGGTTCCTAATTTCTCGCTTTCAAATAGGTCGAACAATTGCATTTGCTGAAGTTTAGGCAATTTAATGGTTTGTATTGACTTTTCAATAGCTCCATAGGTAATTGCTTTATCTACTACCAATGCAAGGTCTCTTTGTACAGCAGGATATTTATTTACTTCTTTGTAAACAATCTGCTTTTTTTGAACGGCACTCATTATTTTTTTGAACGTGAAATCGAGCATATAAACTGGCTGCTTTAAATCGAATGCCGCTAATTTTTTATTGCCTACAACAAGTATATGACCCAATAATTGTTTGTCGGAATAAATATTGATGGATGATTCATTTTCTAACAATTCAAAACGAATATTCGATAAACCACAATATTGAAGAATAGCTGTAGCCAAGCCTTTCATCGAAAAGAAATCCATCGGACTGCTTTTGCTTCTCCATCCTTGTTCTTGGTTGTTGCCGGATACGAATAAACAAAAATGTTCTTCTTCTACAAATCCGTCTTCTTTTGTTTGATAGGTTTTCCCAAACTCAAACAATTGTAGATTATTATTTTTTCTGTTTAAATTATACGCAATGGTTTCTAATCCGCTCTCTAACATGGAGGGTCTCAGTACATCCAATTCAGCGCTTAAATTATTCATCATTTTCACCAAATGCAAACTACTTTCTTCATCAAAATATTTGCTATTGGTAATTGAATTGGTAATTATTTCTGTAAATCCCTTGCCAATTAAAAATGTAGCAATTTTTTCGCGTAAATTTTCTTTGATACCCAAACCATCTACAGCAGGGCTAATGCTAATTAAAGAAGGAATTTCTACATTGTCTAATCCATCAATTCGTAAGATCTCTTCTACTATATCTGCTGGAATACTAATGTCGGGTTTGCTGTAAGGAACTTCTACCATTAGTTCATCCATTCCTTCTTTTACAATGCCGAATCCTAATGCAGTGAGTATTCTTTTTACTTTATCAGAGTGATAATTTTTACCACTTAATTTTTTGAGATAATGATTTTTGATGGTTACAGTTACCCTTGGTGCAGGGTTAGGATAAATATCGATTATATCGCTACTAATTTCTCCACCTGCTAGTTCTTTAATCAAGAGGGCAGCACGTTTCAGCACATTCACTGTATTAGAAATATCAATTCCTTTTTCAAATCTGGTTGCTGCATCGGTTCTTAAACCATGACGAATAGATGTTTTACGGATAGTGGTTGAATGGAAACAAGCACTCTCTAAAAAAATGGCTTTCGTATTTGTATTTACGCCGCTTTTTGTTCCTCCAAAAACGCCAGCTATACACATGCCTTCTGATGCATTACAAATCATTAGGTCGGATGCATTCAGCTTTCTTTCTTTATCGTCTAGTGTGGTAAAAATGGTTTGATCCGGACAATTTTTTACAATGATTTCATTGCCAGTAATAGCAGCGGCATCAAACGCATGCAAGGGTTGACCAGTTTCATGTAAAATATAATTCGTGATGTCTACAATATTATTGATGCTTCTTACACCTATTGCTGTGAGTTTATTTACCAGCCATTCTGGTGAAGGCTTTACAGTTACTCCACTTAAGGTAAGCCCCGAATAGCGAGGACAATCAATACTATTTTCAACACTCACTTTTATTGGAAGATTATTGTTGTCGGGTTTAAAACTATTGTTGAAAGGAGATTTTACCCTTGTCTCTTTCTGATGGTGGGTTAAATACGCACAAACATCTTTAGCAACCCCCATATGGCTCATCGCGTCCATTCGGTTGGGCGTTAATCCAATTTCATAGATCCAATCGGAATATGGATTAAAATAATCTGCAGCTGGAGTGCCCGATATTGCAGTTGCTTGAAGAATAATGATGCCATCATGACTAGTTCCAATGCCTATTTCGTCTTCTGCACAGATCATTCCTTGGCTTTCTTCACCACGGATTTTAGCGAGTTTCATGGTCAGTGGCTCTCCATTGATCGGATAAATGGTCGTGCCAACCGTTGCTACGACTACTTTCTGGCCTTTTGCAACATTAGGGGCACCACAAACAATATTCAATAATTGATCTGTTCCAGTATTTACTTTTGTTAACGATAGTTTATCGGCGTTTGGGTGAGGCTGGCATTCGATCACTTCGCCAATTACTAATCCTTTTAAGCCGCCCTTGATTTTTTCGTATTGTTCCAAACTCTCTACTTCCAATCCTATGGAGGTTAGAATTTTAGATAATTGAACCGGATCGATCGCTTCGGGTAAATATTCAGATAACCAATTGTAACTAATTGTCATACTTGCTGCTACTTTGAAATGGGCAAATTTAAGGTTTGTTTCCCTACAAACCATTTTTGCTCTAGAAACTGCTAAATACGTTCCTTCAGCTATTTTGGTATTAAAAATCGCGCAGATTTTTAAACGGAAAGTAGAGGATATTTTTATTTTAGAACAAGTGGATTGAGCCAGGTAGAATGTAAAATCTGTTTAGATTTTTGAATTATATGATGCATTAATTCCAATCCGAACCTTTCAAAAATGAAGGATAGAAAATAAAAATTCCATTAGAATTACCAATGCCTTCATTTTTGGGCAGAGAGGTGTGGGGATTGTTGGATTCTCTTCGAAAATTCTACTAAATAATACCATGCCAAAATTGTTTCAAACAAAGCAATTTTTGCCCTAAAACCGTGAAAGCACCCAAACTTAATTACGTAATTTCCTCCGAATGACTCCGTGTTCTTCGAAATTTCTTTCTGCACATGACTTTGTTAATTTCTCCAAATAAAAGCGTAAAACTTTTGAAAATAGGGGATAAGCTTAGTAATTTGTGTGGATAGGTGGTTTTTGGCTGTTAATAAGCATGGTATAGCCTGTGGAATAATATAGATGAATCATTTATTTTGGCTACCAAATACTTCCCATTATATTCGCTCCCCTTCATTGAGCAAGAAACAATTTGGTAACATAGAATTAATTCGTTTGAATGAAGTGTTTCTTTACTAACCCAAAGCATTTGCCACCTTATGGATATTACGAGTTTAAATAAAGATAGAAAAAGAAGAAAACCTTCTGTTGATTTGAGTACCATGGTTTATGGTAAAGTTCCCCCTCAAGCCAAAGAATTAGAAGAAGCGGTTTTAGGCGCCATTATGCTTGAGAAAAGCGCATTCGATACTGTTTCGGAAATCATCAAGCCAGAATGTTTTTATGTGGATGCACATAAATATATTTTCGAAGCCATGCAATCTTTGCAGCAAAAAAGTGTGCCCATCGATATTCTTACGGTGGTGGAAGAATTAAAAAGCCAAGAAAAGCTAGACATGGTTGGCGGCCCTTATTTTGTTACTAAACTCACTAACTCTGTTGTTTCAACTGCCAATATCGATGCACATGCGCGTATTGTTTTGCAGAAATTTATCCAAAGAGAATTAATTAGAATCAGTGGTGAAATTATCGGCGATGCATACGAAGACAGCACCGATGTTTTCGATTTGTTGGATCATAGTGAAACGCTCATGTTCAACATCACCAACAATTATTTAAAAAAGAATTTTGAGGATATTGGCAATGTAATGGTCAAAACCATTAATCGCATAGATGAACTCAGAACAAAAACAGAAGAAATTTCTGGTGTGCCAAGTGGTTTTGCAACCATTGATAGAATTACCTATGGATGGCAGCCCACCGATTTAATTATTCTTGCAGCAAGACCTTCAGTAGGTAAAACAGCTTTTGCATTAAACCTTGCAAGGAATGCAGCTTTGCATCCTACCAAACCAGTTGGCGTTGGGTTCTTTTCATTAGAAATGAGTGCAGCACAATTGGTACAAAGAATTTTAAGTGCTGAGAGTGAAATTGCAATGGAAAAAATTAGCAGAGGTAAATTAGAGGACCATGAATACCAACAATTACATACCAAGGGTATCAAAAAATTAGAATCTGCGCCCATCTATATTGATGATACAGCAGCTTTAAATATTTTTGAATTCAGGGCAAAGGCCAGAAGATTGGTAAACAAACATCATGTAGGTGTAATCATTATTGATTATTTGCAATTGATGAGTGGCAGTAACGATAAGGGTGGCAATCGCGAACAAGAGATCAGTAATATTTCTAGAAATCTAAAAGCATTGGCAAAGGAATTAAGTGTTCCAATCATTGCTTTGAGTCAGTTGAGTAGAGCAGTAGAAACCAGAAAGGAAAGTAAAATGCCTCAGTTGAGTGACCTTCGTGAATCTGGAGCAATTGAACAGGATGCAGATATGGTCATGTTTATTTATCGCCCTGAATATTACGAAAATATGAGTAACGAAAATGGTGAAAGCACTGCTGGAGAAACACATATTAGAATTGCAAAACATAGAAACGGTTCATTGGAAACCATCAAACTGAGAGCTAATTTATCTATACAACGATTTGAAGAGTATGATAACAACGATAACAATAGCGGATCTAATTGGAGACCGATTACACCTAACCTCCCAACAGGTGGAAATGCAGGTGCAGGAGATGGCCCTAAATTTTTTATACAAAAAGGGAGTAAAATGAATGGAGGAGAATTTGATGAAGGAATTGATCAAGATGCGCCATTTAGTTAAATTTCTAGAAGTATGAAAAAAATATTCTTGTTTTTTGTTGGATGGATTATTTCTGTTTTTTTATTTTCTCAAAAATGTGATCCTTCTAAAACACCCATTGTTTTTGTACATGGTTTTTTAGGTAGTGGAGATACATACGCTACTCAATTTCAGCGATTCCTTTCCAATGGTTATTGCCCTGATCAATTATTTGTTTTTGATTGGAATAGTATTGGTGCAAGAGGCAATACCAATGCGCAATTGGATTCTTTCATTCAAATAGTTCTAAAAAAATCTGGTGCCGAAAAAGTAAACCTTGTTGGCCATTCCGCTGGTGGTGGAATCGGGTATAGTTATTTAAATGACTCTATGCGTGCATTGCATGTTGCCCATTATGTGCATGTTGGTAGCGGGAAAAATACGAAGCCAGCTGGTAAGCGCGGAGAAGTGCCTACCATGAATATTTATTCTACAGACGACAAAGTGGCCAAAGGTGGCGCAATTCCCGATGCGGTTAATATTCAACAATCAGGAAACGACCATTATCAAGTTGCTACAAGCGAAGCTTCATTCATCAACATCTATGCTTTCTTTAACAACGGAAACCAACCATCCATTCAACATAAAAAAGAAAAAAAACCAGTCATTGCTGGTAAAGCATGTTTAATGGGTGAAAATACTCCTTTGGCTGGTGCATCGATTGATGTATTTGCATTCGATTTAAAGAATGGAAACCGAAAAAAAGAAACACCAGATATTCAATTTGTTGCTGATTCATTAGGAAGTTGGGGTCCATTCATAGCAGATCCTTCCATTGGGTATGAATTTGTTTTAAAACCAACAGGCGGGCAAAGAACAGTGTATTATTATTACGAACCCTTTGTTCAATCCAATCGACTGGTTTATTTGAGAGCCTTGCCAAAAACAGGCATGACAGCATTATTACTTAATGTATTGCCTGCCGATGATCGGCAATCTGTATTAGCGATTTTTACCAGTAATGGAGCAGTTGTGAATGGGAGAGACTCTTTAACCATCAACTCATTTAATCTAAGCAGTTCAATTATCTCGCCCGCATCTAAAACAGGTATTGCTCAATTTATTTTTGATGACGGAGATCGGCTATCAAGCGGAAAACTGGTACCCAATTTTAATGCAGTGCCCTTCATGAATGGAATAGACTTATTGTTGGATACTCAAAATACTTCGCCAATTCACCTATATTTTAATGGAAGAGATTTGTATCTTCCAAAAAGAAAATCAGCCACCGAAGGAGTGATGGTGATGGTATTAAATTAGAAAAGCATTTACAATACATGTCTGTTCCTTATTTTTTTGAACCTTCTTTACCCATTCTGCCAGGGCATTTTACGCTTTCTGCGGAAACTGCCAAACATTGTGTTCAGGTTTTGAGAATGAAAGAGGGGGCTATGATTGTTCTAACAGATGGGATAGGCAATCGTTATGATGCAACTATTTTGTCAGCTAATAAAAAGGAAACTGTTGTAATGCTGGCTAACAAAACAATCGTTCAAGCAAACAATCCAGTTACAAGTATTGCAATTTCTTTTGTAAAAAATCCATCTCGTATGGAATGGTTTTTAGAAAAAGCCACTGAAATTGGGATCAGTCATTTTTTTCCATTACTCACTGAAAGAACCGAAAAACACCATTTTAAAATAGATCGTTGGGAGAATATCATTGTGTCTGCCATGTTGCAGAGCAAACAAGTATGGAAGCCTATTTTACATCAACCCATCCATTTTACTGAATTGATCAAGCGACCATTTGATGGACAAAAACTAATTGCGCATTGCGAGATGGGGGATAAAAAATTGTTGGCAAATTTGCAGCAAAAAAATCAACAGCTTATTTTGATCGGGCCAGAAGGAGATTTCTCTCCATCAGAAATAGATTCAGCTTTTAATATTGGATTTACTTCAGTGAGTTTAGGAAACAATCGATTGAGAACTGAAACAGCCGGTTTAGTTGCTGCTGTATTATTACAAAACAAATAATTCCAAACAATTTGTAACTTCATTGTATGTCGTGGAAACTATTGTCAATCATTTTGTGTGCTACTTTCTTTTTTTATGCTTGTGATGGAATTAGAGGGAAAAGACGACCAGTTGTTAGAGATTTGAGTATTACACCAGTTAATTCTTTTAATGCAATTTTTTTTGATAGCACTGATGTGTTGGATTTTTTAGCGGTACATCCAGACTTAACTGTCTTTAAAGAGCAGTATAATAATTTTTATTCACCACGTAATTTCGAATTTGCGTGGTTTGATTCTACCGGACTTTCAGAACAAGCGCATAATTTTTTCAATCTTCAAAATAATTTAATTACCGACTTAGGAGATAGTAGTATTTATAATCCTTTACTCAATCATTTATACGATTCATTAAATGGCATAAAATTTATTCCTGAAAAAACAAATGCTGTCATACAAAGAACTGAATTGTTATTAACAGGTCAGTTCTTTAAATACGCTGCAAAAGTATATAAGGGTGCTGATATTGATGCAGCTGAATTGGGATGGTTTATTCCAAGAAAAAAAATGAATATTTCTGCTTTATTAGATACCGTTATTAGTAGTAAGGCTAAAGACCCTGCTGCTTATGCGCCCATGAGTGCTCAGTATAATCGGCTTGAAAAAGTGTTAATAGAATCGATCAACCTAGAGAAAAAAGAAAGTCACGATACGATTGCTTTAATAAAAAAGCCAATTAAACAAGGGGACTCTTCCAATATTATTGTTCAAATTAAGCACAGACTAAATTTATTACAATCTAATATTCTGTTAGACAGCAGTTTCGTATATGATACAATCCTATTGCGTTCTATAAAACTTTTTCAGAAAAGACATGGACTAACAGTAGATGGTTCTATTGGTAATCAACTAATTACTGAATTGAATATTCCATTGAAAAAAAGAGTGCAACAGATTTTGGTTAATTTAGAAAGAATTAGGTGGATGCCTCCTCAACAGGAAAGAAATTTTATTTTAGTGAATATTCCTGAATATAAAATGCACGTAATGGATAGTGGCAAACAGGTTTTTGAAATGCGTGTAATTGTAGGTTCTGCAGCCAATAATACAGTGATATTTTCCGGAAACTTAAAATACATTGTATTTAGCCCTTATTGGAATGTTCCAGAAAGTATTGTTCGAAAGGAAATTTTGCCTGCTATGCAAAAAAATCGCAACTATATTAGCACACACAATATGGAAGTTACTGGATACAATGGTTCGCTTCCAATTGTTAGGCAAAAGCCAGGCCCTTCCAATTCATTGGGGTTGGTAAAATTTCTTTTCCCTAATAGCTATAGTATTTATTTACATGACACACCTAACCGAAATTTATTTCAACAATCAGGCAGGGGCTTAAGTCATGGTTGTATTAGATTAGCTGATCCGAAAAAATTTGCGCAATATTTGTTAAGAGAAGACTCCCTTTCTTGGACAAGTACGAAAATTGATAGTGCAATGCATTTGGCAAAAGAAAAATGGGTAACATTAAAGCAAACAGTTCCTGTTTACTTAGTATATTTTACTGCATGGGTAGATAAAGACGGCCTCTTGAATTTTAGAAAAGATATTTACGGGCATGATGCCAAAATGACCAATAAATTATTTAAACTATAAATATAAAGTATGCAGATTATTGAAGTGCTTGGCGCTACTTTGGCGGGTGATTTTTTAGAAGTGAATGCATTGATGAACGCCCATAATCCAGCGTATATAAGAGCATTGGATAATGAAGTGAATGATGTTTTTGATCCTCAAAAAAATAAAAACTTTAAATACGGCACAGCAAAAAGATGGATAGCTACAACAGATGATGGTGTTTTAGTGGGAAGAATTGCGGCTTTCACCAATGATAAATACATTAATAAAGGCACCGAATTTAAGACAGGCGGAATAGGTTTTTTTGATTGTATTGATGACCAAGCAACAGCTAATTTATTATTTGATACTGCAAAAAAATGGTTACAAGAAATGGGGATGGAAGCAATGGACGGCCCCATTAATTTTGGAGATAGAGATAAATGGTGGGGGTTGATGGTAGAAGGTTTTAATAGTGAACCCATGTATGGGATGTCTTTTAATCCTACTTATTATCAAACACTATTTGATCAGTATGGATTTAAGAATTATTACAATCAGTATTATTATTACATGAATGTGGATGATCCTTTGCCCGAAAGATTTCCAGAGCGATATGCTAAGTTCAATTCAAAACCAGGATACGAAGCCAAACATATCCAAATAAAAGATTTGAGCAAATATGCTGGAGATTTTGCTACTGTCTATAATGCGGCATGGGCTCAACATGGTGAAGCAAAAGAAATCACCCAAGAGCAAGTACTGAAATTGTTCAATAAAATGAAACCCATTATGGATGCAAAGGCGGTTTGGTTTGCATACTATAAAGGAGAGCCAATTGCCATGTTTATTAATATTCCTGATATCAATCAATATTTCAAATATTTCAATGGAAAATTTGGATGGATAGAAAAGCTGAGACTACTCTGGATGAAATTCAGAGGGATCAATAAACGACTAACAGGATTGGCATTTGGGGTTGTGCCTAAATACCAGGCATTGGGAGTAGATAGTTATATTATAAATGCTTGCAGTTTAGCCATTCAAGGAAAGGGATGGTATGATCAATATGAAATGGGATGGGCTGGTGATTGGAATCCTAAAATGGTGAATATTTATAAAAGTCTTGGTGGAAAACAAAGCAGGAGAATGGTCACCTATCGATTTATATTTGAGGATAAATATTTGTTCGAAAGGCACCCCGTGATGGATTATAAATAAGCTATATTGCAACCCTTTTATGGATAATTTCATTGTTTCAGCTCGTAAATACCGCCCCCAGAACTTTAATACTGTTGTGGGTCAGCAACATATTACTACCACTCTAAAGAATGCCATCAAAAATAATCAACTGGCACATGCTTTTTTATTTTGTGGTCCAAGAGGAGTAGGTAAAACTACCTGTGCTAGAATTTTAGCTAAAACCATCAATTGTACCAATCAAACTCCAGAGGGAGAAGCATGCAATGTTTGTAATAGTTGTGTTTCATTCGATGCTGGCACATCCATGAATATTCATGAATTGGATGCAGCCAGTAATAATTCAGTAGATGATATTCGTGTTTTGGTAGAGCAGGTTCGTTTTGCACCTCAAGCAGGAAAATACAAAGTATATATTGTAGATGAGGTACACATGCTCAGTTCAAGTGCATTCAATGCATTCTTAAAAACATTGGAAGAGCCACCTGCACATGCTATTTTTATTTTAGCCACAACGGAGAAGCATAAAATTATTCCAACAATACTAAGTAGGTGTCAAATATTCGACTTCAAAAGAATTACCAATAATGATACGGTTGAACATTTACAAGAGATTGTTGATAAGGAACATATCAAAGCAGAAAAAGCAGCATTGCAAGTAATTGCTCAAAAAAGCGAAGGCTGCATGCGAGACTCTTTGAGTATTCTAGATAAAATTGTCAGCTTTACCAATGGGGAAGTAACTTATCAGAATACCCTTGAGCATCTAAATATTTTAGATGAAGATTATTTTTTCAAATTATTAGCTTCTATGCAAGAACAAGATTTGGCTGGGGCCATGTTATTGTATGATTCCATTAATAGAAAAGGTTTTGAAGGAGATTTGGTTTTGAACGGATTCGCTGAGTTTATCAGAAATTTATTGGTGTGCAAAGATGTTAAATCTGCAAGCTTATTAGAAGTAGTAGAAGGAATGCAGTCGAAATATATTGCAGTGGCTGAAAAAACAAGTCTCTCTTATTTGGTAAGCGCTTTGAATATTTTAAATGAGACAGAGATCAATTTTAAAATGGCCAGAAATAAACGCTTGCATGTTGAACTAGCTCTGATCAAATTAAATTTTCTGCAACAAGCCATCGATATGGCAAGTGATAAGGGAACTGTAATTAAAAAAAAACGACTTGATGGACCTATAGCATTTAAAACAAAAGCTATTCAGCCATTGGGGGCGGGTTCCATTCCAAGTTCGTCTGTTGTATCTAGTTCAGCTAGTGTTTCCACCGCATCTAATTCTCCGAAATTATATATTGATAAAGCACCCAATATTTCCCAACCAGCCATACAGGGAACTGATATACCTCCTTCCACAATACCCATTGCTGCCAATGGAGGAAAAAAGAATTTATTGGATGCACTCAGAGAAAAAGCGGGAGCAAAGTATGATATACAGGAAGTAAAAGAAGCTTCCATTTTAACGATTGAAGCTTTGAAGCAATTCTGGGAAAATTACACCATCGATTTAGAAAAGCAATTGAAACATTCTGCAGCAGGAACTTTTAAAATTGCAGATTTAAGTATCGATTCTGATATTCATTTCACTGTACATGTGTCTGCCATCACTGCTCAAAAATTTGTAGAACAAGAAAAACTGGATTTGAAAGAGCAATTGCATCTTTTATTCAATAATCGCCTAATCGATTTTGACATTTTGGTAGATCTTGGAGAAAAAGAAGATATTCCATTATACATGCGTTTAAACAGCAAACAAAAATTTGAAAGAATCGCAGAACAATATCCTTTGATCAAAGAATTAAAAGAAAAATTGCGTTTGGAAATTGATTATTGATTTATCTTAGATGGATAAAATCCAAGTATGAGAAATACTTCCTTATTGCCAAGTTTAGTAACAGCACTTTTCATAATTTCTAGCAGTTGGCAACTAAAAGCACAACCCATTCCAAACAGATCACTTGAAATAACAGAGGCATTGCAAAAAGCCACAAATGCAAAAAAGATGCTTTTTTTGCAAATACAATCGGAAAAATGTTTCCAATGCAATGATGTAGCCAATACGGGACTTCGCGCTGCGAAAGCAAGCATTGATAGTCATTGCGTAGTACTTAATTTGAAAACAATTCCTGAAGAAATAAAACCTGTTTATAATATTTACGAAATTCCCAAAGAATATTTTGGAGTGATTATTACCGATGAGTTTATGAATATATTATCAGTAATGCACTCTAGTAATACAAATTCATTTCCATATATACAATTGATTCAAAGGGCATTGGTTGAAAAAAAATCTACTGAAACATTTGCTCGCACTAAGGAAAAGTATTTGATGCAGAAACCATCATTCGAAACCTCCATGCAATTAACCAATAAAATTATGCAAATTGGTTTTGAGCCTGGTGGTGAATTAATTGATGAGCTTGTGCGTAAAGCCCCCACCGATTCATTAGAGTCTATTTCATTTATGCAATATGTGCTCAAACAGGCTCCATTGGTTGGTTCAAGTGCATACCTAACTATTACAAAGCAGCGCGATAATTACAATATGGCGTGGTACCGTATGAGTTTAAGAGAAAGGATAATAATTAATAATAGAATTGCAGCAAAAAGTATCAATAAAGCAATTGCAGACAAGAACGTTGGTTTTGCAAATCAGGTTGCTTACTTTAGACAAAGCACTTATACAGATAAGCCAGAAGATGGTTTTAAAGCAAATATGGAAACCATGCTTACTTATTATAGTAATGTTAATGATACGGCCAGTTATTTAAGAACCGTATTTGGTTTTTACGATCGTTACTATATGAGTATCCAGCCCGATGATATTAAAAAAGAAGATTCCATTAATGTAAAAAAAATGACGAAAACACTTAATGCTGTTGAATCTGAAATGCTTTTTAAGCAATTGCCAGACAGCATAAAAAAACGTGTTGAAGCTAATTTGAATAAAAATGGTACGTTTTTTACAAAAACAATTCCAAATTCACCTAGGGCTCAATATTTTGCCAATGGATTAAATGAAGGAGCATGGAAAGTATATACTTATAGTAATAATCCAGCACATTTAAATAAAGCGGTTCTCTATATTAGAAAATCGTTGGAGTTTTATGAAACACCTGAATCAATAGATACCTATGCTCGACTTTTGTACAAAACAGGTAATCCAACAGAAGCTATACAGTGGGAAGAAAAAGCAATACAACAAAAAAGAAAAGCTGGTTTTGACGCATCTGAATACGAAAAAGTTATCTACAGAATGAAGAAAAGCTTAAGCAATATAGATGCAGATTCAAATTAATTATTTATACATTCCTTACATTCTACAATAATATTTTCTGCAAATTTGGGACTTACACTGCTTATTTTTTTATTCACTTCTATTTCTATCAAATCGTCAAATGCTTGTCTGGCAACAATCTTGATAGTTTGATTAATAGAAAGCCCGAGTTTATTTACGTACTGTAAAAATGCAGCTGAATTGTCTTTCACACCGATCATTTTGCATTGATGACCAACTACTTCATCCAATAATGTTTTCTTAATCGTTATGGTCAATTCTCCTTTGGCATTGGGAATGGTATCTCCATGTGGGTCAAATGCAGGATATTGTAAATAAGCATCCAGTTTGTCAATTAACTTTTTACTCTGTATATGCTCCAATTGTTCTGCTACTTCATGTACTTCGTCCCAACTAAAAGCTAATTTTTCAAATAAGAACGTTTCCCAAAGTCGATGCTTGCGAACAACTTCAATGGCAATTTTTTTTCCAGCTTTGGTAAGACTGGACTTACCATATTTTTCATATTGAATGAGTTTTTTCAGCTTCAATTTTTTCAGCATATCATTGGCGGTAGCTGGCTTTACGCCTAAATGGGCCGCTATTTCATTCGTTCCCGCCTCTTGTTTATTGCCCGATTCTATCGTAATCTGAAATAGGGCTTTTAAATAATTCTCTTCGGTATTAGATGCCATACCATAAAAATAAGGGTATTTGTCAAATAAAATTAGTTAGGTTAGTCTAACTTTTATACTTTTACTAGTATAACAAATAAAATAATGCGGCTTTCTTTTTATTGGATATTCTTTTTTGTATTGGTTTTGGCGAATAAATTAACTGCGCAGCAAGACAGTATTGGCCATTTGAAACCAATGAGCTCCATTTTATCGGAAGTAGTTGTTACCGGTACGATGAAAGAAGTAAAAAGGTTAGAAAGTCCTGTTCCTGTTGAATTGTATAATCCTGCATTTTTTAAAAAAAATCCAACCTCTTGTATTTTTGATGGATTACAGTTGGTAAATGGAGTGAGGCCTCAGATCAATTGCAATGTTTGTAATACAGGAGATATTAGAATCAACGGTTTGCCAGGACCCTATACTATGGTACTTATAGATGGAATGCCTATTGTAAGTAGTTTGTCTACTGTGTATGGTTTGTCTGGAATACCCAATTCATTGGTGGAAAGAATTGAAATAGTTAAAGGACCTGCTTCTTCCTTGTATGGAAGTGAAGCAGTAGGTGGGTTGATCAATATAATCACTAAAAAACCCAATACTTCACCCGGTATTTCTCTTGATGTAATGACTACCACTTGGAATGAGTTAAATGCTGATCTTGGTTTTACATTGAAAGTAGGTAAAAAGGCATCTGTATTAACTGGAATCAATTATTTCAACTACGGTACCCCTAAGGATGTAAATGGAGATTCATTTACCGATCTTACCTTGCAAAAAAGGGTTTCGGTTTTTCAAAAATGGAGTTTTACCAGAAAAGAGAATCGTTTGTTGAGTATTGCTGCTCGATTTTACAACGAAAACAGATGGGGTGGAGATATGCGTTGGAATCAAAATTTTAGAGGAGGTGATAGTATTTATGGTGAAAGTATTTATACCAATCGTTGGGAAATTTTAGGCAATTATCAACTTCCATTCAAGGAGAAACTCATGCTATCCTTTTCATTGAATCAACATGATCAAGACAGTCGTTATGGTACTACTTCCTTTATCGCCAAACAAAAAATTGCATTTGCTCAATTAACCTGGGATAAAACTTTGGGAAGTCATGATTGGTTAATGGGGGCTGCCATTCGATATACTTATTATAACGATAATACTCCAGCATCTGGATCAATCGATCGGGTAAAATTGGGCAATTCACCTCAGCAAATTACTTTACCAGGTGTATTTGCACAAGATGAAATTAAATGGAATGACCAACACAAAATCTTATTGGGCATTCGATACGATTACCATTCAGTACATGGAAATATTTTAACCCCTCGATTAGCCTATAAGTATAGCATAAACGAAAATAATTTCTTGAGATTGAATATGGGTACTGGTTTTAGAGTAGTGAATTTATTTACTGAAGACCATGCTGCATTAACAGGGGCAAGAACTGTCATTGTAAAAGAAGCTTTAAAACCTGAACGCTCATTCAATATAAATATGAATTATAATCATAAAATTTATGGAAGCAATGGAAGTTCGATCAATGTAGATGCAACTATTTTTTATACTTATTTCAATAATAGAATTGTAGGTGATTACGATACCAATCCCAATCAAATTATTTATGCCAACTTGGATGGCCACGCAATTAGTAAAGGTGCTTCATTGAATATTGATTGGACAACTAACCACAATTTGAAATTTTTAGTTGGAGCAACTTATTTGGATGTTGGATTGTATCAACAACAAACAAAGCAACAACAAATACTTACTGAAAAATTAAGTGGCACTTGGGCGATCTCTTATAAAATATCGAGTATTCACGTAGATATAGATTATACGGGTAACTTCTACGGCCCTATGCGATTGCCTGTTTTAGGTCCATTAGATCCACGAAGTGAATTTTCTCCCTGGTGGAGTATTCAAAATATTCAATTCAGTTTTCATCCAGGAAAACAACTTGAATTGTATGCTGGCATAAAAAATTTATTGAATTTTTTGCCAACTAGAAATAACCCTTTCATCATTGCTAGAACCAATGATCCATTTGATAAACAAGTGCAATACAATTCTAATGGGCAAGTGTTACCAACTGCCAATAACCCATATGCATTAACATTCGATCCCAATTATGTGTATGCGCCCAATCAGGGAATCAGGGGTTTTTTAGGAATCAGAATGACTATTCAATAGTGTATCTTTGCAGGATGGAACAAGAACAATCAACTACAGGAACAGATATTTTAATTAAAGCTGCAGGGCCAATCGTTATCGCTTCTAAATGCATTGTAACCAAGGCCGATGGTACTGTTGAAATAAAAGAAAAAGCCTCTTTTTGTGGCTGCGGGCATTCCGCTAATAAACCATATTGCGATGGATCGCATAAAAAATACATGGAAGCAAATCCAACTTCATGAAAAAAACCATTGTATTAGGTGCTTCTGAAAACCCTGAACGCTATAGTTTTTTAGCGGTTCAAAGACTCACAAAATACCATCATCCAGTAATAGCAATTGGCAAAAACGCAGGAATGATTGGGGCAGTTCCCATCATTACTAGTCATCCTGCCGAAAATGAAGTGGATACCATAAGTCTGTACCTGAATCCTACATTACAAAAAGAGTATTACCCCTATATCCTTTCTTTACATCCTAAAAGAATCATTTTTAACCCAGGCACAGAAAATGATGAATTAGCCGATATGGCTACAAAAAACGGCATTCAAGCTATCGAAGCTTGCACATTGGTGATGTTGAATACTGGGCAATATTAATTACATTTTACGCTGTATTGTTGAAGTATTTTTGATTATTAAGCTGTTTACTATAACAGTTTTGCAATAAATTATTATATTTATTCGTCATTCAGCCATTAACCAAACTCTTTTTAATGAACCAAAACCCCTCTGCTTCACCGTCAGCAGTTTCCGAAACTGATGCCGGCAGAAATTATTCATTGTCTGTAATCACAGGTTTTGCCCTTCTTGGATTGCTAATAACTTCCATTTGGGATTTTGGAGGATTTACCAATCAATTACAGGCATTTTATTATGCTAATGCGCATAAAGGCAATTACAAACTTTTTACCACAGTCTCCATCTTATTGGAAGGGAAAATGTCGACCCTACTCGCCATGAGTTTTGGTGCTGGTATTTTTTTGTTGGTTCAAAAAAAAGCAAGCAATCTTTCGATTGATGGAATGGATGCGCATATACGCAAACAAATTTGGTTGATCATCTTAGGGCTTTTTGTTGGGTTGATCCTGCTTTTCCCCAATGATCTTTTATTCCCTTTCGGAATCGTAGGTATTTTATTATTTGCATTTGCACAACTTCCTGCTAAAAATTTATTCATTGTGGCAATATTATGTTGCTTGATTTATGCTGGAAAGAATTATTGGTACTATGCAGATGATCAATCCGATTACAAAGCCTATGTGGCAGTAAAATCGATCGAGAAAAAAATAGCCGCAGACAGTGCAGCCCGTTCAAAAAAATTAGGGTATGATATTAAAAAAGATTCTGCAAGTCAAAAAGCGATCCTTGCACTAAAAATCAAAGCAGACTCACTCGCAAAAAAGAAAGATACTTTAACTTCCAAACAAGCAGGTGAAAAAGCTAAATGGGAGGGCTTGGTAAAATCGTTAAAATACGATTCTTCCAAAGTAGCAAAAGATCGGAAATCGATGCAATCAGGATACAAAAAAATGTGGTACTATGTAAAAGATAAAGTACAATACAAAGAATCTTATTGGTTATATTCTATTGGAGTATGGGAATACGCTTCAGCTATGTTGCTGGGTATGGCATTATTGGCCATAGGATTTTTCCATCGTCGATTTGCATCTTCTACTTATTTAATGTTGGCATTGGTATTTATTGCAATTGGAGTGGCAATGGCATTCTACAGAATACATACTACTACTTTGCGGATAACCGATTATGAAAAATTTATTAATGGATATGCTATTCCATATAACCAGTTGCTTCCTTTTGAGAAAATCTTAATGGCAACAGGCTATGCTTCATTGCTCATCTGGTTGTTACGATTGAATACGATGAGTTGGTTAATGGACATTTTTTCTGCGGTGGGTAAAATGGCATTGACCAATTATATGATACAAGTAATTATTGCTGCTATTTGGTTCTATGGCTACGGACTTGGTTACTATGGAATGTTTGAACAATGGGAATTGTATGCGGCTGCAGCAGAAATTGCTTTAGTACAAATTGTGTTCTCTGTATTTTGGCTGAGATATTATAAAATGGGGCCTTTAGAATGGGGTTTATCCAATTTAGTGTATCAACAAAAAACGACCAATAAGTTGTAAGCAAAAAACTACAACCAATCAATTTTACAAAATTAAAATTATTCGCATGGATCAACATACTTCTTCTGAAATTTCAGCAAGCGCTCAAATAGGTCCGGCACCGGTATCAGTTGCGGATCGCATCAAAAGCATCGATGCTATAAGAGGCTTTGCTTTATTAGGCATATTAATGATGAATATTCCAGGCTTTGGAATGAACTGGGATTTTTGGTACAATATTTTTAGTGGCCCAAGATCGGGATATGATTATCTAACATTTAAAGGAGTACTAGTTTTTTTTGAAGGGACAATGCGTGGTTTATTCTCTATGTTATTTGGTGCTGGTATGGTATTATTCATGACGAATAAAAAACAAGTACCAGGTCAACCTTCGGTAGCAATATATTATTATCGTCGATTACTTTGGTTGGTATTTTTTGGAGTGATCAATGCATTCGTGATTTTATGGTTTGGGGATATTTTATTTTTTTATGGTTTATTTGGAATGATACTTTTTGCTTTTCGTAAAACTGGCCCCAAATGGTTATTGATCATTGGGCTTTCTTTAATTGCCTGTGCGATGATACAAAACGCATGGAGGTATTCCGAAACAAGAGAAAAAAGGACCAACTATCTCGAAGCGATAACAGCTAAGAAAGAAAAGAAAAAACTAAGCGAAGAACAACAAGCTGCAATTGCTACTTGGCAACAAATGGCCAAAAACGAAAAGCCAGATACTGCAATGACAAATGAAAGAATGCGGAAAATGCATTCAGGCTATACTACTATTTTCAAATACTTTATTCCACAGAATGCACAGGGCGAAGCGTGGGAAGCCTATTTTGGCATTTTTGATATGTTATCTATGATGTTTATCGGGATGGCACTTTTCGGATGGGGCTTTTTCAATAATCAACTCAGCACATCTACCTATACAATGTGGATGCTGATCGGATATGGTATTGGAATTCCTTTTGGTTATTTTCTGTTTAATCAAGAGTTTGTCAGTTTTGCAAGTAGAGCGGCATATGTAGATCGATGGTTGACTAATCCTAATGCCTATTCTGAGTTCCGTAGATTATTCATTACCATCGGCCATGCAAGTTTGATCATGTTGATCTATCGTTTAAAAATTGCTCCTTGGTTAATGAGGGCTTTATCTGCAGTTGGTCAAATGGCATTTACTAATTACTTAATGCAAAGTATCATCTGCACTTTCTTTTTCTATGGATATGGAGCAGGTTATTATGGAAAATTATATTTCCACCAGATCTATTATGTTGTAGCAGCCGTTTGGGTTTTTCAATTGATATTTTCCAGCATTTGGTTGCGCTATTTCCGATTCGGTCCATTTGAATGGGTATGGCGTTCACTCACTTATTGGAAAATGCAACCAATGAAATTGTAATTTTCTAGAGCATCAACCTCCCCAACCTTCTCTATCCAAGCTGCGGTATTGAATGGCTTCGGCAACATGTTCGGGTCGGATGTCTTCGCTGGAAGATAAGTCCGCAATGGTTCTGCTCACTTTTAATATGCGGTCATATGCACGCGCACTTAAATTAAGTCGGTCCATGGCTTTTTGTAATAAATTATTGGATACAGTTGAAAGATGACAAACTGTTCTTAGTTGTTGTGAAGTCATTTGTGCATTGGCGTAAATGCCCTTTTCATTTTCAAATCTTTTTGATTGAATGGCTCTTGCGGCAATTACTCTTTCACGAATAACAGCAGAGCTTTCTCCTTTTTGTTGATTGTTCAATGCATTAAACAATACGGGGGTTACTTCAACATGTAGATCGATCCTATCCAATAAAGGCCCTGATACTTTATTCAAGTATTTTTGAACAAGCCCGCCAGCGCAAGTACATTCTTTTTCGGGATGATTGTAAAAGCCACAAGGGCAGGGGTTCATAGAAGCAACCAACATAAAATTGGCTGGAAAATCAATAGCAGTTCTTGTTCTAGAAATACTTACTTTTCTTTCTTCCATGGGCTGTCTCATTACTTCTAATACCGTTCTTTTAAATTCAGGTAATTCATCTAAGAACAAAACGCCGTTATGCGATAAGGATATTTCTCCAGGTTGAGGATTGCTTCCGCCACCCACCAAAGCGATATCAGAAATAGTATGATGGGGTGAGCGAAATGGTCTTTGATTAATTAATGCACTATTAAGCGGCAGTTTTCCGGCAACGCTATGAATTTTGGTGGTTTCCAATGCTTCTAATAAACTCAATGGAGGTAGAATAGTGGGCAATCTTTTTGCAAGCATGGTTTTGCCTGCACCTGGTGGTCCGATTAAAATAGCATTGTGTGCACCAGCAGCAGCAATTTCTAAAGCACGCTTGATATTTTCCTGACCCTTTACATCTGCGAAATCAACATTGAATTGACCCTCTGAATTAAAAAAATCATCTCTTGTATTCACCACTTGTGGTGTTAAGGAATCGGCTACTTCAAAAAATTGTACAACTTCTTTTAAATTATTAACACCATACACCAATAACTGATTCACCATTGCAGCTTCTTTTACATTGGCTTTTGGAACTATCAATCCTTTGAATCCCTCTTTTCTTGCTTGAATGGCAATGGGCAATACGCCTTTAATGGCTTGTACAGAACCGTCTAATCCTAATTCTCCCATAATTACATAATCACTCAATCGATGCGGATTTTCTAATTGTTCACTGGCACCAAGAACGCCTAATGCAATCGGTAAATCCAAAGCTGAACCCGATTTTTTAATATCGGCAGGTGCTAGGTTTACCACTACTTTGGTTCTGGGCATATGAAAACCATTGGTTTTAATGGCGCTTTCTGTTCTTTGTAAACTTTCTCTAATGGCACTGTCGGGTAATCCTACAATCGAATATCCTTGGCCCATACTTACATTTACTTCAATGGTAATGGTAATGGCATCAACGCCTAAAACGGCGCTGCCAAATGTTTTGACTAACATGCTCAAAAATTTGTCCGAAGAGCAAACAATTAAAGGATCCTCTCAGGGGGTTAATAAATGAGAGGTTACAAACAGAATAAAAATAATATTTATTTGGGATAAATGCCCGTCTTGGGATGAAAATATTGCCAGGAATGCCAAAACTCTTGATAAACCTGAATACTTTTTAATTGAGTACCTTTTAAAGGACCCTCAACAGATTTACCGCTTCTGGTCCAGATAGAATTTGTTTGTAAGTCGATTATCTTATCTGCTTCTGCTGTTTTACTGAATTGCAATATTTCGCCATTCACTAAACTGGAGAAAGCATAAAAAGATTGTTGATTGGCTTCAACTGTAATGATAATTGGCGATTCCATAATCGCATCATTGATCAAAGTTTTTTTAACTAAATAATTCCAATCATATGCTTTTGCCATTCCATTTAAGTTGATACCAATTACCCATGATTTAAATTGCCAAGAACGGGAATCTCTTTTTTCCAAGGAACTTTTAATAATGCCTTCATCAAATCCTTTTAAATCGGCATAATCTTTTTTGAAATTTGAATCTGGTTGTAAAATATTTGTTGATGGATATTGATTGATCCAATC
>JANOZT010000081.1:0-17903 GCA_031429515.1 Sphingobacteriia bacterium
ATTTTCATTGCATTCAACCCAGAATTATTCCCATCTAATAAATACACTGTATTCCAAATTGAAACCCATATGATGGAGCACTTTTTACATGGAATATGTACAACAAAAGGACAAAAACAACTCATCAAATACAAAAAACAAAGACAAAAATCAATCAGTATATGAGCATAATCAGAAAAGGAATCGGCTTGCTCAGTTTGGTTTTCATTATCAGTACTGGCTATACACAAACTGTAAACAAGCGTTATGATTTTAACGTTCAACAAGCAGTTGAATTTGCCAATAAAAACAATGTACAGGTAAAGAATGCCTTATTGAATATCAAGGCACAAATTCAAACCAACAGAGAAATCACCGCAGCTGCTTTTCCTACAATAACCGGAGGCATTGGTTCACAGCATTTCCCTAATGTAGCAGTTACAACACTTCCCAATTTTATTTCTCCAGCAACCTACCAGGTTTTGGTAAATGAAGGAGTGAAAGATGGCAATGGTAATCCAATTAAAATGCCAGGTGATTTTGGCTTTATACAAGCACAGTTTGGAACCAAATGGAGCGCTAGTGCTGGAGTTTCATTACAACAGTTATTGTTCGACGGACAAGTATTTGTTGGACTTCAAGCGCGTAAAGCTTCCATCGATTTTCAAACCAGCGCAGTGGAAGTAACAGAAATGGCCATCAAAGCCAATATTCATAAGATCTATTATCAACTTGTAGCAGGCAAAACGGCCATTGATATATTGGATGCTAATATTAGCAGATTAGAAAAATTAGATAGTGATATTAAGGCTTTGTATAAAAATGGATTTGCAGAAAGAATTGATATCGATAAAATTGCGGTTCAATTGACCAATTTGAGAACTGAAAAAATAAAGGTGTTAAATAATATTGCCATGGGCTATTTGGGTTTGAAAACATTGATCGGGATGCCAGCAAAAGACACATTGGTGCTAACGGAAACCTTAGATTACAACAAAGTGAAAGAAGAAATTCCGGTAGACGCTCCTTATAAATACGAGGACAGAAAAGATTTTCAGTACCTCAGTTATGCGAAACAACTAAATACCTATAATGTAAAGCGTTATCAATTGAGTTATTTACCAACTGTTGCTTTAGGTGCTAATTTTAATAAAATTGCACAACGAAACCAATTCGATTTCTTTAATAAAGGAGATTGGTTTACTTCATCCAATATTGGGGTAAATATTTCTGTACCCATTTTTAGCGGATTCGCAAAAGATGCCAGAGTTAAAAAAGCAAAGATTGAATTAGAGCAAACAAACAATCAATTGGAAAATTTAAAAATCAATATTGATGTCTCTGCTGAACAAGCAAGAATTAAATATAATACAGCAATTTCCGTAATGGTATCTCAAAAAAATAATATGGATTTAGCCGAAAGAGTGTACGGTCAAACTAAAAAGAAATATGAGATTGGATCAGGATCGAATACTGAAACAAACGCTGCAGACACCGATCTTAAAACCGCACAAGGCAACTACATCAGCGCACTGTTCGATGCCATTATTGCCAAAGTAGATTATTTAAACGCAATCGGTAAATTATAAAATATCAACCATAAAAACCAGCATTATGCTTACAATAAAAAAAATCCTATTTATTACAACAACTGCATTCGTTTTTGCGAGTTGTGGTGGTAATGAAAAGAATGGCAACACTTTAGCGGATAAAAAAGTTGCTTTAGAAAAATTAAAAACCGAACAAGCTTCTATTACTTCAAAGATAGCTGCTTTAGATGCTGAGATTGCCAAATTAGACACGAGCAATACCAGTTCATCCACTGCAAAGTTGGTTGGATTAACCAATATCACTAACCAACCATTTGCACACTATATAGACTTGCAAGGAAGTATTAGTTCAGACAATGTATCTTATGTGTCTCCAAGAATGGGTCCTGGCCAAGTTAAAGCCATTTATGTAAAGAAAGGAGATCAAGTAAAACAAGGTCAATTACTATTAAAGTTAGATGATGCAGTGATGAGACAATCGGTATATGCATCACAAAAAGCATTAGAAACTTTAAAAACACAATTGAATTTTGCCAAAGACATTTATCAGCGTCAAGGTAATTTATGGAAAGATGGTATAGGCACAGAAATACAATATATTTCTGCCAAAAACAATGTCCAGTCTTTAGAAAACCAATTAGCAGCTAGCGAAGAACAAATAAAAGTAGCCCAGGAGCAATTAAAATCTACCAATATCTATGCAGATGTTACAGGTGTAGTAGATGACCTTAATGTAAGAGTTGGAGAAATATTCAATGGTATAGCAGGTGTTACTCCACAAATTAAGCTAGTAAGTACTGCCGGATTAAAAGTAATTACACAAGTTCCAGAGAATTATGCAGGAAAAATTAAAGTAGGTTCTAAAGTAATTATTCGTTTTCCTGATTTAAATAAAACCATAAGCGGAACTGTTGCTACTACTAGCAGAACCATCAATACAAATAATAGAAGTTTTGATGCAGAAGTAAAAATTGGTTATGATCCTTCAATTCGTCCAAACCAATTAGCAGAGTTAAAATTTCAGGATTATGAAACAGCGTCTGCGATGGCTATTTCTGTAAACACAGTTCAAACAGATGAAAAAGGAAAATATGTTTATGTGGCAGTTCAAGAGGGAAATAGAATGGTGGCTCGCAAAAAGAATATTGTTGTTGGAGAAATGTATGGTCAAATGATCGAAGTAAGATCTGGACTTACACTTAACGATGCTTTAATTACTGATGGATACCAAAATATTTATGACGGTCAATTAGTAATGGTTTTAAAAAAATAAAATTCTTTTAACTTATTATATATGAATTTCATAGAAGGCATTGCCAAAAAATTCAAAGAATTTAAACCTACCAGTTGGGCAGTTGATAATAGAACAGCTGTTTATATTATTACTATACTCATTTCCTTGTATGGTTTAAATAAATTCAATACGCTACCAAGAGAACAGTTTCCGGATATTGTAGTACCGACCATTTCAATCAGTACGGTATATTTTGGAAACTCTCCAAAAGACATTGAAAACTTGGTTACCAGACCAATTGAAAAACAATTGAAGTCGATCAGTGGAGCTAAAGTAAAAAAGATTCAATCTACTTCTCAGCAAGATTTTAGTTTGATCGTAATAGAATTTGATACCGATATCAGAACGGAAGTAGCCAAACAAAAAGTAAAAGATGCGGTAGACAAAGCACAAACCGATTTGCCGAATGACCTTACATCTCAACCCAATGTGCAAGAATTTGCTTTCAGTGAAATGCCTATAATGTTTGTAAACATCAGTGGCAATTTCGATGGCGTTAAGCTCAAAAGTTTTGCAGATAAAATGCAAGACCGTATTGAAGAATTGAAAGAAGTAAGCAGGGCAGAAATTGTTGGAGCCCCAGAAAGAGAGATTCAAATTAATATAGATCCTGCAAAAATGGAGGCAGCTAAATTGACTTTCCGTGATATTGAAAATGCAGTCAATTATGAGAATAGAGATATCAGTGCAGGTTTAGTGGAAGTGGGTGAAATGAAACGCAATATTAAAGTGAAGGGACAATTTGCCAGCGCTTATGATATGCAAAACATCATTTTAAAGAATATCTCAGGTGCACCTATTTATTTAAAAAATGTTGCTGAATTGGTAGATACAGTAAAAGAAACCCAGAGCTATGCACGTTTGGGAGGGCTGAATGTAGTAACCTTAAATATTGTAAAACGTTCAGGTGAAAATTTGATCAATACTGCAGATGGTGTAAAAAAGATCGTAGCAGAAATGCAGGCTTCACAAGAACTTCCAAAAGACCTTAAAGTAGTAATAACCGGAGATCAAAGTAACCAAACCAAAACCTCATTTAATGAACTGGTAAATACCATCATCATTGGGTTTATATTGGTATTGTTGATTCTGATGTTCTTTATGGGAGTTACCAATGCATTCTTTGTAGCATTAAGTGTGCCTTTATCAGTTTTCGTTTCGTTTCTGTTCTTGCCTGTAGCTGATATTATTGTTGGCTCACCGGTAACACTCAATTTCATTGTATTATTTGCATTGCTATTTGGATTAGGAATTATAGTGGATGATGCCATTGTGGTTATTGAAAACACCCATCGAATATATAATAATGGAAGAGTAAAAATTGCTCGATCGGCCAAAGAAGCAGCTGGCGAAGTTTTCATACCTGTTCTTGCAGGTACAGCTACTACATTAGCTCCATTCTTTCCATTATTGTTGTGGAAAGGTTTGATCGGTAAGTTCATGATTTACTTGCCTACCATGTTGATCTTAACGTTGACAGCATCTTTAATTGTTGCATTCTTTATCAACCCTGTTTTTGCGGTAAGTTTTATGAAACCGGAAGGACGTGAATTTGAAGAGCCAAAAAATGCAGTATTTAAGAAATGGTGGTTCTGGGCATTCGCAGCTTTTGGAATCATTTTTAACCTTGCAGGATGGCATGGATTTGGAAATTTATTAATTACTCTTGATTTACTGGTATTATTAGAGCGCTATGTTTTACGCAGAATCATTCACTTATTCCAGGAAAAATTATTGCCTGGCTTTATGAACAGATATGAAACATTATTGCGTTGGATTTTACAAGGAACAAGGCCAGGATGGTTAATGGTAGGTTTATTCTTATTGTTTCCTATTTCATTGATCATGTTGATCGCTAGAAATAATCCCAAGCCTTTCTTTCCTAGCGGTGATCCAAAATTTGCCTATGTATATTTAAAAATGCCGATAGGTACCAAAGCAAGAACTACCGATTCTGTGGTTAGAATATTAGAGAACAGGGTATACAAGATCTTAGGCGATAACAAACCAGGAGCAGAAGGTAGTATCGTAGAAAGTGTTATCTCGAATGTTGCGGTAAGTGCCAATAATCCAAGAGACAACAATAGGAGCATTCAATCACATCTTGGAAGAATCCAGGTTTCCTTTGTAGAGTTTGAAAAAAGACATGGGAAAAGTAGTGCTCCTTATTTAGAAGCAATTAGAAAACAAATGAATGGAATTGCGGGCGCATCTATAGAAGTAGGCCAAGAAGATGCAGGTCCGCCAACAGATCCTCCTGTAAATATTGAAATAGCGGGTGATAATTTTGAATCCATTTCTAAAGTAGCATACGATCTACAAAATCATTTAGATACCAATCGTATTGCAGGTATTCAAAATCTGGTAATGGATGTAGATTTGAATAATCCTGAGATCACTATTAATATAGACAGAGAAAGAGCTTTAGCAGAAGGCTTGAGCACAGCCCAAATTGGCATGGAATTAAGAACCGCCGTTTTTGGAAAAGAAGTAAGTAAATTAAAAGATGGTGAGGATGATTATAAAATTCAACTGCGCTACCAAGATTTAAAACGGAATAATATCACCGATTTAATGAATATGCGCATTGTATTCAGGGATTTCAATTCGGGTCAAATAAAGCAGATACCAGTTAACAGTGTAGCCAAAGTAGACTATACCAATACAACGGGTGGTGTAAAAAGAAAGAACCTGAAACGTACCATTCAAATTCAATCGAATGTGACAGACCCTTCTCTTACTCCAGTAATTAATGCAGAGCTCAAGAAAAAAATTGAAGACTTTAAAGCTAAAACACAAATACCTGCTGATGTAACTATCAATCAAACAGGTGAGAGTGAGCAACAAGCTGAAACTTTGTCTTTCTTAGGAATGTCTATGTTATCGGCATTGTTAATCATCTTCTTGATTCTTGTATTACAATTCAATAGTTTGAGTAAACCATTTATCGTCTTAACAGAAATTTTCTTCTCCATTATTGGAGTGTTCATGGGCTATGCCATTACAGGTATGTCAATGGCAACTATTATGGTTGGTGTAGGAATTGTTGGATTAGCGGGTATTGTAATTAAGAATGGTATCTTATTGATTGAATTTACAGATGAATTAAGGGGTAGAGGATTCAGAACACGTGAAGCAGCTATTCAGGCAGGAAAGATCAGGATCATTCCGGTTCTATTAACTGCACTTGCTACCATACTTGGATTATTACCTTTAGCAGTAGGATTCAATATAGATTTCGTTTCTATGTTCCAACATTTTGACCCGAAGATTTTCTTTGGTGGAGACAGTGTTGTATTCTGGGGACCATTGAGCTGGACCATTATTTTCGGATTGATCTTTTCATTCTTCCTAACATTGATCATGGTACCAAGTATGTACTTGATTTCTGAAAGATTAAGAAGACCGATGGAACGTTTTTACGGAACTAAATACGTGGCTTTATTCGGATTCCTCGGACCATTCTTCTTTATTTTTGTAGGAATCATGTTTGGAGTAAAAAGAATACAAGGCAAAAAAGTATGGCTGGGGCAATTAAAGCCATCTATAGTAAAGGGTTAAACCAATTTGATTTTTTTAAACCTTAAAATACCCGGTTAAAGAAAATAGCCGGGTATTTTTATACCCTTAAAATTACCTTTCAACCAAAATTTCAGTCGGTTTGTAATAAATTGATTGATTGCTAAAGGAATAATTATCAAATTTGAAAAAAATAAAAAAATGCAAAACCACGAAATAGATTACAAAGTTTTTGGCGAAGAAATGCAATATGTTGAAGTAGAATTAGACTACAACGAAACTGCAATAGCAGAGCCTGGCGCATTCATGATGATGGATGATGGTATTGTAATGGAAACTATGTTTGGCGATGGCAGCGCTCAACAGAATAGTGGGGGTCTACTAGGAAAATTACTCAATGCAGGTAAAAGAGTATTGGTAGGAGAAAACTTATTTATGACTGCTTTTACCAATGTAAACAATGGTAAGCGAAGGGTGAGTTTTGCATCTCCATATCCTGGTAAAATTATACCACTGGATCTATCTCGTTTAAACAATAATATTATTTGTCAGAAAGATGCATTTTTATGTGCAGCAAAAGGAGTGAATATTGGAATTGAGTTTCAACGAAAATTAGGCACAGGCTTATTTGGTGGAGAAGGATTTATAATGGAGCGTTTACAAGGTGATGGCATGGCTTTTTTACACGCTTGTGGACATGTGATTAAAAAAGATTTACAACCGGGAGAATTGTTGAAAGTAGATACGGGTTGTATTGTTGGATTTACTGCATCAGTAAATTATGATATACAATTTGTAGGTGGAATTAAGAATACCATTTTTGGAGGAGAAGGTTTATTCTTTGCAACATTAACTGGCCCTGGTACTGTTTGGATTCAAACTTTACCTATCAGTAGATTAGCAGGTAGAATTTTACAATATGGAACTACCAGACGAAGAGAAGAAGGAAGCATATTAGGCGGCATAGGCAATATGCTCGATGGAGATGGGAAATGGTAAAATAGAAATGGGTATTATATAGTATAGTACCCATTTCTTATTGCAAATACTACCAAACCAATTGCATTTTTTGAATTTGTTTTTTCCAATAAACTTAAGCGATAGGTTTCAACTGTTCTAAAACTGATATTTAATTTTTCAGCTATTTCTTTATTGGTTAGTTGATTGCACAACATGGTAAGTACTTCCGTTTCTCTAAAAGATAATTTTAATTGTTTGGTTGCCTTATGTGGCTGATAGCGATTGGCAGCAATTAATTTTGCTAATTTATTGCTAGTACTATCACAGTAATAATTATGGCCCATATTCACCGCTTTTGCTGCAGCTAAAACTTCTTGTTTATCTGTGTTCTTTAATAAATAACCAAGCGCCCCAGCTTCGAGCATTTCTATGATCAAATAATCATCGTTAAACATGGATAGCGCAATTACTTTAGTTGTAATTCCCTTCGCCATCATTTTCTTACAGGTTTCTATGCCATCCATTTCAGGCATTTTAATATCTACAAAAGCAATATCAGGTGCCGTTGTTTCAATCAAATCCAATAAAGACTTTCCATTATCAGCCTCACCCACTAATTCCAACTCTGGCTGGTCTTTTAATAAAAGTTTAAAACCCTCTCTAAAAATTAGATGGTCATCGGCAATCACTATTCTTATTGGAAACTGATTGGAGTTCATTTATTGGGTATTTCAAATAATAAAATAGTCCCTTTCCCTTTTTCAGATTCTATAGTAAAACTGCCGCCCATTAATGCGGATCTGTTTTTCATGCTTACTAATCCTCGCCCGGCATATTGTTGAAACTGTTTATTTGTATCCATTCCTTTTCCATTATCTTGACAAATTAATTGAAGCATGCCGTTTTTTTCTCTAAAAATGATTTGCAATTTGGTTGCCCCAGCATACTTCATACAATTATTAATGGCCTCTAATACAATCCGATAAAGCTGAATGCCTTTATCTTCATCAATTAAAATGGATGTAGGATATTCAAGATCGATTTTTAATTCGTCAAGACATCCGAGTCTATGAATAAAATCTTCTATGGCAGCAATTGGCCCGTTTCTTTGTAATATGGCTGGTAATAGATCATGCGCAATTTCCCTCAGCCTTACAATTACTTCATCCAATTGATTACTGGCTTTATTGAGTTCAACGCCGTCATCAACCCTGAATTTTATAGCGGAAAGTATCGGACCTAGATCGTCGTGCAGATCAGCCGCAATGCGGGCTCTTTCTCTTTCCATGGAGGTGATTTCTGCGAAAGCTGCGGCTTTTTGTAATTCAAGGTTTCTTTTTTGTTGTCTGATGAGCAAAAAAGCAAAATAGGAAAATATGACCGCCATCAAAACAACGGCGATGATTACTGCCAGGTAAATGTTCGCTTCTTTGGGATCCATAGTACGGCTATTGCATAAAGAATATTGGTTAACAAGTTAACATAAGAAATGATTTGAAAAATAAATCTTTTAAAATCTTTACTCCCATTTAGCCCATATAGGTAGAATATTTCAACCAATATTTTGGTAGTAAAGAACAATACAAAAGAAAAACAAATTAGAAATACATGATTTTTTGAAATGGCTATTTCTTGCTGGAGAATCAGCAAATTGATCATATGAATGGCCATCAGCACTATCATAAAACTATGGCTAATTCTATAATATGGCCCAAATTGAAAGATACTGCCATGTACAAAATTCTCCCAAAGCCAGAAGACGGTAAGTCCTCCAATTAACCATTTATAAATTTGCTTATTCGAACCGAATAATTGCCAATTGTTAAATTGACATACTAATAAAATAGAAGATACCAATTCATAGATATTACTAGGAATTGCATTGGTTCTATATAAATTGATAGTTATTGTAGATATTATTTCATTAAAAGTACCAGCCCATAAATAGGCAATAAAAAAATAGTCTTTTGGCTGAATATGTTTCCACCGAATTAAACTAAGTAATGCTCCAATCCCAACTGAGTAACTAAGAATTCTTAAAACACTATAATTCATTGCTTCTTGAAATTAATCATTAAGTGGCGAGTCAGGTGGGCAGTCAACTGGGCATCTTGCAGCATTATCCCAAAGATAGGGTTCCTCTTCCTTAACAGAAAAATGAGATGCTGGCAATATATCTTGTCCTTTGGCATCAACTGCAACTAAAATAGCATGAACAGTTAAATCAGTTTCCATCCCATAATAAATTCTTACTTGTTCGCAACCAGGTACCGCTAATACACCTTCAATACTTTTTTTATCGAAGGTTTCGCAAATCGGCAAAATACCTTTGCCACGATAAGATGGTTCAAGTATTTCTTCTTTTTCAATACGATATAAAGTGGTCATACTCACCCCTCTTTGTAATGATATTGGCTTGCTCATATAAATTGATTTGATTTTACTTTTTGTAACTTAACTATTTTGAGTAGATAGAATATCTACCCAAAATAGACTAAGTAAATAATCCCCCCGAATTATTTGAAATAAAATTAAGGCAGAATGAGATAGTTCGCACACGTAGAAATACGGAGGAGCGATTTACAAATTTTTTAATCCCTGAACCGCTTTTTCTAGTGTTTCTTCTTTTTTAGCAAAACAGAAGCGCAACACTTTGTTGTCTTCTCCATTCTGGTAAAATGCAGATACAGGAATGGTGGCAATTCCATAGTCTTTGGTTAATCGAATTGCTAAAGCTTTATCGGATTCTTCGCTAAATCCGGCATAACTATAACATTCAAAATAACTTCCATGAGAAGGAATGCAAGTAAAAGGAGTTGCTTTCATCAAGTCCCTAAAAAAATCTCTCTTGGCTTGAATTTGACTTCCTAAATGTAGATAGGCTTCTTTATTATTTAAATAAGTAGCCAGTGCTACTTGCTTGGTTGTATCGCAGGTAAAGCAATTGAACTGATGCACTTTTCTAAACTCATTCATTAAAGCGGCAGGGGCAATACAATAACCTAATTTCCAACCAGTGCAATGATAGGTCTTGCCAAAAGAGAAACAAACAAAACTTCTTTCGAATAAAGCAGGATATTTCAAAATACTTTCGTGTGCAATTCCATCGAAAATCAAATGTTCGTATACTTCATCACTTAAAATAATGATGTTTGTTCCTTCTACAATTGAAGTCAATTCTTTCATATCATTTTCACTCAACACAGCACCCGTTGGATTATGTGGGGAATTGATCATGATCATTCTTGTTCGGGCTGTTAATTTAGAACGAACAATATCCCAAGGGATAGAATAGTCAGGAAACTGCAATGCAATCGGAATAGCTATTGCGCCATTGATTTCTATGTTTGGAATATAACTATCATAAGCAGGTTCAAACACAATCACTTCATCACCTGGTTGTAAAACAGTAGTAAGTGCAGTATAGATTGCATAAGTTCCGCCAGGTGTAACGGTAATTTCAGATGCTGGGTTTATTGCTGCATTATACAATTCAGCTGCTTTAGCGGCCAAAGCTTCTCTCAATGCAGGATACCCTGCCATATGCACGTATTGATTGTTTCCATCCTGCATGGCTTTTGTAACAAGACCAGTAAGCGCTTCACTCATCGGAAAATCAGGAAATCCTTGACCTAAATTAACGGCACCATGCTCAACAGCTAATTGGCTCATTACGGTAAAAATAGTGGTTCCTACATTGGGCAATTTAGATTGAATGGATGGATGCACAGTTGAAATTATTTTTATGGCTGCAATAAATTGGCTAAACGCTTCAACTCAATCTCAGCAACTTTTGCTGTGAACGCTAAATTAGCCAAACGAAAAGATTCCGTTTCGAAACTTTGTTGTGCAACACGTACATCAATAATGGTAGCCTGACCTAATTGAAATCTTTGCATCACTAGATCCAATAGTTTGATCGACAACTCATAATTTTCTTTAGAAGTTTTCAACTGATCCAATGTACTAGTATATGTTTGATAGGTTCTTACCACACCTGTTTCGATGTTTAATAAAAGATTATCGCGTTGTGTTTTTGCAATACGCGTATTTACTTCTGCAACCTGTTGTTGTCTTTTATTAATGGAACCATTATAAATAGGAATAGCTAAGTTCAAGCCCACTTGAGGACCATAACTTTGGTTCTGCAAAATGAATCCAGCTGCACTAGTAGTATTATTCAAATTAAATCCGGTAGTTGCTCTTAATGTAGGGGAGCGCAGAGCTGCCACTTCTTTTTCTAAATATTGATTGATGTTGATCTGTTGTTCTGCTGCAATTAATTGTGGATTTTTTTGAGCTGCTGATTTTATTTCTCCAATATTAATAGTTCTATCAATGATAATGGTGTCACTAATAACAATACTTGAATCTGGATTTACAAATATTAGATTTAGTAAGTCGGTCTTACTTTGATTGATTACCAAAGTTTGCGCTTCAGCCTGTTGAACCAATGTGTTTAAATCTAACTGAGCTTGAAAAATATCAGCATTGTTAGCCAAACCTACTTCCTTTCTGCTATTCAAAATAAAAAGTCGGTTTTTGGAAACCTCAATAGATTGATTAATGCTTTTTAAAAAGTATTGATGTCTTACGACATTGTAGTAGCTAGTGTTTACAGCAGCAAGTGTATTTTGAATTTGTGCATTTAATAATCCTTGGTTTAAACGAGACAATTCTTCTAATCGGCTCTTTGCTGCTTTTACCCTAAATCCATTATACAATAAAATACTGGCAGTAATATTTGCAGTCAGATTATTAGCACTCACGCCATCTCTTTGCACATTTCTTGAAGGATCAGGAAATTTTTGATTGATACTGGTAACTTGTTCATTGTCGATCACTTGGGCATTTACAATAGGTAAGCCCCCTGCTACTCCAATATTATTATTGATCGTAGCAATTTCAACATTGTCTTTAGCTAATTGAATATTATAACTATTCTTTAAAGCGATGGAAATAGCATCTGGTAGTGTCAATTTTCCTTGAGCACTTATACAAAGTGAGAAAGCAACAATACAAAAAAGTAGTAGTGACAATTTTTTCATGCATCCTAAAATTAGGCAAGTATCAAAAATTTGTATCAAATAATTTATGAATGGGCCATTAGCTTACTAAAGTACCTACATTACCCCCTTGTACTACTTGCATCAAATTGCCGGGTCTATTCATATCAAATACAATAATGGGCAATTTATTTTCCATGCATAAAGTAAAAGCCGTCATATCCATTACTTTAAGGTTTTTGGAAATGCAATCCTGAAAGGAAATTTTATCATATTTAGTAGCTGTAGGGTCTTTTTCGGGATCGGCGCTATAAACCCCATCAACCCTTGTTCCTTTCAAAATCACATCAGCTTTCATTTCTATAGCTCTTAGAGAACCTGCTGTATCTGTGGTGAAATAAGGGTTTCCAGTTCCAGCACCAAAGATGACTACTCTGCCTTTCTCCAAATGACGCAAAGCTTTTCTTCTGATATACGGTTCTGCTACTTGCTCCATATTGATGGCAGATTGTAAACGGGTATATACCCCGATTTTCTCTAGCATTGCCTGCATAGCCATTGCATTGATCACTGTTGCCAACATTCCCATATAGTCTCCATGGGCTCTTTCAATGCCGCTGTCTGCTTCATTCATTCCGCGGTAAATATTACCACCGCCAATTACAATGGCTACCTGAACACCTAAATCGGTCACCAATTTGATGTCTTGGGCGTATTGTTCAATAATTTGAGGGTTGAAGGGATCGCCGTTTCTTTGATCACCTAAAAGGGCTTCGCCCGACAATTTGAGTAGTATACGTTTGAATTTGGGGAGCATGGCGATTTAGTAGTTTATTATGCAAATAACCTGAATTTTTAATGAGTTGCCAAAATGAATACTCAACTTCAGGTAAAGAGCTAAACTTAGCATCTGTGTTTTGTTTGCGTTATTTTCCATGATAAAGGTCAAAATCCTTTACTAAGACTTATTAATGTGTTAATTAATTTAATCTTTATTCCAAAATTGAATATTTTAAAAAAAGAGTACAAAAATTGGGTAGAATTGCAAAAACATTATGCTAAAAAAATATATTACCTTTTTTGCATTATTAATTCTTAGCTATAGCTTTTTACATGCTCAAAACCATATAATTGAACAGGTAAGAATTTCAGATGGAAAAACAAACAAAATTAAAATTGGCGACAAGGTTTTACTAAGCTTTAATCAACTAACAAGCGAAGCAATTAATCGACCAAATGATGTTTTTATCAACTCAAAAGACACTGGAAAAACACGTATCATTTTAAAAGCCAGAATAACCAATATCACCCAAAATAGCATTCAATTTAAAGACCGATCTGTTCACGGAACTAGAGAAATCAGATTTGATAAAATTACTGGAATTAGAAAGTTGACTTTGGGCAAACAAATACTCAGAACTAGTGGTCAGGTAATTGGTTGGGCATCCATTGGGGTGGCTATTGCCTACTTACCCACAGATCTTTGGGGATCTATTATTTTTTTATCAGGTGCTAGTTCTTTAATTCCTATTGCTTCAAATGATTTTAGTACAAAATATGAAAGGGATTGGACCTTTAAAGTGATTCAGGAATAAAAAAATCCCAATCATTAAATGATTGGGATTCGTATAAAATGATCAAATTGGTTTTTATCCCAACGCTACTCTTTTAAATTCTGTAACTGTTACATTACCTGCAGTTTTTAAATATGCTTCAACAGTAATGCTGCTATCTTTTACAAAAGCTTGAGCCAACAAAGTATTTTCTTTGAAGAAAGAATTCAATTTACCTTCTGCGATCTTTGCAATCATTTCATCAGGTTTGCCTGCCATCTTTGGATCTTCTTTCATGGTATCTACAACGATCGCTCTTTCTCTATCTACCACTGCAGCAGGAATACTATCAGCATCAACTGCTAATGGATTCATTGCAGCAATTTGCATAGCTACATCTTTACCAGCTTCTGGTGCAGCAGTAGTTAAGCCAACCAAAACGCCCATACGATTTGCACCATGAATATAAGAAGCTACATAAGCCGCTTCAATTCTTTCGAATTTAGCAACACCAATTTTTTCTCCGATTGAAGCTAATTTATCGTTGATCATATCAGATACTTTAGCACCATTGATAACAACTTCATTTAACTCTTCTGCACTTTTTACATCATTCGCTACAGCGGCATCAGCAATAGAAGTTGCAAAAGCAACAAAGTCTGAATTCTTAGAAACGAAATCTGTTTCACAGCTAATACATACTACAAAACCTACTTTATTATCAGCAGAAGTTTTAGCAATGATTACTCCTTCTTTTGCTTCTCTATCGCTACGCTTTGCAGCTACTTTTTGACCTTGCTTACGCAACCAATCGATGGCAGCTTCAAAATCGCCATTAGATTCAGTTAACGCTTTTCTACAATCCATCATACCGGCACCTGTTGCCTGACGTAATTTATTGATCTCTGCTGCTGAAATTGTTGCAGTTGACATATCTTTTATATTGAATAGTGATTAATGAACGATACAGAATCGTTTGATTCTGTATCGCTATAAATTATATTTGAAAATAGTAGAGGAAAATTATCTGCTACCACCACCGCCACCTGCTGGGCGACGATTACCTGGAACACGACGCTTAGGAGGACCGCCAGCTCCAGGGCCACCTGCTGGTGCACCTGCGCCACGACCGCCTCTTCCACCACGACCAGCTTCAGCTTGAGCTTCTGCTTCCATTCTGCGAGCACGTGTTTCGTTTTCGTTGTTGCTATCATCAGACTCATCTTCATCTTTAGACGCTTGACGCTCAGCCAAACCTTCTGCAATTGCAGCAACGATATAGTTGGTAATGATTGCAATAGATTTTGTTGCATCATCATTTGCAGGAATAGCAAAGTCTACTTTGTTAGGATCGCAATTGGTATCAACCATACCAAATGTAGTGATGCCTAAACGCTTAGCTTCAGCTAAAGCAATATGCTCATGACCAATATCAACAAGGAATAAAGCTGCTGGTAAACGACCCAACTGAGCGATACCGCCCAATACTTTTTCCATTTTATCTTTATCGCGAGTTAATGTTAAACGCTCTTTTTTAGTATGGCTTTCTGCACTACCGTCGTTCAAAATTTTTTCTATGCTCTTCATTTTCTTTACACTCTTACGCACAGTATTAAAGTTGGTTAACATTCCACCCAACCAACGTTCTGTAGCAAAAGGCATATTTACACGCTTTGCACACTCAGTTACGATTTCTTTTGCTTGCTTCTTTGTAGCAACAAACATGATTTTTTTACCGCTTTTTGCAATTTGTTTAATTGCAGCAGCAGATTCTTGTAAGTAATCTACTGTTTTATTTAAGTCGATAATATGTATGCCTTTTTTCTCAGCAAAGATGTAAGGTAACATCTTAGGATTCCACTTCTTTTTTAGGTGACCAAAGTGAACGCCGGCCTCCAGTAATTGCTGTTGTAGTGAAGTGTTATTTTCCATTGTGGTAAATTATATAATTTTAAATAATTTGATTTTAGTTGATATTCAATACAACGATTAACGCTTACTGAACTGGAAGCTTCTACGTGCTTTCTTATGTCCGAACTTCTTACGTTCAACACTACGAGGATCACGTTTCAACTGACCTGCAACTTTTAATACAGGACGGAATTCAGGATTCACTTCCAACAAAGCGCGGGCAATACCCAACTTTGCTGCTTCTGCTTGTCCTTTTAATCCACCGCCGGTTGCATTGATAACGATATCAAATTTACCAACAACATCAGCTGTTTTTAAAGGAGCTTCAACCTGGTTTTGTAAATAAACCAATGGGAAATAAGCTTTGTAGTCTTTGTCGTTTACAGTGATCTTACCTTCGCCCTTGCTAATGAAGACACGTGTAACGGCTTCTTTACGGCGACCAACTGCGTTTTTTTGTTTTTCCATTTTATTATTATTGGGTTCGCTGAAATTCAGCGTAATGGTTTAGAATTTAAGTTCTTTAGGTTGTTGTGCAGTATGAGGATGTGCTGTTCCAGCATACACAAATAATTTTTTGATCATTTTACGACCTAAACGATTTTTAGGCAACATCCCTTTTACTGCTCTTTCCATTACTACTTCAGGACGACGCTTTAATAAATCACCTGCAACTTCTTCTTTTTTACCACCTGGGTAACCAGAATAGTTCAAGTAGATTTTGTCTTCTAATTTGTTACCAGTGAAAGTAACTTTATCGGCATTGATCACAATTACATAATCACCACAGTCTACGTGTGGAGTGTAATATGCTTTGTTTTTACCGCGGATTACAGCGGCAATCTTAGATGCTATGCGTCCGACAGTTTGATTAGTACCATCAACTATATACCAGTTGTGTTGAACGGTAGCTTCATTCGCATGCTTGGTGGTGAAATGGAGTTTACTCATAATAGTTTGTTTTAATGAAACCGGCGCTATCCCACCGGAAAGAATGTTCCCATTTTTTGGGAGGGCAAAGGTGCATCAGTTCAACGGGAAAACCAACATTTTGTAGAACTATTTTTTATAGCCCCTTTGTAACTAATTGATTTTCAATAATAATTTAGTGTAAAAAATAAATTAGCTGTGCAAAAAAGGATTAAAATTACACAAAATGTGGTTTTTTCTAGGTCTTTACAAACCCCAGTTGAACAAAAGTTGGTAAATTACCAACCGTTTTTTACCTTTGATAATCAGGTAGTTGCCGTATTTGACTATAGTTGTTGAATTATTACTTTGTAGAATTCAACAAATGCCAATGTAAAGAAATGATAATAGTTAATCAAAGACTACTAGAAGTTTTTGGCTTCAAATATGCAAATACAAGAAAAAGCTTATCAACTTGGAGAAAAATTACAGAAGAGGCAATATGGAAGAAGAAACAAGATGAATTAAATTCATTTCCAAATGCCAAAATGCTTGCTCAAAATAGAGCAAGATTTGAAATTGTACATAATAAGTTTAGATTGATAGGTCAGATTGATTATGAAAGGGGAATAGTTGAACTTCGATTTATTGGCACCCACAATGAGTATGAAAAAATAGATCCTTCAACAATATAAAAATTATAGAAATGAAAAATTGGTACTTTTTAGAAAATGAACAGGATTATGAGATTGCAATGAATCGTTTTCAAGAAATAAAAAATGAAAAAAAAGGTAGCTTAGAATATAAAGAAACAATTTTACTTGCCTATCTAATCAGTGATTATGAAAGAAAATCTTCTACCCTACCTGAATTAGACCCCATCGAATTCATCAAAATAAGAATGGAGGACTTTGGCTATAAAGCAGCCGACCTAGCAAAAGTGTATGGCGATAAAGCAACTGTAAGCAAAGTATTAAACTATAAGCAAGCCCTTTCATTAACCATGATCAGAAAGTTTAGTAAGTTGCTGCAAATTCCACCAGAAGCATTAATTAAAGAATACGAACTACAATAAATTGAGCTATTTAAAATTTTCAGCCGATCAAATTTTCACAGGAACTGAATTATTGTCTGATCAATTGGTATTGATTACCGATAAGGCTGGTACAATCATCGATTTAGTAACAGAAGAAAATGCAGGTGGTGATATACAACACCATCA
>JANOZT010000082.1:0-143201 GCA_031429515.1 Sphingobacteriia bacterium
TAGAATGAATAAGGGAAATTTTCCATTCACCGTTTATTTTTTTAAAAACAGCACTTTCATTCGATTCCATAGTAAAGCTAGTGCTATCTGACTTATAGTAGGTCTTTAGATACCAGACGGCATAAGCAAAATCGCCTGATACTTTTACTTTCTTAAATTCGAAATCATCTTTCCTGCTGTAATTCCTTTTTGCCATCTGTTTGTACATCTCAGCTTCCCCTTCTAATGTTACGATTTCCCCATCTTCAATAAGTAAATAATCGGTAGCACAATTCGATTTGTGTTTAGAGTAATCAGTGTTTTTGTTCATTGTTGTATAATCATCTTTCAATAATTTTAGGATAGCCATGGAATCCTTTTTGGCTTGAGAATAACTATTTATTGAAGTTATACATAAGAGTAAGAGAAGAGTTAATTTCATGATAATTGTTTTTGGGTTACCGCTAACGTCCGTGGCTTTGCGCAGTTTGGATAATCTGTGATCCTATTGCTGGTTTGTCCATCCCGCAAGGCGGGAACGCGATTAACTAAAGCCAAATTACTGAAGTTGATTAGCAATACCAAAAGTTGAAGGGCCAAAGGTGGAAGCCCAAATTGTGCAAAACATTTTGTTGGCTGCTTTGATTTTTAGTTGTCGCTATTTTATTTGCTTGGTTTATTTAGCCTTGACAGAAAAAATGGTGTCAAACAAAGTAGCAAAAAACTAATTGTGCTGTGTATAAAACGGGTGTCAAAATTTACAATCGCCTTTGCTTGAAATTCGGTCAATTGTTGGGTCTGTTGTGCTGTTATATTTGACAAGTCGAGATTGTCAACCCATAAATTGATTGGCATTTGTTCTCTCAAAGTAAAACTTATATCAAGTGCAAAAGCAATAAAAGCCAATACTAAAAACAGAAATGTCAAACTACGCCAATTTTTGATGAACAATAAAATAGTAATGACAAAAATTATTCCCATTCCTGGTCCCATGATAGCCATTCTTTTGTGCATAAAAGTTCCGTCAACAATTTTCCAATATTTGGCATAGTCAATTGGGTTGAGTTGTGTCTCAACAGGACAAATTTTATGATTGAAAAGCATACCAGCGTAAAGTCCAATGAGTACAAGTATCAGGTACAAAAATACTTTTTGAATCGTAGAGAAAACCTTTGTCATAATTTAATTATTTAAAGTTGGTTTTATATTTGTCAAGTCAGTATTCAATGTTTAAGCCTGTCTGTTTCATCATAGCAGCCAACGTTTGTATAATCTGCTGCACATTTTTTTCGGGATCTTAATTTTTGATGGTATGAAGTCTTCTATACTCATCAAATTCTTCCTGTGGCATAAAGTTTGTTCCCTGTCCTAATACATAATACCATTTTCCATTTTGTTTTATAAATGTCTCGGCTCTAATAACTTTGAAATGAACATCTCCTTTGGGTGAATCAAAAATAACATCGATTGTCTTAGTTTTTATAGCAGTAGTGCCATTAAATATTCTCAGTAGTTCGGTGCCTAGAACAGGTGTTATTGATTTAAAACTTATGCTGTCTTTTACAAAGGTTTGAAGTTCTGCTGGAATTCCAAATGACATTTTTCCATCTGCTCCAATCCCAACATAATTATCATTTAAGGATAAAGATTTATCAAAACTATTTGTAATAGCGGTTATTATTTTTCTGTCTTTGGGATAATTTGTTGTGTCGTATTTTCCCGCTGGAACAGTTTGTCCAAATACTTCAATAGTCATAAATACAAATACAAGAAAAGTAATTGTCACTTGTTGTGTCTTGTTGTTTTGTTTCATTTTTGTTCGTTTGTGTGATGTCGTTTGTATAGCAGCCAACGAAGAGGGTGTCTAGTCCTGATATTACTTTCCAATAAACAGCCGAAATTTTACTTGGGGTTATGCAATGATGGTATAGGGTAAAATCTCGTGGAATTTCCAAATAGAAACGTTAATGGAATATATAGTCGCTTCGTCCATGACTTTTCACTGTGGTCTTCGCCGGGGAAATATTTTGTCATCCAGTTTGTTGTAGTAAAACCCTTTGCAGTCATTAAACTATCTACCCTTTTTTGAATAGGTGGATACATGGCATCTAAAGTTTTGTCGCCACAATCAAAGTATATTTTATGTTTTTTTAGGCTGGGCAATTTTTTACCTAAATAGTCAATAAATGCGTCCGGAATAGGATTATTTTGTACAGTAAGCGTTCCAACCCAATGAGTAGACAGGCAGGCCGCACCACCAAAAATGGCAGGATACTCGCAAATCGCATATATGGAAATCAAGGCGCCCAAACTGCTTCCGGCAATAAAAGTGTTTTCCTTGTTTTTATTTACTGAATATTTTTTATCAATGTAGGGCTTTAATTCATTTATGATAAATTTTAAGTAATTGTCTGATTGTGGTTTTAGTGGATCCTTAATAAAACCCGCTTTTTGTAATTGATCAGAAGCTGCATCTTGTTCAGCTTTAGATAAATTCTCGAATGGTTTTTGAGGGAAATAATCCGAAACTCTGGTTTGTTCATCATTCCAAATTCCGACTACTATAAACGGCTTTATTTTTTTATTTTTAAACAATTCAGTAGCCACGTCATCCACATTCCAGGATTGTTTATTCCAGGATTTCTCAGGATCAAATAGCATCTTACCATCGTGCATATAAAGTACTGCGTATTTAGTAGTGTCTGAATAGCCATCTGGTAACCAAATGTCTATATTTCTTCCTGTAACAAATTTGGATTTGAAATTGTCTATTCTTTCAATTCTCCCGCTAACTACTGTAGTAGTTTGGCTCTTAACTTGCACTAATAGTAGATGTAGCAATAATACTAAGACAATTTTAATTAATTTTTTCACAATTTTTTTTAATTTAGTAAGTGATTATTTTTCAAAAAATTATTGTTTCGAAATAGAGGGTGAAGCAATGTATGTAGGATCCTGATACAATCTGAAGCTAACTAAAAAAAGCCAACTGATATCGAAGGTTAATAAAGTTCTTTGTGTAAGTCCTCTAAGTGAAATGGGACTTGCAATAAAAATGATCAATAGTATCAAGCTGATTACACCCCAAAAAACGGATAGCCTTCCAAATTTTTTTAACTCATTATTTTTCTTAAATGCAATACCCCAAACAATCATTGAAATGCCAAGGTTGAGTAATGCAATCAATGCAGCAAAGCCATGTATTAATCCTCTCGTTGTTGGCGTATTTCCTGGTAAATCTGTTGGAAATATCGCAGCCAATAATATCCCCAAAGAAAAAATACTAAGCGTTATTTTAGCTGTTCTAGATGATTTAACATGCGTTATCAAACTTACTAACAAAAGGGCCGATCCAACGGCCAGTGCATAAAAAGCAATCGTCATAAGCCAGCTATAATTACCCACTGCATATTCACTTACAAAGCAAGAAAGCATACTTTTATCAGGCCTTAAAAAATGCATAATGCATACGATCATTACGAATAAAATAAAGCCACACAAGCTTATTAATGCAATTGTTTTCTTTGGTTTCATAAATAATTTCTGAATGATACATTTTTATCTAAAATAAATGCGATGCTATCCACTTTGCAAAACTCAGCCACCAAGCAGAATGACTGTTTGGACCAATTACAAATGTGATTGCAATGATAGCTAAAAAAACCGCTAGAGGAAATGGTGATCTTTTCTTCATAATATCAGCTATCATCCAACCTAAAACGAAGAGTGCAATAACGCCGATCATTGCCCCAACAGCTGCAAATGGAAATCCACAAACTGCAATTAAAAAGCGCCCCAATCCAGGTCCTAAGATCATTAAACCTATACAGGCAAAAAAGCGAAGATGAAAGGAAGTTTTCTTTTTATAATAGATGCCAAAGCCATATAGAATGCTGATATAAAACATATCTGGAATTCCACTAAAGCCCATTGAAGCCAATGCTTCCGTTTCCCCAATGGTTTTAATATTTCTTAAGTACCCAACACGGGCAACAAGGAAAAAAGAGAGTATCAATAAAGGAAAAATAAAATAGGAAGCTTTACCCACTATTCTGTGCAAATCAAGCCTTTTTGTTCTGATAAAAATTGGCTGGGCAATTAATATTAAAATCCATGTCAGCATAACTATTCCATGAAAATGATGCGCCCAGTTAAAGCCATCAAAATTTGGAAATTTAACTAAATAAGTTTTATAGAATCCTGCAAAACTCATGATTAGGAGAAAGATAAAAAAGTAGATCAGTCGGTTGGTGACACCATTCATCTTTTTTGAATTTTCTTGGGATAGTTCTGAAGTTATCATTGTAATTATTTTGTATAAAATTGTAAGTACTTTTTTTATCTTAAAATAGTAAATGGCGGAAAGCTATATTTTTGAGGTAACAACCAAAAATGCAGTATCAGACATTTAATTACCCGGTATTTACCATTCCCTCAATAAATAGGCTATTCGCCAAAATCATTAGGCAGAAATAATAGCTTTGGTTATATTTAAATTATACAGCCAGATATGCATCGGATTCTTTTCTTGATCTTCTTTTTTATAGGTAGCATGGGTGAAACTACTGCTCAGGATACGCTTATATTAAATGGTCAACCTAACTGGCAGAAATCATTAGATATTGCAGACAATTGTTTTATTTACCAAGAAACTGGTGATACGGCTCTTTCAATTGATGATATCAAAAAAAAGATTTTTGTACCTTACAGAAACGAATGGCGACAACAAAAATTGAGCAACAGGCCATTGATCATTCAGTGGAAAAAATTTACTGTTAGCAATATTTCTGCTAGCGATTCCATAAATCTGAGTATCAGCACTGTTCATTATTTTACAAGATTGTACGTTGGTAATCAATTGGTAGCAAGAAGCGGCGCTTATGAAACTAGGGGATTACTTCCTCCAGGTGCTACTTCCGCCTATGAACGAGGAAGGCTTCCGGTAATTGTGCCGCCTAAAACTACCACCACTTTTTGGTTAAGAACAGAAGACCGACAAAACCAATTGATTGATCCCATCATATTCCTTGAAACAAAGTTTACTGGTATGGCCGATGAAGTGAGTAGTGGTTTCGGTGCCCGGTATCTTTTCCTGCTTCTGGCTGCAATGGCAGGGTGTTTCTTTTTTATTGGCATTTTTGCTGCTTATAATTATTATTTGTATCGGGATATTTCTTTTATCTGGTATATCTGTTACACAATTGCAGCTTTCTTTTCCTGTTTACACTGGATGGATATCAGGCTTGGTATGGCTATGTTTACTCCATTACTCCATGATATTATCTTCTCTATATTTCTTTTTTTGGTACCCGTATTATACAGTTTTTTTATTGGCAGTATGTTGCAATTACATGTTCATTTCAAAAAAGGTTGGTTGCTTGTGAAAGTACTTCTCTCTATATGTATTTTTCAAATGGCAATAGAATTCATAGAAGTTCGCTTTGAATGGTTTCCTTTTAATAAAAATTATTATGGATATTTTCTCACAATATTTCCCGTTGTTTTACTTAATATAATTTTATTAATTCTTACGGTAAAAAGTAAGGATGCTGTTAAATGGTTTTTATTTTCCGGGATATTCAGCCTTTTGATTTTATGGTGCCTACCAATTTTGTATCTCTATTCACCTAATACGGATATGAATGAGGAATTATACCTGATCATTAATTTTCCGATTGTATTTCTAATGTTGGGGTTAGTAATAGAAGCCATTTGTTTTTCTTTTGCACTTACCTACCGCAGCAAATTAGTGTTAATTGAAAAAAATAAATTACAGGCAAATTACAACCTGCAATTGCAGGCTGCTTTGCAACAAAGAACTACAGAACTGGAAGTACAAAACAAACTGGTAGAATCACAAAAAATAAAACAGGTTGCGTCAGAATTTGAACATAAAATTGCGCAGACAGAAATGATTGCTTTACGTGCACAGATGAATCCACATTTCATTTTCAATTGTCTCAATTCAATCAAGTTATATACACTTGAAAATGATTCACTCACTGCCTCCGAATACCTTACCAAATTCTCTCAACTCATCCGGTTAGTACTTGAAAATTCCAGATCAGAAAAAGTAACTCTCCAAAAAGAATTGGAAACACTAAAGCTTTATATAGAATTGGAAGCCATGCGATTTAAAGACAAAGTGAAATATAAAATAAATGCGCTTCCACATATCGATCAGCAATATATTGAGATACCACCACTATTAGTGCAGCCATATGTAGAAAACGCCATCTGGCATGGTCTGATGCACAAACCAGAAGGTGGTAATATAAGTATTGATATATCTCAGCCAACAGAATATTTATTGCATATTGAAATTAGTGATGATGGCATAGGCAGAGAGATGGCAAGAGCACATAAAAGCAAATCGGCAACTCGGCAAAAATCATTTGGGTTGAAAATGACCTCCGAAAGACTAGATGCCATCAACCATATTTACCAAACAAAAACGGAAGTAAAAATTGTTGACCTAACAGATTCAGATGGCAATGCCGCAGGTACAAAAGTAATCATAGAAATACCCTTATAAAGCGTAATATGTTAAAAGCAGTTATTATAGATGATGAGCCAGATTGTGTAAAATTATTAGCGTTACAACTAAAAATGTATTGCCCACAAGTACAAGTGTTGGCAGAATGTACCTCCAGCGAAACTGGCCTTTTAAAGATAAAAGAATTGCAACCAGACATTGTTTTCTTAGATATTGAAATGCCAATAATGAATGGGTTTCAGTTACTGGAAAAGATTGGCCATATCAATTTTAGCCTAATATTTGTAACCGCATACGACCAGTTTGCAGTAAAAGCATTTCGTTTTAATGCACTGGATTATTTATTAAAACCCATTGATGGCAAAGACCTGAAAGTGTCCGTAGAAAAAGCGTTGCAACAAAGGCCTGATCAGGAACAGCTGAAATTAATGAAACAACAGTTGAATGGCGGCGAAAAATATTATCTCGATAAAATTGCCTTGCCTTATCAGAATGGCGTAATATTTACTGAAATAAAGAATGTGTTGTATTGCGAATCGGAGAATAATTACACCCGTTTTCATGTTGTTGGCGGACAACATTATTTGGTTAGTAAAACATTAGGTGATATTCAAGAAGTTTTGGAAGAAAGGAATTTTCTAAGGGTACATCGTCAATATCTTGTAAACCTTGATCATATTAAAAAATATGTAAGAGGGGAAGGAAATTACCTCATTATGAACAATGATTGCAATATTCCAGTGGCTAGAAATAAAAAAGAAAAATTAATGGAAAGATTTGGATGGTTATAATATACCTAACAACAGAGAAATGCTTAGCTTGCGACAAGCTATTCTAGGACTAGACACTTATTTCTGATCCTGTATTTCGATCAGTTTTGTTCGATAGACGAATGTTCGCACACGATGTAGAAATCATAACCCCTGGGATAATATCATCTACGGATTCTATAATCGCCTTCATTGAAGTGCTTTTGAAAAGTAAATCAAATTAAACCCCTTTTTATTGTAAAGGCTACGAACAACAATCGGTTTGCTGCTATGTGGCTGACAATTTAACAATCAGCTGTATTTCGCCATCAACTTCAGTTAGGGCTTAACTTACAATTTTCAATTTTAGTTCATAACTTCAAGTTCTGTTTTTATAATCGACTTTGGTTGCTGGCTGGATGAGGAATAAATTCCAGCACAACAGCAAGCCCTCAACGTTATGAGATTGAACACTATAATAACTTAACCAACTAAAAATAAATGGCAGAAAATACAGACGAAGAACATTTAGATAATCTGATAAATATTCAAACGGTAAATGATTCAAACGAAATAATTCCTCCTACTGACACAGAAACAATCACCTCAAATCAAGTAAATGAAAATATGGAAGTACATCATCATGCCCATCACGAAGGAAAGAAAAATTGGAAATCTTATTTCTGGGAATTTTTAATGCTTTTCCTTGCTGTGTTTTGTGGTTTTTTAGCAGAATGGCAACTAGAGCATGTTATTGAACATAGCCGGGAGAAGGAATTTATGGAAAGCATGGTTACAGATATTAAAACGGACAGTTCAAACTTAGCTAACATGAAATCTGCATTCGGAAACATTAGCATTCAAATTGACTCAATAGTGCCATTTTTAAAAGATAATGAGCACTTAGATAAGAATGCAACAGAAATATACCGACATCAGGTAATCTTAAATTTATATAAGAAATGGACATATTCTGACAGAACGATAGACCAATTAAAAAATTCAGGTACTTTCCGATTAATAAGAAACAAAGCTGTTTCAGATGGAATTAGTCAATATGATGGCTTTATAAGGAATTATATAAATGAAATGCAAAATAGTTTAATACTGAAACAATGGCAAGGTGTAAGTGACGCCGGAAATGACATTTTCAAATCAAGTGTATTTAGAGAATATTTGAAGAGCGGCAATTTTACTAGCCATGCAGTCGTGTTGCCAAATACTCCTTACTTTTTGACAAATGATAAGATTGTGCTTGAAAAATTTATTAATAAGCTTGATCAATATGCTGTTTCCATAGACTGGTTTAGAATGAACATTGATAGAGCCCTACATCAAAATAAGGCCCTTGACTCTTTAATAAGAAAAGAATACCATCTCGAATAAAACTTATTATTTATTAATAATTAGCTTAGTTAAAAGATAAAGCATTTGAGAAGCAAGAACGTTGTGCGTCATTACCCATTTTTTGCACGAACGCCTTACTTTCTCAGAGAACTTAAACACACTGCTGTAACAGGGCTTCTGCTATGGGAAGAATTTCGCAAAGAATACGATACGTTTTCTAGTTGAGTTCAGAGAAATTAGTGACAGAATAGTAACTGTTTAAAATTTTAGTTTTTTGGGATCCAATTGCTTTACTTGAATTTAAAATGTTTCTCAAACAATTGGTCGTTGTATGAGAAACTTAGTTTTATTTTCAAACTGGCAGACTAATTATAAATTCAGTTCCTTCGTCTTGTTTTGTTTCTACTTTCAATTCACCCCCATGCGCTTTTACAATATCGTAACTTAAACTCAATCCCAATCCGGTGCCCTGGCCTGTAGGTTTGGTGGTGAAGAAGGGTTGGAAGATTTTGTCTAATATTTTAGGAGGAATACCATTTCCATTATCTTTTACACTAATCGTTACTTTTCCATCCTGCTTCTTTGTACTAACTGAAACAATGGGTTCAAATCCCTCGCCAATTTGTTTCTTCTTTTCATCCACTACGTAAAAAGCGTTCGTAATCAGGTTCAAAATTACCCGGCCAATATCCTGTGGTATCATATTAATCATCCCAATAGAATCATCAAAATCTGTGATAAGTGTGGCATTGAAATCTTTGTCTTTCGCTCTTAAACCATGATAGGCCAGTCGCAAATATTCATCTGCCAATGCATTTATATCCGAAGGTACTTTTACACCATTACTACTACGGCTGTGTTGTAGCATCCCTTTTACAATATCTCCTGCACGTTTGCCATGGTGATTTATTTTTTCTGAATTCCCCTTTATATCATTCAAAATAATTTTCGCTTCTGAAATATTTCCCTTGTTTATTTCTTCACCAACTTCATCGATTAATTCTGTATTCACTTCAGAAAAATTATTTACAAAATTCAACGGGTTTTGAATTTCATGTGCAATGCCAGCAGTAAGCTCTCCCAAACTTGCCATTTTTTCGGATTGAATCAGTTGGCTCTGTGTCGATTTCAGGTTTTCCAATGTTTGGCGTATTTCACCGGTTTGTCTGGCTACTTCTTCTTCCAATACTTTTTGTTGGATTAAAGCCTGCTCCCTTTTTTCTTCAGAAAGTTCCAGTACTGTCTGTGCATTTACTTGTACCTCTTGTATCATCTCTTTAAAGCGCATGGATACATAAATCAGTAAGGAAAAAGGAAACCCAAGATTAAAAAAGGAATTGAATATCCAACTAGAAAACTGTGATTGAAAGAGATTTGGTAAAATTAAAACCAATATTAACCCCGCTAAAGTAAAAGAAATCGTAAAAATTAAGCCCCAAACAATGGCCCATTGGGCACCCATCAGATTTTTCCATGAAGTAATGACATAAAATAAACATATACCCAATACAAAAACGTAAGAAACCGTATAGACATAAAGAAAGGTTGTTGAAAAGGAACTAGGTAAAAATGCCCCTATTTCATTCACTACAATTAAAATAATGAGACTCAGAATAAGCCTGTTGTGTATTTTTCTTTTGAAAATTTTAATTAAAAGAATGGGCAGCAATAATACTATTGTGGAGTTTCCAAATAAATCACTTATTAATATTTTAATTTTAAATTCATTAAACGAGGTTCCGCTAGGATCAGTATACGAGTAATAAATGTAAAAGAATATAATACTTGTATAAACTGCAATCCAGAACAGATTTTTTTCCTTTGGGTTTTGAAAGAGTAGCAGCCAGAAAAGCACAGAAAGAATAGCACAAACCACCTCCCATGAGGTATGAAAAGTATACACTGTTTTGTAATTATTTAATACCCTGGTAGAATAATTTGGTCCACCAAGACGAACAACTTTTTTAAAAGTCTGGGTCTTCACATCATACGGTGGTATTGGAGACAAATATCCAACATAATGAAGGCTGAAAATATGAGTTACTAGTGTATCGAAACGAATAGATAGCGGATCTAAACCACCATTATATTCGCTAAAATCTTTTCCCATCGCTCCCGTATTACCTCTGGTAGCAACCAGTTCTCCATCTATATAAAAAGCTGTTGAAGCCCACTGACCAAAATCAACATACAATACTTTATGGAGCAAAGAACTATCCAAAGTTACTTTTATCCGAAACCATCCTTCCACTCTTCCATTTTTATCCGCATACTTTGCTGAAAGATCGGTTGGCTTTAATTTTTCCCAGCCCGTTGTATCAATAATATTTTTTTCCCAACTGCTATCGTTTCCCTTATGAAAAAGCCACCCGTCAGCAGCATCGATATTGAAAGCATCAATCTCTTTACTGAACTTTTCAGGTGTAATGTTTACTACTGTATTTTGTGCCCATCCAAAAAATGGCAATAGTAAAATTAGAATTGATTTGAGTAAATATTTCATTGGAAGATTTAACTTATATTGGTAATTGAATAATAAATTCACTGCCCTCACTTTCCCTTGTCTCCACCTTTAATTCCCCGCCATGTGCTTTCACAATATCATAACTCAAACTCAATCCTAATCCTGTTCCTTGTCCTGTTGGTTTTGTTGTAAAGAAGGGTTGGAATATTTTTTCTTTGATAGAAGGGGGAATGCCATTACCATTATCTTTTACACTAATCGTTACTTTTCCATCCTGCTTCTTTGTACTAACTGAAACAATGGGTTCAAACCCCTCGCCAATTTGTTTCTTCTTTTCATCCACTACATAAAAAGCGTTCGTAATCAGGTTCAAAATTACTCTGCCAATATCCTGAGGAATAATATTTATCGTTCCAATCGCTTCATCAAAATCAGTTTTCATGGTTGCATTGAACGTTTTGTCTTTTGCCCGAAAGCCATGAAAAGAGAGACGTAAATACTCATCACACAAAGCATTGATATCTGTTAGTTCTTTAACTCCTGAACTGCTTCTTGAATGTTGCAGCATGCCTTTTACAATAGCATCTGCACGTTTACCGTGGTGGTTGATCTTTTCTTCGTTACTGATAACATCGTTAATCAGTTGATTTTCTATTTCTTCCTCTCTTTCTGCTTTTGGCTTCAAGCGTTCTGCATTCAGCTCTTCCAATAATTCTTTATTTATCTCTGAAAAATTATTGACAAAGTTCAACGGATTTTGAATTTCATGCGCAATGCCAGCAGTTAGTTCACCAAGTGATGCCATTTTTTCTGACTGGATCAACTGACTTTGGGTAGTTTTTAAATTTTTCAATGATTGCGAAAGTTCGGCAGTTCTTTCTTCTACCTGTTCTTCCAATAACCTGTTTTGACTGGCAAGTAAATCCTTTTTTTCTTCGGTAACCTGTACCAATTTTTCGGCTTTACTAAGTACATCTTTATTAATTTCTTTCATCCATAAACCTACATATACTAAGAGGCTTACAGGGAAAGACAAATAGCCACCGCATATTAGTATGAAATAATAAAAAGTGTTTCTCACGGTCGGTATAAAAAAATTATCTATCACCCCTAGTGACAAACTTATTAGCAGGGTTATGATCAAACCAATGACAATTGCCCATTTTGCTCCTTGTAATGTTTTCCTGGATACAACCAAATAGTAGGTACATATCAGTAAGGAAAATAGTGCATTTATCGCCCATATTTTTTCCGAATCTGCATAAAAGGAAATGCCAGTTAAAATCATAAAGGCGATTGCATAAACCTTTACTATAAGCGGGATTTTATTTTTGAATACTTTGGCAACCAAAAGCGGCAAGGAATTAACCATTCCGGCAAGGCACAGAATAGAAAAAAACCTCAATAATTGAGTCTGATTATAGGTAGTAAATGCCATTCCTATGAGAATATGGGAGAGTACTAATCCAAACAAACCTGTAGTGCTGAGTGCAACATGCACAAGATGATCTTCACTTCGATTTAAAAAAAACAAAAACCAAAATAATACAACCAATACACCCAGAATAGTCATAATTACAATATACCCTCTCCAATGCATTGAATTTTCATGAAACTCTGCTAAACTCACAGGGTTGGCAATGGCTATAAATCCATTTTTTGTAAAGCTTGATTCTTTTACCTGGTTTTTATAATTGGTATAATCCACAAAATGAACGGCCAGTAACAATTCTTTTCCCATTTCCAGTTTTATGGCTTCGGGGAATTTTTCTAAATCAACAAATTCATGATAAGGCTTCCCGTTATACCCCGTATTTCCAAATGAATAGAAAGGCTTGCCGTTGATGAATATATCTGAAGCCAAATAACTTTGCTGTATGATAAAAAGAGATGTCTGGTTAAAACTGCTGTCCAATTTTATCTTCATCCTGAACCATCCTTCGAGTCTTCCGTTATGATCAGCCTGTTTTTTAGTGATCTCATCCGGGTTCAGGTGCTGCCAGTTTTTGACTGATATTCCTAGGTCGGCCCAGGACGGATCATTTCCCTGTTTATATAACCAATGTTCAATTTCTCCGAGTTGAATCTTTCCCTCGCTGTTGAACATAGATGTTGAAAGTACGATGGAAGTATCCTGTGCATTTCCATAAAAAAAACTACTCAATAAAAAGGCTACTGTTAAAAGATATTTCATATCGATACTTTAATTATTAACTGGTAATACGCCCATATGAGAGATTTAAGTTAGGGCTAATAAATTGCAAGTGCCTATCAAGTAAATATAATAAATAATATTGCTATATATTAAGATGATCTAGTTTTAGCACAGAACATGATCAAGTAATTTGAGTGTAAAGTGATTATATGTCTAGTCCTGGAATAGCTTGTCAAAAAAACTATTAGAATGACAACAATTGTGAAAAAAAGATCACAACCAAGCCCCAAGAGTGGCCAGCCCTAAAAATAATGGAGCGAAGCTGCGATGTTAGAAATTGTCAAAGAGATCCATGAAAATGGCATACTTAAAAAAAGCATGTAGAAAGTATGGCGTTAATCCGAACACGTTAAAGCTTTTTACTTTCAAGCAATCTACCAAGGAATTACTTGAAAATGATTCATTAGATTTATAGTCAAGCTACTTAGGTTCGGGACTGTCGGCTTCACTTCGTTTCGCCGGCTTCCTCGGCTGTGGATTTACCCATTTCGGGATTGCCAACTTCGCTTCGCTCGTTGTCTTCCCAAAATGTTGGCCTTACCCAAAGCCTTTGCACCAGCTTCGCTGTTGCAGTCGTTCTCCATTTGTCAACGCCCTCAAGCAAGCTTGGGTCGTCTCCAAATGAAGAACGCCTCTTCAACTTCGTTGAAAAGGCGTTTGTAGCCTCAATAGGAGTGAGTTTGGAAGAATTTGCTGCTGATCTTGGGGCAATTTTAGCCCCAAAGCTTAAAAATCTACATTAATTAATTATGATTCAGATTTCATGAATTCTGACACCTATTTTACGAATAAGAGTCAAAAAACGCCTTTTTTGATTCATGTTTCTAGTTATAAGTTTAATAAGGTTTATAATTTATTATATTTTGGTAGTATTACTACGCTTTTTATACTTTTTTTATTCTATTTAAATATTTTAGTTTAAATTTATTATTAAAATGGTAGTATGCTTACTGAAAATGGAACAAAAATAAACCAATTGTTAGCGATGGTACCTCAGGGTGTTGTACTACAATCTTCATGGTTATTAAATGAAGGGTATAGCCTTGACTTGCAAAAATATTATAGAAATAGTGGATGGTTAAAGGCGCTGGGCAATGGCGCCATGTTTCGAAGTAACATCCAGCCTGGTTATGAAGGAGGAGTTTATGCTTTACAAAAACAATCTGGACTTTCAATACATCCAGGCGGAAGATCTGCGCTTGCACTTCAAGGTAAAGCTCATTATATAGAATTGAATACTACCCAAATATGGTTATTTGGTGGTGAAAAAGAAAAGCTGCCTACCTGGTTTAGAAAACACAAATGGGATCAACAAATTCAATATAAAGCAAGTTCATTTTTACCAAAAGAATTGGGATTGACTGAATTTTCCTTAGCAAGGTTTTCAATAAAAGTTGCTTCCCCTGCAAGGGCCATAATGGAATGTTTGTATTTAGCTCCTGAAAATTTCGATCTCGTTGAATGCTATGAACTCATGGAAAACTTGAATGACCTTCGTCCAACATTAGTGCAAGAGCTGCTAGAAGCATGTACATCCATAAAAGTAAAAAGGATGTTTTTATTTTTGGCAGAGAAGCTTAATCATAGTTGGTTTAAACATTTAAATCTTTCTAAAGTAGATTTAGGAAATGGGAAAAGAAGTCTTGTGAAAGAGGGTGTCTATATATCAAAATATCAAATAACGGTACCTAAAACGCTAGTAAATAATGAGCAATAATAATTATCATAAGCAAGTAGCTTTATTAATTAGCGTGATTCCTGAAATTGCTTTAGATTCAAGGTTTGCGTTGCATGGAGGCACTGCTATTAATTTGTTTGTTCGCGATATGCCAAGACTTTCTGTAGATATTGACCTTACTTACATTCCAATAGAGGATAGGGAAACTTCATTTAATAATATTTCAGAAGCGTTAATAAAAATAAAGTCGAGTATTGAAAAACGTTTACAGGGCAGTAGGGTAGAGCATAAATTGGAAATGCATAAATTATCGGTGTCACATAATGACGCAATGATTAAAATTGAAGTAAGCCAAATTGTAAGAGGCATACTAGGTGCCGTTACAGAAAAAATACTTTGTGAAAAAGCGCAAGAAAAATTTGATACCTTTTGTTCAATAAATATTGTACCCAATGGACAATTGTATGGCGGAAAAGTATGCGCTGCTATGGATAGGCAACATCCTCGTGATATTTTCGATGTAAAACTACTTCTGCAAAAAGAAGGATTTACTAAAGAGATAAAAGAAGGCTTTCTTTTTAGATTGCTTAGTTCCGATAGATCTATACAAGATGTACTATTTCCAAATCTGCAAGACCAGCGATTGGCAATGGCTAATCAGTTTGCTGGTATGTCGGAGGAACAGTTTACTTATGAAGAATATGAATTTGTTAGAGAAACATTGGTAAAAAAAGTGCACGCGTCAATAACAGAAGAAGATAAATTATTTATACTTGGTTTCAAGAACATATCACCCGATTGGTCAATCTATAATTTTGAAGCATATCCTTCTATTATATGGAAGCAGCTGAACCTAGAAAAAATAAAAGCCGCTAATCCATCGAAGCATAAGGAGCTTTATGATTTATTAAAAAGAAAATTAGATTCAATTTAGTTTATTTTCTAGCTCTGGGACTGCCAACTTCGCTTCGCTCGTTGTCTTCCCCAAATGGGGGCCTAACCCAAAGCCCTCGCATCGGCTACGCCGCTGCTAGGTTTTTACATTTACTCACTTAGCCGAACAAGTTCGGCACGTTCTTAAATGCAAAAACCCTCTCGCTTACGCTTGAGGGCTTTGTAGCCTCAATAGGAGCCAGTTTGGAAGAATTTGCTGCTGATATTATTGCTGTTTTGGAGCTGAAAATTAAAAGTTAGCAATATGATTAATATTGGGAATTAGTTAAACCGATTATTTATTAAGAGTTACAATGTAAAAAACAGTATCTATAAAATAGAGCATGCCGTTTTGTGTAAGCACATTTTCGTCATGAAGATCTTCTAAGATCAAACGAAGTTCTTCATTATAATAGTCATGATTTTTAGTATTACGAAAGCCATTATTTTCAAGAAATAATTTTACAACTTTTAAATCTGTTTTTTCAGTGGCTTTTACAAATGGTTGTTCAACCACAGCATAAATGACAGATTGATTCTTGTGGAATCCTAATAATTTATATGCAGTATCAGGGAAAAATAAATTGTTCAGTAATAGGTTGTGGAAGTAATCAATCCAAGTTGCATAATATATGGAATCATTCAATTTTAATACAGAACTGCCATCTTTTAAATAGACCTTTTGTTCTGCTCCTTGGGATACGTACAACTCAATATTGATATTATCTATCCAAAGATTATTATCATCAACAAATTGAATTAGTCTCTTTGTTTCTTCTTCTTTGAGCTGCTGTTTGTTTTTAGCCATTGTGCCTGTTCCTTGGCTTCTTTTAAGGTAACTGCAGGTTGTTTGGATAAGATGGTGGTGCTTAACTTGGCTCGTTCCAGAAAGGATATGTTGTATCTCATCTTTCATTTAAAATTTGATTGTATAAAGATAATCAATTTGAATTAACTTAAAATTTGCGTGTGTAAACTTTCACTTCTAGTCACAAAAAATGCGCTTAATACAGGCTTCGCTCGTTGTCTTTTTATTACGGGACTGTCGGCTTCGCTTAGCTCGCCGACTTCCTCGGTTTTGGATGAACCCAAAGCCTTTGCACCATTTCGGGACTGCCAACTTCGCTTCGCTCGTTTTCTTCTCAAATGGGGCTTTACCCAAAGCCCTCGGGACTCTCGGCTTCACTTCGTTTCGTCGACTTCCCCCAATAGATTGATTTACCCAAAGCCCTCGGGACTGTCGGCTTCACTTTGTTTCGCCGACTTCCTCGGTTTTGGATTAACCCAAAGCCTTTGCACCATTTCGGGACTGCCAACTTCGCTTCGCTCGTTGTCTTCCCCAAATGGGGGCCTAACCCAAAGCCCTTGCATCGGCTACGCCGCTGCTAGGTTTTTACATTTACTCACTTAGCCGAACAAGTTCGGCACGTTCCTAAATGCAAAAACCCTCTCGCTTACGCTTGAGGGCTTTGTAGCCGGTACGGGAATCGAACCCGTCTTTGCCCCGTGAAAGGGGGCTGTCCTAACCGATAGACGAACCGGCCGTTTTTTAATCGGGATGCAAAAATAGGGCTACGAGGGTTTTCAGCCAAACTTTTTACCTTCTTTATTATTCTAAGTTGAAATTATGAGTGGATAAAACGTAAATTTGCCACCTAATTAGCAATTTATCATTAAAATCAGCATCAAATGAGTACAGTTAAAGTTGCCATCAATGGCTTTGGAAGAATTGGAAGATTGGTTTTCCGTCAGATTTATAACATGAAAGGGATCGACGTTGTTGCGATCAATGATTTAACAAGTCCAGCAGCGTTAGCGCATTTGTTAAAGTACGATAGTGCTCAAGGACGTTTTGACGCTACTGTTACTTCTACAGAAGATTCAATAATTGTAAATGGCGAAACAGTAAAAATATACGCTCAAAAAGATCCTGCTCAAATTCCTTGGGGAGCACATAATGTAGATGTAGTAATCGAATCAACAGGATTCTTTACAGATAAAGAAAAAGCAGAAGCGCATTTAAAAGCAGGAGCAAAGCGAGTAGTGATTTCTGCTCCAGCAACTGGAGATTTAAAAACAGTTGTGTTTAATGTTAACCATGCCATTTTAGATGGATCAGAAACCATTATCTCTTGTGCATCTTGTACCACCAATTGCTTGGCTCCAATGGCTAAAGTATTGAATGATCAATATGGTATTCTAACTGGTATAATGACTACCATTCATGCTTATACCAACGACCAAAATACTTTAGATGCTCCACATCCTAAAGGCGATTTAAGAAGGGCTCGTGCTGCTGCTGCTAATATTGTTCCGAATAGCACTGGTGCTGCGAAAGCAATCGGTTTAGTGTTGCCAGAGTTAAAAGGAAAATTAGACGGAAATGCACAAAGAGTTCCTGTAATAACAGGTTCTTTAACAGAGTTAACTACTATCTTATCTAAAAAAGTGACGGCTGATGAAATCAATGCAGCAATGAAAGCAGCTAGCAATGAAAGTTTTGGATACAATGAAGATGAAATTGTAAGTTCTGATATTATTGGAACTCATTTTGGTTCATTGTTTGATGCAACACAAACTAAAGTGATGACTGTAGGCGAAGCTCAAATGGTGAAAACAGTAAGTTGGTATGATAATGAAATGAGTTATGTAAGCCAATTGGTTAGAACAGTAAATTATTTTGCTGGATTAATTTCTAAATAATTTTATGAGCCTTTTTTCAACCCACCATTTCGCCGGACAAAAAGCATTGATTCGTGTGGATTTCAATGTTCCATTGGATAAGCAAACCTATGCTATTGGAGACGATAACCGCATGCGTGCAGCCATACCTACAATCACCAAAATTTTGAAAGATGGTGGTAGGGTTATTTTGATGAGTCATTTGGGTCGCCCCAAAGATGGTCCTGAAACAAAGAGTTCATTGATACATATTGTAGGTCATTTGCAAACGCTGATCAGTAATGCAATGGGAACTTCGGTAGAAGTGCAATTTGCCAATGATTGTATTGGCGAAGAAGCCCATCAAAAAGCTGCTGCATTAAAACCAGGCGAAGTGTTGTTGTTGGAAAATCTTCGTTTCTATAAAGAAGAAGAAAAAGGGGATGCTGAATTCGCCAAAAAATTAAGTCAATTAGGCGATGTGTATGTGAACGATGCATTTGGAACAGCACATAGGGCACATGCATCTACCGCAGTGATTGCACCCTTTTTTGAAAAAGGTAAAAAGATGTTCGGTCTTTTAATGGAAGGAGAAGTGAAAGCTGCAGAAATGGTTTTACACAAAGGGGAGAAACCATTTACTGCAATTATTGGCGGAGCGAAAGTGAGTGATAAAATTTTGATCATAGAGAATTTATTAGAAAGAGCTACTGATATTATTATTGGTGGAGGAATGGCCTATACTTTCATGAAAGCTCAAGGAGGACATATCGGAAAAAGTTTGTGCGAAGATGATCGTATTGATACTGCTCTTGAAATTCTTAAAAAAGCCGAAGCAAAAGGAGTCAATATTCATTTGCCCAGTGATAGTATCATTGCAGATAATTTTGCTGCTGATGCCAATATAGCTACAGCGCCTTCCAATGCCATACCTGATGGTTGGATGGGCTTAGATGTTGGTCCACATGCTTGTATTCAATTTGCCAATGCTATAAAAAGGTCTAAGACCATTTTATGGAATGGTCCAATGGGAGTTTTTGAAATGGAGAAATTTCAGCATGGTACTAAAACAATTGCTATTGCTGTTGCTGAAGCAACTGCTAATGGTGCGTTTAGTTTAGTTGGTGGAGGAGATAGTGTTGCGGCGGTGAATCAATTTGGATTTGCTGATAAAGTAAGCTATGTGAGTACTGGTGGTGGAGCAATGCTTGAATATTTTGAAGGAAAAGTTTTGCCTGGCATCGCTGCTATCAGTGAATAATTTTTATAGTTTATAGTTAAAGCATCAGCCCAAACGCTGGTGCTTTTTTATGCTACGTCTTCTCCTGTCGCAGCCGCCAATAATTGAAACCAATCTTCGCGAGTAATTTTTATCTTACTTGCTTTTAATGCTTGCATCAATCTTTCAGCTTTGGTTGTTCCAATTACTGTGATCATATTCGAAGGATGTCGGTGTAAGAATGCCAATAAAATTTCATTTAAACCAGTTGCATATTTTTCTGCCAACATCGATGCGGTCTGCGTAATTTTTCTGAAGTTCGGTTGAAGATCATCCGTTAATAGTCCACCTCCTAAAGGAGCCCAGGCCATTGGAATGATTTTATTTTCTAAACAATTATCTAAAACTCCATTTGTAAAAGGGGCTAAGCAAATAACCGATGCTTCAAATTGGTTATAGCTGATGGGAACATATTTCTTCAACATATTTACTTGGTGTGGCATAAAATTGGACACACCAAATTCCAGGATTTTCCCTTGTTGTAATAAGAGTTGAACAGCTTCTGCAATTTCTTCTGGATCCATTAATGGATCGGGTCGATGAATTAATAGCACATCCAAATAATCAGTTCCAAAATTTTTCAAAGAATTTTCTGCAGATTGGAGTATATGTTTTTTTCCAGTATTGTATGATTTGATCAAATGCTGTGGACGATTATCCGTAACCATTTGTATCCCACATTTGGTAATGATTTTTATCTTAGATCGAATCGTTTTATCTTCTTTCAAAGCATCTCCAAATTCTTCTTCTGTTGTATAGTCGCCATATATATCTGCATGATCAAAAGAATGAATACCCATTTCAATACATTCTTCTATGAGGTTTCTATATCCCGATGTAGAATAGTTAGCCCCCCATTTGCCCCAACGCATACATCCAGCAACAGGAGATAGTATAGGAGTAGATAAATTCATAATAAACAATTAAAAAAAAATCCGTCACACCAGTAGGTGGACGGATTGAAAATTTGCTGGTTGAATGGTTTAGTATCTGTTGTATCCACCACCGCCGCCGCCGCTGTTTCCACGATCACGACCACCGCCGCCACCGTATCCACCACCGCCGCCGCGATTTCCACCACCGCCACCGCCGTAGCCGCCACGACTTCCGCCGCCTCCGCCACCACCATAAGGCTTCTTCTTAAAGCCGCCTCTTTCGCCTTCAGGGCGTGGGGTTGATTCGTTTACAACAATTTTGCGCTCCATAACATCAGTGTCATGTAAGCCTGCGATGGCAGCGCGAGCTGCTTCATCATCAGCCATTTCAACGAAACCAAAGCCTTTGCTACGGTCGTTGTTGAATTTGTCAGTAACAATTTTTGCACTGGTTACTTCACCAAATGGAGTAAACAGGGTCTGCAGGTCTTCACTAGACATGTTCCAGTTAAGATTTCCAACGTAAATGTTCATTTTTAAGAAATTAAGTGATCAAAAAACCAAAGCTAAATCAGTAACCAAAAATCTGAACCATTTACGTAAAAACGTTCTGAGACCTGGAACCCTTTGCATTTGGATGCATAAAGATAAGGGTTTTCGGCAAATACCAAAAAAACCCCGATAAATCGAGGTTTTTTTTTAAAAGTATTATTTGAGTAAAGTCTACAAATTGAGCTTATTCGCCAATTACTTCGAATTCAATTTCGGTATTGTTACCGTTACCAAAGTCAATAGTAGCTTTATAAGTACCTAATTCTTTTACTTCGTCATTAATAGAAATACGCTTTCGATCAATTTCATATCCTTTTTGGTCGCGAATAGCACGTGTGATCTGAAGGGCAGTAACCGCACCAAAGATCTTTCCACTTGTACCAGTTTTAGCACCCACTTTAACAGGAGCAGCTTTCAATACTTCGATCACTTTATTGATCTCAGCAAGCATAGCAGCTTCTTTCTTTGCTTTCACCTTTAATTTTTCTTCTAATTGCTTTAAATTAGAAGGATTGGCTTCGATAGCAAATTTTTGTGGAATCAAAAAGTTACGAGCATATCCGTTTTTAACGGTTACTAACTCTGTTTTACCACCTAAATTGTCTACATCTTGAATTAAAATAACTTGCATTGTTCTTGTTTTAGCCCAGCGCCCAATCGATTATTTTGATTTGACTGTCTCCCGCTTTCGCGAGATTAGGGATGGTTCACTAATTGGTTTATTTGTATAAGTCAGTTACAAAAGGCATTAAAGACATTTGACGTGCCTTCTTTACAGCTTCTGTTACTTTGCGTTGATACTTCAAAGAGTTTCCGCTTAAACGACGAGGCAATAATTTACCTTGCTCGTTCACGAATTTCTTCAAAAACTCAATGTCTTTATAATCAACGTACTTGATACCGTATTTCTTGAAGCGACAAAATTTCTTTTTTGGCTTCTCCTGCTTGATTGCTGTCAGGTATTTGATTTCGTTCTTTGCCATGATTATGCAACAATTTTATCAAGTTTCGGAAATCCGCCATTTCTTTTAGTGTAATTGTACTCGACGGCGTTTTTATCGAGACGGGTCATCATGTGACGCATAACTTGCTCATCACGTAAAAGCTGAATTTTCATTTTTTCGATTCCTTCAGCAGGGAGAGTGTACTCCAGCACCCAGTAAATACCTGTGGTTTTCTTCTGGATTGGGTAAGCGAGTGATTTCAATCCCCAAGGATTGCTGTGCACTGTAGATCCGCCTAATTCGGCTATAAGATCTTGGTATTTTTTCTGTGAAGATTTAAAATCTTCTTCAGATAATACCGGAGTGAAAATCACCATCAATTCGTAATTGTTCATTACTTGAATTTTTTTGGTTAAAAATTGGTTTATCCCAGTGGATTCCAACCGAAGTTGGAAAATCTGCCAATAACAGATTTGGGGCAGCGAAGGTAAGGAATCCTAGCGATTTATAGCGAATAAATTGAGGCCTATTTTGTAAAAATCATCGTAAATACAGCAAATTTAACCGATTTAGAGCTTACTTGAGCGTTTTTTCTAATACGATATAGGTCGGAAAATGATCACTGAACCCTCCTCTATAGCTATTTCCTTCCCAGGTTCTCATGGGGTAGCCTTTGAATTTTCCTTCGGGTTCGGTCATAAAAGGTTTGGAATAAATATGAGCATCTTTAAAATGAATCCCAGATTTTGTTGAATCTACAAAAGAAGCAGATAATAAAATCTGATCGAACAAACCCCAAACATCTCTATTGGCCAAAGTGCCCATGCCCTTTTTGTAAAATGTTTCCCAAGGATTATACAATTGATTATTTCTAATGTTGTTGGTTGTTCCAACTGCATTCAGCGTTTTTCGAATGCTTTTGTCGGAAGGGTTATCATTGAGGTCGCCCATTAAAATAATTTTAGCGGCAGGGTCGATCCCTTGAATTGAATCAATCAATTTTCTACATTCATTTGCGGCAGATGCTCTTGCCGGTGCACTTCTTTCTTCTCCACCTCTTCTGCTAGGCCAGTGATTTACCAATACATGCAACCATTCTCCTTGTAGTTTCCCTTTTACATACAATATGTCTCTGGTAGTAGCAGATTCTTTGCTCCTGCCGGGAAGTATTACTTCAATCGTTTTAGCGAATTGAGGAAAGAAGTCTTTCGGGTTATAGAACAATGCTACATCAACCCCTCTGGCATCTCTAGAATCGTAGTGGATAAATTTCCAATTGTTTTGATACAATAAAAAATGATGGGTTAAATCGAGTAGTACGGTATCGTTTTCAATTTCTGCAACACCAATAATAGAAGCCCCTTTGGAGGAATTTGTTTTTCCAATATTGCTTAGCACCGTTGCTAGTTTAAATAATTTATCGCGATATATATTACCACTGTATCGTTTTGCTCCTGAAGGAATAAATTCATCATCATTCACTATAGGATTATCAACGGTGTCGTATAAATTTTCTAGGTTATAAAATCCGATAACTATGGGTTCTTTTTTGGTTGAACTGTTTGAACTAATTTGATTTAAGAGTAGTAATAAGATGAATATAATAGCTTTCATAGTAGGTTGAAAATAATTGAACTATTTGGTTTTTTACAAAGTATGGATACTATTATTTTTTGTTCTTATAACGGTCATTAGAACCGTATTCAACACAAATTTTTTGGGCTGATAACTTTGTATTGGTTTGATTTTTATTTTCGTATTGTTTGTAATCCGTATTTCAATATCGATGAAACGGATAGCCATTTTATGGGGATATTTTTTATGCTTTGTTGGTGGAGCATTTGCACAATCAAAAGCCATTCAGCAAAAAGTAAAAAATCAATTTGCTGATTCTTCAGTTGCTGCTGCCGTTTCAACATCAGGTATTGATATGGCAGTAGGAGAATTGAATGCGAACGGAGATGAAATCAATGCTAGTCAACCCTTTGTGCCTTCTGTTTTAAATGCTGGGAACCATTTATTTTCATCAACTGCAGCTTTTCATTTTGGTGCAAGAAGGTATCGATTAAAGGGATACTCTTCAGATTATTTTCAAGCATTCATCAATGAAATGCCCATGAATAATTTGGTGGATGGGAGCAGTCCTTGGAATAATTGGAGCGGCCTCAATGAATTAATGAATAACACAACGGTACTAATTGGTTTGAGTAATAATGATTTTGGTTTTGGCGCTTTAGGATCGACCACTTATTTGCAATTAAAAGCATCTAAATTAAGCCCACAATCAACTATTTCATTTATCAATGGCAATAGAAATTATCGGTACCGTTTTGCATTTACCAAAGTTGTTCCGTTTAATAAAAATGGTTGGGCATTTGCTGGAAGCATTGGCATTCGTTTAGGTGAAAATGTATTAATGCCTGGTAGTTTTTATCGCAGCTATTCTTTTTTTGCAGCAATTGATAAAAAGTTCAATCAGCACTTATTGTCCTTAACGGTTTTAGGAACTTCCATTGAATCTAGCCGAAGCAATGCTATTACTAAAGAATTGAAGGAGCTTGCTGGGCCTGAATTATATAGCCCTAATTGGGGCTATCAAAATGAGCAACAAAGAAATGCCAATATGCAAAAAACAGTTGCGCCAATGTTATTGCTCTCACATGCACATACAAGTCAAGATGGTATTTCCTACAATACAAGTTTATTTTTTTCGGTGGGGGAGAGAATAAATACTGGATTAGATTGGTATAGAGCTGCTGATCCTAGGCCAGATTATTATCGGTATTTGCCCAGTTTTCAAAGCGACAGCTTGTTGCAATTACAAGTAAATGAAGTAATCAAAAATCAACCTGAATTATTGCAGATCAATTGGCAAAGAATCTATTCCATCAATAAAAGTTCATTTGAAATGATGAACAATATTGATGGAAAAATAGGTGACAATCGTTTGATCAATCGATCTAACTATATATTGGAAGATCGAATGGAATCAACAAAAAAATGGGGATTTACATCAAGGATCGGTCAACAGGTAAATGAGCGATTTTCAATTGGAGCTACTATCAATTATCAAAGGCAACAATTTCGATACCAGAAAAGAATCAATGATCTTTTGGGAGGAGCAAATTATGTTGATTGGAATAATTTTGCAGACCTAGTAAAGCCAGATGATGCTAGTTTGCAAAACGATTTAAATCGGCCTAATCGGTTGCTTTCTGTTGGAGATATATTCGGATACGATTATCAATTGAATTTACAGAAACTAACTGCAGTAGGCAATGCCGCGTATCAATTGAATCGATTTGATTTGTTTGTAGCTATTGAATTAACCGAATTGAATTTTAGTAGAACTGGGTTTATGCAAAATGGAGTTTTTCCCAATAATTCTTTTGGAAAGTCAGCGTCTTCCAGGTTTTCAACTGCTTCATTCAAAACAGGGATTACCTATAAATACAATGGCAGAAATTATTTTTATGTCAATGGAGCCATTCTTTCTAAAGCTCCCTATGCGAATGATATGTATGTTTCACCAAGAACCAGAGATACCAAACAATCTTCCTTTTTATTAGAGAAAATAATCAGTATAGAAGGGGGATATATTTTAAATGCTCCTTTGCTGAAATGTAGATTGAATGCATTTGCTACTTCTATTAGCGATGGAATGAATGCCAATACTTTTTACCATGATGGGTATAAAAACCTAGTGAATTATTTGCTTTGGAATATCAATCAACTGCATGTAGGAACTGAGATTGCTACTGAATGGCAATTGACCAATCGTTGGCGAGCCAATATGGCGATAGGTGCTGGCAGATTCATTTACACCAATCGCCCTTCGTTTAGTGTAGCTATTGATAATGAAGATTATCCTACTGAAGAAGGGATAGTCTATCTGAGGAACTTTCCTATTGGCGGTATGCCACAGCAGGGGTACAATATTGGTTTTACTTATCAATCTCCCAGTAGTTTTTTGTTGAGTATCAATGGGAATTTTTTGGCTAATTATTGGGTATCCATCAACCCAATTCGAAGAACTTATGATGCGCTTCGTAATCTGCCGCCACAGCAATCAATTGCATCTGTTTCACAACCTGAGAAATTGCCTGATCTTTTTGTGGCAGATATGGCTGCAGCATATTCATTTAGGGTGAATACAAAAACAAAACATGTATATCATTTTTTGCAGTTGTTTTTAAGTGTCAACAATTTATTGAATCAAACATTCATCACAGGTGGTTTTGAACAATTGCGTTTTGATATGGAGAATGCCAATCCTCAAAAATTCCCTTCCAAATATTATTATACCAAAGGAGTCAATTATGCTTTCAGTATTCGATTAAGACTTTAATTCAAAAATGATGGAAAATAAATTACGTTATATCTCATGGGCTTTGCTACTACTCTCTATTTTTTTATGGCCAAGCTGTTATAAAAAATTAGATGAACCTCCTCTGTATGCAGGAACAAACGTTCAAGCTACACAATCCATCCGTGCTATGAGAGCTGCACATATTCCTGGAAATTTTGAAAAAATAATCGACAATCAAATCATTACTGGAATTGTTGTGGCCAATGATGCTACCGATAATTTTTATAAAACCATTGTGATACAAGATAGTACTGGCGGTATTTCTGTAAGATTAGATGGTTTTGGGCTGGCTACTGATTATCCTATTGGTCAACGATTGTTTATCCGATTAAATGGTTTGTGGTTGGGAGAATATGGCGGCATGTTACAATTAGGTGGAAGCGTAGATCATTCCAATCCTTCATTCCCCGAGATCATTCCCATACCTGCGCCACTCTTTTCAAAATTTATTTTAATTGGAAATAGAGAGCCAAACCCTACCCCAATAAAAGTTCGGTTTGAACAATTAAAAGATTCTATGCAAAGCAGATTAATTCAAATTGATTCAATTGAATTGATTGCGTCTGATACAGCTAAACCATTTGGAGATGCCATTAATAGGGCAACGGTGAGTCATACCCTAACTATTTGTAATGGAGGAAATATTTATTTACGCACGAGTGGTTTTGCCAAATTTGCAGCGATTAAAACACCAAGAGGCAATGGGTCCATCACTGGTGTTTACACCATTTTTGGTTCACAGAAGCAATTGGTAATTAGAGATACTGGTGATCTTGCAATGAATAATTTGCGTTGTACTAATGGGGGACCTAAACAATTATTTTATGAAGATTTTGAGTCTATCTCTGTAAATAATGATCTTACTTTAAATGGATGGAAAAATATTTCAGAAACAGGCGGTAAATTATATACTGGTAAAATAAGTAGTGGAAATCGGTATGCAGAAATCAGCGCATTTGCTACTAATCTACCATTGATCAGCACATGGTTGATCTTACCTCCAATCAATTTGAATAATACCTCCAATGAGCAATTGAGTTTTTTGACCAAAGATGCATTTGACAATGGAGCGAGTTTACAAGTGTATATTTCTTCTAATTATGATGGCAGCAATACTCCCTGGAAAGCCAAATGGACTTTATTGAAAACAATTGTTTCAAAAGGCAATGTTAACGGTATTGCAGCCAAATGGACTGAATCGGGTAAGATCAGCTTAAGTGGCTATACGAATACCATCTATATTGTATTTAAATATGATGGTAATGACCTGCCAAACGCTGTAAATAAGCGTACAACTGCGTTTCAGCTCGATGAAATAAAAATTATGGGCAACTGAATGGATGCTAAATGTATCATTACTTGGTAGATTTTGTAATTTGCTATACTAATTAGTAAGTAATGGAGGTTAAAAGCACCAAAAAAATCATCATTGTACGAATGCTCGACTGGGCAATCGTAGCGTTGGTTGTATTGTTGTTTTTGATTGTTTTGGTAGGGTTAATTACCAATAAACCGATTTCGTTTTGGGGGCTACAGTTTAATTTAAACAATAATTATGCGGCAACTGAGCGTAGTAATTTTATAGATAATCCAAACCCCGTCGCTCCAGCTAACAACAATAACTCTATTATTCCTACTAATATAAGTGCTGCTGTTCCAACTAAAGTAATTCCTACTACCACAAATGAAAATTCAAAGCCTGCTACAAACGCAAGGACAAATACAGTAGTTCCGAGTAATACTCCATTGGAAGCTTCTTCCATTAAAGAAGAAAAACCTACTATGAGTCAATCGAGCACATCTGCTATTATCAAAACGCAAAAAAAAGATCCAATAATTAATAAAGCAAGGGTCGTTCCTCCTCAATCAGATAGAACTGTTCGTAAAAGCACATATGCAGCTGCTGCGCCTATTAAAAATGAAAATGATTATTATAATCAAGTAGATCAAGAACCATCAACAGAAACAAATTATAGCAATTCAATTAATGGCAACCCCTATATCAATAATGGGGCAAATAGAACACCTAGAGAAAGACCAAGAAACAATATAAATAACATGAATGGCGTAAGAAATTTTTCTCAATCGGAAATGAATGAATTCATGCGTCAATTTCCCAATAGAAAAACGGATATACATTTTGTAAATTTTGGTTATCTGGATGCAGAAATGGAAGCGGTTAGAGCTCAGATTTTAGCCGCATTGAACAAAAACGGTTATACTAATATAGACGCCAACTGGAATAGATATACCGACTTTACATCCATCAACGAAGTTCATTTTGGGGTATATGGTTATTCTGGGGCCAATTTTTACATACCCAAGGCTAAGAATTAAGCTAAAAATCTGTCAAAAATTACTTTCAATTTTGTGTATAGTCTTATTGCTTGTCATCCTGTCAGCAAATCGCATTTTGGTACTTTCTTTGACCTAGCTAGGAAAAAATTGCTATGCAAAAAGGACAAATACGTGTACAGACGGAAAACATTTTCCCTATTATTAAGAAGTTCCTTTACAGTGACCACGAAATTTTCTTGCGTGAGTTAGTAAGTAATGCCACCGATGCTACCCAAAAAATCAAAACTTTGTCTTCTATTGGAGAAGCAAAAGGCGATTTGGGAGAATTAAGAATAGATGTGAGTTTGGATGCCAAAGAAAAAACCATCACCATCGAAGATCGTGGAGTGGGAATGACCAAGGAAGAAGTAGATAAATACCTTAACCAGGTTGCATTCAGTGGAGCAGAAGAATTTTTAACCAAATACAAAGATGCCAGTATAATTGGTCATTTTGGTTTGGGCTTTTACAGTGCTTTTATGGTTGCTGCAAAAGTGGAAGTATTAACGCAGAGTTTTCAGGAAGATGCCCCAACTGTTTACTGGAGTTGCGATGGAAGCCCTGAATTTGAATTATACGAAGTAGAAAAAAAGCAAAGAGGTACTAAAATAATTTTGCATGTGAATGAAGAGAGTGCGGATTTTTTAGATGCACTTAAATTGAAAGGCATTTTAGAAAAGTTCTGTAAGTTCTTACCGATTCCTATTTACTTTAAAGATGTAAATGCTGAGCCTGAAAAACCAAAAGAAGGCAAAGAAGTTACTGCAGAAAAATCCATCAATAATACCAATCCAATCTGGGTTAAGAAGCCGAGTGAATTAACCAAAGAAGATTACGAGAAATTCTATCGCGAATTATATCCTTTTGGAGAAACGCCTTTATTCTGGATTCACCTCAATGTAGATTATCCATTTAATTTAACCGGCGTATTGTATTTCCCTAAAATCAAACAGAGCTACGAAATACAAAAAGATAAAATTCAATTATACAGCAACCAAGTTTTTGTAACAGATGAAGTAAAAGATATTGTTCCAGAATTCTTGATGTTATTACATGGTGTGATAGATAGCCCAGATATTCCTTTGAACGTTAGCCGTAGTTATTTACAAGGCGATCCGAATGTGAGAAAGATCAATTCACATATCACCAAAAAAGTGGCTGATAAATTAGAAGAGATATTTAAAAATGAGCGCAGTGAATTTGAACAGAAATGGGAGAGCCTTGGCTTGTTTGTGAAATACGGTATGATGACCGATGACAAGTTTTTAGAGAAAGGAAACAAGTTCTTGGTAATGGAAGATACAGCTGGTAAATTCCATACTTTAGAAGAATACAAAACAGCGACTGAAGCAAATCAGAAAAATAAAGATGGCAAACAAGTTGTCTTGTACACTACAAACCCAATACAACAGGATGCATATATACAAGGAGCTGTAGCCAAAGGATATGTAGTTGTTAAAATGGAAACTTTGGTAGATGCTGCATTCCTCAATACTATGGAAATGAAATGGGAGAATGTAACATTCGTTCGTGTTGATGCTGATATAGTTGATAATTTAATCGACAAACAAGAAACTAGCGAAACAGTGTTGAGTAAAGAAGAAACTGAGCAATTAAAAACGCTCTTTACTTTACAAATTCCTGAATTGCATGTTACTACCGAAGTAAAAGGATTGAGTGTGGATGCTGCACCCGTTGTTGCTACTCGCCCTGAATTCATGCGTCGCATGAAGGACATGGGTGCTGCTGGTGGCGGAATGACTGCTTTCTATGCGCAAATGCCTGATGAAGTTACACTTACTGTAAATGGTAATCATCCGATTTATCAAAGCTTATTAAAAGAAACCAATGATGAAATAAAAACCAAACAAGTTAGAAACTTAGCAGATTTGGCTTTATTGTCTCAAGGTTTATTAAAAGGAGCGGAGTTGACCAATTATATCAATAGAACAGTTGAAATGATGCAGAAAGAAACAGTTTCAGCTTAATAAATATACTTATCATTAAACAAGAGAAAGGGCTGTCCGAAAGGGCGGCCTTTTTTCGTTTTCCTTGGACCAGTTTTTAAAATAGAGTACCCGTTATTTCACCGTATTTTTTGTAGTGGTCGATGTAGTGTTGAATTTATTTATATTATTGATTTATAAATAAAAGCCCATATGCAAAAATTCAATTTTAAAGCTAGATTTACCCCCCCCCCCCCACACACACAGATTGTTTTAATTTAGCTTTTAAACAATTTAAAATAATTGTTCTTTGCGTTTTTCTTTCTTTCCTATTTTTACAATCTTGTAAAAAAGATGCAAGTGTTTCTGTTGAGAATCCGAAAGAAAAAAGTAAAGCTGAAATTATCAATATCAATACTTTTTTTGTGGAAACAAAAGGTAGCGAAAGAGCAGAACTTAAAGGAGCAAGCGAGAATAGTCAATTACTTACTTTTCGAATTGATTCCACCAAAATATATAAAGTAGTTGAAAATAATGGAACAGTAACTTATTCAATGCGTTTAATTCCTTCTAATGGTGATAGTAGAAGAGTTTTTTATAATTTATATTATAAAAAAGATTCTTTAGGCAAGGTATCACAGATGATTATTAAATTCAAACCTACGTCAGCAAGTATAAAGAGCGGATATTCTTTTTTTGAAGGTGAACATGAAATTATTTCAACAGAACCAATTAGTCAGGGATTGATTAAAAGCAATAGTGTAAATTTGAACATTAAGAAAAATGATGTTGAGCTAATGTGTGTAGAAATTGCATTTGATAGACCTTGCTCCAATAATTATGTTCATTATGAAAACGGTCCTGGCCCATGGTGTCAGGTGGAAGGATCTTATAAATTTACGATAAGAGATTGTTGGTCGTCAGGAAGTACTTCAAGTATGGCCTCTTTTGGGCAATCTGTAAATGCTACTGGAAATGGATCGAGTGGAACAGTTTTTGTTTCCCCAAGTTCATTGAATGACATTGTTCTATGTGAATCTGAAGAGGGCGATAATTTTATTTTGAGTCTTCATCAAACCTACTTGACATGGATTCAAAGTAGTACTGCGAACTTAAATTCATTTAATCAAATAGTCGGAGGAATTTGCGGAAACCTATCAAATGATAATAAAGTAGCAATATTGAAGAAACTTAAAATTGTTAAAGAGGCTAATATTTCTATCCAGGAATATAATAATTGGTTTGAAGGAGTAACAGAAGGATATGATGGTGAGGCTATCGATCCGAATGATTTGGAATATGAAACACCTTTAACACAAGAGCAATTACCAAGTTTGAATGATTGGCTTTCACATTTTCCTAAAATTTCGAACACTGTTCAAATGGACGCGGATTCAGTTTTTAATTTGATAGGTGGGGATTTATTACTAGCCAGGAATACAAATCTTTCCAATTTTAGAAATGCTTGTGCAATTAGAGGTTCAAGAGGACTTCTCTATTCAGGTGTATCTATACCTATATTGAAGTATGGCAATCCCCCAAAACAAGCTACAATGAAAGGCTCAGATAATAAAAATTATATATTATCTGCATTAAACTTTAATAAGTTTATGATTGATAAATTTGGAGATACTCCAGACAAATTAATTGGCTCTGACGCCAATGATCCAGTTAAAGTTGCTAATTTTTTGAAAGGGAAAAATGGTATCTATGTAATTGTAAATGCACAACCTGGCAATGCAGGATATACTGGTCATGTTGATGCTATAATTAATGGTCGATGTATATCAGACGCTTATGCAAATCCAAATGGTGGAGTATCTTCAATTAGAGTTTGGCAATTAAATTAGATATATGAAAAAAAGCGATTTAATTTTTACGTTTATTGCATTATTGTTTTGCAACACTTGTTTTTCGCAAAAAAATAAAATTAACCTTGGGAAGTTTGAGTATACAATAAATTATGAAAGAAAAAATGAAAAGGTAGGTGATGGGACTTTGATAAATAATACTTTTGCTATTATTAGACATGTTAATAGTAAGAAAGATTTGCTTTCTTATTTTTTTATTGCAAAAAGGAATGACTCTTTATTCGCAAATGGTACTTATAGATTTAATGAAAAAACAAAAACACTTATCACTAAAAATTATTTTTTTTATCCTTCATATTATAAAATTGATTCATCATACACATATTTCCTTCAATTAAATAATGGTAGCTTTAAATTAAAACAACAAAGTCAGTATATAAATGGAAAAGAGAATAAGATGATGTTTTAATCTCAATTAAAATCATATTCAGCTTTCCATATATATTGATTATAATTTATTTAATTGGAAAAATTATTTTTCTTCTTTTGAGTTTTTATCTTACTTCAAATTTTAGTTCGTAGAACTTAACTTAAGCTTTCAATTACTCAGCAACAAATCCACCACTTTCAATTGCAAACTTACGTTGCCTTGAAACTCATTCTCATCAATGGTAAATACGATGTCAAAAGGTTGTTGAGTTAAGAGAATCGGAAATTTATGCGCTAAATTAAATCCGATGCCATTGAATGTGATGCCGTTTTGTTTTACTACAAATTTTACATGATGCTCTTTTACAATTTTTGAAAAGCCTGAATCATTAACACCTCGAGCTACAAAAACTGGGCGCATATTATCAGGGCCAAATGGTTCCATCTGGCAAAGTATTTTGTAAAAACTAGGGGTAATGGTTTTGAATTCGATCTCTGTATCAATCACCAATTCAGGGATCAATTGTTCAGGAGTAATTCGGGCACTTACTTCTTTTTCAAAAGCTGCAGCGAATGCTTCGATCTGATTAATCTCTAATGTCATACCTGCTGCTGCAAAATGCCCGCCATATCCCAATAGATGTTCCCTGCATGCATGAATAGCTTCGTATAAATTAAAACCTGCAACACTTCTTGCACTACCTGCTGCATATTCGCCGCTCTTTGTTAAAACAATCGTTGGTCTATAATAAGTGTCGATCAATCTACTGGCTACAATGCCTACTACCCCTTTATGCCAATGTTTCTGGTAAACTAGTGTTGATCGTTTTAAATGATTGTTTGGTGTTGCTTCTAATAAGGCCAATGCTTCAACCGTAATATTTGCATCCGCTTCACGCCGATCGGTATTATCGCTGTGCAACATATTGGCAAATTCAATGGCTTTTTGTTGATCTTTTTCAATAAATAATTGCACAGCTTTTTTAGCTTCATCCATTCTACCTGCAGCATTTACTCTTGGAGCAATTACAAAAACCAAACTGGTTAAACTCATTTTCTTTTTCACTCCAGCAAGATCCATCAAGGCTTTTATACCAACAGATGGATTGCTGTTTACTTTCTCTATTCCATAATAGGCCAATGTTCTATTTTCTCCAGTAACAGAAACGATATCTGCTGCAATTGCAATGGCTGTTAAATCAATATATTCTAAATAACTCGATTGAGGCAATCCCAATTTTTCACTCAAAGCCGTCATCAATTTAAATCCAACCCCACATCCACACAATTCTTTAAATGGATAATCGCATCCGCTTTGTTTAGGATTTAGTATAGCAATTGCTGGTGGTAAAATTTCATCAGGTAAATGATGATCGCAAACAATAAAATCTATACCGATCGATTTTGCATAAGCTATCAAATCGGCTGATTTAATTCCACAATCGAGTGATATGATCAAACTAAAACCATTCTCTTTAGCAAAATCAATTCCTGCTTTTGAAACACCATAACCTTCTCTATATCGGTGTGGGATATAAAAATCTACCGACGAGTGAACCGCCGATAAAAACTGGTACATACTGGCAACAGAAGTAGTTCCATCTACGTCATAGTCCCCAAAAACCAAAATGGATTCTTTGGTTTCAAAAGCATTACAAATTCGATTGACCGCTTTGTCCATGTCTTTCATTAACCATGGGCTATGGAGGTCGGTTAAGGCAGGTCGAAAAAATTGTTTTGCTTTTTCAAAATCATCAAAACCACGCTGAACCAATAATGTACAAATAGTAGCATTGATTTGCAAAGCTTCTTGCAATGCCGCTACTTTATTAGAAAGAGCAGTTAATATGTTCCATCTTTTCTGCATCAATATTTTCTATCAGTGGTATAACGAACCAATTCTTCTAGAGCATCTCTTACTTCAGAAGCTGGAAATTCATGCAATATGGCCAATGCTTCATCTCTGAATGCAAACATTTTATCAGTGGCGTAGGTGATTCCTCCATATTGTTCAACTGCATCTATTACAAATGCTACTTTATCTTTTTGCGTGTTTTCGTTTTTTACAATATGGATCACTTTTTTTTTGATATCTGTTGGACAATTATTCAGCATATAAATTAACGGAAGGGTCAATTTTTTTTCTTTGATATCATTGCCTGTTGGTTTGCCAATATCGTCATTGCTATAATCGAAAAGGTCATCTTTAATTTGAAATGCCATTCCTACTTTTTGTCCAAACACCCTCATTTTTTCTACATCCGTTTCGTTGTTGAATGTGCTTACTGCACCTGCTGCACATGCAGAAGCTAATAGTGATGCTGTTTTTCCATTGATGATTTCGTAATAGACATCTTCTTTCAAATTGAGGTTGCGTGATTTTTCTATTTGCAATAATTCTCCCTCACTCATTTGCCTAACTGCTTCCGATAAAATGCGCAATACTTCATGGTCTTTATTATTCAAAGACAATAACAATCCTTTTGATAATAAATAATCTCCTACCAATACTGCAATTTTATTTTTCCAAAGTGCATTGATCGAAAAAAAACCTCTTCGCTCCAAAGATTCATCCACTACATCATCATGCACCAATGTAGCAGTATGTAATAATTCCACCAACGAAGCAGCCCTGTAAGTACTGTCTGTAATGGGGCCCCCTAGTTTTGCGCTCAATAATACAAACATGGGTCTTAGCTGCTTTCCCTTGCGTTTTACAATGTATTGCATGATCCTATCTAACAAGGCAACCCTGCTCTTTACTGCCTCTTTGAAATGTGCTTCAAAAAGGGTTAATTCTGCCCCAATTACTTTTTTTGCTAAATCCATGTTATAATTATGCTGCAATATATGCCTGATATGGGCAAAATTAGTCGTAAAAGGCAGCGTTTGATGTATATTTGTGGTCAATAACCCAAATAATTGAATATGAATACTAGAAAAATTTTATTAACAGCAGCACTTGCAATATTTGCACAGGTTTCGCTTTTTGCTCAAACCGATTGGGGTTGGGATTGGAAGGACTCTTCTAAAATCGCCAATAAAGACCTACCTCAATTTAATGAATTTTTAAATAATCAATACCCTTACCCGGCTAAACCAAGAAATCAATGGGAGCTGGGCTTTGGGGTAGGACCTTCTTTTATTTTAGGAGATGTTAACTCCAAAATCGGTTATGGTGCAGCTATTTCGATGCGAAAAGCTTTGGGCCATGTATTTTCTTTTAGAGGTTCATTGGCAGGTTTGTGGAATTCTGGATCTCCAAGTGACTATGGTAAAGCAGTTGGCCAAGTGGATTATAAAAACCAAGCTTTTGTTTTAGGTGCAGATTTAATTGCTTCTTTAAACACGATTAGTCATTATAGGGGGAATCCAAAATCGAATATTTACGTTTTATTGGGTTATAGTTTGGTAGGCGCTAAAGTACAATACAAAAACGCCGGGGGTGCACAACCTGATGGATACAGCATTTTTTATGGTCAGCGCCCTGGAATGACCAATACGCAAGAAGGATTGGTTACCACTTTGTTTGGTGCAACCATAAATAATAGAAAATCATACTCTTTGATGCATGCTGTAAATGTAGGTGCTGGCGTTTCCTTTAAGATTAGTGATAAAATGAATGTTGGTGTTGAACAAAAATTCATTATTACTACTCCAGGATATGATTATTTAGATGCATTTAAGGCAGATAATAATAATGACTATATCAGTTTCACTACTTTAAGATTAAATGTAAATATTGGTAACTCCGATAGAAAAGTACAACCATTGTATTGGATCAATCCTAACAATTTTGTGTACAGCGAAATGAATTCTCCTAAACACATGAAAGTTCCTAAAGTGATGTTGCCTGATGGTGATAAAGATGGTGTAACCGATCAGTTTGATATGGAACCAAATACACCAAAAGGTGCTCCTGTTGATTCTCATGGTGTTTCTAAAGATACTGATGGAGATGGTGTTCCAGATTACAGAGATAAGGAACTACTTACTTTACAAAAATGTTTCCCTGTTAATAATGATGGAATTGGTAATTGTCCTGAACCTGCATGTTGCAAAGAAATCAAAGACATGATGAGTACGATGAAATCAACTTCTCAAGATAAAGTTGATTGTGCAATTGGTGCATTACCAAGCGTTCAATTTAAAGGAACTACTAAATTGAGTAAAGACGCTCAAGCTGTATTAGCAGCTGCCGCAGCTAGTTTAAAAGCCAATCCAACTTGCAATGTAAGAGTGATTGGATATGGAACAACTAGCAAATCTGCTCAACAACAAAGTTGGGAGCGTGTAAATGCAGTAATTAAATATTTAGTAGAAAAGCAAGGTATTGCAGAAGGAAGATTGTTGTTTGTGTATGCACAAGATGGAGATGCAAACACAGTTGATCTTCAAGGTACAACTGAGCAAGGTCCTAACACAGTTCCTGCGCCTCATCCAAATTTGAAAAGTAAGAATTAATTGTAAAATAAGAAACGCGAAAAGCCTCTTCGAACAATCGGAGAGGCTTTTTATTGGTTCAGTATATTAAAGTGGAGTTCTCCAAAATTTTGTAAAGAAGTTAATTTTAAATCTGCTGCTCCCCATTTTTCTTCTTTGCTATTAAATGCATGCGGAATAACTACACATTTCATTCTTGCAGCTTTTGCTGCAATCATTCCATTGAAAGAATCTTCAAAACAAATACATTCCAAAGGGCTACTGTTCATCTGAGTAGCACAGTTGAGGTACACTTGTGGATGTGGTTTTCCATAAGGTAATTCTTCTGCTGAAGCAGTAGCTTGTAGAAATGGTCCTATGCCGGTCATACTCAGTACTAATTCTATTAATGAAGGGGGCGATGAAGTAGCCAATCCGATTTTAAATTTCTTTTTAGTAAAAAATTCAAAAATATGAGCAACCCCAGGTAATATTTTTCCTTTATGTTCAATTTTCTGTAAAACCAAATCTACAATTTTTTTTTCTGCTCTTTCAGATTCGGTGAGGGGGATATTAAAATAGGTGAACCATAAATGTACAAATTCCTTGGTTCTTAATCCTACACTTGAATTATATTGCTCAATGGTCATTTTAGTACCATATAATTGAAATACTTCCGCAGCAGCTTCCTGCCATAGTGGTTCACTATCAATTAACAATCCATCAATATCAAAAATGACTGTATTTAAGGGCATTTTATTTTTTTAGTAATGCAAATTTATTGTTGCATCTTCATAGTCTGTTAATAAAGAAGGAGTTAATTTTAAAAATAAATAGGTAACAATTTATTTACATTCCTTATTTTGCACCGCTTGCTAATACAACTACAATGAATTTGATCGAAAGATTTAAGCAAATTAGGGTTGTCCGCTCATTGGTTTACGGTGTTGTGGGAGCTGCCACTTATCCGGGTCTTGCAATGATTAACAAGATCAAAATCGAAGGAACAGAAAATCTGCGGAACCTCCCAAGACACAATGTGCTTTTCGTGAGCAATCATCAAACCTATTTTGCTGATGTAATTACTTTTATACATATTTTTTGTGCCATCAAATGGAGAAAGGAAAATAAATTAGGGTTACCTTATTATTTGTTGAATCCTTTTACAAATGTTTTTTTTGTAGCCGCAGAAGAAACCATGAATGGTAGTTTAATCAGTAGAATTTTTAAATTAGCTGGGGCATTAACTGTAAAAAGAACTTGGCGCGCAGAAGGAAAAGATGTGAATAGAAAAAGAGAAGAGGGCGATACACAAAAAATTGATCAAGCATTAGAAAAAAGTTGGGTGATTACTTTCCCTCAAGGAACTACAAAGCCATTTGCTCCGGGCAGAAGAGGCACTGCTCACATCATCAAAAATAATCAACCCATCGTTATTCCTGTTGTGATTAATGGATTTTGGCGAGCGTTCAATAAAAAAGGGTTAGCCTTTAAAAAGAAAGGCTCCTTACTTTCTGTTCGATTTAAAGAACCGATGATTATTGATTACACACAATCAGTTGATCAAATTTTAGATCAAGTGATGGAAGCCATTGAGCAAAGCAAATCCTATATGCTTAAGAGTAAGCATCATTTCATGAGCTTAATGGATAAGTAATTTAGTCTTTAAAAAACAGCGCTTTTAATTCATTGGCATCATCTGGCTTCATCTTTCCTGCAAGTATTAAGCGAATTTGTCTTCTTCTTAATGCACCTTCAAATAATTTCTGTTCATCTTCGGTTTCAGGAATCACTTTTGGTACAGGTCTTGGTTTACCATTCGGGTCCAAAGCAACAAACGTAAAGAATGCTTCATTGCTTTCGTATTTATATTGATGCAATAAATCTTCGCCCCATACTTTGATATGTATTTCCATAGATGTATTGAATGCCCTGCACATTTTGGCTTCTATATGTACCACATTGCCTAATTTAATAGGCGTCTTAAAACTTAAATTGTCTACAGATGCCGTCATACCAGGTGTATTGGAATGTCTTCCTGCAGCAATACCTGCAGCTATATCCATCCAATACATTAATCTTCCACCCATTAAATTGCCAAAAGTATTGGTATCATTAGGTAATACCAACTCATTCATTATAGTTAAACTTTCACTTACTTTTTTTGGTTCCATGTTGCAATTTGAAAAGCAAAGATACAAGTTGCTTTAACTTGGCTGGTTTAATTAAATTTGAACTGATTCGAGCGTTTGCAAAAATGACTCATCTACATCAGCACCAATACCCGGTTCATTACTTAATATCAATTTCATACCATCGTATTGAACACCATTGATCACAGGATCAATTTTATGGCCTAATAAACAAGTGTCTAAATCATAAAAATGAATATTATCAAATGCAGCTGCAAAATGAACTTTAGCAGAAAGTGCAACCCTACTTTCTAGCATTCCACCCATCATACAAGGCATATTATTTTTTTCAGCAACCCCATTGATCTTGATTGCTTGATGTATTCCGCCACTTTTTGCAAATTTAATATTAATGTATTTGCAGGCATGATTGCGTATCATTCTTTCTGCATCATGGTGGGTATATACACTTTCGTCTGCCATAATCGGAATAGGTGAAATGGCGCATAATTCAGGTAATAATTCGTCATTCCAAGTTCTCATGGGTTGCTCGCAAAACTCAATATCGTATTTTCCTAATGCAGTTAATGCAATTACTGCATCATCATAACTCCATCCTTGGTTGGCATCAATTCTTATTTTAGTTGTATATCCAATCGCATTTCTGATTTGTTGAATTCTTTCAATATCTGTTGCTGGATCTTTGCCTAATTTTACTTTTAAAATATTTACTCCTTTCGCAACAAATTCAACAGCTTGTTCAGCCATATGTGCAGGACTATTAATTCCAATAGTTAAATCACTCTCTACTATTTTATTTTTTCCTCCTAAAAATGTACAAAGAGGTTGGTTGGCCTGTTTTGCAGCAATATCATACAATGCTAAATCGAAAGCACTTTTTGCCGTATAGTTTTTTGCAGTAAACAAATCCAATTCGCTTAATCGCTGTTCAATTTCTAATGGATCTTTTCCCTTCCATAATTGAGCAAAGTCTTTGGCCATTTCAAAACAGGTATTCTGTGTTTCTCCAACAATCATTGGAAATGCTGAACATTCCCCAACTCCTATAATTCCTTCATTCGTACATATTCGAATAAAAATATTTTGTGCAAAATGCATAGTGCCGGTTGCAATCGTAAAGGGCACCATTGGAATGGAGTACTTATATATTTCGGTATGAGTGATTTGCATGGCGCAAATTTCCTTTTTTTACTTGAATATAGCCAATGAATTATGTATCCACTCAACAATATCTTGCAGATGATGTTATCTATGCTATAAACAATTACAATGGAAACTTTAAAAGGGAAACAAGTAATAATAGTAGGAGCAACTGGCGGTATTGGAGCACATGCAGCTAAATTAATTCATGGTAGTGGTGCGATAGTGTATATCACAGGGAGAAATGCTCAGAAACTACAAGAATTATCTACTGAATTGAGCATTCCACAAGAGCGCGTTTTTGTGATGGATATTGCAGATGAAAACGAGGTAAACAATACCATTCAACAAATCCTTAGTCTTACACCCAATATAGATATTTTGGTGAATGCTGCAGGTATTGGCATTATCAAGCCAATGGAAACGCTGAGTTCAGCAGATTTCAATCAAAGTCTTCAAATCAACCTTTTTGGTAGTTTTTATCTAGCTAAAGCTGTCTTACCTTCCATGAAATTGGTAAAAAAAGGCCTAATTATTAATATTCCAGGGGTTTTGGGTAAAGTGCCAATGGCTGGGGCTGCAGCTTATAGTGCAAGTAAATACGGCCTTGTAGGCATGATGCAAAGTATTCGCGAAGAGTTGAAAAGAACGGATATTAGAATTACCAATCTCTTTTTAGGTGGTGTAGATTCTGCATTTTGGGATAATATAGAACTCCGTGTTCAAAGGGAAAAAATGATTCAATCAGAAGAAGCAGCAAAAGCTATCTGGTTTTTGTGCCAACAACCTATCAGTGGGGTGGTTAGTGAAATGGTTCTACAACCTTTCAATCATCAGGCGATTTAGCACAACGCTAAATTATTTTAAACTTTTTAGGAAAAGGTTTTCGTACTTAGGCCTAGTGTTCCGATATTCGCATTACGAACAATCGTTAGTATGAATATATCCTTCGATAATACCGAAAATGCATTTGCTTATAAAACGGATAAAGAGCTAAAAAGTGCTCGCTTTTTATTTGGTACTATGGGGTATTCCTGGTTTGTACAATTAGGTACAAGACTTACTCCATTTGTAATGAAAACGGGTATTCCCCTCGTGCACAGTATCATTCGAAAAACTATTTTCAAACAATTTGTTGGGGGAGAAACATTATCAGAAACTGCCAATGTAGGAAATATGTTGGGCAAGTATGGTATTCAAGTGATTTTAGATTACGGCGTAGAAGGAAAAGAGGGCGAAGAAAATTTTGATCATGCAACTGAAGAATTTATTCGTGTAATAGAATATGCGGCTACTCAAAATAATATTCCATTCATCAGTATTAAGGTAACTGGTCTGGCACGTTTTGAGTTATTGCAAACATTAAATGAAGCACCCCGATTAAGAAGCGGTATTCATGATCATGAAGAAGAAGTGAATGAGTGGGATCGTGTGAGAGATAGAATGTATGCCATTTGTGAAGTTGCTTCTGATAAAAATATTGGAGTATTAATTGACGCTGAGGAAAGTTGGATTCAAGATCCTATCGATCGTCTGTGTATTGAAATGATGGAAGAATTCAATAAAGAAAAAGTGATAGTGTACAATACCATTCAACTGTATAGACATGATCGATTGAGCTTCTTAAAACTATCACATCGAATTGCCAAACAGCAAGGCTTTAAGTTGGGTATGAAATTGGTGCGTGGGGCTTATATGGAAAAAGAACGTCAACGTTCAATAGAAACAGGAACAGTTTCTCCCATTCAAAATACAAAAACAGACACGGATTCCGATTTCAATGAAGCGGTGAAATACTGTATTGATCATATAGAAGAAATAGCTGTTATAATTGCTTCTCACAATGAAGAAAGCAATTTATTAGCAGCACGTTTATTAGATGAAAAAGGGATTGGCCATCATCACCCTAATATTCATTTTTCTCAGCTTTACGGCATGAGCGATAATATTACTTTCAACCTTGCTAAAGAAGGTTTTAGCGTTAGTAAGTATCTTCCATTTGGTCCGATCAAAGATGTTATTCCCTATCTAATGCGCAGAGCTAAAGAGAATAGCAGTGTAAGTGGTCAAACTGGAAGAGAGCTTTCCTTGATCACCAAAGAGTTGAATCGAAGGAAAGGGAAATAATTGGCATGATTTTTATTATAATTTCAAAAACCAATTATTTATGAGAATCGTAATTTTATTATTGCTTTTTGTACTTACATCTTTTCATTCAATTGCTCAATCAGACAAACCTATTTACAAGCATTTTGAAAAGGGCAATTCATTTATTGGACTAGGATTTTCACCTGTTTACAGCGATCTTTTTGGAACAACTACAGAAATTAGTATACAAAATGGTTCTAGTTCTGCGGGATTGTTGCTTGCTCCATCTTATGGAAAAATGATTGAGAAAAATTGGATGATAGGTGCTATGGGCTTTTTAGGATATTATTCTAGTAGATATTCGAGTAATTATTATCCCCCATCAATTGGAATAAATCCACCCCTATATGCTTCAAAAAACATAAGCAATTACTTTGATATTGGAATCAGTCCCATTACGCGTTATTATTTTATGTTATCAAAGCGAAATACCATTGCTTTTTTTCTACAAGGCGGATTGCCAATTGTATATGGTCAAACGAATTATATTCAACGAATAGATTTCCCAACTGGTCAACAGGATCTTTCAAGTAAGCAATCAAGTTTAACCCTAAAAGCAAGTTTAGGATTTGGCCTTAGTGTACAAGGTAAATTTGGATCAATTGATACACATGTAAGCAATTTGGGTTGGTTTTTTAGTTTCAATAAATTATTGAAATCAAATAAAAAGGCTTAAACCCACAATTTCTTCACAAGCAGCAGGCTTAAGGTCAATATCAGCCTATTTATTTGTTAATTTGCTTATGCAAGCTTACCACGATTTACTTAAATATATTTTAGCCAATGGGGCCGATAAAACCGACCGAACAGGTACGGGTACTAAAAGCTGTTTTGGTTACCAAATGCGTTTTGATTTGGCCAAAGGATTTCCAATGGTCACTACAAAAAAATTGCATTTAAAAAGTATTGTTTACGAATTACTTTGGTTCTTAAAGGGTGATACCAATATTCAATATTTAAAGGAACATGGCGTTGGCATTTGGGATGAATGGGCTAATGAAAATGGCGATCTGGGCCCAGTTTATGGTAAACAATGGAGAAGCTGGGAAGGTGCAGATGGTCAAGTGATCGATCAAATTGCTGATGTAATTCATCAGCTTAAAACCAATCCTGATAGTAGAAGAATGATTGTAAGTGCCTGGAACGTCGCAGAATTGCCTAAAATGGCATTAATGCCTTGTCATAGTTTGTTTCAGTTTTATGTGGCCGATGGAAAACTGAGTTGTCAGTTATATCAGCGCAGTGCCGATGTTTTTTTAGGTGTACCTTTTAATATTGCTTCTTATGCTTTGCTTACTATGATGATTGCGAATGTTTGCGACTTGCAATATGGAGATTTCGTGCATAGCTTTGGGGACGTTCATATTTACAATAACCATATGGATCAGGTTAATTTGCAATTAAGCAGAGATCCTTTTCCTTTGCCAACAATGAAAATCAACCCTTCCATAAAAAATATTTTTGATTATAATTTCGAAGATTTTAGTTTGGAAAACTACCAATTCCATCCAGGAATAAAAGCTCCTGTTGCAGTTTAATTAATTATATATTTTTCTCTATGACTATTTCCCTAATTGTTGCGGCTTCTCTTAATAATGCAATTGGCAAAAATAATGACTTATTATGGAAGCTACCCAACGATATGAAACATTTTAAAAATGTTACTTGGGCAATGCCAATTATTATGGGAAGAAAAACTTTCGACTCAATGACCGGTAAACCGTTAAATGGTAGATTGAATATTGTTATTACTAGGCAACAAGACTGGAAATCGGAAGGTGCTGTGAAAGTGGATAGTTTATATAAGGCATTGGAAATTGTACAAGTGAATAATTACAAAGAAGTATTCATAATTGGTGGGGGTGAAATTTACAAAGCAGCATTGTCTATAGCAGATAAAGTCTATCTAACAAGAGTAGAAACAGAAATTGAAGGTGATACTTTTTTCCCGGTTTTAGAAAGTGCTAATTGGCTATTAATCGAAGATCATCCTCATGCTTCAGATGCTAAACATAAATATCCTTATCGATTTCAAGTCTGGCAAAAAAAAGGCTAGTTTTTATGGATTTTTTCCCAGTCATATATATCATTTTGCAGTTTTTATTATTGGTGTTTATTGGAATCACACTCCCTTTTAAAAGACTAATGCTATATAATATATTAGCAACTTTGAATTTGATGTTGTGGTTTTATGGTTTGTATTTAAGTAGAGTATTAATTGGATTGGTTCAATTTCTTCGTCCTATAATACAAAAAGTAGAAATAGATCAATATGCTTCAACTTCATATCTAGAACCCATTCTTCGAATAGGCGGAATGGTCTTTTTGCCTTTCTTTTTTTTAATTCCCAGTTTACGTAAGAATATTTTATTTACAATTCTATTAAGTGTTTATACTTTTTGGAACTTTACCCCAAGTTATTTAAGCCTATTTGAAATTTCGCTTAAAATATTTTTTTGTGTAAGTATTTTTGCAGCAACTTATGCAGTACTTTGGTTCTTTGAAAAACTTCCTTCACAAACTGTAGCAAATTAATGTATAGCCCCTTTCAATTAGTCATAAAGTATCTCACCTATTATTTAAAAGCAGATAATGGAAAAGGGCATGGAGTACATTCTCCATTTGTATTTGATTTGATCACCAAAGTATTGAATGATGATCGACAATTTTATTCGTTTGAGCAAATCGAACGACTAAGATTTGAACTGTTGAAGAATAGTACAAGTGTTACTGTAGAAGACTTTGGCGCAGGTTCGAGGGTAAAAAAATCTCCAATCAGAACCGTTTCTGAAATTGCTCATTCATCTTTAAAGGCTAAAAAGTACAGTCAGTTACTGTTTAAATTGGTGAATTATTTTTCTCCAACAGTTATTCTAGAATTGGGTACATCATTCGGAATCACTACTGCTTATTTAGCAACTGCTAATTCAAATAGCAAAGTAATTACCATGGAGGGTTCTAGCGCGATTGCATCTATTGCAAAAGATAATTTCAAACATCTATCCATAAACAATATACAAATTGTTGAAGGAAATTTTGATAAAACATTAAATAATACCGTCGCTAATATAGCTCGGATTGATTTTGCTTTCTTAGACGGCAATCACCGATACGAACCTACGATTCAGTATTTTGAACAAGTACTGTTAAAGTCCAATGAAAATACAGTAATTGTATTGGATGATATCCATTGGAGTAAAGAAATGGAAGCAGCTTGGTCTTATGTACAAAATCACCAATATGTTTCGCTTACAATCGATTTATTTTATATTGGGTTAGTGTTTTTTAGGAAAGAAAAATTAGCCAAACAACATTTTCTGATTCGTTATTAAAATTTACCATAAAATTGAGTTTACCAGCACCATTCCTAGATTCACTTGTTGGAATTAAAGGCTATAATCAGCTATCCTTTGAAAAAATACATGCTTCCGGAGAGCAAGTAACTTCTATCAGGATGAATCCATTCAAGAATGGAAAACCTCATGCTGAATTGTACGATGGAGGAGTGCCTTGGTGTAAGCATGCTTTTTATTTGAAGGAGCGTCCTTCATTTACCTTAGATCCTTTGTTTCATGCTGGAGCTTATTATGTGCAGGAAGCCAGTAGTATGTTTTTATGGCATATAATGGAGCAATTAGTGGGTAATAATACAAGAGGTAAAAAAGTATTGGATCTTTGTGCTGCTCCAGGTGGTAAATCTACTTTATTAGCCAGCTATTTTCATGATGGATTAGTTGTGGCCAATGAGCTAATAAAATCAAGGGCTTCCATTTTAGTAGAGAACGCCATTAAATGGGGGCAACCCAATATCATCGTTACCAATGATGACCCTAGTCATTTTAATCAATTAGAAGGGTTCTTTGATATAATTGTGGTAGATGCTCCTTGTAGTGGAAGTGGTTTGTTTAGAAAAGATCCTACTGCTATTGATGAATGGAGCTTAGACAATGTAGTACATTGTAGTCAACGACAAGAAAAAATACTTTCAACCATTCTTCCTTCATTAAAAGAAGACGGGATGCTGGTTTATTCAACTTGTTCTTATTCAAAAGAAGAAGATGAAGCAATTGTTGATTGGTTAATAGAAAAAATGGAAATGGTTTCTCTTAAAATTGACCTAAATAATAAGTGGCATATTGTGGAAACTCAATCTCCAAAAGAAGATGCTTTTGGATATAGATTTTATCCAGACTTATTAAGAGGAGAAGGGTTTTTCATTGCGGCTTTTCAAAAAAAACGAAATGTATCTACTGCGAGATTGAAAGAAGTACAATTAACTAAAGCAAATCGTACAGAAACAGAACAAATGAATCATTTTTTTTCTTTGCCAGATGCTTATGTTTATTTCAAACAAAATGATGCTTTAAGAATTATCAATCAGGAATGGATGATTACTTTACAACAAATTGCGGCTTCTTTATATATTAAAAAGGCGGGTACTGAAATTGGTACTATTAAAGGAAAAGATATTATTCCTTCCCATGAATTGGCAGTATCTACATTCGATAAATCGGAATTGCCTCAAATTCAGCTTACATTAGCTGAGGCTTTGCAATATATTCGAAGAAAAGATTTAAACTTGAGTGCTCCAAAAGGTTGGTGTTTGGTTAAATATCAAGATTTATATGTAGGATGGATAAAAGTTTTACCCAATCGAATTAATAATTATTATCCCGCTGAATGGAGAATATTAAAAGATTAACTTTATAAAATTGAATGAAGGATATGGTAATCAAAAAACTATTGTTTATTATACTGATTTGCCTCTATTTGCAAGCACAAGCACAAGCACAAGACAGGTTGGTTATTGCTGGCACGAGTGGAAATTATTATGTAGTTCATCAAGTTGAAGAAAAAGAATCACTCTCCAGTATTGGGCGTATTTATGGGTATACTGTAAAACAACTGGCTCAGTTCAATTCATTAAATGCAATTGCAACTTTACCAATTGGTACAAAATTGAAAGTTCCATTAACAGCTGATAATTTTAGCATGCAAACTGAAACTACTAACAGTATTGCTTTATACCATATTGCTCAAAAAGGAGATAACTTATTTCGTTTAAGTCAGCAATATTACAAAGTACCACTCGCTTCATTAAGAACCTGGAACGACCTTACTACCGATGTAGTAAAAGATGGACAGGCGATTATTGTTGGTTTTTTTACTGTCCAAAAAACGAATAATTCAAAAATGAACGAGCAAGAAACAGGCAATAATTCTGTGACTTCCTCTATCACTAATAATAAGCCAGTTACTACCGATAAACCCCCTTTAAAGAATCCAAATGTAATGGATGCAGCTGTAGATGGTGCAAGAACTTTACAGGGTGAAATGAAACCTTTAACTGAAAATGAATTGTTGTTATTTGGAGCTGCACAAGCAAGTATAAAGCGATCTTCCACTAGTTTACTTACTGCGCCAACCCCGAATGAATATACACTGGACGATTTTGAATTAAATTATCTACCAAAACCAGGAGATGAAGGATATTTTGCACTGTTTTACGATCAATCTACTAAATCTGGAGAGAAAGTATCTAAATCAGGTGATGCTGGTATTTTTCAATCCACCAGTGGTACTCCAGATCATAAATATTATGTTTTGATCAATAATACCTTGCCAGGGACAATTGTAAAAATTACTGCCCCTAACCAAAAAATAATTTGCGCAAGGGTGCTTGGCCCGATTCCAGAAAACAATTATTCAGCAAATATATTTTTATATCTAAGCAATGCTGCAGCTGCTGCATTGGGTATGACAAAATCCAATGCTTTTGTAAGTATCAATTATTATCAATAAGTCATGAAATTATTTACCTTAATTTTTGCATCTGTTTTTGCAATTGCTTGCTCCAGTAATAATATCAATAGTCAAACCGGTGTTCTGAGTACTGCTGTTTTTCAACAGAAGATGAATCAACCCAATATTCAGATTTTAGATGTGCGAACAGCAGAAGAGTATCAATCTGGTCACATAAAAAATGCTTTGCAGGCTAATTGGTTGGATAAAACACAGTTTGCAGATAGAATTCAACATTTAGATAAAGCTATTCCAGTATTGGTTTATTGTGCTTCTGGAGTGAGAAGTGGTCAAGCCATGAAAGCAATGGCTCAACAAGGGTTTAAAGAAGTATACAACATGGAAGGAGGAATGTCTGCATGGAAAGTGGAAGGTAAGCCTTTTGAATCGGCAACCTCAATACCTGAAATGTCAATAGCTGCATTTCAATCAAAAGTGAATGAAACAACAATAGCATTGGTAGATATTGGTGCTGAATGGTGTCCTCCATGTAAAAAAATGGAACCAGTATTGGCTCAATTACAAAAAGACATGGGGAATAAATATGCTTTGATAAAAGTAGATGGTGGCAACGATATTACAGTGATGAAATACTTGCAGTTTCAAGCTTTACCAACATTTATTGTATTCAAGAATGGTAAAGAAACTTGGCGTAAACAAGGTATTGTGAGTTTGGATGAATTAAAAAAAGCCATCAACCCTTAATTGATTGCTGTTGTTATTCTATAGCCTCTTAAAAAATCGGCAATCATCATTCTTTTTTTCCCTTCCCATTGCAGGTCGAGTACATGAATGAATCCATCTTTGCAAGCAAACTTTAAAAAGTTTTTTCCATCTGAACTAATTGAACCAATCGGTTGATGATGCTCAACCATTTCTTTGTCACTTTTATATATTTTTAATATTTTTTGATCTAATTGGGTGATTGCTCCAGGAAAAACAGAAAGACCTCTAATTAAATTATGAATTGCATCGACCGAATTGTCCCAATTGATTTCGCAGTCTTTTGTAAAAATCTTTGGAGCATGTTTTGGTGCAGAATTGCCCAATAGTTGAGGTTGTTCTTGAATGGTTGCTTCCATTAAACCTTGTATAGTTTTTACCAATAAATGAGCGCCAATTATTTTCATTCGATCGTGCACTTCTGTTGCAGTTTCGTTTTCTCCAATCAACATCCGGTCTTGTAATAAAATATCCCCTGTATCAATTTCGTGTTTGAGTTTAAAAGTAGTAACACCAGTTTCTTTCTCTCCATTTATCACTGCCCAATTGATAGGGGCTGCTCCTCTGTAGTTGGGCAATAAAGAGCCATGTACATTAATAGTACCCATTGGAGGCATGTTCCAAACAATTTCTGGCAACATTCTAAATGCTACTACAATTTGAATATCAGCATTTAACCTTTTCAAAGAATCGATGAAATCTGGATTCTTCAATTTTCCTGGTTGAAGTATGGTTAAGTCATTTTCTTCGGCATATTTCTTTACTGCACTCTGGGTTAATTTCATTCCTCTGCCTGCTGGTTTATCGGGTGCTGTTACAACTCCAACCACCTTATAGCCATCTCTAACAATTGCATCTAATGATGCAACGGCAAAATCTGGTGTGCCCATAAAAACAATTCTAATATCCTTCATGTGATTCTTGATACTTTAGCGCAAATGTATAACCTTCATTAAATCATGCCGCTAAAAGTCTTTGTATAACAAATACTTTTTCCGAATGGTTCTAAAATTATTGAGTGCTGGTTGCCAACTTAGTCTTATTTCTTGAGCAGTTTTACCAGCTATTAATTGTTCTCTTAAATTGTTGCTGCCAGCCAATTTGTTGAAAAAATAATCAGTTGGTTTGCCGCTTTTTGGGCGAAGAAAAAAACTATCTTTTTGAGAAAAAAGTTGATAAGCATTTACCAAATAGTCAATATTTATTTGATTGTTTAACTTTTTTAATACTTCCCTTCCTTCTGCGAAAATATTCCAACCATAGCTCAATTGATTTTTCAATTTTGGTTCCTTAGCTCCATCTCTGCTAGTTGGTGTAAATGCAAAAAGGCTTTTGGAATAACTAGGGTGGCCGAAAATACTAAATGGGTGATCTGTTCCTCTGCCTTCACTAAGTACTGTTCCTTCAAAATAACAAGTACTTCCATACCAATATATAGAAGACATGTCAGGTAAATTAGGAGAGGGCTTGACAGGTAAAATATATTTACTTTCATGCGTATAGTTGCCGCATTTGATCACTAAAAAATGAAAGCTAGTATCTTTCGAATTAGATGCTGTTTTATAATAATCATGTTGCAAATTGGCTAAAGGACTTAACCATCTTTCACCTGCTATCATCATCGCATATTCACCAATGGTCATTCCATATACGACAGGAATAGGTTGCATTCCTACAAAACTTTTATATGCTGTATCTAACACTGGTCCGTCTACATAAAATCCATTCGGATTAGGCCTATCTAAAATCATTAATGGTTTCTTGTTTTCGAATGCCGCTTCCATAAATTCCTGCAAAGAAGAGATGAAAGTATAATATCGAACCCCTACATCTTGTATATCAAATAATAGTATATCTACTTTGGCAAGGTCTTCAGCGGAAGGCCTTCTCTTTTTTCCATACAAGGAAATCACTGGAATTCCAGTAGCTGCATCTATATAGTTGTCAATTTTTTCACCTGCATCAGCTGTACCTCTAAATCCGTGTTCTGGGCCAAATGCAATGGTAATATTCACCCCTAATTTTTGTAAACTATCTACTAAATGCGTTTTTCCAATTGTTGCAGTGTGGTTGGCAAATACGCCTACTCTTTTGCCTTTTAACAAAGGCAAATACACATCTGAACGATATGCCGCAGGTAAAATTGGCTTATTGGGTTGTGCATTTGCGATTGTTACAACAAAAAAAGCTAAACAAACAGTAAAATAATTTCTCATATGAACAATAATTAAAGGAAAGTTAGCTAAAAATACTTCCTCTTTTACTTCAGGGATTGTACTTTTGCCGCTTTAGGCCATTCATTCAGTTGGCCGTAAACAAAAATAATATGCAACCAGCAAAAAAAGGTGATAAAGTAAAAGTACATTATCACGGAAAGTTAACCAATGGAAATACATTTGATTCTTCTGAAGGAAGAGAACCGCTTGAATTTGAAATCGGTGGTGGAATGGTAATTGCCGGATTTGATGATGGCGTTACAGGAATGATCATTGGAGAAAAGAAAACTATTAATATTCCTGCAGATCAGGCATATGGTCCTAAACAAGAAGAAATGATCATGGAATTTCCCAAAGATCGTTTCCCAGCAGATATGGTTCCAGAAGTTGGAATGCAGTTAAATATGAGCAATGGTTCAGGACAAAATTTTCCTGTTGTAATTGTTGAATTGAAAGAGGAGATTGTAGTATTAGATGCCAATCACCCTTTAGCAGGAGAAGAATTGGTTTTTGATCTTGAATTAGTAGAGATTGAGCCTAAGTCTTTGATCATTACAGCTTAATTATTCTAAAACATATAATGGGGTTTATGTTGGTTTCAATCATCATAAACCCCATTTTTTATCGATCAATTATTAGGCTTTTCTGTTCAACCACCAGCCTAACCAAATTCCTGTCAATCCCCACATAGCAATTACATCTATTAAAAAAGCCCTGATATCAAATAAATGATACCAAACATGGCTTGTATATGCACTGTTTAGATATACAATAAATCCTACTACTAATGATGCAGTTAATGTAGTGCCGAAATTATTATTATTGAATTTACCCAATAACCAGATGAGGAGCCAAGCGAGAGCAATATTTACTATTAATGCCCTACCCATATTCATGCCCATATTGTATTCTAAACTGCTATGGTATTGGATGGTTGCCCAAGGCTTACCAATACTTTTATTGGTGAGTTTTTCCATTTCCTCAAATGAAGTTCCTTTTGGTGCCGTAGGCAAAAAATAACCACCTTCTTTTTCTAAGTTGGCGCTTAAAAATGACAAAATACTGTCTTGTTTAGGAGTATAATCTTGGGCAGCTCGATGTAAGTCTAGTGCAGTCCACGATAAGAACTGCCACATAAATAAAATAATGCCACCTACAATAGATCCAATGATTGTTTTTTTCATTTTTGGGGAGTTTAGTTGCACTAATTTAAATATAAGAAATGGAATTGTCAAGGGGGATGGAGTACAAATATTAACTTGTGAAAAAAATACAATGTTGTTGAAATATCCATATAGTGTTACAGATAGGTTGATGCGTTATGTTCAAATAGACACTCAAAGTGATCCTCATTCTAAATTACATCCAAGCACACCAAAACAAAAAGAGCTTTCCAATTTATTGGCAGCAGAATTAATAGAAATTGGAGCAGTAGATGTGGTAACTGATGAATTTGGTTATGTATATGGAACCATACCTGCAACAAGCTCGAAAAAAATGCCCGTAATTTGTTTTTGTAGCCATATTGATACAGCTCCTGATTGTAGTGGAACAAATGTAAAACCAATCCTACATTCAAAATATAACGGGTTTCCTATTATTTTACCAGATGACGAAAGTCAAATTATTTCCACAGAAAATTATCCTTATCTAAAAAATCATATTGGCAAAGATATTATTACCGCAAGTGGTAATACTTTATTGGGTGCAGATGATAAAGCAGGAGTTGCCATCATTATGGATTTCGCACAATATTTAATTAGTCATCCCGAAATATTGCATGGCACTGTAAAAATTCTGTTCACGCCAGATGAAGAAATTGGAGAAGGAACTGTTAAATTAAACCTGGAACAATTGGGAGCCAATTTTGCCTATACTTTAGATGGTGGAAAACTAGGTAGTTTTGAAGAAGAAACTTTTAGTGCCGATGGCGTTACTATTAATATAGAAGGAATTATTGCTCATCCTGGAGATGCCAAAAATAAAATGGTTAATGCCATAAAAATTGCCAGTGAAATAGTAGATCAATTGCCAAAAGAAAAATTGTCTCCCGAAACTACTGAAGGTAGGCAAGGATTTATTCATCCCTTACGCATAGAAGGATTGGCCGAGAAAGCATCTATCGATTTCTTGATTAGAGATTTCGATACCAGTAAATTGAAAATACATGAATCTGTTTTGCAATCAATTGCAGAAAAAGTGGTTGCTAAATACCATGGGGCAACATGTAGTTTTATAGTTCATGAGCAATATAGAAATATGAAGGAAATTGTAGATCAATTTCCGTTTACTGTTAGTTATGCTGAAGAAGCATATCGAAGAATCGGGTTGCCCTTTATTAAGGAACCTATTCGGGGCGGAACAGATGGGTCTAGATTGAGTTTTATGGGTTTGCCATGTCCCAATATTTTTACTGGAATGCAGGCTATACATAGTAAGCATGAATGGATAGGAGTAGAAGACATGCAAATGGCAGTAGATGCTTTGATTGAATTGGTTAAAGTTTGGGAAGAACGGTCTTAAAACTCCCTTTTTTAGAATTATATTTACTAAAATATTTTTTATGAGTACATTATTGGCATTTTGGTGGGTACCCGTTTTACTATTTGTTTTTTTTAGTGGACTGGTAACAGTTAATCAAGGAACAATAGCAGTAATTACCATGTTTGGTAAATACAAAAGAATTTTATTGCCTGGATTGAATTTTAAAATTCCAGTCATCGAACAAGTGTATAGAACGGTTAGTATTCAAAACCGTTCAGTTGAGTTAGAATTTCAAGCTGTAACAGTTGATCAGGCCAATGTATATTTCAAAAGTATGTTGTTGTATTCGGTGATTAACCAACAAGAAGAGACCATTAAAAATGTTGCTTTTAAATTTATTAGCGAAAAAGATTTAATGCAGGCTTTAATAAGAACCGTAGAAGGATCAATAAGGGCTTTTGTAGCAACCAAAAAACAAGCCGAAATTTTATTACTGCGAAGAGAAATTGTAGAAGATGTAAAACAACAAATTGATGTTTCTTTAGAAGAATGGGGATATCATTTGCAAGATCTACAAATCAATGATATCACTTTCGATCAACAGATCATGGAGAGTATGAGCAGAGTGGTTGCAAGTAATAATTTAAAGGCAGCCGCAGAAAATGAAGGCCAAGCTTTATTAATTACCAAAACCAAGGGTGCAGAAGCAGAAGGTAATGCCATTAAGATTGCAGCCGAAGCCGAAAAAGAAGCGGCTAGATTAAGAGGTCAAGGAGTAGCGCTGTTCCGGGCAGAAGTTGCTAAGGGAATGAGCCAGGCTGCGGAAGAAATGAAACAAGCCAATTTGGATACAAATGTGATATTGTTCAGCATGTGGACAGAAGCAATTAAAAACTTTGCTGAATTGGGTAAAGGAAATATTATTTTTTTGGATGGAAGCCCAGATGGCATGCAAAACAATATGAAGCAGATCATGGCTATGATGAAAATGAAGGAAGCAGAGCGTAAATAATTTTCTTTTGCAATGGCTTAACAATTCATTTTTTATCTTGGGCCCATGTTTTACATATTACAAACCGATACACTTCAAAAAGTAGCCACAAATGTTGTAGTTGCAACTGAAAAAATTTCTTTGATAACCTTGCTAGAAAAAGGTGGCTGGATCATGTATCCGCTTTATCTGCTTTTAATTGCAGCCATATTTGTATTTGTAGAAAGAGTAATTGCAATCAGAAAAGCTTCTACTATCGACACCAATTTCATGAACATTGTTCGAGACCATATTTTAAATGGAAATGTTCAAGCTGCTAGGAGTATGACAAAGAATACCGAAAATCCAGTAGCTAAAATGATTGATAAAGGAATTCAGCGGATTGGAAAACCAATTGATGCTATCGAAAAAAGTATGGAAAATGTAGGTAAACTCGAAATGTATAAAATGGAAAAGAACCTATCCATTTTATCATTGATTGCGGGTATTGCCCCTATGTTTGGATTTTTAGGAACCATCATTGGAATGGTTCAATTGTTTTATGGCATTGCCTCTACGGGAGAATATACTTTAAATACTATAGCCGGAGGAATTTATACCAAAATGATTACTTCCGCAACTGGTTTGATCATAGGATTGATTGCATATGTAGGACATAATTATTTAAGTACACAGATAGATAAAACTGCCAATAAAATGGAAGCGGCAAGTGCAGATTTTATTGATGTACTTCAAGAACCGACTAAGTAAAGAAGAAAGAAGAATTAAGAAAGAAGAATTAAGAGTGAAGAGATATGAATATTAGAAAACGGTTTAGAAATCATCCTGAAGTGCATACTGGCGCTTTAAATGATATATTATTCATATTGCTTTTATTCTTTTTGATTGTATCAACATTAGCCAATCCCAATGTAATTAAGGTTTCTAATCCAAAAGCAAAAGCCGACACTAAAGCCAAACAAACAGTGGTTATTACAGTTGATAAATTGCAACAAATTTTTATTGGTGCCGAAAAAATATCGATGAATGAATTAGAAGCAAAACTTAAATCATTCTTATCCAAAGAAACAGATAAACCTTCTGTAGTAATCAACGGTGATAGTACTGCTCATTTGGGAACTGCTATTCAAGTCATGCAAATCATTAAAAAATTAGGGGCTACTCCTGTAATGGCGGTAGACAATAGTGGCGCTAGCAACTAATTTGTTTTTTTGATTTTTACCATTCTATCTTTTCCAAAAATATCTTTCTTCAACTCAATCAATTCATAATTAGTTGAAAATAATGCTAGTACTTCCTTGCCTAAAGCTTCGTTTATTTCTAAATAGATAGATCCTCCCGGCATTAAATGTGATAGACTAAATCGTAAAATTTTTCGATAAAAAATGAGCGCATCATCATTGGGTACAAACAATGCTTGGTGTGGTTCAAAATCGACTACATTTTGATGCATGGCCGATTTTTCTAATTCTTTGATATAAGGGGGATTGCTTACAATTATATGGACTGGCGCCAAATTAGCCCAAGTTGATTCATCTAAAAAATCGAGTACTTTAAAATGTATAGTACAATTTAATTGAGTTGCATTTTCTTTTGCAATTTCTATTGCATTGTTACTGATGTCAACAGCAACAATATTTACAGATGGTGCTCTTGCTTTAATGCTTATTGGAATACAGCCGCTTCCTGTGCCAATATCAATTAAGTTGATATGGCTAAAATGTATTTGTTTTAAGTCTTCCAATACCCATGCCACCAATTCTTCTGTTTCTGGTCTTGGGATGAGGGTGTCTTTGCTTACTTTAAATCGATTGCTCATAAACCATGCTTCTCCTACAATATATTGCATTGGTTCACCAAGGATCAGCCTTTTAGAGAAATCATTGACTTTTTTGATTTGATCAGGAAGGAGTAATACCCTTTTGTTCAACAACATATCTGTTTTATTCATTTTAGTAATCCATTCCATTACAATAGAAGCTATATTTCCTGCTTCTCTTTTTTCATAGAGTAATTCTACGGATTCAACTATGGATTGTTTTGCTTCCGAAATTGTCATACTGCAATGTACCCATCATTTGGCTATTTTTGTAAATCTGAACAATATGATGCAACAAGAAAAATACATGAATCGATGCATTGAACTTGCTTTAAAAGGAGCTGGTTCAGTTGCTCCAAATCCAATGGTTGGATCGGTTTTGGTATACAATGACCTTATTATTGGAGAAGGCTATCATGCAATATACGGCGGACCGCATGCTGAAGTGAATTGTATCAATTCAGTAAGTACAAGTGATAAAGAGTTTGTAAAAGAATCAACTTTATATGTTTCTCTTGAGCCCTGTGCTCATTTTGGAAAAACGCCACCTTGTGCTCATTTAATTGTAAAAAATCAAATCAAGCATGTTGTTATTGGTAGCACTGATCCATTTGATTCTGTTAATGGGAAAGGCATTAATATTTTAAAAGATGCTGGAGTAAAAGTTGAAATTGGAATTTTGGAAGCAGAGTGCAAGCAGATCAATTCAAGTTTTTTTGCTTTCCACCAAAAAAAACGACCTTATATCATTCTGAAATGGGCGCAAACTGCTGATGCAAAAATTGCTTCAGTATCAAATGAGCGTCTCTTTATTACCAATCGTATTTCAAATACCTTGGTTCATCGATGGCGATCGGAAGTTGCAGCAATTTTAATAGGCACTAATACTGCTTTAAAAGACAATCCATCATTGAATAACCGATTGTGGTCTGGTAATTCACCTATTCGTTTGGTAATTGATTTGTCTTTGCGATTGCCATCTTATTTAAACCTTTTTTCGGACGGGCTACCTACTATTGTTTTTAATCATCAAAAAACGGAAAAAGTTGGTGCGGTTCAATATGTGCAAGTATTGAATAATCAATCTACAGTTGGTCAAATCATCAATTATTGTTATTTGCAAAACTATCATGCTATTTTGGTAGAAGGTGGGGCTACAATTTTGCAATCATTTATTGATGAATCTTCATGGGATGAAGCAAGGGTATTTACTAATCAATCCTTATTTATTCAAAAAGGAATGGATGCACCTTTATTAAAGCATTTTAAAGTTGAAAGCAATAAAAAATTGCTGGATGATGAATTAGTCATTTATTTGAACAAATAATAGTGTCTATGTTTTACCTTATAGGAAGTATTGTATTAACCAGTTACCTCATTCTTTCTTTTAAAGCATGTGAGCAATTTAAAGTACCCGTTTTTCCAGCTATTGTATTTAATTATATCACTTGTGTAATAACTGGCTCAATTGTTAATGGGGCGTTTCCCATTAATGCTGAGGCAATTGCTAGTCCTTGGTTTAGATGGGCTTGCTTAATGGGCATTTTATTTGTATCAATTTTCAATGTAATTGGAATAACAGCTCAAAAAATAAGTGTAGCAGTTGCATCAGTTGCTAATAAACTTTCATTGATTATTCCAGTTGTATTGTCGGTATATCTTTATAACGAAAGCGTAACAGGTTGGAAATTGGTGGGTGTTATTCTGGCATTGATCGCTGTAGTGCTAACTTGTTATCCGAAAAAAACTAAGGACGCTGAAAAAGGCAGCATTTCAACAACTTTAAAATATATTTTACCATTGGTGCTGTTCATCGGAAGTGGGCTCTTGGATGCATTGATAAATCATGTGCAACAAAAATATGTTAATGATGAAAATAGCAATGCCTATTTAATTACAGGATTTTTTTCTGCAGCTATAATTGGTTTTTTAATTCTATTGTATCAATATGTGTCTGGCAAACAACAATTTTCGTGGAAGCATGTTTTTGCTGGTGTTCTAATTGGTATTCCTAATTATTTTTCTATTTGGTGTTTGATTCATTTTTTAAAACAGAGCCCTTGGCCCAGTAGTTCTAGCATTCCTATGAATAATATGGGGATAGTACTTTTTAGTACTTTGGTAGCAGAAATTATTTTCAAAGAAAGATTGTCTTTATTGAATTGGATAGGTGTGGGGCTTTCTGCAATGGCTATTTATCTGATTGCATTTGGTTGGCCATTCTAGGCTTTGCCTGTGATGCGGTAAATGAATAAACCAATTATTTCTTTAATAAGGTATTTCCAATTGTGAAGCAATCGAATATCTGGAATGAGGGCATCCTCCAAATTGAATTTGGTAGGAAATACTTTATAGTCACATGGGAAGGGAGTTATTTTTTTGTATCCTACTTTATTAAAAATTGCGACTGATCTTGGCATATGTTGAGCGGAAGTAACTAATACAAAGGGTTCTTGAAGCTTTAATGAGTCTAAAATACGTTTGGAGTAAACTGCATTTTCATACGTATTTCTTGATTGACCTTCTATAATAATTGCTTCTTTTTTTACGCCATTTCTAAGTAATTCATTAATTACATAAGAAGCTTCTGAAGGCTCATTGAATAGTAAGTGCCCACTTCCGCTGCTTATCAAAATATAATTTACTTGGTGGCTATGGTATAAATTAGCAGCTTGAATAAATCGATCTGCATTATCTCCCATATATCCATTATCGAACTTGTCGAAGCTTGAGAAACCTCCCAATAAAATGGCTACATCTGATTTAAAATTATTGGGCAAGCTGGTTGGCTTAGGTTGCCACCAAAAATTGGCTGTTCGATAAATAAAAGGGTTAGAAAAAATAATACCAATAATTATTATACTAATTCCAATTCTTTTTTTGAGTAATTTATTTTTAATTATAAAATAAATCAATGCTAATATAAGCATCCAATTAAATGGGATCAATAAAAAAGCAAATACTTTCGACAATATAAAAAACATCGCTTTTATTTAAACTGGTTACTTACAATTAACTCTTTTGAACCTGCAGCGTAAGTATAAAATCCTTCCCCCGATTTCACACCCAATTTTCCGGCAGTAACCATATTTACCAATAAAGGACAAGGTGCATATTTGGGATTTCCATACCCATTGTAAAGCACATTCATTATACTTAAACAAATATCTAATCCAATAAAATCTGCTAATTGTAATGGTCCCATTGGATGCCCCATTCCTAATTTCATGATGGTATCAATCGATTCTACTCCTGCAATTCCTTCGTACAAACTATAAATAGCTTCATTAATCATTGGCATCAATACTTTATTGGCAATAAAGCCCGGATAATCATTAACAATGGAAGGCACTTTTCCTAATTGCTTGGTTAATTCAACAATCGTATCGGTAACTTCTTTAGTTGTAGAATATCCATTAATAATTTCCACCAGTTTCATCACAGGTACTGGGTTCATAAAATGCATTCCGATTACTTTTTCCGGACGCTTGGTAGCTGCTGCTATTTTTGTAATAGAAATAGATGAAGTGTTTGTAGCGAGTATAGCATCTGCAGGAGCAGCAGCATCTATCGATGCAAAGATTTTTAATTTTAAATCAATATTTTCTGTGGCAGCTTCTACAACAAGTTGAGCAATAGAAACGCCTATTTCTATATTAGTATCTGTACAAATATTATTGAGCGTATTGGTTTTGTCTTGTTCGGTTATTGCCCCCTTGCTAATTTGACGATCCAGATTTTTACCAATTGTAACTAATGCTTTTTCTAATTGACTTTTTTGTAAATCAACGATCGTTACTTTAAAACCATTTTGTGCAAACACATGTGCAATACCATTTCCCATGGTACCTGCACCAATTACAGTAATATTTTGTAAAGCCATATTGGTAATTTATTTGAAAGCGAAATTATTTTTTTCTTTTAAAATCTCCTCTTTTCCAAGCACTGATAAAATCTGCCCATGCAGCGGGATTGAGTACATTCATTGGTGGAACCTGGCCAGCATAATAATATTTATTGGATTGCTGTCTTATTTGATAATTGACTGCTTCTCTTCCATCAGCTGGTAAGCTATTTAAGAGTATTCTTCTTGTAGCTTCATCTGTATTTTTTCTGGCTATTTCATAAGCATCATCAGGTAGTCGATTGTTTAAAAAGTCTCTCTCAAACTGTTCCCTGGTTGGTCTTGGTTTTAAGATAGTAGCAGGAAGATATGCAGTATCGCTAATGAGTAATTGAATTACGCTATATTGGTTTTCTGCCAAATTTGCCGGAATGGTAATGGTATTATTTTTAAATCCAATACTAGAAAAAGTAATTCTATCTCCTTTCATTACTGCAATCGAAAAAACTCCATCATAACTAGTAATTGTTCCTCTTCCTTTTCCTTCTACAATAACACTGGCTGATGGAACTCCTCTTAAACTGTCGGCGGTCATTATTACTCCATACAATTGGACTATTGAATCTCTATAAGGATTATTGTTTTCTTGCGCACGAAGTTCTCCTAATTGCAAAATGGAGGCGAAAAAAATGGAATAAATGAGTAATCTTTTCTTCATACGCGCTTCAGCTCTATATGTGTAAATGTACAATTTTACTATGTTATCAGTTTAAAGTCCTGAATTCCTGACAAAGTAAAGCCGTAGGAACTTAACTTTGCGCTTTCAATGCTTTTTTAACAAAAACTTTCGTGATGACAACCGACGATATACTCAAAGCACTTAGCAATGTGCAAGAACCCGATTTAGGCAAAGATCTAGTGACTTTAAACATGGTAAAAGACGTAATTGTCGATGGAAATAACGTGAGTTTTACGATTGTTCTTACTACACCAGCCTGCCCCATGAAAGACATGATGCAAAGGGCCAGTGAGAATGCTATAAAATTATTGGTTAATAAAGCGGCAATTGTAACTGTTAATTTCACTGCAAATACTTCGAGTACTCGAAAAGATGACCAAAAAGTATTAGGAGGCGTAAAAAACATTATTGCTGTTGTTAGCGGTAAAGGGGGAGTAGGCAAAAGCACCATTTCAGCCAATCTAGCATTGGCATTAGCAGAAGGTGGTGCTTCTGTAGGATTAATGGATGCTGATATTTATGGACCTAGCGTTCCAATGATGTTTGGTGTTAGGGGAGAACGCCCAATGATGAAAGATGTGAATGGAAAAGGAATGATTCTTCCACTCAATAAATTTGGGATTAAATTAATGAGCATTGGCTTGTTGGTAGATGAAAAAAGTGCTGTTGTTTGGAGAGGTCCAATGGCTAGTAGTGCTATTCGTCAATTTGTTACTGATGTAGAATGGGGTGACTTGGATTATTTAGTAATTGATATGCCCCCTGGAACTGGAGATATTCACCTTACATTAATGCAAACTGTACCCGTAACTGGGGTTGTAATTGTAACCACGCCTCAGAACGTTGCATTAGCAGATGCCAAAAAAGCAATTGCTATGTTTGGGCAAGCCCAGATCAATGTACCAATCATCGGGTTGATAGAAAACATGGCCTACTTTACCCCAGCGGAATTGCCAGAGAATAAGTATTTCTTATTTGGTAAAGAGGGAGGTAGAAAATTAGCAGAAGAATACGATCTCCCTTTCTTAGGACAAATACCTTTGGTTCAGACTATTCGCGAAGGCGGAGATGATGGAGTTCCTGCAATGGTTGGCAACGACCCAATCAGTCAACAATCATTTAGGAGTTTTACTGCAATGGCCGTGAGGAATATTGCTGTTAGAAATGCCAATATGCCTAAGACACAATTAATAGAAGTAGTAGCATAAACATGTACGATATATCTTATTTCAAAGCCAAAGAAAATGAAGATGTGATTGCTTTTATGAAAGCACATCCTTTTATAGTGATTTGCGGAGTTGATAAAGAAGGAAAACCTATTGCAACACATTTGCCAGTGTTAGTTGAAATTAAAGACGAACGCTTATTTCTTAAAGCGCATATCATGCGCAAGCAAAGTCATACAATTGCATTTGAATCTAACGCTAATGTTTTGGCCATTTTTCATGGCGAAAATAGTTATATAAGTGCTCAATTGTATGATCAAAAAAATACAGCCAGTACCTGGAATTACGCAGCAGTTCATGCAAGTGGAAAATTAGCTTTCTTAGATGAAGAAGCATTGTATCAATTTCTAATTGATCTTACGAATCATTTTGAAGGAAATCCTCACAGCCCTTCATCTGTGAAGGCAATGAGCGAAGAATATGTTCGTAACCACATGAAAGCAATCATTGCTTTTGAAATTGAAGTAACCGATCTGCAGCATGTTTTTAAATTGAGTCAGAATAAAACAGAACAGGAAAAAGAAAGAATTATTCAGCATCTGTCTGATGGGGATATCGAGCGGCAAAAACTTGCTCAGCAGATGAAGCATCAATAAGGGCTTCATTTTTTTGAAATCCAATTTTTGAAATTCAATTGATCTGAAATGTATAAATGTATTTTTTTACTCCTTTTATGTATTGCCTGCAAACCTATTCCGCAAACCAATAACACTATGGCAACTGTTTCATTCGATAACCAAGGGCATAGAGGTTGCAGGGGTTTGATGCCGGAGAATACCATCCCTGCAATGCTGAAAGCCATTGATTTAGACGTTACTACTTTAGAAACAGATGCCATTATTACGAAAGACAATCAAGTAATCCTTAGTCATGAACCTTTTTTCAATCATGAAATTACTACAAAGCCTAATGGAGAATTTGTAACAGAGGCAGAAGAAAAGTCACTGAACATTTATCAGATGACTTATGAAGAAGTGAAACGATTTGATGTAGGCTTAAAGTCTCACCCACGTTTTGCGAATCAAACAAAATTGGCTGTTGCAAAGCCATTGCTTTCTGACATGATAGATGCTGCGGAAAGGTATGCTAGGGCAAAACATAAAGACCCTATTCATTATAATATTGAAACTAAAACACAAGCTGCTACCGACAATCAATACCATCCTGCACCAGCAGCATTTGTAGAATTATTGGTAGCGGTAATTCAATCAAAAAAAATTACCGAAAGGGTTACTATCCAATCTTTCGATATTCGCACATTGCAGTACTTGCATCAAAAATATCCATATATTAAAACGGCTTTATTAATTGAAGATTTTGATAAAAGTACTTTGGATGAACAAATTACCCAATTAGGATTTGTTCCCACCATTTATAGTCCGCATTATTCATTGGTAAATAAGGAATTGATCCAAGCCTGTCATAGTAAAGGCGTTCAAATTATTCCTTGGACTGTAAACGATTTGGCAACCATACAACGGTTAAAATCGATGGGGGTTAACGGGATTATTTCGGATTTCCCCAACCTATTTTCATCATTTTAGTTGAATCAATATATTTGGCTAGATTTCTTTTGAGATTTTTTTTTAGTTTGATCAATCCATCTTCATTCTTTCTTCGTAAATAAAGTTGCAATAAATTATTTATCACTTTATTAAAAAAAAATTATGAAAATTTTGAAATTTCTTGTGTTATCTGCATTTGCCTTTAATACTGTATCGGCACAAATGAATGAAAAAACAGTTGAAGTAGGTGGGGCAGCAATGTATCCTTCTAAAAACATTGTTCAAAATGCTGTTAATTCAGCCGACCACACTACATTAGTTGCCGCAGTTAAAGCTGCTGGGTTAGTTGAAACTTTACAAACTGCTGGACCATTTACAGTATTCGCACCCACTAATGCTGCTTTTGCTAAGCTACCAGCAGGAACTGTAGAATCTTTAGTGAAACCAGAAAACAAAGCTATCCTAACTAAAATTCTCACTTATCATGTTGTAGCAGGTAAATTAGATGCAAAATCAATTGCTCAATCAATTAAAGAGGGCAACGGAACTGCAACTTTTAAAACTGTTTCAGGTGGTGTTTTAAAAGCCTCTATGAAAGGGAAAAAACTAATTTTGACCGATGAAAAAGGTGGCATGGCTGAAGTAACAATAGCCAATGTGTTCCAAAGTAACGGGGTTATACATGTAATAGATACTGTTGTTTTTCCTTCTTAATACTAAAAGATAGATGAAAGCCATCCTATAAAAGGGATGGCTTTTCGTTACATTTGCCATAGGAAATAAGCACTATGAGCAAGATTATCATAACACTAGACGGATTCTCTTCTTGCGGAAAAAGCACATTGGCTAAACAATTGGCACGAGAGTTGAATTATGTATTTATTGATAGTGGCGCTATGTACAGGGCCATTACTTTGTATTTCATGCGCAATCATATTAATTGGAATAATAATGATGAAGTACGATCCGCTTTAAAAGAAATCAACTTAGATTTTGATTACAATGATCTATCTGGTACAAGTGATATGCTCCTCAATGATGAAAATGTTGAATTACTCATTAGAGATATGTTGGTCAGTGAACATGTAAGTGAAGTAGCTGCAAACCAATATGTACGAGAATTTGGTGTTGCACAGCAACAAAAATTAGGCACTCGAAAAGGTATTGTTATGGATGGGAGGGATATTGGTACCACCGTTTTTCCTACTGCAGAATTAAAGATTTTCGTAACTGCAGATCCAGCAGTTAGGGTAGAACGTAGGTTTAAAGAAATGTTTGAAAAGAACCCCAACATTACTGTTGAAGAAGTAAAAGACAATTTAGAAATGCGCGACTATATTGATAGTAATCGTGAATTCAGTCCACTAAAAAAAGCAGATGATGCCATTGTTTTAGACAATAGCAATCTTACCAGAGAAGAACAACTCAACATTGCATTGGGTTGGGCCAAACAAAAAATGGCTGAGTAATTAAATGATTTGCTCCAGAATTTTCCCGGTTATTTTATTTTTTAGAATCAATTTTTTAGTGCCATAATGGGTCATTTCTTCTTTTACTAAATAGTGATCTGCATCGTATTCAATTAAATGACTTTCTTTAGTAAGACCGGTTTTTCCTCTCCAAATATCTAATTGTACTGGTTCCCATAATTTGGTTTTTGCCGATTTATAGGCTGCATCTAAAATGGCGTTTACCACATAGCCATCATAAAATGTTTCTTTGGGTGCAATGCCTTTTTCAATTGCATTAAACATGTCCATAAACATATGGTTATATCCCAACTCATTGAGTTCATCTCCAACAGGAAATAGCCAACCTGAATTTGATTCTGCTTTTTCTGCAATATAATCTCCCCCCTTTCCTGTGGTGAACATATCGAAACCAGTTCTTAAAAAACTGTTGATCCAAATAGTTCCTTCCGTACCCATTACTTCATCACGCAAATCGAGCCCACCTCTAAAAGTCCAACTCACTTCAAACTGACCAATAGCACCATTTTCGTATTTTACTAAACCAATTGCATGATCTTCTGCATCTATAGGTTTAACTTGTGTATCCGCCCAACACATCACTTCAATTGGCTTGATGTCTTTTCCTATATATGATCTAGAAATTTCAACACAATGACAACCCAAATCTAAAATACAACCTCCTCCAGCTTGTTCGATATCCCAAAACCAATCACTGTGTGGGCCAGGATGAGTTTCTCGGGATTTTGCCCAAAGTATTCTACCCAAAGCACCATTCTGAACCGATTCATTTGCTTTGATGAATTTAGGTGTATACACTAAGTCTTCTAAGTACCCGTTAAAAATTCCTGCAGCTTCTACCGCTTCTAACATACGCTTTGCTTCAGCAGCATTGCGTCCTAAAGGCTTGGTTGTAATCACCGCTTTTTTATGTTTGCAACAAAGCATGACTGCTTCTTCGTGCAAATTATTTGGAAGTGCAATACAAACCATATCAACGTCAGCTCTTGCAATAGATTCTTCCATATTGGTAGTCCAATGATGGCATTGATAATCGTCGGCAAATTTTTTGGCGCTTTCTTCTCTGCGAGAATAGATGCTTACAATTGAATCTTTACTTCTATATCCTTGAATAGAGTCTGCATAAAATCTTCCGATAAAACCGGAACCTAACATGGCGATGCGTTGCATAGAGAATTATGAATTAAGAAAGATGAATTAAGAAATACCTTTTTAGAGATATGAATTAAGAGTCATGAATTAAAAGATACAGGAGTGGGGTCTTTTTTTTCTTTGAAGAAAATAATGAAGAACACCAATACTGCTGCTGCGATATAGGCAGGAGTCATCCAAATACTTTGCCAATTATGAGCTGTTTCACTGGTCTTTTGTGCATTGACTATATATCCTGAAAAGCTTGTTCCTATTACCATTCCCAAGCCATAAGTAGCAAAAGTAAATAAGCCTTGTGCTGCGTTCTTGATTTTTGCACCCGCTTTTTTCTCTGTGTACATATATCCTGTTACAAAGAAAAAGTCATAACATATGCCATGCAAAATAATACCTGCATATAACATCCAAGGAGTACTTTCTACATTTCCATAAGCAAAGAAAACATAACGTAATATCCAAGCTGTCATACCGAAAATCAACATGTTTTTTACACCAGCCCTATTGAATAAAAAGGGGATGGCTAAAATAAATACTGCTTCAGATACCTGACCCAACGTCATTTTACTGGCAGCGTTTGGAAAACCAATTTCATTCAAGAATGGATTGGCAAATCCATAATAAAAAGAAAGTGGAATACAAATTAGAATGGCTGCTATGAAAAATACGAGGAATGATTTTTCTTTTAATAAAACAAATGCTTCAGTTCCAATGGCAGAAGAGGCATCAGCAGTTTTTCCTTTTGGAGGTGTATTGGGTAATACAAAACTAAAAAGCCCAAGACCCAATGAAACTGCAGCAGCAATATAGAATGTATTGGCAGATTTTTCTATGCCCATTTGACCAATGCAAAGGCCTGCAACAATCCATCCAATGGTGCCAAAAACCCTGATCCAAGGGAATTGCTTTCCTGGGTCGGTCATTTGAGAAAATGCTACACTATTGCTCAATGCAATTGTGGGCATGTATAGTAAAGAGTACAATAAAACAATCCAATAAAAAGTAGTGCTACTTTCAATTTTTGTTGCCATAAAAAGAATTCCAGCTCCTAAAACATGTAGAATTCCCATGATTTTTTGAGCAGCAAAAAACCGATCAGCAATCAATCCAACAAAAAAAGGAGAGATCATGGTGGCAATGGCCAATGCTCCATAAGTTGCTCCAATCTGAACATCAGTAGCATGAAGTGGGGCTTGTCCCATATAAGTTCCCATGGTAACATACCATGCACTCCAAATGAAATACTGTAAAAACATCATGATGCCTAGCGATATACCGGTAGTTAATTTCATATAGCCATGTTTGAATGGACAATATAAATATTATTTATGATTTTGTTAAATGAGTTAGTGAGAAATTCTCAAAATTATTAAACTTGTTAGTAAAATGGCTAAAAAGTAGTCAATAGAATGTTTTAAAGGATATAACAATTTTATATTTCTATTTCATACTAATCTGTAAATAATGTATAATTTAGAAACGTTTCTATAATGTCCTTTACTGAAAAGTAATTGACCTTTAGTCTTTCTAAACAAAATAAAAAGACCAAATGACAAACACAACAGCCTTACTAGGTAATTGGAAAGAGTTAAAAGGAAAATTAAAACAAAAATATGCAACGCTTACTGACGACGATGTGTTGTTAGTAGAGGGAAAGCATGAGGAGTTAATGGGTCGTTTACAGGTAAAATTAGGTAAGTCCAAAGAGGAGTTACATGATATCATTAACTCTTTATAGTGCCTGCATTATATCAGCTAATATATCATCTCTATGTTCTAATCCAACACTAATACGGATTAGACCAGGAGTAATATTTACTGCTTGTCGCTCTGCTTCAGATAGTTTAGCATGGGTTGTACTTGCTGGATGAGAAGCAATACTTCTGGTATCGCCGAGGTTAGCGGTGAGCGAAAGCATTTTTAATTTGTCTAAAAATTTTCTGCCAGCTTCTAAACCCCCCTTTAATTCAAAGCAAACAATTCCACCACCATTTTGCATTTGTTTTTTTGCAATGGGAGAATGTGGATGCGATGCTAAAAAAGGGTATCTCAAATTGGCAATTGCCGAATGATTTTCGAGTTGCTCAGCAATGAACAATGCATTGGATGCATGTCGTTCCATGCGAACATCCAACGTCTCTAAACTCTTACTCAATACCCATGCATTAAAAGGAGACAATGCGGGGCCAGTACTTCTACAAAATAAATAGATATCATGAATAAGGTCTTTTCTTCCAACCACTACACCACCTAATACACGACCCTGTCCATCTAACCATTTTGTAGCAGAATGTACCACTAGATCTGCTCCAAATTCAATCGGGCGTTGATTTACAGGAGTTGCAAAACAATTGTCAACATTAAAAATAATACCATGTTTTTTTGCCAATCGTCCAATCATTTCTAGATCGAGTATATCCAATCCAGGATTGGTGGGAGTTTCTAGATAAATCATTTTGGTATTGGGAGTAATCGCGGCTTCCCATTCAGCTTCAGTAGCGCTTGCACCGATATATCCATATTCAATTCCATATTTGGGTAAGTATTTAGCAATCACTGTATGTGTGCTTCCAAAAATGGAATTACAAGAAAGCAAACGGTCACCTTGTTTTAGTAATGCCATAAATGAGCCAAACACAGCACTCATTCCAGAAGCAGTTGCATAACCTGCTTCAGCCCCTTCTAAAGCAACTATTTTATCGATAAATTCTTGCACATTGGGGTTGCTAAATCTACTGTAAATATTATCATCGTTTTCATCTGCAAATGCAGCACGCATATCTTCTGCGTTATCAAAACAAAAACTACTCGTTAGAAAAAGCGGAGTAGAATGTTCCATTTCATTGGTTCTATCAGTTTGTATGCGGATTGCTTTTGTTTCGTTTTTCATTCCATTCAATTTATAAAAAATAAATTCATCTTAATTAATAGTAATTGTCCAATCAATAGAACATCCTGCAGCTCTTAATGTTGCTGCTACCGAACAATATTTATTTAAAGAAAGTGCAATTGCTTTTTCTGCTTTGTCGCGGTCAATCTCCCCACTAAAATAAAAATCGATGGAAACGGTTTTCCATAATGAAGGTTCTTTGCCATGTTCTCTATCACCTTTAATGACCATCCTAAATTCATTGATCCTTTGCTTTTGCTTTTTGAGTATAGAAATGATATCCACTCCGCCACAACCTCCTAAGCCCATCAAAAGCGTTTGCATGGGTCGTATCCCTGAATCATGCCCTCCAATTGCAGATGAAGCATCCAATCTAGCCGTATTTCCATTGCTATCTGTTGCTAAAAAAGCATAAGCATCGTCCACTCTTTTAACCTCAATTTGGTCCATTTTCAAAATTTCAACAAATGTACGCAGTACATCCCTTTATTTTGCAGTAGAATAAGGAATTAAAAAATGCCGATTTATCAAGATAATAGCCCTTTCGTACTGGAAAATGGAAAAACCCTTCCTGGTATTGAAATTGCCTATCACACTATTGGATCGATGAATGAATCCAAAAGCAATGTGATATGGATTTGTCACGCACTCACAGCAAATGCAGATGCATCTGATTGGTGGAAAGGTTTAGTAGGAGCAGGTTGTTTGATCGATCCTGACAAATATTTTATTGTTGGAGCGAATATTATTGGATCCTGTTATGGATCAACTGGCCCATTAAGCATCGATCCAAAAACCGATAAGCCTTATTATTCGAGTTTTCCTACTGTTACTATTAGAGATATTGTTTCTGCTCATATATTACTCAGAAAGCATTTAGGAGTTTATACCATACAATTGTTAATGGGAGGCAGTATGGGTGGTTATCAGGTTTTAGAATGGGCATTAATGGAACCTACTGTCATTCAAAAAATGTTTTTAATTGCTACTTCAGCTTCAGAAAGTGCTTGGGGTGTAGCAGTTCATACTGCTCAAAGAATGGCCATTGAAGCTGATCAAACTTGGAAAGATATGAAGCCCATTGCAGGAGCAAATGGTTTAAAAGCTGCGCGTGCTATTGGGATGCTCACTTATAGAAACTACACCACTTTTCAAGAGAAACAAACAGATCCTGATCCGGAGAAAATAGATGATTTTAAAGCCTCTTCTTATTTATATTATCAAGGAGCTAAATTGGTGAAGCGATTTAATGCATACAGTTATTGGTTGCTTACTAAAGCCATGGACAGCCATCATTTGGCCAGAGGAAGGGGTGGAGATCTAATAGAAGTATTAAAAACAATTCAACAACCCACTTTTATCATTGGCATCAATAGTGATATACTTTGTCCATTAGATGAACAACAATTTATGGCCGATCATATGCCGAATTCCGAATTGTGTGCCATCGATTCTACTTATGGACATGATGGATTTATTATCGAAACAAAACAGATCACCGAATTATTATCTGCCTGGATTTAATTAATGCTGTTTTAAAGTGGGTGGTATTTACTCACTGCATTTTTATACACTTCCGCTTTGTTCAAAGTCATTGGCTTTGTTTGTTGCTTGGTATACATTTCCATTTGATCGGTATAATGGGGTGAGTCTTTTCTGGCTGATGCACCATATACATTCAATGACTCAATTGTTGGTCCATCTTTGGTGAAACGAACCAACTCTATATATGCATCGCCCTGATTGCCTTTGTATAAACCATTTTTATAAGGTATAGAATACATTGGGGCTAATACATCGGGTAAACCTGGTAAAGGAAGTTCTACATTTCCTCTCACTAATTTTTGCACTTCTCCTAATTGAATATTGGTTCTGCCAAAATCTTTGATCATGGTTGCTTTAGCTTCTCGTAAAATAGCAACTGCATCTTCTTGTTTGATGCCTTTATTCTTTAAAAAGGTAGGCCATTTTTTTGCAGTGATGGTATACACAAAAAAGAAATTGCCTGCACCAATACTTTCAGCGAAAGCTTTTTTATCCCAGGCTTTTAAGTAGTTAATGATGTCTGCTATATCTGGGTAAACAGTTGCATCTAATAAAAACAAACTATCAATATTAGCCTGGAAATACAATTTTGAAGGGAATTCTCTATCAAATTTAATTTTCTTAAAATCTGCATAAGAAACTTTTTTGAGTGGTTTTACAAGTTCCTCAAAACGCTTACTACGATTGTTTTCCAAGGTTTCATACCCCATAGTAATGTCTTTGATGATCGGATTTTCTGCGCCATCAGTAGAATGAAAGGGAGAGTGGTTGGTATTATAAACATAGCCAGTAGAAGGTTGCAAAACTTGAGGTAGATCAGCTAAAGGATGAAGACCATTCCACAGTGTTGCAGAAGTATTTCCTGGTAAAGTAGTTGCCCAATTGAATTGTTTATCTCTTAGCGGAATTCTGCCATTGCTTATATAATAGATTGTATCATATTTATCGGCATACACAATATTATAGCCTGGAATGGCCAACATATTCAATGCCGCTTTAAATTCTGTAAAGTTTTTGGCTTTATTAAAACGATACCATTGTTCTAGTCCGCGGATATCCATTTGAGCAGGCATTCGAATAGAAAAAGTTCCTCTCTCTGTTATCAGTGTTGGTCCGTATTTACTCCAATAGGCTTTCTTTTTTACATTGATTTTTACACCAGCAATTTTTACTTTTAAAGATGCTGTTCTTTCTTCAAGGTTTTCCCAATTGCCATCGAATTTGTATTGTAATTTATTGGCTGGATTTATTTCTAATTGATAAACATCTAATTTATCGGGGTTATTTACCGTATGTGCCCAGCCTAAGTTTTCATTCACACCATGCAAAATAGTTGGAGCTCCTGGAAAATTAGCACCCAAAATATTCCAGCCTTCTTCGCTGCATAAATGAGCTTCATAAAATGCAACAGGCCCTTCCAAAGGCTGATGGGCATTGATGTCTAAGTAAACCTGTCCATCAGTTGTTTTGGCACTGTTGAATGCAAATGCATTGCTTCCTGCAGTTTTATAGTTCTCTAATAAAGGAACGGTTCCACCAAATATAGAAGACAGTGCTTTGTCTGCTCCCGATAAAACACATAATTGTAATACAGAATATTGAATCATGTCTTTAGGAACAACTGGAAATAAATTTTTCAACAAAAGTTCTTTTGGATGATTGGTTGCATAAGCATTTAATCCTGCGCAATAGCCTTCTAATAATTTTTTAAAATCAGGGCTTAGGTCTTTCTCAAATTTCTCTTCTACCAGTTCTGGAATACGTAAGAGATGTATAATATAATCTATTGAGGCTCCTTTTTTTCCTTGGTACTGGGCCAACATGGCTTTTCCGGCCATCAATGATTGTTGAATAGTAGTAAAGTCATCTTCGGCATGTGCCCAGGCCAGTCCATAAGCCACTTCTGGGTCGGTTTTGCCAAAAATATGCGGAACACCGTATTTATCTCTAATAATATCGATCTTAGACGGATCAAATTGGGTATAACCGATTTGGGCGAAAACTAATAGCAAAATGAGCGTGGCAATCTTTGGCATTGTTGATTTTTTGAATGGAACAAATGTAACAACTTAGTTTTTAGCCAACTAATTTGTTACTTGCTTGTTATCTTTAAATAAATAATTGAGTTATGGGTATCTGGAAACAAATCAGCGAATATCTTTTCATTTCTAAAAGAGATCCAAACGCGCCAAGAACACAATGGATGAAGTATATGCATGGTATGAACAGAATATCTTTAATGATGTTCCTTTTGGCATTGCTCTTTATTCTTTTTAAGACGTTAATTCTGCCCTTGATTCGAAAGTAATTGGAGTATCTTTTGAGCAGCTTGTTTGGATGCATTGCCACCAGCTGATAAAACAGCATGTAAGGTTTGATAGTCTTTATTGAGTGCAGCTATATGGTTATCATCTTTTAATAATCTAGAAAGGTCGCGTACAAGATTTTGGGTGTTCAATTCATCTTGAATTAATTCTTTTACTATTTCCTTGTTCATGATCAAGTTCACTAGCGAGATAAATTTTATTTTAATTAAGCGTTTGATGATTTGATAACTGATGGAGCTTCCTTTATAACAAACTACTTCAGGTACGGCAAATAAAGCAGTTTCTAATGTTGCCGTTCCGCTGGTAACCAATGCTGCTTTGGCTTTGAGTAATAATTCATAAGTACTGTTTTTCACTACCTGTACATTTGAAAAACCAATTAAAAATTGTTTATAAAATGAATCTTCTTGCCCTGGTGCTTTAGCGACTACAAATTGATATTCTGGAAAATGATTGGCCACCGATAACATGATGGGTAATTTTTTGGCGATCTCTTGCTTTCTGCTACCAGGTAATAATGCAATGATATTTTTATTTGTATCGATGGTAGGGTGTTGTTTTTTAAAATCATCAATCACTTCAATGAGTGGATGGCCAACATACTCCACATCCCAGTTCCAGGTATCTTTATAATAATCTTTTTCAAAAGGGAGAATGCAAAGCATCAGATCGATGCAGGTTTTCATTTTCTTCACTCTATTGGCTTTCCAAGCCCATACTTGTGGAGAGATATAATAGATCACTTTGATTCCTTCTTTTTTTGCCCATTCAGCTATGCGTAGATTAAAACCAGGGTAATCAATCAAAACCAATGCATCAGGTTTGAAAGCAAGTATATCTGCTTTGCACCATTTTAGGTTGGCCATAATGGTGGGCAGGTTCTTTACCACTTCAGCAAAGCCCATAAAAGCCAGGTCACGGTAATGTTTTACCAGTTCCGCGCCTGTGGATTGCATCATATCTCCACCCCAGCATCGGATATTGGAATCCGCATCTCTTAGCTGTATTTGTTTGATCAGGTTGCTTCCGTGTAAATCTCCACTAGCTTCACCTGCTATTATATAATACTTCATGCCATTTACCTTAAGGGCGCTGTTTGAACATGCAAAATACAACTGAATTTGCTTTGATGTTCAATACATTTTAACAGGAATTATAGCTATAATGAATATATAACTAAAAAAATAGTTTGGAAACTAAAAAATTAGTTTATACATTTACTTTGTAAATTATTTATCATGAAACCATTGACCAAGGCAGAAGAGCAAATCATGCAGAGTATCTGGAGTTTAGAACGTGCATTTTTAAAAGACATCATAGAAGCACAGCATGAACCAAGACCGCATAATAATACAGTGGCAACCATTGTGAAAATATTGGTAGATAAAGGTTTTGTTGGGTTGAAGCAAATAGGAAGGGTACATGAATATTTTCCAATCGTTTCTAAAGAAGATTATTCTTCGAGTAGTATTAGAACATTGGTGGACGGTTATTTTGAAGGTTCTTTTGCCGATGCTGTTTCCTTTATGGTAAAACAAAAAGACATCAGTGTAAAAGAATTGGAACTCCTATTACAGGAAATTAAAAAATTAAAAAAATAAGCCATGTCATCTACACTCTATTATTTTTTACAGGTAATACTTTGCAGTGGAATTATGGTTGGGTATTACTGGCTTGTATTAAGAAACAATCGATTTCATCAGTATAATCGATTTTATTTATTGGCCATTGCCTTGTTTTCTTGGATCGTTCCTTTGATCAAAATTCAGTGGAATAAACCAGTTGAAACAGATCCCCGATTGATACAATTCTTTTCGGTGATTGCAGATAACAATACCGAAATAGAGGCTGGCCTGCACAAGGGTTGGTTGCAATATGGCTGGCAAGGCTCTCTTTTATTGATCTATTCACTGGTTGCTATTATTTTATTGGTAGGCCTAATTAAAAGCTTATTTCAAATTTATCAATTATTGAAAACCCATTCTTGTAAATCGGTGGGAGATGTGTTTCTGATTTTAACTCAGGCCAAGGGAGCACCGTTTTCTTTCTTTCGTTATATTTTTTGGCATGAATCGATCGATCTTAAAAGTGAAGCAGGTAAGCAAATGATGCAACATGAACTTGCGCATGTGCAACAAAAACATAGTTTTGATAAAATCTCGATTCAGTTGATTTTAATTGCTGGTTGGTTCAATCCATTCTTTTGGGCAATTAAAAAGGAAATGGAAATGATTCATGAATTTATTGCCGATAAAAAAGCAGTTGCTAATGGAGATTCCGCTTCTCTTGCACAAATGTTATTGGCTGCTGCTTATCCGCAGCAACAATATTTACTCACCAATCCTTTTTTCTTCTCACCCATTAAAAGAAGACTTGCGATGATCACTAAAAATACCAACCCAAAATATAGCTATATGCGTAGATTGATCGTATTGCCTTTATTGGCCATTGTTGTGGTATTATTCGCATTCAGAACAAAAGAGTTAAGGAATGCGGAAAATATTTCTGTTGGAACCATAGTAGATAATATTGTAGATCAGATTGCAGCAAAAACAAAACCTGCATTTTCTCCTAAAAATATTTTGTTGAACAAACAGTATACTGTGGTGATCAATGCGGGTCATGGTGGGTCTGATGCTGGCGCATTGGGAATTGATGGTATTACAAAAGAAAAAACCTTGACTTTAGCATTGGCAAAAGCAATTCAACAAGCCAATCAAAATGATCAATTAAAAATTGTTTTAACCAGAGAAGATGATATTAATCAAACTGTTAATCAGGTAGCCAATTATGCCAATCAGCAAGGGGCAGATTTATTTATTTCATTACATTGTAATGATGCAGCCAAAAATATTTCAGCTCCCAAAACAGGAATGGAAATTTATATTGCTGATAAAACAAAAACCGATTTTCAAAGGGAGAATTATTTATTGGCCAATCAACTTGCTAATAGTTTAACTGGATTGGATATTCCAATGACTGGGATTAAAAGCAGAAAAGCAGGGGTATTTGTTTTAGATAATGTAAAAAGCCCATCCATTTTAATCGAAACTGGCTATATGTCCAATACTTCCGATTTGAATCAATTGAAAAATGAAGCTTACCAACAAAAATTAACTGCTTCTATTTTAAATGGCATACAATATTATTTTTCTAGCAAAGAGAAAGGGGTAACTATTGATACCACTATTTTGAGTTCAGATTCTGTTTATGTTATTCCTAGTGGAAAAGAGGTTAAAATTATTGGTAACCCTACCTTTCTAATACCAAAGGATAATCCGAAATATGCTTTCATAGATACCTATAGAGGTACTTTAACTTATAAAGATCCTACATATCAACCTTTGATTGTAATTAATGGTGTTATTGAAGATTCTATATCACTAAAATCTATCAATCCAAATATTATAGATCATATTCAAGTTTTAAAGAATGAGAAAGCAGTAGAGATTTTTGGTGAAAAGGGCAGAAATGGAGTAATTGCTATTACTACTAAAAAGAATATTGTAATAGGACATTCTCTGAGTGAAGTAAAATTAGTACAAGGAAAATCAATGGACTTTAATGAAGAAGATAGTGAGGGATATCTTAAAAAGGTTAAAAAAGCTACGGCAATAGTATTGGATGGAAATGTCGTGAGTAAAGAAGTAGCTTCGAAATTAGATATTCGAGATATTATGAGCGTTGGGTTTGGCGATTTTCCTATTGATAAAGTAATGAAGCATGATGTATTAATTTTGCAAACCAAAAAAGGAATTCGTTCTTCTTCTAATTTATATTCTGAGGATGATTTGCGAAGATTAGATTTGGTGGATGAGCAACTGAAGTTAAAGAATGATTCAATAAGCTATGCTAAGAGATTTAATAAAGGCTGGGTAGATAATAGTGCGGTTTTTGTAATGGATGGTAAAAGAGTAAAGCTCCAAGATATTGATCCTAAAGTCATAGCTTCTGTGAAAATTATAGAAACTGGAACTGAATATGAGAAATATGCTGAAAAGCCAGGTGATAAGGTTGTTTTAATAAAGACGAAACCAAAGCAACAAAACCCAGATATAGAAACAAATAAATCTATTGAAGTCAATTCAAATAATAATACAGACCCTTCAGGTATTAAAGCATTTTTGAGTAGGAATCCAGCAATAAAAATGGTTTCTTGGAATTATAATCCTTTGCGTATGAATCTAGAATTTAAAGATGGAAGTATAGAAACATATGATTTGACTAACCCTTCTAGTGTTCAAAAGGCAATGAATAAATATGGAAAGTTATCATTGCCAACACCACCACCACCTCCTCCTCCAGGTAACTTTGGACAAGTACAAGAGAAATTTCCCAAAGTGGAAAATGTTTATAAAGGATCTCCCAGCCAAGTAGAAGAAAGTAAAGGCTATGATAAAGTATTTACTAAAACAGAAGTTCCTGCATCCTTCCCTGGTGGAAAAGATGCGTGGCTAAAATATTTACAAAGAAATTTAAAACTTGATTTACCTGTAGAAAAGGGAGCGCCTCCAGGAACTTATACCGTTATTGTTTCTTTTATTGTTGCTATCGATGGAACTATCAGTAATGTAAAAGCAGACAATGATCCTGGATATCAAACTGCTGAGGAAGCAGTTAGAATAATTGTTAAAGGGCCTAAATGGGTGCCTGCTAAACAAAACGGCAAAGAAGTTATTTCTAAAGTAAAACAATCCGTTACTTTTAAAATTTCTGAGGAATAATGGCTAGACAAACCACTTAAATCCAAGTGTGATCAAAGCATAGATACAAGTGGCAATAAAAATACCTTTGGCTGTTTTGTCTTTGTGCTCATTGATATAGAGTGTAAATAGTATAGCGTTGGCAATCAATGCTATACTAATGATGCCGCTCAATAAAGATTTTTGCATATTCAGTACTTGGAAAAATTCATTCAGTGTAAAGAGTCTGAACTTCCATAAATAGTATCCAAAAATTCCTATGAATGGGGCTAAGAATCCAAGTAGCAATCCGAGCTTTAAATTATCTTTCTTCATGCTTTAAAATTCAAGCTTTTTTCTAGCTTCTTCTTCAATTCATAATTGGTTAAATCAAATTGTACAGGAACAACACTAACATAATTGTTTTTTAAAGCCCAAACATCGCTTTCCTTGCTCTTATCAAAATTTACAAATTCCCCTGTAAGCCAAAAATATTTTTTTCCATGAGGGTCTTTGCGCTCGTCAAATTTTTCTTCGTATTTGGCATAAGCCTGATGACAAATTTTAACTCCTTTGATCAGTTTCTCATCGCCCTTAGGAATATTAACATTCAAACAAAGATGTTTATCTAATTTTTTCGATTTTAAAATTTGCTCAACTATTAATCGAACATATTTTTTTGCTGCTGTAAAATCTGCATCAATGCTATAATCCAACAAGCTAAACCCAATGCTGGGAATACTTTCAATGGCAGCTTCTAAAGCAGCCGACATGGTTCCGGAATAAATTACATTGATCGAATTATTGGCCCCATGATTTACACCACTCAAACAAATATCTGGTTTACGATGCAATACTTTATCTACCGATAATTTTACGCAATCCACTGGAGTGCCACTGCAACTCCATGATTCAACTCCTTCTACTATAGGTGCTACTTTCTGTAATCTAAGTGGATGGCCAATGGTAATGGCATGCCCCATTCCACTTTGAGGCTTATCTGGAGCTACTACTACGATCTTTCCTAAACCTTGTACAGCTTCTGTTAATGCTTTAATTCCTGGTGCAGTTATTCCATCATCATTGGTGATTAAAATGATGGGTTGTTCTTTTTTTGTTGATGTTGCTTTTGACATAGTTGCAAGATACAATTTAGTAAAGCCTATTTTTTCTTTTTATTCGTTGTTTTTATGCTAAAGTATTTGAACACTGGATATTCAACAGGTTGTGTGGCGATATTATTCGCTTCCAAATAAGCATCAAAGAAATTCCAAACCAATAATCCATCATCTGATTGAGGTTCTAAAGTATAAAAAATCAAATTGCTCAAGAGCTGCGCCATATCAACCAAGTAATCGCCTTTGGCAGCAGTAAATTCTTTTGAAATAAATTTCCCTTCTGCCGAAGCCATATTATGCCCTTCAAATTTTCTGGGAGACTTATTTAATTTTTCAACCAAAAAACTTTCTCCTTCAAATACTTGTGGTTTTTCAATCAGGCTCACTTTTGCGCCTTGCTTTTTCAAGTGTTCTGCAATATTGGCCATTGCCGCTGGAATGATATATCCTCTTGGTAAAGTGGCATTTACAGTGTCTTTAAAATCGGCATAATAAGCCACATTATCGTAATGCACTATTTTTCCAGTTTTGATTAACGCAGTAGTTCCATCTGTTTTGGTATATTTTTCATAATCATAGGTTCTGAAATAGTTCAATGGTTGAACAGTAGGAACCATTTTAAATCGAACCCCTTTTTTTGCTTTACCAGCTTCATTAATTACTCGATTGATAGCATTGTTTTCGGCTTCTTTATTGATGCGGATAATGGTTGATGCATTGTTGTTGCAATAAGTTAGAATTTCATCTACAAATCGATACGTTGAATTAATACGCTGATAAAAACGTTCATGTGCAAATGCTTCACTTAAAATACTCATCCGGTTGCGCAATCCAATTTGATTGATGATATACCGTGGATGATGATTGTATGTATAAAAATTAGTTACTGGCCATCCTTCTCTGGTATTGAAATCGCCAAAGGGTCCGAAGAATAAATCGTTTTTTGTTTTTACTTGATTGGTGATGTAGGGGAGGATGGTATTGTTGGTATACTCATAAGGCCCTTTTTCTCCAGATGATAAATAACCCGGTGCCCATGTAAGTGAATAGCCATGCCATGTTCCGTTGGTTGTATGCAGGTCAACCACCATTTGTGGATCCCATGCGTTGATGATATTTTGTATCATGCCGTTGGTTTCAGGAGCTTCCATTTTAATTCCATCTCTATTGAGGTCAAGCCCTTGACCATTTTCTCTTTCTCCAGTTTCCAAAGGGCTGTTTTCTTGCGAAGGTCTTAATCCTTTGGCCATTTTATCGTTGCCATCGGTATTATATATTGGCACAAAAATAATGATCTGGTTATTGAGTAAATCTTTTTTATTGCCCAATAAAATATCGCGCATCAACATCATGGTAACTTCTTTGCCTTCAATTTCTCCTGCATGAATATTTGCTTGAATATATACAACTGGTTTGCCTGAAGCTTTTGCTTCTTCTGGAGAACTGATTTTTGGATTGGCCAACACCACCATTGGAATATCCTTACCTAAACTGCTCTTTCCAATAAATCCCATAAACATATTTGGGCTCATTGGTTGAATGGTATTTAAGAACTGCATTACATCCGTATAAGTAGATGTTTTTTCGAAATTCGATTTCTCAGGAGTGATGAGTAAAGTCTCCGGATAAACAGGCTTTTGTTGGGCAAATGTTTTCAATGCAATAACCAAACAGCAAATCGATAATAAATATTTCATGTCTTTAATTATTGCTGAAAAGTACTTGAAAAAATGCCCAAATGAATGGTTTTCTAATGTGGAATACTAAAAAAACTAAAAATAAATTTGGAAAAACTAAAAAGTTTAGTATTTTGCAGCTAAATACATTAGTTATGTCAAACGCCGGTAAGAACTTAAAGTATCTCCGCAAGCTTCGCGGATGGACCCAAGAAGACTTTGCGAACAAACTGAACATTAAGCGATCCTTAGTCGGAGCTTATGAAGAAGAAAGGGCGGAACCCAAGTTGGAAGTGATGGAACAAGTATGTTCTATTTTCAAATTGAGTTTGGAAGACTTTTTATTTCAGGACCTGTCTGAAACCAGTGGAGGATCTTATTTGGACAGAAGACGTCAAATGAAAATGGTGTCTGAATCTGCTGAAATTCGTTTTGTACCTGTAAAAGCAGCTGCAGGTTATATGACTGGCTATGCCGATCCTGAATTTGTTGACGAACTCAATACATTTACTTTGCCCATGTTGGCTCCTGGTCAATATCGTGCTTTCGAAATAATGGGAGATAGTATGTTGCCTACACCTAGCGGCAGTGTTATTGTTGGCGAAAAAGTAGAAGGCCTGGAAGATTTAAAAAACAGCAATACTTATGTAGTATTATCTCGTAATGAAGGGGTTGCTTATAAACGAGTAATGAAAAACAATCGACTTAAAAATAAGATCACTTTAATCAGTGATAATCCACAATACGAACCTTATAATGTAAGCTCCGAAGATGTTTTAGAAATTTGGAAGGCTGTTTATATTTTACAAAAAGCCAACGCTGCTCCACGATGGGATGTAAATCAATTAGCTGGAATGGTGAACAATTTACAAGAGCAAGTGAGCACTCTCAAGAAAAAAATGAATTAGGTTGAATAAAACACATCAATATTCAATAGGTGTTCAATGGACAGGTAATCTCGGCTCTGGAACATCTGCCTATACAGCTTATGAGCGAAGCCATTTGATAGTTGGCCACAACAAGCAATCTATATTGGCTAGTTCAGATCCTGCATTTAGGGGAGATCCACTTTGTTATAATCCGGAAGAATTATTGGTTGCTTCATTATCTTCTTGTCATATGCTTTGGTATTTGCATTTATGTGCAGAAGCAGGTGTTATTGTAGTTGATTATAAAGATCAGGCAGAAGGAACAATGGAAGAGAGTACAATGGAAGAAGGTTCGATGCAAGAAGACCCTGCCATTGGCGGAAAATTTACTTCGGTAACACTCCATCCAACTATTGCCATTACAGATTTATCTATGATTGATCGAGCTAGTGAATTGCATCATAAAGCTCATCAGCTTTGTTATATAGCCAACTCAGTAAATTTCCCAGTTAATTGTAAACCTGTGTTCAAAGTAATCAGTAGTTAATTCATATCTCCTAACTCTTATCTCTTAATTCATATCTCTTATCTCATAATTCATCTTTCATCTTTCTTCTTTCATAATTCCTAATATAATTCCATAGCAATTCTATAGGTATTACAGTGCGCTTCCACAATGGTTTTAATATCAGGTGAATAACCACCGCCCATTGCAATGGTCACAGGAATCTTGGCATTGCGAAGTGTTTTTAGAACAAATTCATCGCGTTGTTTGCATTCATCAATCGTAACTTTTAGCTTCCCGAATTTATCGGTTGATAAAATATCTACTCCTGAAAGAAAGAATGCAAAATCTGGTTGCTGCTCTTTAATTAATAAGGGTAATGTTGATTGAAGTAAATCTAAATAGGTAGCACCATCAGTTCCATCTTTTAAACCAATATCCAGATTGGATCTTTCTTTGTGAAATGGATAGTTGTGTTCTCCATGCATGCTAAAAGTAAATACTCGATCTTCTTGCTCCATTAATTTTGCTGTACCGTTTCCTTGGTGAACATCTAAATCGATGATCAATATTTTTTTAGCCAATTTATTATTCAATAAATAATTTGCTGCGGTAGCCATATCGTTCAATAAACAAAACCCTTCTCCTCTTTCAGCAAATGCATGGTGTGTGCCACCTGCTATATTCAATGCTACTCCATGTTCCATCGCAAAAATGCAGCAATCAATAGTTCCTTGCGTAATCATCAATTCTCTTTGTGTAAGTGCCGGCGATTGAGGGAAACCAATTTTCCTTTGCTCTGAAGCAGATAGTTGTTGATGGATCAATTTATCGTAATAGCCTTTTTCATGGGTCCATAAAACAACTGACTCATGGCATATTGCTGGTTTAAAAAAATGATCATTTGTAATAGTGCCTTCGTGGATTAATTGCTCCGGTATCAATTCGTATTTCAGCATAGGGAATCGATGTCCTTCAGGAAGCGGATGTGCATATATCGGATCGAAAGCTATTTTCAACATTTGATTACACTATCTTTTGTAATGGCATAAACAGTATCCGTTTTTTTTGGCTTCATTATGTTAATACCACTGAATTTACTAAATGCAGGAAGAATGCAATTATTCTTACTAAAATAAAAACAAGGGAAACGTAAAGATTGTTTGGCAATACCTTTTATTAAAATACCTGGATGAATATGGCCAGAAAATACAAAACAGTTTTTGTCATATTCAATTGAATCAGCTGGGTCATGTACAAATACAAAATCCTGCAGTTGATAAAACCCTTCAATAACCACTATCTCAGCCGCTTTATACCATGATTCATGTAAAATATCATGATTCCCCCGAACTAAAATAAATTTAATTTGGCTGAAATCTTTTCTCCATTTTAAAAATAAATCCAATTCTTTGTTCTCGGTACTATGAAATAAATCTCCCACTATTAAAATAGTATTGGGTTTGAATAAACTAACTTGACTAAATAAATTTTGTAAATCTTCCTTATAAATATCTTGTGGAACCGCAATTCCGTTTTTTCTAAAATGGCCTGTCTTAGAAAAGTGGGTATCCGATAAAATGAGTATTTCTTCTTCTTCCCAAAAAATTACCTTCGATGGAGAGAGCCAAAAATGGTGTTGATTAATCGTATGTAAAACAGGTACTGTCAAGGTAGTAAAGATAGGCGTAGAAATACTTATTATTTCAACAACTGTTCTTGCATTTTTTTAATTCTATCTTCTATTTTTTCTGAGGATAAACTATTTCTGTTCAACCCATCAACAATAATGGGAAAGGAGAGGGGTGTCAGTTTTTTAGGGAATTGTAGCATTATATTGCTTTTTGAAATTCTATCCAAAGCCAGTCTTAACCTTACTTCGTCCATTTGTTGACTCATTACTTCGTTATAGGCTTGTCTTAATAAAATATTATTCGGATCATATTCTTCAAAAACCTTGAATAGTAATGCTGCCGAAGATTGCAAATGCTTTGCTTTTATTTTTTCACCTGGGTTACCTTGAAAAATAAGCCCCCCAATCACTGCAATATCCCTGAATTTTCTTTTAGCCATTTCAGCACTATTAATACTTTTCTGAATGTCCTGTAATAAATTATCCGCAGAAAATAATTCAAATACATTACTATCATCCAATGGAATAGGTTGGTCACTTAATAATTCAAACCCATAATCGTTCATTGAAATGGAAAAACTGATTGGTGTAATTTTACTCAACCGATATGCTAGAATTGCACTCATGGCTTCATGCACTTGACGTCCTTCAAAAGGATACACCAATAAATGGAATTCTTTTTTTTCTTCGATCTGCTCTATCAATAATTCATTTTCTTTTGGTATGATAGAAAGTTCGGCTTGTAATTCAAATAATGCTCGCAGGCTTTTTAATTCTATAGGTGCATCTTCATTGAAAGCTTTGGTAAAAGTTTGTCTGAGTATTTGCCCAAGATTGGCTGTTAAACTCATTCTGCCGCCCATCCACGAAGGAATGATTGATTTTTTTGAATTTGATTTCTTAACAATCACATCCATTTCTTTGATCATGATCAGTTCTACATTTCTGCCAGCCAAAGTGAATGTATCGCCAGGATTTAACCTGCTGATAAACCATTCTTCAATCACGCCAATAAATCCTCCACTCATAAGCTTTACTTTCAACATGGCGTCGCTAACAATGGTTCCAATATGCATGCGATGCCGCATGGCCATTCTTCGGTTGGTGATCTTATATACCCCATCTACCAGTTCTACTTTTTTGTATTCATCATATTGTTGCAATGCATTGCCCCCATTGATTAAATGATTTAAGACTTCATTCCATTCGTTGATGGATAAATCTACAAAGCAATTGGTGGTTTTGATCTCATCATAAATGGTTGCAGCATGAAATCCTTCGCCAATTGCAAGCGTACATAAAAATTGTAAAAGCACATCAAAGCATGCAGTCATTGGTTCTTTGCTCTCAATTGATTTTTGTTTTATGGCTTCTTGTAATGCAGCAGATTCAACCAATTCCAAACTATGTGTAGGAAGAAAATATATTTTGCTTATTTCGCCTGGTCGATGACCACTTCTCCCTGCTCTTTGTAAAAATCGCGCAATTCCTTTTGGGGAACCTACTTGTATAACAGTATCGACAGGTCTAAAATCTACTCCTAGATCTAAACTGGCAGTACAAACAACCGCTTTTAATTTTTCAGTATGTAGCGCATCTTCTACCCATAAGCGCAATTCTTGTTCAATACTTCCGTGATGTAAGGCAATAGCACCTGCTAATTGTGGTGCAATATTTAATAGGGTTTGATACCAGGTTTCGCTCATACCACGTGTATTGATAAATATTAACGTGGTTCTACTAGCTTCTATAATCGGTATTAAAGAATCAGCCAGTTTAATGCCTAAATGTCCGGCCCATGGATATTTTTCAATTTCATTCGGAATGATCGTATGTACTTCTATCGGTTTATCTATAACAGCTTTTATGATCACTCCTTCTTTTTGCAATGGAGCAAGCAATACTTCTTTAGCCTGTTCTAAATTTCCAATGGTGGCACTAATTCCCCAGATAAGTGTTTTTTTATCGGATGCCAACTCTAGTAATGATTTTAAACTGGTATCGAGTTTTTGTTTTTGACTATGAATGATTCTGCAAATAGCCAATTCTGTTTGTACACCGCGTTTACTTCCTAATAATTCATGCCATTCATCAATTGCGATTATTCTCAGTGTTTTAAAATAATCTGGATATCCCTTTTGCGTTAATAAGAGGTGCAAGCTTTCCGGTGTGATAATTAATATTTCCGGAATATTTTTTTTCTGTTTGGCTCTCTCTGATGTAGATGTATCACCATTGCGAATACCCACTTTCCATTGCAACCCTAATGCGTTTATTGCTTCTTCCATTGCCCTGCCAATATCTTTTGCCAATGCTCTTAATGGGGTTACCCAAAGCAATTGTAGACCATTATTTTTTAGATGTTGGTATTCCTTTGGATGGTCATTGATAAATTGTATAATGGCCCCTAAAAACACCGCATAGGTTTTTCCGCATCCTGTGGGTGCATTTACTAAACCGCTTTCTCCAGCAATAATTTGGTTCCAAGTTTCTTGTTGAAACTCAAAAGGGATAAATGATTTTTCATTCAACCAATTGTTGATAATCGTATATCCTATAGTTGGTTGATGAATCAATAGAATTATTGAAAATTAAAGCGTTTTTAAATATTCAATCAATGATTTTCTTTCCTCCGATGTTAAAACATCTCCAAAATAATGTCCCTGATTACTGTACCCAGATAATGTTGTATTATATACATTTTTGTTTATGGGTGCTTCATAAACAGTGTATTTCCAACAGAGATTTTGAATATCATAGAATGGTTTTTTAAAATCCTTCCCCCAAAATGTTGGCCTTATATTACTGTATAGTACTCCTTCTAAAGTGGGAACGGATCCATTGTGAAAATAAGGGGCTGTAATCCATACACCGTCTAAAGGTGGAGCAACATATCCGTTTGATGGATATAATTTTGCAGCATGTTCTCCTTGAGCAAACCAACTATTATTGAACCATTCAATGAACTGAGGATTTTGATAATTGCTTTTAAACAACAAAGAATCTGTTTTTATGATAGACGCAGGAACCAATAAATTGGGATATACTCCCTTTTCTCCGTAAGTGCCATGGCATTTACTGCAATGTGTAGTAAATATCTTTTCTCCATCAATTGCTTTTTGTAAATCAATTTTACCCGGATAGCTGGGAGCTTCTAATTTTTTGAGAAATGCCAATACATCATTAAAATGACCACTTACTTCTCTTGCTTCCGATGAATCTTTTACAGTTAATAAATTACTTAGCATGAGAAATTTTCCAAAATCACCTCTTCCAAATCCATTATAGAACATGGCATTTTTTTTCTTTAATAACCACCATGCAGGAACATCTGTAGGTACAACTTCATTAGGGATGTTTAGTAAAGGAATTTGTTTCCATTCTAGTGTGGTAGGATCTCTATGGGCTACCAACAAAATAGCCAATCTATCCGCAGCATTTATTCCTCTAACTTCTGTTCGCATTAATGGAGCAATAGTAGATAATGAATTGGTAATAGATACAGTTGCTTCAAATTGTTTTGGGGAAATCATTTTCATCAATGATTTTGAAATATTTTGCATCCATTCTTTCCCTGAAGATAAATTGGTAAAATCTAGTTCTGTGTTACCTAAACCAAGCATTAATTTTCCATCGACTATTTGCGAATGACATTGTAAGCATGTTGGAACAACAATTTCAGTACCATTCGAATGTTGTACAACATTAAATCCGGGAGGAATATTTGCAGCTTTTCCATTACGTCCTAAATAGTTATGATCATCTCTACCAAATAAATTGATGTATATCGAATAGGGGAGCCCACTCTTGATAAAATCACCATTTATTAAATATTGATACCCATTCTCAGCATTTCCATCTTGCTGTTTACTAGGCGGAATAAAAATAGGTTTATCGGCAATTGGAGTTGATGTATGAATAACCCAAGATGATCCAATGATAAAAAAAAATAGGATCAGGGAAGTGATACTTTTTTTTGATTTTAGCATGCTACAAGCCTTACTGCAATACTTAATGTCTTCCCAGTTTTTTGCCCATTTCTTTCTCCATGTAAAACTTCTGCCACATACCACACATGGTTTTTGGGGTAAGTTGGCTTTATTGCCCTTAAAGTTTGACATGATTTTATAACATTAGAAATGGCAAAAGGGTTCTAATTAACTGACTTTATTTGAGTATCAGATTTCCTGATAAAATAGAGTTTTTTATTTTCTAGATAATCAGGAATTGTCATTTCATTTTTTTGTTTAACTGGTTGAAAGTCAAATTCGTTAAAAAGCTTAGCCGAATTGTCGGATAAATGAGCAATTAGATTTTTATTGTAAATGATTAATAGCTTCCCAAAATGATACATTGCTTCAAATCCTTTAAATACCATATCGCTGGGCCTCCCAAAATATCTGTTTCGATAATTGGCTGTTATTTGTTGAGCAATTTTGTTTTTTCTAGAATAATTATAGGGAGATGTATAAATAATTTCCGCATCTTTTCCAATTTCTCTAATGCCATCCCATGTTGGCATGCCAACAGTAATTGATTTGAATTTTCTTGAAGATGCAATTGCTTTCACTAAATTATTTCCAAAAACTTCATTTAAACTTGCGCATAAAATGATATTTTGTTTTGTACTATCTAATTGCATTAACACTTGTGCAGTTGTAAATGTATCAGTTAGTTCAACCATTTTTATTTTTAAAGGAAGACCTTGTGTTTTTTTATTTAGGTCATTAAAATTGTCAGCTATCATATCATCTGTTGCTCCCTTTCTTTTAAAAACAGTAATTTGATCAGTCGGGAAAGTTCTATGTATGTATCTATAAATTGCTTCTATATGTGTTTTTAAGGTTGGGTTCACTAATGCAAAAAAAGGGTTGCCAGTTATTCCCGCATCATTGGGATATGTCATAGATATCAATGGAATGTTTTTTTCTAGAGCAAAGTCAGCAATTGTTTTTATCTCTGTTCTATTATTAAATGATGCGATAATGAGTGACACGTCTTGTATCTCTTTATTTTCTAGTATTAATTCAATTGGGGTCGCATCGTTTTTGGTGTCATAAAATAATACTTCCAATGACTGTTTTTCTGCGTTCAATGAATCAACAGCTAACAGCATACCATTGTAAAAATCCAAACCAGGTAAAATTGCTTTCGATAAATTGGCACCTCCTAGTTTATAATTCATTCCTTCGAAACTAGAGTCTATGTATATTGGGGCGAAAACGGCTACTTTTAATGGTTTACGTGATGACTGTGCATATAAAGCACATGTCATTATTAAATACAAAAAGCTGAGTCCTATTTTTTTATATTGATGCATAAGTCTATTTATTCCCACTCAATGGTTGCAGGAGGCTTGCTACTAATATCATACACTACTCTATTGATGCCTCTAACATTATTAATGATCTCATTAGAAATATCAGCCAAAAACTCATAAGGTAAATGTGCCCAATCAGCAGTCATTCCATCTACTGAAGTTACTGCTCTTAATGCAACAGTAAATTCATAAGTTCTTTCATCGCCCATTACACCAACACTTTTTACAGGCAATAAAATTGTACCAGCTTGCCAAACTTTCGAATACAATCCAGTTGATTTAAGTCCATTGATGAAAATGGCATCAGCTCTTTGTAAAAGATCCACTTTTTCTGCATTTACTTCACCCAAAATTCTGATGGCCAATCCTGGTCCTGGAAATGGATGACGATTGATCATCTCAGCTGGAATGCCTAATGCTAAACCCACTTTTCTCACTTCATCTTTAAATAAATATCGCAGAGGCTCAATTAATGACAAATGCATAGTATCAGGAAGACCACCTACATTGTGATGAGATTTAATGGTTTGAGATGGACCATGTACGCTTACACTTTCAATTACATCAGGGTAGATAGTTCCTTGACCTAGAAAGGAAATATTGTCCATTTTCAAGGATTCTTCCTGGAACACATCAATAAATAATTTGCCAATCGCTTTTCTTTTTGCTTCAGGATCGGTAAGATCTTTTAAAGCATCATAAAACAATTGTTTAGCATCAATGCCTTTTACGTTTAAGCCAATGGTTTTATAGGTATCTAATACTTGTTGAAATTCGTCTTTTCTAAGTACTCCATTGTCTACAAAAATGCCATGAAGTCTATTGCCTATTGCTTTGGAAATCAGCGTTGCAGCAACTGTACTGTCTACTCCACCGCTTAAAGCCATGATCACTTGTTTGTTACCAATTTCGGCTTTCAACTTAGCTACAGTTTCTTCTACAAAGGAATTTGGCGTCCAGTTCTGGCTGCATTTACAAATATCAACAAGGAAATTTTTGATGATATTTTTTCCTTCAGTTGAATGGTATACTTCCGGATGAAACTGTAAGCCATATAATGGAAAGGTATCGGTACTGTCTTTTTTGAAAGCAGCTATAGGAATACTTTCGGTAGTTGCTAAAATGGAAAACCCTTGAGGCAAAGCTGTGATGGAGTCACTATGACTCATCCAAACCTGAGATTTTTGAGGTATTGATTTAAAAATGGCATCTTCTATTTTAATTTCCATGGAAGCCCTGCCATATTCTCTTTTATTCGATTTGTCTACTCTTCCTCCAAACAATTTTGCAGTCATTTGGGCGCCATAACAAATTCCTAAAACGGGTAATTGCTGAATATAGGTTGAAACTGGAACTTCTGGTGCTTTTTCGTCATTTACACTAAAAGGCGATCCACTCAAAATGATGCCTTTTAGGCTTTGATCGATCGTAAATTCTTTGTGGTAGGGGATGATTTCGCAATAAATATTTGCTTCCCTTACTGCTCTTGCAATCAATTGTGTGTATTGACTTCCAAAGTCGAGGATCAATATTTTTTCTGTCATGGGGCGAAGTTAAATGAATTTTTCTTCTACCCATAATGACAGATGCCTTGGATTGGATATTTTATTACCTTACAGCATTAAAAATATAAAAATGAAAACCTTTTACCTGCTTGTTTTTAGTTCACTTTTCATGTTCTCTTGCAGAATGACCGATAAGACCATTGAGGGAAATGGCAAAATAGTAACCCAAAACAGAGTCGTTCAAAAAGCAGAAAAAATTGAATTATCTGGGAATTTTGATGTAGAAATTACCCAAGCTGATCAAACAACAGTTTCTATTGATGCTGATGAAAATTTACAGTCTTTTATCGTAATTAATGAATCTGACAACAAATTGGTTTTTAAGGAAAAAAAGAACTATCAATTAAAGAGTGAATTCCCTATTAAGATACGTATCTCGACTCCAAAATTATCTAAAATATCATTGAAGGGTAGTGGGGCTGTAATTGGTAAAAATAAATTTACAGGAATGGATAAGTTATTACTTAGCTTATCCGGTAGCGGAAAAATGGATTTAGCCTTAAACTCACCAGCTATTGAAGTTGATATAGCAGGTGTTGGGTCGATGGTACTGGCCGGCGAAACTAAAAATGCTGAATTCAATATTGCTGGTTCTGGAGATTGCGATGCTACCCAGTTAAAAACAGAAAATACCAAAGTGAAAGTTGCTGGTGTTGGTACTATAAAAGTGTTTGCCGATGTATTGTTGGATGTAAATGTTGCTGGCAGCGGATCTGTATATTATAAAGGGGCCGCCACGGTCAAACAAAAGATTGCAGGAATCGGTTCTATCAAGAAATTGGATTAATAATATTTGTATTGTTGAATAAAATATAGATGGAAAAGAAACAAAGAATTTTATTGGCTGAAGATGAATCCAAATTAGGCCAAGTTATTAAAGATGAGTTCACTCGCATAGGGTATAAAGTAGATTTGGCGCTCAACGGTGCAGAGGCTTCCAAACTATTTAATGAGCATGTTTATTCGATAATTATTTTAGACATTAATCTCCCTATTAAAACAGGGTTAGTTTTGTGTGAAGAATTCAGAGGAAAAAATAAAAAAGTGCCTATTTTAATGCTTACAGCAATAAGTGAAGTGCATGAAAAAGTGACTGCTTTTAATAATGGTGCAGACGATTATTTGGTAAAGCCCTTCCATTTTGATGAACTTTTTGCTCGAGTAAAAACGTTAATAAAAAGAACTACCGTTGTACTTGATGAAGCCAATATTATTATCGATGATTTGGAAATTAATTTCTCTAGAAAAAATGTCAATAGGGCAGGAACTGAAATTAATTTAACATCAAAAGAATTTACACTCTTGGTATTATTGGCTAAAAACAAAGGGAAAGTGATCTCTAAACAAGAAATTTTAGAAAAAGTTTGGGATTTAAGTTTTGACACAGGTACGAATACAATTGAAGTATATATCAGTTTTTTAAGAAATAAAGTGGATAAACTTTTCGAAAAGAAACTAATACATACTAAACCTGGATTTGGTTATTATATAAAGTAATTGCTATGAATCTGAAACAAAGATTCGCTTTCTTATTTACAGGTTATGTGGCTATTATTTTATTCATTGCCTGCACTACTATTTATTTCTTATACGCAGGTTATCGACAAGAAGATTTTTACAATAGAATTTCTTTAGAGGGAAATGAGGTTTATGAAGTCTATCAAGAATCAAAAACTGCTGATAGCCTAACAGGTTTTAACCTATTGAAAGAAATTCGTGACCGTTCTATATTTAATGAAAGTATTTTAATTGAGGATTCTAGTGGTAATAGGGGTTTGGTTATTCCAAACAATAAGCCGATAGAACTTACTTCCATATTAAAAGAGAAAGCAAAAAAATTAAAACGCTATCAATATACTGACGATACAAAAACTCAACACGTTCTTGAGTTTCATATTCCTACAAAGACATTTATTTATGTGTCTGGATTTGACCAGTTAGGATTTGAGAAGCTAAAAAATCTTCAAATTATTTTAGCTATTGTTTTCTTAGGTGGGTTAATATTTACAGGTGTATTGTCTTTTCTTTTTGTAAAACAAGCTGTAAAACCTATTGTACAATTGAGTAATCAAATGCAATTGATCAATATAAAGAATCTTTCAAAAAGAATATCCTTAAAAGATACAAAAGATGAGATCAACCAAATTGCCAGTAGTTTCAATTCAATGATGGATCGGCTAAAAGCAGCATTTGATGCTCAAAAAAGCTTTGTTCAACATGCTTCTCATGAATTAAGAACTCCATTAGCAGTTATGTTATCCCAGACTGAAGTTGCCTTAAATAAGGATCATTCTATTGAAGAATATAAAAATGTATTTGCCTCATTGAAGGAAGACCAGCAAAATATGATCGAATTAGCCAACTCCTTACTTTTGCTTTCTCAATATGAAACTGCAAATATTGATACTGACTGGCCATATGTTAGAGTTGATGAAATATTGCTAGATTCTATTTCCCAATCTCAAAGAAGTTTTCGAGATATTATTATTGATTTTTCATTTATCAAAATACCAGACCATGACGCAGATTTGCAATTAAAGTGCAATGAATCTTTGATAAAATCTGTATTTACTAATCTTATAAAAAATGGGTATCAATACTCCAATGATCGGAAACTGATCATTACTATAAGTGCTGATGAGCTTGAAATAGAAGTAATTTTTCAAAATACTGGACTTCAATTATCAAAAGAGGAATCATCGAATATGACTTTGCCTTTTTTCAGAGGTCAAAACGCCGATGGGAAAAAGGGATTTGGATTGGGCTTGTCTATCATTGATCGGATTTTAGCATTGCATAATGGTAGTTTAGATTATTATACCGCAACAAATGAGCTAAATGTTTTCAAAGTGAAACTTCCTAAGTTGAATCATAGATAGCAACAAAAAAGCCAGTCGAATGACTGGCTCAATATGAGTTGAACAATAACTTAATTAAGCTACTGCTTTTGCTTTTTTTGCTAATTTGCTCTTTAGGTTAGCCGCTTTGTTCTTATGGATAATTCCACGCTTAGCTAACTTATCGATCATAGAAACTACGTTAGGTAGCTGCTCTTCATAAGCTTTCGTTTCCGTATTCGTTTTTAAATCACGAATTGCATTACGGGTAGTTTTACCATAGTAACGATTGCGGTCACGACGCTTTGCCGATTGTCTAACGTCTTTCTTTGTAGCTGAATGATTTGCCATTTTCTATTTTTTTCAGGACGGCAAAGGTAAGGGCTGGAACTGAAACGCAGAAATTTAAAATACAAAAAAATTAAAAATTGTTTCAATTTGAGGGTTATTTGAATAAAAAAGGCTGATTTTGATTGTTATTTTGATTCTTTTTCTGCCCTCAATGACCGATATTTGCATCCAATTTCTACTAAAATATAGCATAACTAAGCCAAATGAAGGATTTCTCGTATATCACAAATTCACATCCAGCATTTATCGAATCCATCTACCAAGACTATTTAAAAGATCCTAATAGTATAGATCTTGACATGAAAAAATTCTTTGATGGATTTGACTTTGCTATTTCTTCTAATAGTGTATCCAACAGTTCGCCTTCAGACAGTTCTAGTAATTCAGTAGATTGGATGAAAGAAATTAGGGTTTACCGACTCATTCTTGGTTATAGAAACAAAGGTCATTTATTAGCCAAAACCAATCCAATTAGGAGTAGAAAAGACCGAGGGGCTAATTTGGCACTTGCATTTTTTGGATTAAGTGATGCTGATTTAAATACAACTTATCAAGCAGGAAATTTAATTGGTTTAGGCGCTACTTCTCTTAAAAATATTTTAGCTCATTTAGAAAATGTATATGCCAATCATGTTGGTATTGAATTTAAATACATCAGCGATCAACATAAAATAGATTGGTTAACCAATGAAATGGAAAAAAACTTTTCGATTTTATTGTCTATAGATAAAAAACGTCGAATCCTTGAAAAATTGAATCAAGGTGTAATGTTTGAGAAATTTTTGCACACTAAATATATTGGGCAGAAAAGATTTTCTTTAGAAGGCGGCGAAACAACAATAGCAGCCCTCGATGCAATTATCAATGTTGCAGCTGATAATTCTGTTGAAGAGGTGGTGATCGGAATGGCACATCGTGGTCGATTGAATATACTGGCAAACATAATGGGCAAAACCTATGAGCAAATATTCAGCGAGTTTGAGGGTACAGCCACTATTGACCAAACAATGGGAAGTGGAGATGTGAAATACCATATGGGTTATGGAAGTGAAGTTGAAACAATGAATGGGAAAGATATTTACTTGAAATTGATGCCAAACCCATCACATTTAGAAGCAGTAGATCCTGTTGTTGTAGGTTTTGCAAGAGCTAAAGCTGATGTAATAAAGCAAAGTGATTTTGATAAGATTTTGCCTATTTTAATTCATGGTGATGCATCAGTTGCAGGGCAAGGCATTGTGTATGAAGTTTTACAAATGTCTAATCTTAGAGGATATTATACAGGTGGAACTATTCATTTTGTAATCAATAACCAAATTGGTTTTACCACCGATTTTGATGATGCAAGAAGCGCCGATTACTCAACATCCGTTGCAGCAATGGTACAAGCACCTGTTCTGCACGTGAATGGTGATGATGCTGAAGCTGTTGTTAAATGTGCCGAGATTGCAACTAGATACCGACAAGAATTCAATAGCGATATTTTCATTGATATGGTTTGCTATCGCAAACACGGCCATAATGAAGGAGATGATCCTAAGTACACTCAGCCACAATTGTATGCTTTAATTGATAAGCATCAAAATCCAAGAGAAATTTACACTACTTACCTGATCCAAAACGGTGAATCTGATGCACAGGAATTGGCCAAAGAGATGGAGAAAAAATTCTGGGCCGATTTACAGGAAAGATTGGATGAAATTAAACAAAATCCATTGCCCTATAAATACCAGGCTCCCGAATTGGTATGGAAGAGCATGACAAAAGCCACTAGTGCAAGTTTTGAGGGTTCTCCCAATACTGCAATATCTCCAGAATTATTCAAAATATTGTTTGAGGGTTTGATGAAATGGCCCAACGATTTCAAACCTTTAAAAAAGATAGAAAAATTAGTACAGGACAAAATAAAGTTATTAGAAACAGACGATAAAGTAGATTGGGCAACAGCCGAACTGATGGCATACGGTTCCATTTTAACAGATGGAAATATTGTGAGAATGAGTGGGCAAGATGTTCAAAGAGGAACTTTTAGCCATCGACATGCCATTCTTCGCGATGAGGTTACCAATAAGGGCTATAACCGACTCAATCATTTTACCGAAAATCAACAAAAATTTAGAATTTATAATTCTTTATTAAGTGAATATGGTGTTTTAGGTTTTGAATATGGTTATGCAATGGCCAATCCAAATGCTTTAGTTATTTGGGAAGCACAATTCGGTGATTTTTGTAACGGTGCTCAAACAATGATCGATCAATTTATTGCAGCAGGAGAACAAAAATGGCAACGCCAAAACGGATTAGTAATGTTATTGCCACATGGATACGAAGGACAGGGACCTGAACACAGCAGTGCAAGAATGGAAAGGTTTTTACAAATGTGTGCTGAATTAAATATGGTTATTACCAATGTTACTACTGCAGCTAACCTATTCCATTTATTCAGAAGACAATTGACTTGGAATTTCCGTAAGCCTTTGATTAATTTTTCGCCTAAAGCCAATTTGAGAAATCCAAATACCTATAGTAAAACTTCAGAATTTCTTGCTGGCGGATTTAAGGAATTGATTGACGATGTATTCGTTGAAGATCCTACACAAGTAAAGAAAGTATTGTTCTGTACTGGAAAGTTGTATTATGAATTAGCTGAAAAACAATTAAAAGATAATCGTAAGGACATTGCAATTATTCGATTAGAGCAAATTTATCCTTTAGCTATTAAACAAATTGATGCATTGTATAATAAATACAATAAAGCAACATGGTTTTGGGTACAAGAAGAACCGATGAATATGGGAGCGGCAGGATTTTTACAGATGAATTTAAAATCAATTAATTTTGGAGTAATTAGTAGAAATGCAAGCGCATCAACCGCAACAGGTTATGCAAAAATTCATGCTAAAGAACAAGCTGAAATTATTGAAACAGCATTTAATGTATAGTTAATATAAATAGTATGATTGAGATCAAAGTGCCAACAGTAGGAGAATCGATCAACGAAGTTACTTTGTTGAAGTGGACTAAAAAAGATGGGGAATGGGTAGACCGTGATGAAGTGATTGCTGAATTAGAAAGTGAAAAAGCAACTTTTGAAGTGAATGCAGAAAAAGCGGGTATTTTGACTATTATTGGTAAAGAAGGCGATACGTTAAATATCGGAGATGTATTGGCTAAAATAGATGATACTGCTACTAAGCCAGCAGCTGCACCTATTTCAGCTGAACCTCAAAAGGCTGAAAATACGCCAAGTCCAAAAGCGGCTACTGAAACAGTGGCTTCTCCAGTTGCGCAAGATTTAAAAGCAAGCCCAGTAGCATCAGCTATTATTGCTGATAAAAAAATGGATACCAAATCGATCACCCCTTCTGGCGCGGGCGGTAAGATTATGAAACAAGATGTGCTTGAAGCACTACAAAATCCAGGCAAGAAAGCATTTGTTGAAGGTGGAACATTGAATAGTAGAAATGTCCGTCAGGAAAAAATGAGTGCATTGCGCAAAACGATCAGTAGGAGATTGGTTGAATCTAAAAATACAACGGCTATGTTGACCACTTTTAATGAAGTGGACATGACCCGTATCATGGATATAAGAAAAGTGAATAAAGATAAATTCAAGGAAAGCCACGGCGTGAATCTTGGTTTCATGAGTTTCTTTGCTAAAGCTTGTGCTATTGCTTTGGGTGAATGGCCAACAGTAAATGCTTATATAGATGGGGATCAAATTATTTTTCACGAATACGCCGATATTAGCATTGCAGTAAGTACGCCGAGAGGCTTAACTGTTCCTGTTATGCGCAATGTAGAAAGTTTGAGTATGGCCGAAATAGAAAAAGCAGTGGTCGTATTAGCGGGTAAGGCGAGAGACAGTAAACTTACAGCTGATGATTTACAAGGTGGAACTTTTACAATTACTAATGGAGGCGTATTTGGAAGTTTAATGAGTACTCCGATTATTAATATTCCTCAAAGTGCTATTTTAGGTATGCATAAAATTCAAGAGCGTCCTATGGCTATAAACGGACAAGTAGTAATTCGTCCGATGATGTACCTTGCCTTGAGTTATGATCATCGTATTATTGATGGTAGAGAGAGTGTGAGTTTCTTGGTAAGAGTAAAAGAATTATTAGAAAATCCAGAGCTACTTTTAATGGGAAAAGATCCTGTAAAAACCTTATTGGAATTATAAAAACCAACCCCTAACCCTCCCGACTAGTCGGGACAGGCTCTAAAGGGGGATAGATGAAATACGCTGAAAATTATATTCGTTCCGCTATTGCTATAATTGGCTTATATCAGGGTGATATGCCATTGGCTGCATTTTTAAAAATACATTTTAGTGCCAACAAAAAATTTGGTTCTAAAGACAGGAAATATATTTCCCAGCTTTGTTATAATTATTTTCGATTAGGGCAAGCAGTTGTTGATTTGAGTAAAGAAGTTGGTATCAAAATAGCCCTTTTTTTATGCAATGATTCAGCTGAGGAATGGGGAGTCTTATTTGATGATACTTGGTTGAAAAATTGGTCAGCCAGTTTTGTGAATCGCATTTCTTTTGTACAAGCAGAATTTCCTTCGGTCAACAGTAAATCTATATTTCCGTTTCATCAATTTCTGAGTAAAGAAATTGATCAAGATCTATTTTCATTTGCTCATTGTATTCAGCCAGATTTATTTATTAGAGTTCGTCCTTTACATTCAACAGCTGTTTTAGCTGCTTTACAAAACGCTCAATATTCATATAAATTAATCGGGGATAATTCAATAAGCTTGACTAATGGAACAAAATTAGAAGGCATTGTAGAAATTGATAAGCAAGCAGTCATTCAAGATTTAAGCTCTCAACAAGTTGGCGAAGTAATTAGTAGTATAAAACCTTTGTTGGGTTCGAATACTATTTCTGTCTGGGATTGCTGCGCTGCAAGTGGTGGTAAATCTATATTGGCAAATGATATTTTAGAAAACATTGAGTTGACTGTTTCTGATATTCGCGAATCTATTTTACATAATCTCAAAGCAAGATTTAGCAGGGCTGGTATAACAAAGTATCACTCTTTTGTTATTGATCTCTGCAAACAATTGGCTCAACAAAACTCGATGAGTAAAAATCAATATGATATAGTGATATGTGATGCACCTTGCAGTGGAAGTGGAACTTGGGGCAGAACTCCAGAGCAATTACATTTTTTTAATGAAAAAAATATTGATCAGTTTCAGCAATTGCAACAAAAAGTAGTAACCAATATTATGTCAGCTGTTAAAAAAGGCGGATACCTTTTGTATATTACTTGTTCGGTTTTTGAAAAAGAAAATGAGCAGATAAGCAATTTTATTAAAGCGAATTCTACCTTTCAATTAATTGAGCAAAAATTGATCAAAGGGTATACCCATAAAGCGGATACAATGTTTGTTGCATTATTTCAGCACTAAGATAAAATCAATTCTCCGCGTTGAATAATTCCACCTCCAATTACATCATCGCCTTCAAAGAAAACAGCACTTTGGCCAGGGGCAATTCCTTTTACATTTTCATAAAAACGAGCCCTGATTCCATTATCAGAATTGTATAAATTGCTTAATGCACCCTTGTCTTTATACCTGATTTTAGTAAGTGCTTCCATTCCATCACTAATGCCTTCGTATTTGATCCAATTTAATTTTCCAATCAGCATATCGTTTTGCTCTAAATCAATCTCATCACCTAAAACAACAGTATTTGTATCAGGATTAATTGATGTAACATAGATAGGACGGCCCATTGCAATATCCAATCCTTTTCTCTGACCAATTGTATAAAAAGGATAGCCTTTGTGTTGACCTAATTTTTTTCCGGTCTTATCTACAAACCATCCGCCATTTACTTTTTCTTCTAGACCTTCAACATTCCTTTTCAAAAAACCTCTATAATCGTTATCTGGAACAAAACAGATTTCATAGCTCTCACTTTTTTTAGCCAATTCCGGATAACCCATATCAATGGCCATTTGTCTGATTGCCGATTTACGATATCCGCCCAACGGTAATATAGTTCTGCTCAATAAATCTTGCTGCAATCCCCATAAAACATAGCTCTGGTCTTTGGTTTCATCTAGGCCCTTGCTAATTACATATCTACTATTATCATGCTGACGAATTGAAGCATAATGACCTGTAGCAATAAAATCACAATCCAATGCATTGGCTCTTTTTAATAAAGCCCTCCATTTAATATGAGTATTGCACATTACGCATGGGTTGGGTGTTCTTCCAGCAATGTACTCGTCAACAAAATTTTCGATCACAAAATCTCCAAACTCTTCTCGTATATCTAAAATAAAATGCGGAAATCCATGGTGCACTGCAGCTTGACGTGCATCATTGAATGAATCTATATTGCAACAACCTGTTTCTTTGGTACTACTTCCACTTGTGGCATAGTCCCATGTTTTCATGGTGATCCCTATCACTTCATATCCTTCATGATGGAGCATCAATGCAACTACGGTACTATCAATACCGCCGCTCATTGCAACCAATACTTTTCCTTTTCTGCTCATTCACCAAAATTTAGGCAAAAGTAGAACAACAAATGTAAAAATGGCCCTATTAAGCAGTTCAAAAGGCTTTTTGGTGTATCGAAAAGCGAAAAATTAGCTCACATTACAGTGAAACAAACTTAAACCTTGCGGTTACTACTCATTTTACTTAATTTCATTTTTCAGATATTTATAAAAATTTATTTATGATCAAGTTAACAGCCATTGGCAATTTGGGAAGAGATGCGGTAATGAATACCGTAAGCGGTAAAAATGTTATCAATTTTACTGTAGCACATACAGAGCGATATAAAGATGCTCAGGGAAACCAAAAAGATAAAACCATTTGGGTGGATTGTGCATATTGGACAGAAAGAACTGGTATTGCACCTTATCTTAAAAAAGGAACGCAAGTATATGTAGAAGGACAACCAGATGTAAGAACCTATAAAACCAAAGAAGGAGTAAATGGTGCAACACTTTCATTAAGGGTTTCAAGCGTTCAGTTATTAGGAAGCAAATCGAATGATGGTGGTGGAAATACTAGCAATTATCAATCAGCCCCAAGTGCTGCTTCTCAAAGTTCAGCTCCATCAGCTTCAGAAATAATGGAGCCAATGGATGATCTTCCATTTTAATTGAATCAGTCTAATTACATGCAGGTATTTTCTTACGAACAATTGTATCAGTTTACAAAAAGCATTTTCATTGCTATAGGATGCAACGAAACAGATGCAGTTTTGGCAACTGAAGTTTTGTTGTCTGCCGATCTAAGAGGAATAGATAGTCATGGAGTTGCTCGATTGAGTGGCTATGTTCGACTATGGCAAGCAAAGAGAATCAATGCGAAACCAAATATTGCTGTTATTCATGAAACACCTTCTACTGCAGTGATAGATGGCGATGCAGGCTTAGGATTAGTAGTAGCGCCATTTGCCATGCAAGTTGCAATTGATAAAGCTAAGCAAGTAGGAACGGGTTGGGTAAGTGTACAAAATTCAAATCACTTTGGAATTGCCGGCTATCATGCTATGATGGCATTAAAAGAAGATATGATTGGCATTGCAATGACCAATGCAAGTGCATTAGTTGCCCCCACTTTTTCGATTGAAAAAATGCTGGGCACTAATCCGATTGCAGTTGCTATTCCTGCTGGCAATCAGCCTCCCTTTGTTGCGGATTTTGCAACAACAACGGCATCAAATGGCAAACTAGAGATACTACAAAGAAAAAATGCAGAAGCTCCAATCGGTTGGGTTCAGGACGAATTTGGAAATTCAAGTACCGATGCTAATATATTAAAGAAAAAAGGAGCGTTACTTCCATTAGGAACCGATCGAGAACATGGAAGTCATAAGGGTTATGCTTTAGGAAGCATTGTAGATATTTTTTCCGCAGTGTTGAGTGGGGCTTCTTATGGACCATGGGCGCCCCCTTTTCCAGCCTATATTCCAATGCCTGAGAATATGCCAGGAAAAGGGTTAGGACATTTTTTTGGGGCAATGCGCATTGATGCTTTTCGTCCTGCTAATGACTTTAAAGTGCATATGGATCGATGGATTGAGCGATTTTCTCGTTCCACTCCAGCTGAAGGGCATGAAAAAGTATTGATTCCAGGCGATCCAGAAAGAGCAATGGAAATCATCAGAAAGAAAGATGGTATTCCAATAATAGAATCAGTAGTAGAAGATCTAAAAAATACTGGAGCGATTTTTGACATAAATGGATTATGAGTATCCATTTAAAAAAGATTGTATTATTCTTTTTATTCAGTTTTGTTGGATTTCAATCTTTTTCGCAGACAAATTCCCCCATTTGTAAATACCTCAGTAAAGCAGCATGGGATAGTCTTTTCCCCAATCGGTATGCAATTTCAACTTCTAGATCGGCCTATTCCAAAGATGTTCAACAAAAAGAATTTTATAGTTATGCCTCTTTTATTAAAGCGGCAAAAAGATTTCCTGAATTTTTAAAAAAAGGAACGGAGGTTCAAAAAAAACGAGAATTAGCTGCTTTTTTAGCTAGTATGGCTCATGAAACCAGCGGTGGTTGGGAAGAAGCGCCCGGTGGTTATTTTGCGTGGGGTTTGTATTTCTTAGAGGAAAGAGGTTGCGAAAATGGGTGTGCGCATTATTCAGATGCTACCAAGAAAAAAATGCTGCCTGTTAAAGGGCAATCTTACCATGGGAGGGGTCCTTTACAATTAAGTTGGAATTATAATTATGCACAATTCAGTAATTACTATTTTAAGGATCAAAACAAACTTTTACAAAATCCATCACTCATTTCAAGGGATCCTGTACTAAGTTTCGCTTCTGCTTTTTGGTTTTGGATGACTCCACAATATCCTAAACCATCCTGCCATGAGATCATGGCTGGTATTTGGGAGCCTGAATTAAAGGATACTATTGCAGGGAGATTGCCCGGATTTGGTGCAGTAATGAATGTGATCAATGGAGGTATAGAGTGTGGGGCTAATCAATCTCCCAAAACAGCTTATCGATTAGTTTATTATGAATATTTCTGCAAGTATTTTAACGTCAATCCTGGTGAAGCTTGTGATTGTAAGAATCAACGTCCATTTGGGCAATAGCTTTTCAGATATCAGTCTTCTGAACTACATTTGCCAATTATTTATTAATCACTAAAAATTGGGGGAGGGGTTCGTATGAAAGTAATGAAGTTTGGAGGCACCAGTGTTGGGAAGCCAGAACGTATGCAAGAAGTTGCTCAGTTAATTACAAAAGACAAGGATCGAAAGATTGTAGTATTGAGCGCATTAAGTGGAACAACCAATGCATTGGTTGAAATAAGCAATCATTTGGCCAACGGAGATAGGTCATCTGCAAAACAAGTAATAGAAAAACTACATGACCATTATAAAGCTTTCATTCAACAATTGTTGGTTACTGATGAAGCCAGATTGAAGGCCAATGAAATCATCAGCGAACATTTTGAGTTTTTGCAAATCATACTAAGAATTTCATTTAGCGAAGCTTTAAATAAAGATATCCTAGCGCAAGGAGAATTAATGAGCACAAAATTATTTAGTGCTTTTTTAGCCGAAAATCATATAGATCATGTGTTATTATCAGCTCTAGAATTCATGACCATCGATGCTAACGAAGAGCCACAGTTAGGCAGTATTAAAATTAAATTGGCACAATTACTCAAAAAACATGCTGATAAAAATATATTAATTACACAAGGGTATATCTGTAAAAATGCAAGAGGTGAAGTAGATAATTTAAAACGAGGTGGGAGTGATTACACTGCATCTTTAATTGCAGCAGCAAGTAAAAGTACTGTTTGTGAAATTTGGACCGACATAGATGGAATGCATAATAACGATCCACGCATTGTGAATAAGACTATAGCGATTGAACAACTCAGTTTTGATGAAGCTGCCGAGTTGGCCTATTTTGGAGCAAAAATTTTGCATCCTACTTGTATTTGGCCTGCACAACAAGAGAATGTTCCGGTTAAATTACTCAATACAATGCAGCCGGAAGCCGCAGGCACTGTTATTACTAAGGAAGCGGGTAGTGTTGGAGTAAAAGCAGTTGCTGCTAAAGATGGAATTATCGCTATCAAAATTAAGAGTAGCAGAATGTTGTTGGCTTATGGTTTTTTGAGAAAAGTATTTGAAGTATTTGAAAAATACAAAACTTCAATCGACATGATTACCACTTCTGAAGTGGCTGTTTCTGTAACCATTGATACTGAACAGTTTCTTCAACAGATCATTAAAGAATTGGAACCATTTGGAACTGTTGATATTGAAAAAAATCAAACTATAGTTTCAATTGTAGGAAATGAGATTGCGAAAACTGATCATGTTTTGCAAAAATTATTTGATTCATTGAAAGAAGTTCCAATTACAATGGTTAGTTATGGAGGGAGCGCTCACAATATTTCCTTGCTAGTTCCTAGCTCCTATAAAACCAAAACATTGCAATTGTTAAATAGTGGTTTATTTGGACTTTAAATGAAAAGCTCAATTGCTATAATTGGTTTATTGTTTTGTGCTTTTTTTTCAAATGCACAAAATGCGCTCGTTGGGAATATTATTGCTAGCGATTCTAAAAAGCCAATTGCTTCGGCAAGTATATTTTTGAGTAATACTTCAATCGGAACCATTTCAAAAGATGACGGATCATTTGTTATACAACCTTTTCCTGAAGGAAGGTATGATCTGGTGGTAACGATTTTGGGATATGAAACTTTTACTATTGCAATCGCATCAAATGCAATTCCTGCCAAATTGGAGATACAACTAGTTCCAAAAGTAAAAGTGTTAGAGGAGGTAATAGTATCTCCATACGAAAAAAACGGTTGGGAGAAATGGGGTGATTTTTTCATGGAAAATTTGATAGGCAAAACCCCCAATGCTTCAGACTGTAAATTGTTGAATCAAGAAGTAGTTCATTTTCGATTTAATAAAAAGAAGAACGTATTAAATGCATATGCCGATGAGCCTTTGCTTATTCAAAATGAAGCTTTGGGATATGAATTAAAATACGACATGAGTATATTTGAATTTAATTATTCTACAAGAGTATTTTTTTATCAAGGGTATCCACTTTTTACTGATTTAACCGCAAAGCGAAAGCGTATTGAAACAAGATGGCAGAAAAATAGAGCAGAAACATATAAAGGCTCATTGATGCATTTTATGCGAAGTCTTTACAGAAATACATTGGAAGATGAAGGATATGAATTGAGAAAAATTATTCGAAATAAAGAGAAGCGTAATAACTATTTTTTAAATGGATCTTCCAATAGCAATAATGTTGATATTCTTGTTAATACTCCCTTAAATGGCGATAGCATTGCTTTTGCAATAGATAGCACAACAGTCGGACTTCAATTTGCAGATTATTTGCAAGTTGTTTATAAGTGGAAAAGTATGCCCGAAACTTATCGTTCAACGCAAAGAGGAATGTCTCCTAGTCAACCAATGACGGCTGAACTGCATATGCCAGACTCAGAAAAAGTAGTTGCTGTCCTTTCCAATGGAAGTTATTTTTCAGGAAAAGATGTGCTTGCTTTAGGATACTGGGCTTGGTCAGAAAAACTATCCAATATGCTACCACTAGATTATAGACCTCCTAAAAAGAAATAAAATGGAATTAGGTTGGTCGATTCAATATGAATACATTGCTTTAAATTAATACTGCCATATGAAAAGTAGAAAGCTCATTTCCCATTCTGGTTTTTCTCTGATTATGTTGATATTGGTAGGTGCTGTTTTCTTCTCATTGATTCAAAGTTGTAGTTCTTCAAAGAAAAATCAATACCAATTAACCAAGTATTATCAGCCAGATAATCAGGAATTATTCAATACAATTGTTCATTTAGATAGTTTGTTTTTTGATGCGTATAATAATTGTTCCACTAAGTTGGATTACTATGCAGGATTTTATTCAGATTCAATGGAGTTTTATCATGACCAAGGAGGTTTGATGACTTCTAAAAAGCAAGTGGTTGATGGCACTGAAAAAAATATTTGTGGAAAAGTTACTAGAGAATTAATTGCAGGAAGTATTGAAGTGTACCCAATCAAAGGATATGGAGCTGTTGAAATTGGATTACATCGATTTCACAATAATCAAGAACCACCCGGAACCAAATTCAGAGTGGGTAGGTTCATGATAATTTGGCAACAAGAAAATAATCAATGGAAAATAAAGCGGGTAGTTAGTCTTCATTAGTAATGATTAAAAACATGCGACTAATAGTATCATTGTATCTTCTATTTTGTATGATTGCTTGTAAATCGGTTAAGCAACATGATCGAACAGCCTTTTTTCCCAAAGAACAAGCTCCATCTCAAATGGAATTAATAAAATCAGAGACACTTGTATTTATTTTAGCGGGTCAGAGTAATATGGCAGGCAGGGGTTTAGTAGAAGCAATAGATACTATTTCATCTCCAAGAATTTTAACAATCAATCAACAAGGGAAGCTGATTATTGCAAAAGAACCTTTGCATTTTTATGAACCTAATAGAACAGGTTTAGATTGTGGACTTTCTTTTGGGAAGGAGTTATTGAAACATATACCTACCCGTTTTACTATTGTGCTTATTCCTGCTGCGGTTGGCGGAACCAAAGTAAATCAATGGATCAATGATTCAACTCATCGAACTGTTCAGTTGCGTACTAACTTTAAAGAAAAAATAGAATTGGCCAAACAATATGGTACGCTTGCTGGTATTTTATGGCACCAAGGCGAAAGCGATGCGAATGAGCAGAATATCCCAACTTATAAAACAGATTTAATTCGGTTGTTTTCCCTTTTTAGAAATATTGCTGATCGTCCACAACTCCCAATTATTATGGGGGAACTCGGATATTTCGAACCTAATTCTATTAATAAGCAAAAGATAAATGATCAATTAAAAGAAGTAGCCGAGCAACATAATTTGATTAGTTTGGTTTCATCAAAAGGACTAACATGCATGGCAGATAATGAACATTTTGATACAAAAAGTGTTCGAATTTTAGGAAAAAGATATGCAGCGGCTTTTCTTCAAATGAAGCAATAAAATGAATAAACAAACTAACACAGGCATTTTATTAATCATTGTTTTAGCACAATTCTTTTGTACATCAGTATGGTTTACAGGTAATGCAATATTGCCACTAATGATTGATCTTGGAAAGATCCCGGCTAGTTTTTTACCTCATATTACAAGCTCGGTGCAATTAGGATTTATTGTTGGTACTTTTATTTTTGCTTTGATGGCAATTGCAGATAGAATTTCTCCATCGATTGTTTTTTTTGTTTGCGCTTTACTTGCTGCATTATTTAATTTAGGCATTTGTTGGGATGGAATAAATGTATATTGGATACTTTTTTTTCGATTTTTTACTGGAATTTTTTTAGCAGGAATTTATCCTGTTGGGATGAAAATTGCAGCAGACTATTTTCAAATTGGGTTAGGTAAGTCATTAGGGTATTTAGTTGGAGCATTGGTTTTGGGTAAAGCCACCCCTTATTTAATTACTTCAATTATTTCCAATTCAACATGGTATTATTCCTTTTATGTCACTTCTTTCATGTCCGTTTTAGGAGGTTTGTTGATCTTTTTATTGGTTCCTGATGGCCCTCATAGAGTGGTGCCAAAAAGAATGCGGTTTAATGGATTTATTGAATCTTTTCAAAAACGAAATTTCAGGGATTCTGCTTTCGGCTATTTTGGACATATGTGGGAATTGTATAGTTTTTGGGCTTTTACTCCGATAATTATCAAACAGTATTTATCGAATCATTCTGCAGTAAAATGGAGTATTCCTGGGTATTCATTTTTAGTGATCGGTATTGGAGCTATAGCTTGTTTTTCAAGTGGCATATTGTCTTCTAAAATCAGTCCAAAGAAAATTGCATTTATTTCTTTGTTATTATCGGCTACTTGTTGCATCATTTCTCCATTAATGCTTCAAATTGAATCGCCCAATCTTTTTTTGATTTTTCTATTTTTCTGGGGATTTGTTGTAATTGCAGATTCCCCAATGTTTTCTACACTTATAGCCAATAGTGCTGTACCCGAATCAAAAGCAGCTGCACTTACTATTGTTAATTGTATTGGATTTGCCATTACTATTGTTAGTTTACAATTTCTTGGATTATTTTCTTCTATTATCCATCCCAATTACCTGTATATTCTTCTTGCTATTGGTCCGATCTTAGGATTATTGGCGCTGAAACATGACTAAAATCATCTTTGGTCATGAGATTAACTCTACCTTTTTGAGGGTTTAATAAATAGTTTAGCTAAAAGTTTTGCCATGCAACAGCCAGTTTGGTCTGCAGATGATTTGAGATTATCTTATGAGCATAAAGCTGATTCAATAAATTCAGTAGATGATTCTTTTGTATTGGAGCAATTTAAATTTTTGCAGGCAAGGTTTTCAGAAGAATTTGATCAAGTTTTTACTGATATGTTGGCACCCAAAACGGTGGTTGTAATTCCTAGTTTAACATTGGATCAACAAATACTGAGTAAAGTAAATGGTTTTATTCATTATGAAGAAAGACTATTGTGTATGCTCATTTTATTGCGAATGCCCAATACGCATTTGATTTATGTTACCAGCGTTCCTATTGATCCAATTATCATTGATTACTATTTACATCTTTTGCCAGGTATTACTAGTTACCATGCTCAACAACGACTTACTTTATTGAGTTGCTATGATTATTCTTCGATTTCATTGACTGAGAAAATATTAGCAAGACCAAGATTAATTGATCGAATTAAAAAGGCAATGCCTCAACAGCATATTGGTCATATTTCCTGCTTTAATGTTACAGCTCATGAAAGAAAACTAGCTACTTTATTAAATGTACCAATTTATGGAACAGATCCTAATCTGTTGTATTTGGGAACAAAGAGCGGCGGAAGAAAACTTTTTAAAGAATGTGGAATTGAAACTCCTATAGGAATAGAAAATGTAAAAAATGATGAAGAAATTGGAAATGCTTTATTGGCGTTAAAAAAACAAATTCCTAATTTAAAGAAGGCAGTGATAAAAATGAATGATGGGTTTTCAGGAGAAGGTAATGCCATTTTTAATTATGATGGCTTTCCGGGAGATGAATATGCAGAAGAATGGATGACAGGTGTATTACATACTCAGTTGTCAATTGTTGCAGAAGGGTTAACCTATAACGCTTTTATGCAAAAGTTTACCGAATTGGGGGGAATAGTAGAAGTATTCATTGAAGGGAAAATCAAAACTTCACCTTCTGTGCAATGTAGAATTACTCCCAAAGGTATCGTTGAAATTATATCTACTCATGACCAAGTATTAGGCGGACTTGGAGATCAAATTTTTCTTGGTGCAAGTTTTCCTGCTTCTTTAGCATATAGTAAAGAAATTGTACAATTAGCTCTTCCTATAGCACAAAGAATGAGTAAATTGGGTGTGTTGGGAAGATTTTCTATTGATTTCATAAGTGTAATTGAGAATGAAGAGTGGAAACATTATGCCATTGAAATAAATCTGCGTAAAGGAGGAACAACACATCCTTTTTTAATGCTTCAGTTTTTAACAGATGGTCAATATGATAGTCAAACAGGAGTATATACTACCATCAATGGTCAAGAGCGGTTTTATTTTTCAACGGATAATTTATCAGATCCATCTTTTATTGGTTTAACGCCTCACGATTTAATGACTATCGCAAGTTTCCATAATTTGATCTATGATTCAACTAAGCAAATTGGTATAATGTTTCATTTAATTGGTGCACTGTCTCAATTCGGCAAACTAGGTGTTGTTTGTATTGGTAATTCCCCTCAGCAGGCAATTGAGTTGTATCAATTGACGTTTCAGGTATTAAAAAGAGAAGGGAATAATAAATAATTACATCCTTTATGAAAGTAAACAAATCGATTACTTCTTTTATCATTTTATCAGTGACATTTATTGGGATACTATTGCAATTCATTGTAATGATGCAGCATTCCAAATTACCCCTTGTTGAGGCTGTAGTTCGTTTTTTCAGTTATTTCACTATACTTAGTAATCTGATTGTTGTTATTTATTTTAGTATGCAAATTCTAAAAAAAAATCAGCCAAACCATTTCTTTTTACTCTCAGAAACCTCTTTATCAGTTACAGTATATATAATGGTTGTAGGGCTTATTTATCAAGTCATCTTAAGTAAGTTATATCATCCACAGGGACTGAATTTACTAGCCAACAATATCATTCATGGATTTACACCAATAGCTACCTTTATATTTTGGTTAATCTATGAATCGAAACGAAAAATTCGGTTAACTACAATTTTTTATTGGTTATTTTATCCATTGATTTATTTAGTGTATACCCTATTCCGTGGTTCTATTATTCAGTTTTATCCATATCCATTTGTTGACGTTATAAAGTTTGGAATACAACAAGTATTGATTAATAGTTTTTTTGTGATGCTGCTATTTCTATTTTTGTTTATTGGACTGGGCAGTTTGGCTAATATTCGATCAAAAAAAGCATAAAAAAATCCCGGAAACAAAAAGTTGCCGGGATCTGATCATTTTAATATTGTTTAAACAATTAACAAAGCATCTCCATAACTAAAGAAACGGTATTTGTCTTTAATTGCTTTTTTGTATGCTTCTATTGCCAAATCATAACCTGCAAATGCACAAGTCATTATTAATAAACTCGTTTTCGGCAAATGAAAATTAGTTACTAAGCTATCAGCAACATTAAATTTGTAAGGTGGGTGAATAAAATGGTTAGTCCATCCTTCACTCGGTTTTAATAATTTTTGCGCAGTAAAACTACTTTCCATTGCACGCATAGTTGTTGTACCAATAGAGCAGATTCTTTTACCATTTTCTTTTGCTTTGTTTACAATGGCACAGGCTTGTTCATCAATAGCATAATACTCCGCATCCATCTTATGTTTGCTTAGATCTTCTACTTCAATGGGTCTAAAAGTTCCTAGACCAGTATGCAATGTAACTTCTGCAAATCGGATACCTTGAATTTCACAACGCTTAATCAATTCTTTGCTAAAATGCAATCCTGCAGTTGGAGCTGCTACAGCGCCCTCATGTTTTGCATAAACAGTTTGATATCTTTCTTTATCCTCTTCATCTGGTTTACGCTTGATGTATTTAGGTAAAGGTGTTTCTCCTAAGAATTCCAACATTTTCTTAAAACTTGCATCATCGTCGTTCCATAAAAAACGAATGGTTCTGCCTCTGCTGGTTGTATTGTCAATTACTTCTGCAACCAATTCTTCATTGTCTCCAAAATACAATTTGTTTCCAACTCTAATTTTTCTTGCGGGATCAACAATTACATCCCATAGACGGTTGGGTTTATTGAGTTCTCTTAATAAGAATACTTCAATTTTTGCACCTGTTTTTTCCTTTCTACCATACATTCTTGCAGGGAACACTTTTGTATTGTTCACTACAAAAACGTCTTTGTCATCGTAATAATCTAAAATGTCTTTGAAATTACGATTCTCCATGTGCCCACTTTTACGGTCAACAACCATTAATCGGCTGTCTTCTCTTCTTTTGGTAGGGTTCTGTGCAATAAGGTTTAGTGGAAGGTCGAACTTGAACTGTGATAATTTCATGTAACTAATCTAATTTAAGATGATAGCCACAATCAGTTTGGCCCCTTAACAAATCAAGGAACAATAACTTCATGTTACGGCATGAATATTTTGAAAGGCTGCAAAGGTACAAAATTGAGATCAATGCACCAAGTCTTACTGGTTGTATATAACTAATTCATTATCAATGCAAAAAAGGCTAAAAAAGGGCATTTCAATTGGTCATTTGATTTTGTACATAATCTCCACATTTTTTAGTGTATTAAAAGACTAACGTATATTTTACACATTGATTCGATTTATTGGTATGCTTTCACCTAATTTTGCGGCACCTAATTCAGCAGTTTATCCTGCAAAAAAATAGTTATGATTCGAGCCTCTTGGTGGAAAATATTGTCGTTCTGTTTATTATTTTATACTTGTGTTTATGGCTTCTTTGTAAAAGTGCCTAAGCTGGATGATCGAATGCAGGAAACAATCCGAAATTTTTTCTTTCATGTTCCAATGTGGTTTGGAATGATGATTCTTTTATTGGTATCGGTCATATACGCAGTACGATATTTGAAAAACCCTTCAATAAAGAATGATGCTTATTCTGTAGCATTTGCAAATACCGGAATTATTTTCGGTGTTCTAGGATTGGTTACGGGCGCTTTTTGGGCAAACTATCAATGGGGAAGTCCATGGTCAGGCGATCCAAAACAGAATGGCGCTGCTATTGCTATTTTAATATACTTGGCTTATTTTGTTTTAAGAGGAAGTATGAATGATGATGAAAAAAAGGCGAGAATAGGAGCAGTATATAATATTTTTGCATTTTTCATGTTGTTTCCTACATTATGGATCTTACCTCGCTTAACTGAATCTTTACATCCTGGAGGTGAAGGGAGTGAAGGCAATCCTGGTGTCAACGGGAAAGATATGGATATGCATATGAGAACCGTATTCTATCCGGCAGTTATTGGTTGGACTTTATTAGGTGTTTGGATCAGTACACTAAAAATCAGGTATATATTATTAGCACAAAAAATGAATTATGAAACAGATTAAAAAATATATTTTTTTAGCAGTAGCACTTTTTTTATCTAGTTTATTGCAAGCACAATCTACTCCTGATACTGGCATCATGAGAAGCAATGGAAAGATTTTAGTTGTAATGAGTGTGGTAGTAATTATTATGGTTGGGTTGTTTATTTATTTATTAAGTATTGATCTTAAAATAACGCGTCTCGAAAAAGGAGAACATCGCAAATAGTTTCATTTTTATTGATTGTAATAAACCTATAAATCGATTGCCAAATGTCAAATCAACAAGCCTACAGTTTTTTTCAAAGTGTTGAAAAAAGCTTTGATAAAGCGTCTAAATTTACCACCTGGGAGAAAGGATTGCTTGAACAAATTAAAGCATGTAATAGTATTTACAGCATGCGTTTTCCAGTTAAAATGGATGACGGTAGAATTGAAGTAATTGAAGCTTACCGTGTACAACACTCACAACACAAATCTCCTTGTAAAGGAGGTATTCGTTTTAGTGATGAAGTGAATCAAGACGAAGTGATGGCATTGGCATCTTTAATGACTTACAAATGTGCTATTGTAAATGTGCCATTTGGTGGTGGTAAAGGAGGGATTAAAATCAATCCTAAAAAATATAGTGTGTATGAGTTAGAAAAAATAACTCGTAGATATACCAGTGAATTAGTAAAGAAAAATTTTATAGGACCTGGTATTGATGTACCTGCTCCTGATTACGGAACTGGTGAAAGAGAAATGGCTTGGATTGTTGATACTTATGCTTCTTTAAAGCCAGGCGATATTGATGCTGCAGGTTGTGTAACTGGAAAGCCAATTACACAGGGTGGTGTTAGAGGAAGAAAAGAAGCCACTGGTTTAGGTGTATTCTTTGGAATTCGTGAAGTATGTAATATGCCAGAAGTAATGGAGAAATTAGGTCTTTCATTAGGAGTTGAAGGTAAAACTGTAGTAGTTCAAGGCTTAGGAAATGTTGGATATCACTCTGCTAAATTCTTCAGAGAACACGGATCTAAAGTAATTTCTATAGCAGAACACGATGGAGCGGTTTACAATGAAAATGGTTTGAACGAAGAAGAATTGTTTCAGCATAAAAAAGCCACAGGTTCTATCTTAAATTTTCCTGGTGCTACTAATTTGGCTAAGAGCAGTGATGCATTAGAATTGGCTTGTGATATTCTAATTCCTGCTGCTTTAGAAAATGTGATCAATGGCTCAAATGCAGATAAAGTAAAAGCTAAAATAGTTGGAGAAGCTGCAAATGGTCCATTGACTCCTGAGGCAGACGATGTAATGATTAAAAAGGGAATTTTAGTAGTACCAGATATGTACTTAAATGCAGGTGGTGTAACAGTTTCCTATTTTGAGTGGCTCAAAAATTTAAGCCATGTTCGTTACGGAAGAATGGAGAAGCGTTTTACTGAAAATATGAATACACATATTCTTAGCCAAATCGAAACCTTGACCGATCGAAAAGTAAGTGATGCAGAAAGAAAATTTATTTTGCACGGACCTGAAGAAGTAGATTTAGTGCATAGTGGATTAGAAGAAACGATGATTACGGCTACCCGTGAAATCATGGATATCTGGCTTAAGAATCCTTCAATTCCAGATATGAGAACTGCTGCCTATGTATGTGCAATTAATAAAGTAGGTACTTCTTATAATGAGTTGGGAATATTTCCTTAACATTTTTATACATTAAGCAAGTGCCATTGCAAATGCAGTGGCATTTGTTTTTAGTAATACGGAGGCAAACTGTCTATTGTTGCAAATTGACCATTTGAAATTACTAAACCCTTAGTTGTATTGCCATTGGTAATGATCAAATAGGGTACTTGTAATTGGATGTTATAGGTCAAAACTTGCTTTGCAACAGCTTCATTGATTGGGGTATTTTGTTCCTTACACTCAACAATTAGCCAAGGTATTGATTCTTTGTAAACTAGAATATCAAACCTTTTGCGCATTTCTCCTACTTTTATTTCTTTTTCTATTGCAATTAATGAAGCAGGATATTTTTTTTCTTTTATTAAGTAGTTAATGAAATTTTGACGAACCCATTCTTCTGGTGTTAAACGAATCCATTGTTTTCGTATGGGATCAAAAATGAATTCTTTCTCGTTTTCTTCTTTAATTTCAGGCTGGTATGCTGGGAATTGAATATTCATCTGATGTGTTGCTATTGTAAAAATGAGTACTAATTGGTATATTTACAAGTTAATCTATATTTAGTAGCTAAATTGATAGGTTCCTTTTTCATCAAAAAATCGCCTTTTTTTAAAATAAGTATATGAAAACGAAAGAAGAAATAGTAAGCAATTGGTTGCCAAGGTATACAGGAGAGAAGCTAGAAAATTTTGGCAAATACATACTGTTGACCAATTTCAGCAATTATGTTTACACTTTTGCAAAATGGAATAAGGTAAAAGTAGTAGGAGAAGATAGGCCAATGCAATGTGCTACTGCAAACGGAATTACCATAATCAATTTTGGAATGGGTAGCCCAGGTGCAGCAACCATCATGGATTTATTAACTGCTATAGAACCAGAAGCCGTTTTGTTTCTAGGAAAATGTGGTGGTTTGAAAAAGCGAAATAAACTAGGTGATTTAATTTTGCCTATTGCTGCTATTAGGGGTGAGGGAACTTCTAACGATTACTTCCCTGCTGAAGTACCTGCAATGCCTGCATTTGCTCTACAGAAAGCTATTTCAACCACTATTCGAATTAATAAAGTGGATTATTGGACTGGAACTGTTTACACTACCAATAGAAGGGTTTGGGAGCATGATGAAGCTTTCAAAGAATACCTCACAAAAGTTCGAGCATACGCTATAGACATGGAAACTGCCACTATTTTTACAGTTGGCTTTTTCAATAAAATTCCAACAGGTGCTTTATTATTGGTTAGTGATCAACCAATGGTGCCGGATGGTGTTAAAACCGAAGCAAGCGATAAAAAAGTAACTGCCGATTTTGTAGACAGGCACTTGAAAATTGGTATAGATTCATTGAAGCAGTTGATCAACAATGGGCTTACTGTTCGTCACCTCCGATTCTAATCCTTCCAAAGAAAAGGAAACAAGATATAGGCCAAAGCGATAATCATTAAGTCTAATCCTATAAGCATTCCGATCATTTGCCACCAACCCAATTGAATGGCTGATGAGAATGCAGCGGAACTGATTTTCATTAATAAAAGCAATTGTGGAATGATGATTGGGAAACCCATTATAGCCATCAATGCTGCTTGCTGTTGAGCTTTTGCAGCTATGGCAGCCAAAAAAGTAAATACCAAACTTAAGCTGATTCCTCCCAATAAACTGATGAGTAAAAATTCCTCTATTTTTGAAATTGGATTTCCCAACAATAAAGTAAAAACGGCTAGGCTTAAGAGATTCATCAATAACATCAATATTGCATTGAATGCTAATTTTGCAATCACAAAATTGGTCGGGCTTGCAATGGTATAGAAATACAACATTCTACCCCTATTCTCTTGCAAGAAACTTTTTGCAACAGCATTAATGCAAACAAATAATTGTAGTACCCAAAATAACCCGTTCCATACTTTTTCTTCAGGTTGGCCCATCGATAGATACACTACAAAAGTGGTAGAAGCTATATACAATAAAACGCCGTAGAAACTATACTGCTGACGGGTTTCAAGTAGTAAGTCTTTTTTAATTAAAGCTAATATTGTGGTGCTATTTTTCATTGGCACATTTTCTACATCGAGGTTCGTAAGTTTCTTTTTCGCCTAATAATACTTGCCCTTCTTGTGAAGTTTTTCGGTAAGAGATATTTGCAATATTGCCACATTTCATACAAATGGCATGTAGTTTAGTAATATAATCTGCAGTGGCCAGTAAATTGGGCATTTGCCCGAAAGGCTTTCCCAGATAATCCATGTCTAAGCCTGCCACTATTACTCGAACCCCTCTTAATGCCAGTTTTTCGCAGACATCCATAATTTCTGCATCAAAAAATTGGGCTTCATCTATGCCTACTACATCTACATCCTGGGCCATTAATAGAATGGTTTGTGAATTCTCGATGGGAGTGGAGAGGATGGCATTGGAGTCATGGCTTACCACTTTGGTTTCATCGTACCGAACATCAATAGCGGGTTTAAAAATTTCCACTTTCAGATTGGCAATTTTGGCCCGCTTTAATCTGCGAATCAATTCCTCCGTTTTTCCACTAAACATGCTTCCGCATATCACTTCTATCCAGCCTCTTCTTTCTCCCCACAAATTAGGTTCTATAAACATTGAACAAAATAAATTAATCAATTAAACGTTAGTAACTTTACGTCGAACGCATTACAATTACCCCCCAAAAGTATTGCTTCCAATGGAAAGAGTTGGCACTTTAATCAATAAATTAAAAGAACAGTTCGATGAGAAGGCTGATTGTGAAAAGTTGGCTATAACCGCCCAATTGCTGTTGTCTGAATTGCAGTTTAATAAAAATAATGACTTAACGAAAGGAAATGTATCAATACAGATGCCGTCTGTACATTTAACGAAAACTCAAGAGTATACAAGTAATAATTCCATTTATATAGCATCTGATGAAGTTGTAACATCTACAAATGCGCCTGAACAAGTAAAAAATGAATCGGGCTGGCTTTTTGAAGAACCAATTGAAATTCCAACACTAACCTTTCAACCTAATCAAGAAATACCTCTAAAACAGGAGATCAAAATCGACCCCATTAACGAAACATCCCCAATCAACCAAACATCTCCAATCAACGAATTGTATCAGTTAAATCAGAGTCCTATTTTAAACGATCATCTAAAGGAAGAAATAGTTGAAGTAGCTACTAAATTAGAAGAAACGCCCATCAGAGATTTACGAAAAGCAATTAGCGTAAATGATAAATACCTTTTTGCACATGTACTGTTCAGAGGAGATGAAAGTATGTACGAAAGAAGCATCAAAACCATTAATAGTTTTAATATTTATCCTGAAGCACAATATTGGATTCAAAGAGAATTGAAAGTCAAATTGAGTTGGGAAGAAGGAAATGAAACGGTCAAGATGTTTGATCAGTTGGTTAAAAGACGATTTTCCTGAATATTCAATAGAAGCCTTGTAGTAGCTCCTGATTTTGAATAAACATAGTTCTGCGCAATTTCACCAATCATCTTTCTTTTTGATTCATCATTCATTAATTCGTTGAATACTTCTTCGAGTTCAATCAAATTGTTTACACTAAATGCCCCTTCTGATTCAACCAGCTCTATAGCTTCTAAGTATTTATCGTACTCAGGACCAAATACAACAGGAATGCCATATACCGCAGCTTCTAGGGTATTATGAACACCTTCATCAATAAATCCGCCCCCAATAAATGCAACAGTTGCATACCTATACAAGGCACTCAACATCCCCATATTGTTGATAATTAAAGATTGATATTCTTTTATCGGCTGGTTCGTTTCGATTGCATTTGCAAAGTCAGAATATAAAATTGCATTGGGATAAAACAGCAAACATTCATCGAGCCTTTCTTGTTCAATATCATGTGTGGCAATAATGAATTGTATGTTTGGATGGGCAATTGCATAATGGTGTAAGCATTTATCATCTTCACTCCAAGTGCTCCCCGCAACAATTACTTTTTTATTCTTGCAAAATTGCTCGATAATATTATTGGAATTATGTGCTTTTGCTATTTTGATTACCTGATCAAATCTGGTATCACCAGTTTCAAAAACATTTTTATCAATCCCTATTGATGCTAATAATTGTTTTGAATTAAGGTCTTGAACAAAAATAGAATTGAAAAAATGCAGTATATTTTTATAGAATCCTCCATACCATCTAAAAAATAATTGCTCTTCTCTAAAAATGGCAGACACCAATAAAACTGGAATATTTTTTTCTTTCAAGTTCTTCAAATAATAGTACCAAAATTCATACTTGACAAAAATGGCTATTTGAGGTTTTATTATAGTTAGAAAATCTATAGCATTTTTTGGGCTGTCAATGGGCAGGAAACAAACAAAATCAGCCACAGGATGGTTATGTCTAACAGTAAATCCTGAAGGTGAAAAAAAACTAACCAAAAAAAAGTAATTGGGATAAGCAGTTTTTAATGCTTCCAACAATGGCAAACCTTGTTCAAATTCACCCAAAGAAGAACAATGCATCCAAATGACTGGTCTTGTTTGTTTTTCAAATACTTGACTGTATTTGCTCTTCCAGTTTTTCCTTCCCTCAATCCATAATTGAGCCTTTTTGTTGAAAGGAGCAATACATCTAGCTGCAAATGGGTAAAGCAGAATAAATAATTGGTAGAATAGCTTCATTCAATACAAAGTTATGGGTATATTTTTTGTCTACCCTTTTTATGCTAATTTCGCAGTTCTAAAGTATTATATATATGCGACCAATTCAAATGGTTGACACAAAATCTCAATACCTACATATTAAAGCCGAAGTAGACAGCGCCATTCATGATGTTTTGGATACCGCGGCTTATATCAATGGTAAGCCTGTTCAAGATTTTGCTGCTGCTCTTTCCCAATATTTACAAGTAAAACATACCATTCCTTGTGCCAATGGAACGGATGCTTTGCAAATAGCTATGATGGCATTAGGGCTTGAACCAGGAGATGAAGTGATTACCCCTTCATTTACTTATATAGCTACTACAGAAGTAGTTGCTTTATTAAAGTTAACACCAGTTTTTGTTGAAGTAGATCCTACAACCTTTTGTATCGATACAGAGTCGGTGAGAAAAGCAATCACTTCCAAAACTAAAGCGATAGTGCCAGTGCACTTATATGGACATGCAGCTCCGATGGAAGCAATTATGCAAATCGCAAAGGAATTTAATCTATTTGTTATTGAAGACAATGCACAAGCAATTGGCTGTGATTATACTTTTTCGGATGGCACAGTAAAAAAGACAGGAACTATCGGAACTATTGGAGCTACATCTTTTTATCCTTCTAAAAATTTAGGAGCATACGGAGATGGAGGAGCCATTTTTACCAATGATGATTCATTGGCTGCTAAAATGAAAATGATTGCTAATCATGGACAACAGAAAAGATATTATCATGAAGTGGTTGGTTGCAATTCAAGGCTCGATTCTATACAAGCAGCAATATTAAATATTAAACTAACTCATCTAGATCGATATAATAAAGCAAGACAATTTGTTGCAGCTTTTTATAATGCTGCTTTTGCAAATCATCCAAATATCATTACGCCATTTGTTGCCGAATACAGCACCCATGTTTATCATCAATATACTTTGCAAATTAAAAATGCAAATCGTGATGCATTGAGTGAATGGCTTGCTCAACATAAAGTTCCTTCAATGATCTACTATCCGGTTCCAGGACATAAGCAAGATATGTTTGCTTCATTTGGTTTGCCAGAAATCAATTTATCTATCACAGATGAATTGACTGCTTGTGTAATTTCATTGCCAGTGCATACTGAAATGGATCAGGATCAATTACAGTTTATCACTCAACATGTTTTAAATTTTTTAAATCAATAATCAATGAAAATTGCAGTAGTAGGTACCGGATATGTAGGCCTTGTTACAGGAACATGTTTTTCTGAAACAGGTAATAAAGTTACTTGTATTGATATCGATCAAAACAAAGTAAATAAGTTATCAAATGGAGAGATCACCATTTACGAGCCAGGATTAGAAAAAATATTCTTACGAAATTTAAAGGAAGGCAGATTGGTATTTACTACCAACCTAGCAGAAGGTGTAAAAGATGCAGAGATTATTTTCCTTGCTTTGCCAACTCCTCCAGGAGAAGGGGGAGCTGCTGATTTAAAATATATTTTGGGTGTAGCCAAAGACCTTGGCCATATTCTTACAGATTATAAAGTAATTGTAGATAAAAGTACTGTGCCAGTTGGAACTGCACAAAAAGTGCATACTGCTATTGCCGAAAATTTTAAAGGAGCGTTTGATGTGGTAAGTAATCCGGAATTTTTACGAGAAGGAGTTGCGGTAGATGATTTCATGAAGCCAGATAGAGTAGTGGTTGGTACAATATCCGATCGTGCAAAAAAACTAATGTCCGATCTATATGCTCCATTTGTTCGCCAAGGTAATCCAGTAATTTTTATGGATGAGAAGTCGGCAGAATTAACAAAATACGCCGCTAACTCTTTTTTAGCTGCAAAAATTTCATTCATGAATGAAATTGCTCAGTTATGTGAAAAAGTAGGAGCAGATGTAGACATGGTAAGAAGAGGAATTGGAAGTGATGACAGAATTGGTAAACGTTTTCTTTTTCCTGGAATAGGTTATGGTGGAAGTTGTTTCCCTAAAGATGTTCAAGCATTGATCATGTCTTCAGATGAAGTAAACTATGATTTTAAAATATTGAAAGCAGTAGAAGCTGTTAATGAAAAACAGAAGCTTCACCTAATGCCTAAAATTGAACAATATTTTAAAGGCAGTTTAAAAGGAAAGCATTTTGCACTATGGGGATTGGCTTTCAAGCCAAATACAGATGATATTAGAGAAGCACCGGCCTTGTATTTAATAGATGCGTTAACTGCTGCAGGTGCCACTGTTACTGCATTTGATCCGGAAGCAATGCCCAATGTAAAAGCAACTATCGGTGATAAAGTAACTTATGCAAATAGTCAATATGAATGTTTAGAAGGAGCAGACGCTTTGATTATTGCAACAGAATGGAGTGAGTTTAGAACACCTGATTTTGAGCGGATTGGTACTACCTTAAAAAACAAAGCCATTTTTGATGGTCGTAATTTATTCGAAGTAAAATTCATTACTGATATGGGTTATCATTACGAAAGTGTTGGTAGACCTTAAAACAAATAACTATGTCTCAGAAACGCATACTCATTACAGGCGCTGCCGGATTTTTAGGTTCTCATTTATGTGATCGCTTTATCAAAGAAGGATATCATGTAATTGCAATGGACAATCTCATCACAGGTGATTTAAGAAATATCGAACATCTGTTCAAGCTCTCCAATTTTGAATTTTATCATCATGATGTTTCAAAATTCATTCATGTGCCTGGCGAATTGGATTATATTCTACATTTTGCTTCTCCTGCTAGCCCAATTGATTATTTAAAAATCCCTATTCAAACTTTAAAAGTGGGGGCTTTGGGTACGCACAATTGTTTAGGATTAGCAAAAGCAAAAAATGCAAGAATGTTGGTTGCTTCTACGAGTGAGGTATACGGAGATCCAATGGTTCATCCTCAAACTGAAGAATATTGGGGCAATGTAAATCCTGTAGGTCCAAGAGGTGTTTATGATGAAGCTAAAAGATTCATGGAATCGATCACAAGAGCTTATTATACATTTCATGGTGTTGAAACTAGAATCATTCGCATATTCAATACCTATGGTCCAAGAATGCGATTGAATGATGGAAGAGCTTTGCCTGCATTTATTGGACAAGCTCTTAGAGGCGAGGATCTTACTGTTTTTGGAGATGGAAGTCAAACCAGGAGTTTTTGTTATGTAGATGATTTGGTTGAGGGAATTTATCGTTTATTAATGAGCGATTATACAATGCCTGTTAATATTGGAAATCCCAATGAAATTACTTTGAAAGATTTTGCTGAAGAAGTATTGAAATTAACAGGCTCAACTGTAAAAATAATTTACAAGCCATTGCCTGTAGATGATCCAAAACAAAGAAAACCAGATATTACCAAAGCAAGGGAATTATTAGGTTGGGAGCCAAAAATTGATCGTGCTGAAGGATTGAAAAAGACCTATGATTATTTCAAGTCTTTGCCTAAAGAAGAATGGTCTAAACAGCCCAAAGAATTTAGCTCTAATAAATAAGTTTACTATGAAGCCGCTTGTTATTATCACAGGAAAAAATGGTCAATTAGGCTGGGAATTGCTACAATTGGCGGCTTCATTTGAAAACAAATATCATTTTGTTTTTACAGATAGGGATTTGTTGGATTTATCCAACCCATCATCAATTGCTCCATTTTTTGAACAATTTCAACCCAATTATTTTATCAATTGTGCTGCATATACTGCAGTAGATAAGGCCGAGTCAGAAAAAGATCTGGCGCTTATTATTAATGGCACTGCTGTTGGTGAAATTGCAAAATGTTGTGAGCAACAAAAATGTAAATTAATCACCATTTCCACTGATTATGTATTTAATGGAAAAGGGAGTTCTCCATACCAAACTGATACACCAACTGATCCTGTGAATTATTATGGTTATTCTAAATCGGTGGGTGAGGAGCTTGCACAACAAAACAATCCTTCATCAATTGTTATCAGAACTTCTTGGGTATATAGCGAGCATGGAAATAATTTTGTTAAGACCATGTTGCGTTTGATGAAAGAAAAACCAGATTTAAAAATTGTTAATGATCAGATTGGTTGCCCAACTTATGCTGCTGATTTGGCAAAAGCAATAATAGGTATTTTAGAAGAAGATCAAAAAGGTAACCAACATCATGGTATTTATCAGTATAGTAATACAGGTATAATATCTTGGTTTGATTTTGCCATTGCTATTAAAAAATTAGCAGACCACCCTACAGCACTTTACCCGATTACCACTGCTGAATTTCCAACACCCGCAGAGAGACCAGCTTATTCTGTAATGGATACTTCAAAAATTACTAAGGATTTTGGAATCAGTTTGAAAGATTGGGAAGAAAGCTTAAAAGCTTTTTTCCATAAAATGTATCTATAGTTATTGCTTGAATTCAATAACTTGATTCTTCGCCAAATTAGCCAACATTTTAAAGTAGATGCCATCATTGGAGGTTCTAGCAATAATTATTTTTCCGCCAGTTCTTACAGCAGCTTTCATTTCTGCTTCAGTAACATTTGTGGTAAGCGTAATTAAGCTAAGTGTGGTTAAGGCATTATAGGTTGAAATGCCCTTAGCAATCTCAATAATTTCTTTTGTTGATTTTATAGTAATAGGAACCGCTGCTTCAAATGAAACAGGAGTAGAAACTCCTCCAGCTGTATATATCCCATCAAGAAAAAGGGAAGGTTTATTATTCATAGCTTGTAATTCTAGTCTACAAGTATTATTGTAATAGGTGCCTACAGGAATGGTCACGTTAGAAATAGATAATACTCCAAATAAGTCAATTTGTGTATTTGGCTCTACTCTAAATTCAACATATCCACTGTCTTTTTTCTTTGACTCTATTTTTGCCGTTGCTACACCTGCTGTACCTGCAGACCAAACGATGCCTGCTCCATTTACAGGCGAATTGGCTGCTTTCAACTGGAAATTGATGGTAGAATTACTGCTATCAGTAGATTTTGTGCAGCTCATAAAATAAACTGCAGAAATGCACAAGTATATAATAGCCCTTTTCATATTGTGTAACTTTTTTAATGAGATACACTAAAGTTATTAAACGTTGTCTTACTGTTAAAAATTTTAATCGTCTTTTTTATTCTTTTTACCATTCTGCTTTTCTTTATTCCCGTTGTTCTCGTTATTCTCATTGTTACCATTTTTCCATTTATTTCCTGGATGACCTTTATATTTTTCGTCTTTACTGTCTCTAATTGATTCTTGACGAGGCCCTCTACCGCCGCTGAATCCAGCATATTTATTTCGATACATGTCTCCGTCTTTGTAAGGGTTTGGGCGATTAATCACAACTTTATATCCACGGTAAGGGTCAAATCCACTGTATTTATACGGTAAAGAGTTGGCAAAAACCCAATTATTACTATTTAGATAAACATATTGCTTTTTTGGTACATTGTAATAAGCGTCTATATCTGGGAAATAATAATAGTCAACATGGTCGTATCCTATAGGCCCCCATGCTGGTTGGCTGCCAATATTGGTGTTAAAACTTACACCTACCTGTGCTTCTGCTAAATAGGTAAATGACATACTCAAGAGGAGTATTGATAAAAGGAATACTTTTTTCATCTGATTATTTTTTAATAATAACAATGAAAGGAAAACCGTGCCGTTAAGTAAAATGTAGCAATTTAGTAATTGCTAAGATGTTAAATGTAAGAAAAGAGGAAGTTTATCTTAAAGCTGGCCTTTGATGGCTAAAATGACAGAATGAAAGTTTATTGCTTATAATATTTCTGTTTGATTATATATTTTACTGATTCAATACAAATGAGTCCGCAAGCAGTAACTATTAGAATGGTTGCCATTGCCTTCCAGTCCAAATAACTGGTTTTTAAAATTGTTTGTAAAAAGGGCATATAAATTATCGCTAACTGAAGAATTACAGTTCCTGCAATTGCAGCCCACATTAGCCTATTGGTAAATAAATGTTTCGATAAAATGGAATGCGAAACAGAACGAACAGAAAGCGCATTTCCCAATTGAATAAAACACAGTGTTGAAAATACCATAGATTGTTGTTCCTGTATATTATATCCCTCTTTGATTGCCCACCATTGGATGAAAATGGAAGCAACAGCAATAATAGTTCCTGTTAATAAAATTTTAATTACAAGCCCTCCGGCAAATAAATTTTCTTTGGGTGGACGTGGCGGCCTGTTCATAATATCTTTTTCAGCTTCTTCTGCAACAAGAGCTAATCCTGGAAGACCATCCGTTACCAAATTTATCCAAAGTATATGTATAGGTAATAATGGAATTGCAAATCCTACAATCGGCGCTACGAAAATTGTCAATATCTCTCCTAAATTGCAAGAGAGTACATACAATACAAACTTTTTGATATTATCATAAATCTTTCTGCCTTCTCTTACTGCATTAACAATAGTGGCAAAATTATCATCTAGTAAAATCATGTCTGCTGCTTCTTTCGAAACATCTGTTCCTGTTATGCCCATTGCAATGCCAATATTAGATTGTTTTAAAGATGGAGCATCATTTACTCCATCACCAGACATGGCTACAAATTCTCCGTTAGATTGCAATGCTTTTACAATATTTAATTTTTGCTCTGGTGATACCCTAGCGTATACGGAAGTAATCTTTACAATTTCTTTTAATTTTTCAAAAGATAAATCAGAAAGGTCAGTTCCAGTTTTCACCCCTTGATGCCCTTGCTCAATCATACCCAATCGCTCTGCAATTGCGGTTGCAGTTAGTGCTTGGTCGCCAGTAATCATTACAGTTCTTATGCCTGCAGTTTTACATTCTTTAATAGCTGCTATCACTTCTTCCCTTGGCGGATCAATCATAGCAACAACACCTAAAAATTCCAACGCTGTTTCATCAGCAGTTTTTATTTCACCTGGATCATTTTCAAATATTTTAAAGCCAAAAAATAATACTCTTAAGCCATTGGCCGCCCATTCTTTATTTTTATCAAGCCATTGCGGCAACTCTTCTTTATGCTTTACGTCCAATACTTCTGACATCTTTATAGGAGCACCTTTTACAAATAAAATCCATTTATCTGCATGTTTATGCAGCGTGCTCATCCTCATTCTTTCAGAATCAAACGGCAGTTTAGATATCAGCGGAAATTCGGTATCAGTTAATTCTTTTGATTGGCCATCTTTTAAAGCATAATCTACCAATGCAGTTTCTGTAGAGTCTCCTAATAAACCTTCATTGGAAAAACGTACTTCATTATTTAGAATCATGGCCTGCAACAATAATTTTTCTTTCTCCGGAACAGCCTGAATCTTTTCTACTGTCATTATATTTTGAGTAAGTGTTCCGGTTTTATCACTGCATATATAGGTCACCGAACCTAGGGTTTCTACTGCAGGCAATTTTCTCATTAAGGCTTTTTGCTTTACCATTCGGCTAGCACCCCTTGCTAAAGCAATTGTAATTACCGCAGGTAATGCTTCGGGCAAAGCTGCAACTGCTAAAGAAAGCGCAGTGAGAAACATTTGAAAAGCAGGAACTCCACGCCATAATCCTTCAGCAAATACGGCAATGCATATAAGCACAACTATTAAGGCCAATTGTTTACTAAATACTGCTAACCTTTTTTGTAGGGGCGTTTTTTGCGATGGTAGTTTGAGCAGGCCTGCAATCTTTCCTAATTCTGTGTTCATTCCAATAGTAGTGACTACAGCTTTTGCAGAGCCATTACTTACATGAGTTCCTTTAAAAACCATATTATGCTGGTCTCCAGGTACCAAATTTGGTTGGCTAATGGCATCTGTAATTTTTTCAACTGTATTACTTTCTCCTGTTAACGATGCTTCATCTGTTTTAAAAGAATGTGTTGTTATCAATCTTCCATCTGCTGGTATAATATCTCCAGCTTCTAGCAATATAATATCTCCCGTAACTAATTTATTTGATTCGGTTTTTACAGGATTATTATTAATTAATACCATGGCAAATTGTGGTGCCATCTTTTGTAATAAATGGATTGATTTTTCTGCATTATATTCCTGCGAAAATCCCATCCATGCATTTCCAATAATAATGGCTAGAATAACAAAAGCATCTGTTCGCTCGCCTGAAACAAATGAAATTACTGCAGCAATAATTAAAATAATAATCATCACATCCGTAAACTGTGCCAAAACAATTAACCACTTACTTTTTTGTTTCGTTTCAGTTAAAGCATTTGCTCCAAATTCTTTTTGTCGCAATTCAATATCTGCTTCACTCAAACCGGAAACGGATGTTTTTAAATGCGCTAAAACTATTTCTGTACTTGACTGGTAATGGTTATCCATTGTAATTCTCGAATTCATCTGAAGTTGATGTTTTCGCTTACTTTTATTGTTACATGATTACTGATTATTATTGTAAAATTTCAATAAATTAATCCGTATTACTTTTGTAATTGATGGAGATTGGTAGTGAATTTTTGGATTACCTGCGGTGATCCTCCCCGCATTGCATTACCCAAACGCCTCTTATTGCCTTCGGCAATAACGGCTGTTTTGTTTTTTCGCTTATGCGAATGAATTCGCGACGCTCTAAAACAAAACAGCCTCTCGCTATGCGAGAGGCGTTTGTTGCCCGACCAGGATTCGAACCTAGACATACTGAACCAAAATCAGTTGTACTACCCTTATACTATCAGGCAATTGCCCCATTTCTTTCGGAATGGGCTGCAAAAATAAGGTTCGAGAGCAATTATGCCAAATTTTTTAAAATAGGTGCAAAATCTCTTGTATTGTTAATTCCGGGAATTACTCAATTTCTTAATTTATAGGCCTCAAGCAGTATTTAAGAAATTAACTGAAAAAATGCGTTTTTATCCTCCAATTGGCCTCTTTTAGACTATTTTAGATATAATATTAATTATAAGAAGTCGATTTTCATTTGAGACAAAAGTCTATCGAGTGTCTTTATAATCCAAATCAACTTATAGAGCACATGACAATTTTCTTTAAGCGCTTTTTTTTGACGCCTCATTTATTAATGTGCCTAATTACTTTTTTTATTACTTCTTCAATTGTAGCACAAAGTATAGAAGGCAAATTTTTTGATATTCCCAATTCATTGAATCGAGAATTAGGTGAAATGGCAAAAGATGATGAAGGTTTTATTTGGTTTATCACTAATCAAGGGCTCTGCAGGTATGATGGTAATGATGTTAAGCTAATTGAATACAAGAAACTACAATTACCAGCTAATTCATCACCAAACCACTTATTGTGCTATAATGAATATATCATCTGCTCCCAAGCAACTAAATTATATGTTTTTAACAAGGTTACAGGATTGAGCAAAGAGTATGAACTCAATAGTTGGGTATCGAAAATGTACAAAAACAATAAAGATGAAGCTGTTTTCGTAACTCAAAGTGGGCAAATTTGGACTTTTTCAAATAAAAAAGGCATTAAAAAAGGAATAGACCTAGCTATTATTGCCGAAATAAAAATGCCTGCTCATTTATTACACAGTGTTGTTGATAGCAATAATACTTTTTTTCTATTTTTTACAGACAATCGATTTGCAAAATTTGATGGTTTTCATATTCAATGGAGTTCAACTCCCTTTTTTGAAAAGCCTAATGGCAATAAAGCTGAACAATTCATTCGAATGTCGGCAGTAACTTCTCGTTATGTTGCCATTTTATTTGACAATGGGGATGTTAAAATATATGACAAAAAATCATTGCTACCTGTTGCAAAAATTCTGGGAAAGCCAATTGCAGGAGTTCTTGCGTTAAAAGATGAAATCATACTAATCCCTAGTACCGATTTACAAAAATCACCTATAAACACAACCCGAGAATTTAAAATCGTTGACAATTTATTCAAAGATTATGCCAAGATAGCTGCAACGACACTTTTCGTTGAAGGTAACAATAAAGTATTATTATCTACCAGTAATGGGCTGGTGTCTTTTTCTAGTTCTATCAATCAACAAGAAGATCTTGATCAGCAAAAAAAAATCGTTCAATTTTTTAAGAATAAAAGTATTAGAAGTATTTATAAAACAAGTACAGAATTACTAATTGGCACTTATGCTGGTTTATACTCTTGTACTAAAAATTCGATACAATTATTGTCTAAGAAAAATGTGTATGCATTGCTTCCCTATGATAAAAATCATTTAATTGTAGGATTAGAAGGGTGGACTGGTTTGGCAAAATACCAAATTGCAAGCAAGCAATTGATTCCCATGGGCAGCGCTCGATATAATGACAATAATTTTCATGTTACTGCTTTAGGTAAAAACAATGATCAATGGTTTTGTGGTAGTTTAAATAGTGTGAATGCTATTTTTGATAGCAGCAATACTTGGGGAATTAAACCGCTAAATTCAGTTGACTTTAATTTAGGTACAATCAGGCAAATTAGTACCATGCGAGGAAGTATTTTTATAGCTTGTCAGGAAGGCGTTATTAAATTATCTAAAGGAATTGATTTTAATAAGATTTATCCTTCTAAAACAAAGTCCATGCGTGTAACATGCATGGTGGAAGCCAACGATGGAATTTGGTTGGGTACCCATGGGGATGGGATTGTTAAAATCAATGATGAGGGCAAGGTACTGCAAATGATTAGCATGAATGAAGGTCTGTTGAGCAATTTTATTTATTCACTTGTTCATACTGGCAATACAATGGTAGTAGGAACGGGGAGTGGTGTAAATGTTTTAGCCATGAGTGATAAGCCCATTCCCAAATCATTTAAAAGCGATCTTGAGATGAATGGTTCAGTATCTCAAGAGTTTAATCACTCAGCCTATTTTAATGATACATCTAAGCAACAAGTTATTTTAGGTGGGGTAAATGGGCTAGCATTTATTGATTACAAAAACACAGCTAATGGGTTATCTGACGAAAATAAAATAGAATTATCGTATATTAAAACTACTGAAGCCAATGCAAAATATAAGCTTGACATTTTTGCAGGTCTAAAAGATAGTATCAAAATAAATTCTGTAAATTCTTCAATAAATTTAAAATTCACATGTATAAATAATCCGGAAAATGAGTTGGCTCTTTTTAGAATTAATAAACTTTCTAACCAATGGCAAAATATTAATTTAAAAGAGGAAATTAATATCTATTCCCTTCCTCCAGGAGAATATTCCATTGAAGTTAAATTACCTTATTCCGAGAACCCAAGAGAATGGTTTTCAAAAACACTAATTGTTTATCCCGTATTTTATCAAACTATTCTTTTCAAAGTTTTTGTTTTGCTTGTTTTGATTGGCATTGTTTATCTGATATGGCGTTCTAGAATCAAAAAACTAGAGAAAGAGTTTAAAATTCGTACTTTAATTGCTAGTGATTTACATGACGATATTGGCTCTACGCTCAATAGTATTTCAGTGTATTCTGCTATTGCAGAGCAACAATTTGAAACAAATAAGACCAATACAAAATTATTACTTGATAAAATGGGTAAGGCTTCGAGGGATATGATTGAAAAAATGAGTGATATAGTATGGACTATACATCCTAAAAATGATGAGTTTGAAAAAGTATTGGATAGAATTCGTTTTTTCGCTGCAGAGATCTTGAGTACTAAGAATATTGTTTTTGAATTTAATTTGGACGATCAAATTAATCAGCTCAAATTAGAAATGGCAGTAAGGAAAAATATTTACTTAATTTGTAAAGAAGCATTGAATAATGCATACAAATATGCTAATGCTACCCATGTTAGTTTGAGCATTAAGAAAGTAAACAATAAACTGTTGATAAAGATTGAAGATAATGGAAAAGGTTTTGATACTGAACAGTTAGAGATGAATGGTAATGGACTATTCAATATGAAAGCGAGAGCAAAAGAAATAAATGCAATTTTACAAATAGAAAGCAGTGAGAAATTTGGGACAATTATTTTATTGGAAATTCTATTGTAAGGTTTTCTTCATTTATTTTTTCATATTATTAACTAAAACTACTCATTCATGTAGTATGGGTGAACAGAACTAATTTGATATTTACATCAATGGAAAAAGAAATACGTGTAGCAGTTTTTGAAGATAATTATCTTTTAAGGGATGGATATGCGCAATTAATTAACGGAATGCCTGGGTTTCTTTGTACAGGAACATTTGACAATGCTTCAGATATAATACTAAAAATAAAGAAAAGTGAACCCGAAGTTGTTTTGATGGACATTGAGATGCCTGGCATTACGGGTATTGAAGCTACACAAATTATAAAAGAAAATTTCCCACATATTCATATTATTATTCAGACTGTTTTTGAAGACGATGATAAAATTTTTAAAGCTATACAAGCTGGTGCAAACGGGTATATATTAAAAAAGACCAACCCGGTAAAAATTTTGGAAGCTATTACTGAAATCATGAATGGTGGTGCACCTATTACGCCCAGTATTGCTGCAAAAACTTTACAATTGTTTAGGAATCAATCTCCAGTTATTCCGTCACAACACCAGGAAAAACTAAATGAACGGCAGGAAGAAATTTTAGAGGGCATTGTTGCGGGGTTGAGTTATAAACTTATTGCCGAAAAATTATTTATATCCATTGATACAGTAAGATACCATGTCAAAAATATCTATTCCATATTGCATGTAAATTCCCGTTACGAATTACTGGCAAAAAGGGGACGTTCCTAGGAATTTTGCTTTTAAAAACTACATTCTCATGTAGTGGTTGTCTTAGACGTCGAATATATCTTGTGCTTTGAAAGAATTAATCAATGAATTTTTTTAAAGCCACCTCCCTCTTCATCCTACAAATTTTTTGTGTTGCACAATTGTTGTTTGCTCAACCTACCATTAGTTCATTCACACCATCATCTGGTGCTATAGGAACAATTGTAACCATAACAGGTGCCAACTTAAATAATTCAACGTCTATAAACATAGGTGGCGTTGCTGCTTTACGTATTAGCAATACAGGTACTAGTTTAGTTGCAATGGTAATGCCTGGAGCAACAACCGGAGCTGTAAGTATTACTACAGGAGGAGGCACAGCCAATGGAGTTGCGAATTTTACTATTACTACAGCAGGTAATCCTACTACTCGATCGGGTAGTAAATTAATGCCCATTATTACCAACGACAGTAGTAATGAGATGGGAGAGTTTGTTGCTATGAGTGCTGATGGTAAAACGGTAGCTATTGGTGGACGGTTTTCTCGAGTTGGGGGCGTATTTGCAAGGGGGCCTATTGTTGTTTTTGCCAATAACAATGGCGTGTGGGCACAACAGGGCAGCCCATTGTATGGTGCAGATGATTTAACAGGTTGTGGTTCACTTTCCTTAAGTGCAGATGGAAATACACTTTTAGTGGGCGGGTATACTTCGGCCCCAGGTGGTGCTTATATTTTCACTAGAACGAATGGAGTTTGGAGCCAGCAGGGAAGCAAATTGGTTGGTGCTGGTGCTATTGGTAATTCTCAACAAGGATTTTCCGTTTCCTTAAGTGCCGATGGCAATACGGCCGCCATCTGTGGCTTTAAAGATAATAGTGCTGAAGGAGGTGTATATATTTTTACCAGAACAAATGGGGTTTGGACGCAACAAGGGAATAAGTTAGTAGGAACTGGTAGTACTGGAAATGTGAGTCAAGGTGAAGCCATACATTTAAGTGCTGATGGGAATACCCTACTAGTTGCAGGTCTCGAAGATGATGATTTTAAAGGAGCAGTTTGGGTATTTAGCCGTTCAGGAGGAGTATGGAGCCAACAAGGGAATAAATTAGTAGGAACTGGGACTGCGAGAGCTGACGCCTTTGGATGGGCGCTTTCTTCAAGTGCCGATGGCAATACGGCAATGGTGGGTTCTGATAGCAAAGGCGCTTGGGTATTTACACGTTCTATGCTAGGAATTTGGAGTTTGCAAACAAAATTAGCCACCCCTGCTGCTGCCTCAGGTTTTGGATCGGCTCTTTCATTGAGTGCCGATGGAAATACAGCAGTTGTTGGAGACCCTTATGATAATGCGGTACAAGGAGCTGTGTATATTTTTAATCGCAGTGGCAATAGTTGGTCGCAACAGGGTGGCAAGTTGTCTGGATCGGGATATTCGCAATCTACATGGTCCAGGTTTTTGTCCTTATCTGCAGATGGGTCAATCTTTATTTCAGGTAGTAAAGCCAATAATGCAGATGCAAGTGCAGCCTGGATATTTTCAACTCCAATCCCTACTCCTACGATCAGTTCATTTTCTCCAGCGAATGGTTCAATAGGAAGTTTGGTAACAATTACTGGTACTAATTTAAACAGCCCAACGGGCATAAGTATTGGAGGTGTACCCGCAATAGTAATATCTAATACAGGAACAAGTTTGGTAGCGATGGTAATGCCAGGCGCAACAACAGGAACAATAAGTGTAACAACAGCAGGCGGTACGGCCAATGGTACAGGTAATTTTACGATCAATGCAAAAACTTTTCCCAATGCTCAGCAGGGTGCTAAGTTGGTAGGAACTGGTGCTGTAGGTACCGGATCGGAACAAGGTAAATCAGTTAGCATCAGTGCGGATGGCAATACAGCGGTAGTGAGTGGATATACTGATGATGGATTAAAAGGTGCAGTATGGGTATATACAAGAACAGGAGGTAACTGGACTCAAGAAGGAACTAAATTAACAGCAACAGGCGCGGTAGGCAATGCTGGCTTTGGCTCATCGGTATCGTTGAGTGCCGATGGTAATACTATATTAATTGGAGGCACTTTTGATAATAATAATTTGGGAGCAGTATGGGTGTTTACAAGAACAGGTGGAGTATGGAGCCAGCAAGGCAATAAATTAGTAGGAACAGGTTCGACGGGTACAACTGTTTTTCAGGGAGGATCGGTTAGTATAAGTGCAGATGGTAATACAGCTATTAGTGGTGGATATGGCGACAATAATAATCAAGGAGCAGTATGGGTATTTAAACGTACAGGCAATAGTTGGGCACAACAGAGCAATAAATTAATTGGAACTGGAGTAGGAAGTTTTCCAAGAGTAGGTTATTCTGTATCATTGAGTGCGGATGGTAATACAATTATAACAGGAGGATATTCCGATAACAACCAAGGAGCGGCATGGGTATTTACACAAAGCGCAGGAGTGTGGAGCCAACAAGGCAATAAGTTAACAGCAACAGGCAATACAGGTAATTCATCACTCGGAATATCAGTAGCCATTAATGCTGATGGTAATACAGCTGTAATAGGTGGTTATGGCGATGATGGTAATAAAGGAGCCGTATGGATATTTACAAGAACCGCAAGCGTATGGAGTCAACAAGGAAATAAGTTAGCAGGTAATGATAAAGTAGGCAATGCCATTGAAGGATTATCGGTAACGATCAGTGCAGATGGTAATACGGTAGTAACTGGCGGTCCAGTAGATAATACCAATACAGGTGCATCATGGGTATATGGAAGAACCGCAGGAGTATGGACTCAGCGAGGCAATAAATTTGTAGGCACAGGCAATGTAGGTTCAAACCCACAAGGCGCATCACTTGCTATTAGTGCAGATGGTAATACTGCCATAGTAGGAGGTAAAGCAGATAATACACCAGGTGCCGCTTGGGTGTTTGTAAATTCAGCGGAACCAAAAACAAGTACAACTACATTTACTGCTTGTAGCTCTTATGCTTGGAATGGTATTACTTATACTGTAAGTGGTACTTACACAAAAACTTTTCCCGGTGGAAGTTCTATTGGTACAGATAGCATTGCAACATTAAATCTTACCATCAATCAACCAAGCACCTCAACAACCACTACTTCTGCCAGAAATGAATTTACTTGGAATACAGTGTTGTATAAAAAGTCTGGAACTTATACTAGAACATTTGCCGGTGGTAATGCCAAAGGTTGCGATAGCGTTGCTACCTTAAATATTACCATTGTAGATACCAGTGCAACTACTGTTACTAATTGTGGAAATTATATTTGGAATGGTACCACTTATACTAACAGCGGCACCTATACGAGAACATTCGTTGCAGGTAGTGCCCAAGGCAATGATAGTATTGCTACATTAAATTTAACCATCAATCAACCAAGTACATCAACTACACCAGCATCTGCAAGAAATGGCTTTACTTGGAATGGAGTATTGTATAAAAAATCAGGAACTTATACTAAAACATTTACTGCTGGTAATGCCAAAGGTTGTGATAGTGTAGCTACTTTAAATTTAATCATTGTAGATACAAGTGCTACTAGTATAACCAATTGTGGAAATTATATTTGGAATGGTACCACTTATACTAACAGCGGCACCTATACGAGAACATTTACTGGGGGCAGTGCTCAAGGCAATGATAGTATTGCTACATTAAATTTAACCATCAATCAACCAAGCATATCAACCACAAATGCATCTGCAAGAAATGGATTTACATGGAATACAGTGTTGTATAAAAAATCTGGCATATATACCAGAACATTTACTGCTGGTAATGCAAAGGGTTGTGATAGCGTTGCTACATTAAATATTACGATTGTAGATACAAGTGCAACTACTATTACCAACTGTGGTAATTTCATTTGGAACGGAACTACTTACACCACTAGCGGAACGTATACTAAAACATTCACAGGCGGTAGTGCCCAAGGCAATGATAGTATTGCAACATTAAATTTAACCATCAACCAACTGAGTACATCAACCACAAATGCATCTGCAAGAAATGGATTTACTTGGAATACTGTACTGTATAAAAAATCAGGAACTTATACCAGAACATTTACTGCAGGCAATGCCAAGGGTTGTGATAGTGTGGCTACTTTAAATTTAATTATTGTAGATACCAGTGCAACTACTGTTATTAATTGTGGAAATTATATTTGGAATGGTACCACATATACAAACAGCGGTACCTATACGAAAACATTTGTTGGAGGTAGTGCACAAGGCAATGATAGTATTGCAACATTAAATCTTACTATTAATAGAACTACTATTTCTTCAGTTACACTTTCGGCTTGCGACAGTTTAATTTGGAATGGAACTGTATATAAAACTTCTGGAATTTATACAAGAACATTAATTGCTTCTAATAGTAGAGGATGTGATAGTGTTATTACTCTGAACCTGACCGTTAATAATAGTACAAGTTCTACTACTACCATTAATATATCGAACGGAGGCTCTTATGTTTTTAACAGTGTAACTTATAGAACTGCAGGAACCTATCAAGCAAAATTACAAAACAGCAAAGGGTGTGATTCCATTGCCAATCTTGTGTTAACGACCAACAGTGTAACATTTACTTCTACTATTGTAAATAATCCTTGTATCAATTCTACAGCAGGTAGCATAAGCATTGCAGCAACTGGTGGATTTGGTGCATTAAATTATTCTCTCAATAATGGAGTTTTCCAAACTAGTGCAGTATTCTCTAATCTAACATCAGGAGCTTATACTGTGAATGTAAGAGATGCTCAAGGGTTTATTGTTTCAAAAATAGAAACTGTTGTATCCTTGAGTAATACCACTATTGTTCCTGTGCTTACAGCACAAAATGTTTCTTGTTTTAATGGTAATAATGGATCAATATCCATCAGTTCTATCACCGGTGGTATAGCGCCTTATACAACACTGTGGACACCAGGCAATAGTACTACTAATACAATCAATAATTTAACGATAGGTAATTATACGGCAAGGGTTACAGATGCTTTGGGTTGTTTTGTAACTGCACAACAAACCATAACCCAGCCAACACAATTAGTGGTGGCAGCCATTATCACCAACCCAAGTTGTAATAACCAGTGCAATGGAACTATACAGGCAATTACTTCTGGAGGAACAGGTGTTAGCTCCTTTACTTGGAGTAATAGTGCAACCACTAGTTTAATATCTAATTTATGTGCAGGTAATTACACAGTAACTGCAACAGATGCAAATGGTTGTATTGCAACAAGAGTTAATACTGTAGCCAACCCTACTTTATTTACCATTAAGGTTGATTCTATTTACACAATATGTGCCAACCAAAATTATAAAACAGATATTACCAATACCAGTTTCCCAAGTAGCACTTATAGCTGGACAAGCACAGTAGGTGTTACAGCTTCTACTCCTGCAGTAACATTTACTACACCAGGGTTTTATTATGCAAGGGCTGTTTCACCCAATGGATGTATTGCTTTAGATACACTAGATCTTAGAGCTAGCAAAGATTCTATTAAATCTGAATTCCAAGTAGCTACCAATGTTTTTGTGGGTGATACAGTAAAGTTTGTAAATATCAATCAGCCATTTCCTGATTCTTCTATATGGAATCTCCCTGCAGGAACTTCATATAATACGGTTTCGCAAAGACCAGTATTGTTGGAATTGAAGTTTAATGCTGCAGGCCAGTATGCAGTAGGATTGCGGACCGTTCGTGGAGCATGTCAAAGTACCTCTACTAAAACCATTTCTGTATTACAACCTACTGGTATACCAAATCCAGGCTCTCCAGTATTGTCTTATTATATTGAAAGTTTTGGAATTTCTCCAAATCCAAATAGAGGAGTTTTTACAGTGAATATTAAATTGAGTCAACCAAGCGCAATAAGGCTTCGATTGGTGAATACGGTTACAGGAGCAGTGATAAGTAACCTGCCTTTTGCTTCGAGTAAAAATTTCACTATCCCTTATAATTTAACCTTGGGAAATGGAACTTATGTAATGATACTAGAAACATCGTTTGCTCCAGGATTTTTTCAAATGATTGTTCAATAAATTAAAAGTGATTGCTTTAAATAGTAAAAATGAAAACAATTAATATAGCTTTTAAAAATATAAATTGGATGGGTAGCATTTCGATAAAAACCATAATGCGTCAACTCTTCGTTATGTTCGCATTGATAATATTTGCATTTAAAGGATATACTCAACAAGTATTCCCTGTGCAAGTTATTGCTCAATTAATTAGTCCAACTCCATTACAACTAAGTGCAATTGCATCAACAGCTTCTCCTAAATTATTGTTGACTTTCACTAATAGAGATTTGCAAGGGGTTACGCTGCGTGTAAAATTAAAATTAACTATAACAGGACCCGTAGGACAAATTAAAACAAGTGATAATGCAGTTCTTAGTCCAATAACTTTGCCAAATGGAATTCCAACAACGCTTACTACTACAGATATTGAGCCCTATTTGAATTCATCCAATCTCGATTTTGTTGGTTCTTTTTCTAAGCAACAATACATTGCTTCCGGCAGATTACCAGAAGGTAGTTATTCATTTTGTTTTGAGGTATTTGAATTTTATAGCAATAAGTTATTAAGTTCAAATTTTTGCAGTTATGCATACCTAAGTTTATCAGATCCGCCGTTACTTAATCAACCGTTGAATAATTCAACCATTTTATTTCAAAATCCAATAAACTTACTTTTTAATTGGACTCCAAGGCAGTTAAATAATTCTAACCTTACAACAGCAGGAGTAGAGTATAAATTTACTTTAAAGGAATTACTCGATACCCTATCACCAATTAATGCTGCATACCAAAATGCAAGAACCTTATATACTATATCAACAAAATCTACCAATCTTGTTTATGGTGCAAGTTTGCCACAGTTGATTCCGGGAAAAAATTATGCTTGGACTATTCAAGTAATTGCAAACGATCCGCTTCAACAAGCTGGTTTGCGTAATAATGGCTTAAGTGATGTATTTGGATTGAAATACCGCAAAAACTGTACTATACCAGAAAACGTCTCTGCCACTTTAACTGGGCAAGGATTGAATGTGAACTGGCTCATGAATCCCCAAATCAAAGAATATAAAATGTCCTATAGAGAAGCAGGAACTGGTTTGTGGACGGATGTTTTTATTTCTAATGGTCCTTCATTTAGCAGTATCAATCCTGTTCAGGCAGGTAAAACCTATGAAATTAAAGTAGGAACGGTTTGTGACAATGTCAATACTAATTTTGCGAGTACATTTAATGTGTCAGTTCCTTTACCACCCCCACCTCCAGTAGCAAAAAAATCAGCGAAGGTTTTTTGGGGTTTTAATGAAAAACAAAACTATACTTCTAGTGGTAGTTTAGTAGGTGCAAATGCAAAAACCAATGAAAAATGGGAGGCAACAGCCACGGGAACTGCTGAAGACTTCAACAACAAATTGAGCAATTTGCCGCTGAATAAAGCAACCATCACATTATTAAAAAATGGACAGCCTTCTCGCACCGAACAAACCGATAATAGTGGTAATTATTCTATTGCAATTGATACTGGTGCAATAATAAAAGACAAACAAAATAAATGGGCTTTACAGGTTGAATTTACCAATGCTTCTTCTTTATTTACGGTGCCCAAAATTATATACGATTTGTCTTCGGAGACCATTGGCACAAAAATACTTTCTAAAATTTCGGATACAACCGTAATGATTGTAAAGAGTATTATTTTAAATCCTACAATTTTACCCACAGCTCGACAAGGCATTGTGGCCAATACAAAAGGGGCAAGTCTTGAAGTGTTTATTCCAAAAACAGAATGGGAGAAATCGTATAAATTATTATTGGGTAGTACTGCTATTGCTACTACAATTTCTAATAATGGGATAGACTACATTAAAGTCGCAGATTTTGATGATAGGAATTCATGTAAAAATATTGTATGTTCTAAAGATTATACAAGTTTATTAACCCGAGTTAGTTTACCCGAGGCTTTAAAGTTTTGGTATCCAATATCCTTAACCCAGTACAATAACTCTCTTAAATACAGTGCTATTTATACCACGCCTGTACAATACGATCCCGTGGTGCGATTGTTTGGAACTGTGCAAAGGTCTTCAGCAACCAATGCTCAAAATGTAAATGGTCTAGAGGTTCGTTTAACTACGCCGAAAGTGGATGGATCTGAACTTGTCGTCTTGAAAAATGAAGTTGATAGAATAGCAACTAAAGTTGGCAAGAACAGTTATACTATACTCTTACCTGGTGCTTATGCGTTGAAAGAACTTAAGCTAGGCTTTGGTCAGACTTCTCAAAATACCCCATGGTCCACTATAAAAATAAAATTATCCGATACCAGTACACAGTTGAAAACTGATTATACATACGGCTCTATTGTACCGAAAACAGTTTGTTTTGGTAGAATTCTCAATCCCGAAGGGATACCTATATCAAATGCGAAAGTTTTTGATAGAACTTTTAATATACGTACTTCACAATTAGATCCACCTTATCTTTTTGCTACAACAGATGATAATGGGTATTTTATTGGGAAGCGCGATGATGCAGGCCTTGATCAATTTACAGTTGAAGCAGATGGATATAATGCCTTGGGAACTAAATTTTCTTTTGTAAAAGGGTATACCAATGAACAAAAGCTGATTGATGCAATAAAAGTTCTATCTGCGAATCAATCGCCAGACAGTTTATTTTCTAACACTGAGTCTTTTTCTTACGGTCAGGAAATTAAGGCTGTTCCTAAATATAGAAACCAAATAATTATAAAGCCTCAAGTTAAGGGTAAGAATGTAGAAGACGCCCTAATGTATATTACTCAACCTGTTGGAGATAATGGCAACTATGAAATTTTAGATACAATAATAATGGATAAAAAGGAGGGTAATTTTTTTACTGTATCTAAGTTTCCAAATAATAAATACGATTTTATTATACTGCCAAATCCAGAAAAAGTTACTATCGCTAATCCAGGATTTTTACCTTTTAAAGGGAACTTTACATCTACAGCGAAAACGCAGGAAATTATTGCACGATTAAAAGCAATGGTGGTGTTAACTGGTTCGGTAAAAGATAGCGCTTCAGGTGCAATTATAGATTCGGTGGATGTTACCGTTGAAGGAATGGGTGAATACACAGGCAGTTCAAATAGTAAAGGTCTTTATAGCATTGGGTTGCCAGCCAGAGAAATAACACTTCATTTTGCCCGAGATGGTTATTTATCGATGGATACTACTATAAATCTTTCAGCAGATACTACCTCACTCAAGCGCAGTATTAATTTTTTATTGACAAAAAATACTGAAGCTCTAGTGGTGTCTTCATTGAGTGGTTATGATATAGAATTAGAAGAACAAAGAAAAGGGAAGAACGATACCACATTTTTTATTACAGGTAAAATATTATTGGAATCTAATAATGTGTTTACTATTACCACTGGCAATGATAAACTCAGTTTTGAAAATATAGAAGTAACAGTAGATGCAGATGGAAATGCTTATCCAGTTAAAGAAGAAGTGAAGTTTACGGAAACCATATTGAATGCAAAAGCATTCGATTTTGCACCTGTAGAAATTACCAACTTAAAGTTAGTACCGCCTCAAAGCAGTGATGCGGATGAACGAAAGTTTAGTGTAGGCGTAGTAACGGGGGACGTTAAATTAAAACTGAGTAATGTTACTGCAATCTCTCCGAATTTTCCTTTTAAACTTCCAGATGCAACATTGCGATTACCCAATAGCGATTATAAATTTCAATATATATTTATTTCACCTGATGAGTCTGAGCGAGCCGCATTTAGTGAAGACCAGTCTTTCCCCATTACATTCGCTAATGCGGAAGGCGGTTCTGCCAGTGATACAACCATTAAAGCCAATATTTTTTCTGAATTCAATGTGCAAATCAGCAAAACAGAGTGTTTGTTAGATGGTTCAGGGATTAATTTGGAAGGGTTCTTTAAAATTCCTAATAGTTTATTGAAAACAGAAAGCGGAAGAAGTAAAGACGATCAGGTAGATATCAGTGGAACTTTAATTGGAACAGATTTAAAATTGGAATCCATCGTTTTGGATTTTGAAGACAATCCATTACAATTGAAAATGGGCAAATTGCAAACCAAATTAACCGGGTTGGAAGTAACCGGTATTGGCACCAGAAATCCGGGCATTGGATTTAGTGGGGAAGTTTGGTTTAGCAAAAAAGCAACTCCTGCAAAAGCACCCAAAACAAAAGTTACTAAGAAGCAGCGTAAAACCGGCCGTCCTGAAACAGGAAAAATCAAAAAAACAAAAGCAGTTAAAAAGGCCAATAAAGTAACCAGAAAAACAGTAAGAAAGTCTGTTAAATCAAAGACTACAAAGAGTACAACAGCAAAACCAACTAACGCATCTAAAAAAGTTGCTGCAGCAAAAAAAACTCCAAAGAAATCGGATGAAGACAATGTATTAACGATTGAAAAATTCTTTATCCAAAAAGCAGGAAGTAGTTTCAATGCTTCGGTGAGTTTAATATTACCTGAAAAAGGAATTAATATTAAGAATCTTAGTTTTAAGACCAATGGCGAGGATGATAAAATTGCGATGGCTTATGATGGCACCAAAAAAAGTTTTTCTTTTAAAATAGCAGGAACACTCGACTGGAAGTCTAGCTCAACTGCTAGGCCAGCAAGTGGATCCAGTAGTTCATCTTCATCAACAAGACCGGCTTCTAGCAGTTCAAGTTCTTCTTCAGCAGCAAAACCAAAACCACCAATTGTAAATAGTTTATTCCCTATAGAAATTCAAACATTTGAGTTTGATTCAGAAAAATGGTCGGTACTCTTTGTAGCAAAGTCCGATCTAAAAATTGATGTTAAAGTGGCCAAGATTGCCATACAAAAGTTGGTGGTAAATGTGGGTAACGATATGACGGTTTTAGAAATGCAGGAATATCTTAAAAGCGATACAAAGCCTGCCGAAAAGGCCGAGCCAGGTGCTGCTCCTGATGATCCAGTTGATGTAGAAAGCACAAAAACGAATTGGGGTATTGGTATTAAAGGAGGATTGGAATTTGATGTAAAAGGAATGGAAGTAGATGCCAAAGCTCAGTTTGTATTTGGTGAGTTTGGCGGTGAGTTTAAATTTAGAATCGATAGTATCTCATTGGATTTAAAGAATAAGGCCTTTACGTTTGATACCAAAGTGGCTTTGAAATTAGAAGGTGATTCTATTGGCTTTAATGGTAGCGGTTCGCTCACTATGGCAGCTAAAACTTTTAAGGCAAGTTTCGGATATTATAAAATCAGGAATACAATCACTTATATGCAAGCAAGCATTAGTGTGCCACTGAATGGTGTTAAAACAGGGCCAGTT
>JANOZT010000083.1:0-1998 GCA_031429515.1 Sphingobacteriia bacterium
ACTATTAATAATAAAGGCAGGTATCTAAGATTTTGTTTTACAAAGTTTTTAATGCTTTCATTTTTAGCGTAAAAATAAAATACAGTAGCCCCTGCAACATAAGCAACCATTCCAGAACGATTATAAGCAGATACTACTAAAGTGCAGGAAAATTTTCAGGGAAGAAAAATTGGTTTAGGACAATTGCAAGATAATGTAGTGAGCATTTTAAGTTCAAATACAGATGGCACACTCAACGACAATAAAGTATGGCGCCTCACTTGGTGGGCCAAAATCATCGATGATAGTTTTGCATCTGCCAATAATTTTTTAATTGGAAGAGGTTTTGGAATGAGTATGGCTGAGGTTAATGAAATTGTTACAGAAGACGATTCACTAAGATCACCGCATAGTATTCACCTAAATTTATTGGGCCGATTTGGGTATCCCTTTTTTATTGCCTGGCTTTTTTGGATTTACTTGATACTCGTAAATATTTTTAAAAAAACCGCTTCTCAATTCAGTATTACTTTGTTGGCCATTCTTACTGCATTTATCATCAATGCCAGTTTTGATGTGTATTTTGAAGGACCAATGGGGGCATTTCCCTTCTGGACCTTTGTAGGGTTGTTTTATATTAATGAAATGAAAGAAGAGCAACCCGAACTAGCAATAGCATGAAAAAAGTAAAAGCACTTATACAATCCAATTCAAGGTACCTGTACAATTTGTGCTCTACTTTTTTGTCGCAGATAATCAGTGCGCTCTCTATACTCATTCTAACGCCTGTATTATTGAATCGATTAGGAGCTGCCGATTTTGGTGTTTATGGAGTAATATTAAATGTTGTAGTGTTTGCAGGGGTCTTCGATTTTGGTTTGAATATTGGTTTATTGAAAAAATTAATTCATCAATCCCAAGAATCGGAACAGCTGATCAATACCTTATTTTATTTTTTTGTTGTTTTATTATTGGTAGGAGTTCCTATCTGCTATAGCATTTATTATTTCAAATTGGTAAAAGTAGAAACAGCCATTCTATTTTATGCAGCTATAACTGCTTTATTGATCACTCAAAACATGTTGGCCGCATTGTTGGATGTAATTATTCAGTCTTCTAATAAAATTTTCGTTGGAAAAATTATCAGGGTGGTCAAATTGGTATTGGAGTTTATTTTTATCTTAATTCTATCGGCTTATTATTCTGTTCAAGTATTATTATTAGTGAGTGTTTTAGTCAATATTATTTATTTAGCATTATTGTATTATTACGCACGCAAAGAATTTCCTTTTCATTTGACTTTGTCTAAAGTGTCTTTACAATTGTTTAAAGCGCATATTGTATATAGCTTCTGGTATTTTCTCACTTCGGTAGCGGGAATGTTGGTATTTAATTCACAAGTAATTTTAATGAATCTTTTTGTTGGCGCAGAAGGTGTTGCTAAATACTTGATCGTTACGCGATTCTTCGACATCATACGAATAGGTATTTCTAATTTCACCATTGTATTGTTTCCTCGATTGGCCAATATTCAAGCAGAAGGTAATTGGTTGTTAATCACCAACTTGTTTTTCAAATCGTTAAAGCGAGTAACTGTTTTTGCTTTATTCATTTTCCTTCTAACGTACTTTTTAGGAATGCCTTTCTTTTTAAAATGGAGTAAATATCCAGATACAGAAATGGCCTCCTTGTTTACTTTATTTGCAGTGTTTATTTTCTTTATTGTGATCGATAATGTTTCCGCTATTTATATTAGCGCATTAAAATTAAATAAACTACCTACCATTGTATCAATCGGGCAGGGAATACTTGGTTTGATCTTGGGTTATTTTTTATTAAAAGAATTCGGTATCATCGGAATGGCTGCAGGTTCTTTAATTGCTTTACTAGCTACTAATTTTATTTTTAATCCATGGTATTTAATTCAAAAATTTAAAGAACATATTCAATTGCAAAAAACAGCTGCATGATTACCGATCTAATCTACGATATTGGCATGCACAAGGGCGAAGACACCAA
>JANOZT010000084.1:0-4495 GCA_031429515.1 Sphingobacteriia bacterium
AAGTGAATTGGATTTTAGTAAGCAAACTTTTAATGAGCGTTGGAAGCAATCGCATGACTAATGATAGTTCTACTATATTGGTTTATTGCACAATTGCCAATGAACGTCTCCGCTATATAGTTGAACAAGTTTTTGAATCAAAAGCAACACTTACTCATTCTTTGGATGAATTCAATCAGTTTGATGGATATAAAATTAATTATTCCAATCAACAAATTCGCCATCAGCCAACACATATTGTACCACACGGATTATTGGATCAGGAAAATATTACCGAACAATCCATTGATTGTTTTGAGTGGGAAGGGTTGACGGCATTTTTTAAAACAGCTGATAGTGAATTAGTGCCATTCGATTTTTTTGCAGCATCTTTTTATTTGATCTCTCGATACGAAGAATATTTACCACATACTAAAGATCATTTAGGCAGATACGAACACACCAACAGCATTGCCTATCAGCATCATTTTCTACAGCTCCCATTAATTCAATTATGGAGGAATAAACTATTTGAAAAAATGGGCTATCCTCTGAATGAACTAAAGGCCAATTTTTCATTTATTCCAACCTATGATATTGATATTGCTTACAGCTACCGATATCATACAGTTGCAAGAAATGTTGTTGGGTTTTTTAAAGATTTATTTAACTTAAATAGTAGTGCTATCATTGAAAGACTTCAAGTGCTCGAAGGGGTTCGAAAAGATCCTTATGATATATATGAATGGCTGAATTTATTACATGAAAGTTTACAATTAAAGCCCATTTATTTTTTTCTGGTTGCTGCAAAAAGAAACGGGTTGGATAAAAATATTCATCCAGCCAATCGATCAATGCAGGATTTAATCAGGCAGCATGCAGAACTATATGCAATTGGCGTCCACCCATCTATTCAATCAAATACTGAACAATCTCTTCTGAATAGTGAAATAAAAAAATTATCAACTATTGTAAACACAAACGTTACTAGTTCGAGAAATCATTATATCAATATTCAATTCCCACAAAGTTTTGAACGTCTAATTGAAGCTGGCATTACCGATGATTATTCAATGGGCTATCCTACTGTGAATGGCTTTAGAGCATCTTATGCAAAACCATTTAGATGGTTCAATTTAAATACCAATCTGCCAACCCCATTGATCATTCATCCATTTTGTTATATGGATGCAACAGCTATATTTCAGGAAAGAATTACTCCTCAAAAAGCAGCAACAGATTTGCAGTATTATTTTGATACAGTTAAATCGGTGGGTGGAGAATGCGTTACCATTTTTCACAATAATTGTTTAACCACACAGGATTCATTTAAGGAATGGAGAGATCTCTATGCTGACTTTTTATTGCATAATTGTACTCGCTAAATCAATCAATGGGTTCCACTAGGGCATTTTGTTGTTTCTTCAAACTACGATTCACCATATACACTCCAATTAATGTAATGATAGAACCCATGATGATATTAATGGTGAGTGGTTCTTTAACAATTACCGAACCAACCAATATGGCAACAATCGGATTGATATATGCATACAAGGAAGCTACAGATGCATCTAAATGTTTCATGGTATAAATAAATGCAACAAAAGCAAATACCGATCCCATTCCAACTAAATAACTAATCGAAAACCAGGTTTGAGATACAATTTGATTCAAAGGAATGATGTCTCCGGTAATAAATGCCAATACAAATAAAATCATGGATCCCAAAAGCATCTGCCAGCCAGTAGCATAGTAAGGGTTCATGTCCAATTTATTTCTTCCGATAAGAATGGTACCAACACTCCAACTCAACATGGCAATCACAGAAAATACAATACCAGTGATATATCCTTGGGAATGATGGTGAAATGCGTTTTCATAAAAAACCAATACAATACCAGCAATACCAATCGCAATACCAAAAAATGTATATACCGTGATCTTGGTGTTTTTAAAAAATAATTTTTCAATGATAACAACACTTAATGGAAATAATGCAGCAATCAAAGCGCCTAATCCACTAGAAATATATTTTAATCCAACACTGGCAAAACCATTAGCAGATACAAATAGCAATAAGGCCATTAGTGTCAGCCATTTTAATTGCTTCCAATTAGGAAGAGATGCTCCTTTCAATAAAAAGAAACCTGCAAATAATGTACCAGCCAACCCTTGTCTGATGGCAGAAACTTCTAAAGCAGGCGTATGTTCAACAGCCATTCTACTGGCAATCCATGTGGTTCCCCAAACGGTGCTGGTAATGGCTAGTGCTATATAGGCTTTCTGTTTGGTGGTCAATGCATGGTTAATTAATGTTTGAAATGCCTTGTTCCGGTAAGTACCATCGCCAATTGATGATTCACACAATAGTCAATACTGTCTTTATCTCTAACAGAACCACCTGGTTGAATAAATGCCTCGATTCCAGCTTCATGGGCTATCTGAACGCAATCATTGAAAGGAAAGAATGCATCTGATGCCAATACGGCTCCGTTTAAATCGAATTTGAATTGATGCGCTTTTTCAATGGCATGTCTGAGTGCATCTATTCTGCTGGTTTGACCACAACCCTTGCCAACCAACTGCATATTGTTGATCAATGCAATGGCATTGCTTTTTAAATGTTTACAAACAATATTGGCGAATATCAAATTTGTTTTTTCTGAGTCGGTAGAAGTTCTTCCGCCTACTTCATCCCATTTTTCATAATTGGAATTATCTGCATCTTGTTCCAATGAACCATTCAATATAGATTTTACGATCCTTGTAGTTTTGAAAGCGCTGTTTTTTAATTGCAAGAGGATTCTATTTTTCTTGCCTTTTAATACGGTATGCGCGTCTTCATTAAAAGAAGGGGCGATGAGTACTTCAAAAAACAATTCATTAATAGCTTGTGCCGTACTAATATCGATGGGCTGATTGCATACCAACACTCCTCCAAATGCACTCTCAGGATCGCCCGATAGCGCTGCGTCCCAACTTTCTTTTACGCTAGCTCTTGCGGCAATTCCACATACATTGGTATGTTTAATAATGCCAAATACAGCTTCTTTGCTTTCATTGAAATCGGTAATTAATTGAATAGCTGCATCAACGTCTACTAAATTATTATAAGAGAGTTCTTTACCATTTAATTGAGTAAATACTTGCTCTAAATTTCCTTTGAATACGGCGCTTTGATGAGGGTTTTCTCCATAGCGCAATACTTGTTCTTGTATAGGGTTGAAATAATTACTAATGGCAATATCATAGTGCATCACTACTTCAAAAGCTTTTGCAGCAAATGCTTTGCGTTGTTCAATGGATGTTTCTCCTTTTTGGCTAATTAGCAATGCTTCTAATGCTCCGTAACTGTCTTTTGCTGCGATCACTGTAACGTCTCTGAAATTTTTTGCTGCAGCACGAATCATTGATGGGCCACCAATATCAATTTTCTCTATGATCAATTTTTCTTCGTTGGTATTCTTTAAAGTTTCTTCAAAAGGATATAAGTCTACAATTACCAAGTCTATTTCTGGAATTTGGTATTGCTTCATTTCAACCAAATCTTGTGGCTCATACCTTCTCCCTAAAATTCCACCAAAAACAGCTGGGTGCAATGTTTTTACCCTTCCTCCTAAAATAGAGGGGTAAGTAGTTAAACTTTCTACAGGTACACATTTGATACCAAGGTCTTCTAAAAACTGTTGAGTACCGCCAGTTGAATAAATGGTAATACCCAATGCTTGTAATTGACGAGCAATGGGTTCTAGTCCATCTTTATAGAAGACAGAAATGAGCGCAGACTGAATTTTTTTTTGCATATTTTGTTGCTTTTGGCCCTTGGGCAGTTTTGGGGCAAAAATTATAGATTATACTCAAAAGCACCTTTTTCAGGTACTGAATGATGGCGCAAATGTAAGCGCTCCGCTTCTTTTTTCCATTGCTCTATTTTCCACATTGTATTACTACAATCGAATACAAATTGGGTACAATTGAAATAACTACTCAGGTTTTCTAAGCTAATACTAGGGTTGCGGGAAAGAATGATTAAATCGACTGGATGGTCGGACGAATAATCAGGTAAATTAAATGCAGCATTTATCATCAATACACGTTTTTTTGGTCCGACGATGAGCGGAATGGAACCCAATCCTTGTTGGGCGGATTTTGCTGAATTGATTGAAGAACTATTTGCTCTGTATAGAATTCGGGTTGGGCTTAGGTAATTTTTTACCTGTAATTGATTTTCATAAATAGAAGGATCTCCAATAAATCGATGCTTTGTTCCTATAAAAATATCTGCTGCAGTTTTTTTAGGCAGATAGTATACCATCAATTTACACTGTGATGCCGCTTTTATTTTATCATTGGCATGCATAGCTGAGCAAAAAATCAAGCATAATAGCGCGATGTAGATAGATGATTTATTTTTCTTTAAAATCCCAAACGCCATCAACATAATGATGGCATATAAAAGTAGGGTTTGCATTAAATTGATTTGAATGTCTTGGGTTACTGCAAAGGGAATACG
>JANOZT010000085.1:0-28632 GCA_031429515.1 Sphingobacteriia bacterium
CTGACTCATAATCAGGGGGTCCCTGGATCATGCCCAGGTGGGCCCACTTAAATTGACCTTGAAAATCAACCACTTACATCAAAAAAATGTAGGTGGTTTTTTATTGCAGAAAAAACACGCCAAGTTCACGCCAAGTTTTGAGGTTAAAATCCTTTTCTTCTAAATTATAGTAATCAAATATTGCAAAATGAGCACCACAAAATTAACTCGGAAAGAGTTTTACGATCTTGTTTGGGCTAAGCCTATTTCTAACATAGCAAAAGAGTATGGAATCGGAGAAAGCGAGCTAAGAAAAACCTGCACGATCTTCAAAATCCCCTTACCAAAAAATGGATATTGGATGAAACTGAGATACGGGAAACCTATTGAAGTAGAATCATTCATCAAGGAGTATGACGGAATTAACGGGGGTTAAGCATAGATGGTATTAGGGATGTAAATCTCTTAGATTTTCCATGTTGGAGCCTATTCTAAAATTTGAATAAGTCAAAAGTATTTTCTAGAATATAATAAATTATATTAGCACAGATTATAGCAAAAATAGCAGTTATAAGTTCTTTAAAAACAACTATTTTGTTTTGTGTTTTAAATACTTTATAAATAGTTAGAATTAGTATAATTAAAAATTGAATTAAAAGTAAAAAAGCTTGACGGAATCCAGCACCCAATGAGTTATGTTGTTCATCAAAAAGATGATAGTAAATTAATGGAATTAAAAAACAACAAACAGAGAATGCAAAATTAAAAATAAATAATTTACTGTATTTCATAATTATTTAGTTACAAGGTCCATTACTAGCTTGAGCATTAAAAATAACTATCCCAACATGATTGTTTCCATTCCGCATATCATATAATTTTTTATACAACCCATTTGGTGTTGTTCCAAAATTAAATCCTAGTTGGCTAACGCCATCTAAACCTATCCAATCATTTACAAATACTTTTTGAGATGAAGGTAATATAGAATTATATACATCTAGAGCATAATCCACAAACAGCGAACGCAAATAATCAAAAAATTGAAGAGAGCTGTTTAGTGGATAAAATCATTGGAAACAAAAAAATGAATAACTTAGAAAACTCTAACAACCGCTGGCACTAAAATAAGGGGAGCCTACAAGCTGAATAAAATTGGCTAAAATATTTATTCTATCAAAATGCAATAAAAAGTCTTGACACAGAAAAATGTCAAGACTTTTTATTTTAATACATTTTTTAAAACCATTTATAAAATAGAAACGTAGTTTACTAAATTAAATATCTAAAATATTTTTAACTTATGATACAATTAATATTTCAATCTCAACTTGAATGAAACTTTTTTTAATATGTACTAATTTTTTTTGACCTTTGGAGAATCAACAACTTCCTTAACAGCAGTACTTAAATAAATCGATACTGAGTCCTCGTGTTTGGTAGTTTGAGCCATCTTATACCAATAATTATTTTGTATTGATTTAATTGTATTTGAGTCAGATGTGAATTCACTTAATTGAATATTTAATTCTTCTTTTCGATTTTTTTTGACTTTTTGAATTCTAGATTTTAAAAAATCAAAGTAGCCAATTGAAAAATAAATTATTTGAATAATACAGACCAAAAAAAGAATTAATAAAAATATTTTACTTAATTTTTTCATAAATAAAGTTTTTTATTACCAAGGCGCTACATTAGTTAAAATTACTTCGAAATTTCCATTAGGAAGAACCAAATATTCGAACTCCCAAAGGTGATCAGTTCCGACATTAAGTAATCCTGCTGTAGTAGTATAAGACCATATTGATCTTATTCTAGTACCCAATTTATACCACAAAGAAGAAGGCAGATCGGTCATACTTAAAATTCTGTTGAAGCTATATGTGCGACTTAGTGAAAGTCCAGTAACGCTTCCTGAAATTGATCCTGGAATAATTTTATTTGTATGCATATCAACCTCAAAATATAATCTAGCATGTGGCCCTGATACATAATTATTCGGCTGCCATTGATCAAAACCTACAAACTCCATTTCAACTAATTTAGTATAAGGATTATTTATTGGGTCTGGAAATGATTCTTTTCGAATTGTACCTTTTAATCTTCTTGGTGGGCCAAAAGAAAGAAGAATGTACCCCTCTTCATCATCTATTGGAAATACTCCGCCATTTCCTCCGTAACCATTTTCACCTGATACCATAGCTACGAAACTAGAGTTAAAAGCTGAGTTATTTGTGAAAAGTCCAAGATTTAAAGCAGTTCCATTGTAACCTCCATTGTTATATTGATATTTAATTGAAAAGACTATAGCATCTCCTCCTGAACCCTGCATTATTGCACCATCATCTGAATTACTTTTGATTCCATTAGTGCTAAAACTTTTATCTGAATTTTTTGAATCAATGTTATTGAATTTATTATCTTTTATGCTAATACTCTTGAGTAATGAGTAATCAAGAGTATAAATATCTACCCTAGTTGGAATATCATTAATTAAATCTTTTAAAGCGAAAATATTACTAGTTATAACTCCACTCTTATTTAAATAAATTAGCCTATCTTCTTTAGAATCTTTAATCCCAATGAGAGCTCCAACTACTTTGTTATCTTCACGGATAATTTTATATGAATCCCAATTTATTTTATCAGATAAATTTGAATTACTATGAATATAGATTTTAGTTTCTGTTATAAATTTACTCCCTTCTGTTTCTAATGGAGCTATTACACTGCTGCTTTTCTGACAACTTATAAAAAAGAAAATTAATAAAATTGAGGTGAGATTGACTAAACGATTAATTTATTGAAGCTTTAGTTTCATAAATTGGTTTTGAATAATTAATTTATTTTTCATTTTGCGTTTTTGACTAGGTTGCGAATGATCAAATCCCAAGTAGTTTCGTTTTCTACCAACGTCCTTTTTTTTTGCTGCTGGCCTGCAGTTTCGGGTAATAAAGGAGTAATCCCGTTATTCTGGCCTGAATATTTTTCAAAATGAAACTTTTATTTCCAATAAAAATTTAGGTGTGTGCCTAATTTTTGAAGAGATAATTAATGCTTGTTTAATAAGAACCGAGAATTATATCTTAATAATTAAACGCTACCTGTGGAAAGACACAGTCTAATCATATTATAAAAACCACTAATTTTAAATTTAAGAATCCAATAATCCATGAATGTAATCAAACTCGCTATGGCTGATGATCATGCCTTGATTCGAAAAGGAATTTTATCAATGATTCAATCTCAAGTAGAAGTTGATATCATTGCAGAAGGAGGTAATGGTAAAGAATTATTGGTAGCGCTCGAAAAAAGCAATCAAATACCAGATATAACGATTGTAGACTTGTCGATGCCTGTGATGAGTGGGTACGATCTAATACCACATTTACAAGAACGATATCCTACTAGTAAAATACTAATCATTTCTCTAGTAATTGAACCCAATGCTATACAGCACCTTTTTAATATCGGAGTTCATGGGTTCATGGACAAATCAGATGCAAAATGTAATTTTAAAACTGTTTTTATGGAATTTTTGGAATTTGGATATTATAAGAATCAACACTACTTACCCCAGCAAAAAGAGCCGCTAAATTGGAAAAAAAATAAGTTTCATGGTAAAATTCCGTTTACTCATTTAGAAATGGAGTTTATCAAATATAAAGTTGATGGATATGAGTTAAAAGAAATTGCAGAGAAAATGTTCCTTTCAACAAAAGCAATAGATTACCATAGAAGCAATCTCTATCGAAAATTGGGTGTTAATACAAGAGAGGAATTAATTGAATATGCTAAAAAAATTGGTTTAGAAAAGTGGCGAAATTAAGACATGCGAAGTTCCTACTAGGTTTAATATCTCGTTGATTTTCAAAACACGCCAAGTTTCTTGCCAAGTTTTATGATAAACAATGATAATAGATGGACACTTTAAATAGATCTATTTAGAATTGATAACCAATATCAATGTAAGACAACCGTTGGAAAGTTAATGATTCCACTCATAATCAGGGGGTCCCTGGATCATGCCCAGGTGGGCCCACATAATAAAATCAAGGTTTTCAGCATTTTACTGCTGAGACCTTTTTTTATTTTACGCCAAGTTCACGCCAAGTTTTGAGGTTAAAACACCGATATTAACATCTGAAATATATTTCTACCCTGTACCCTCTGGTACAATGAATCATGTTTTTAGCAACTTCCAAGGAGATAGAATCAGAATAGGTTTTGTTATAGATCTCAATGCGCTCATTTACCAATCGTAATCCCAACCCATTTCCACCAATTGTTTCGGTTGTTACTTCATTAAGGGTATTTTCAATGCCGACTTCTACTGTATTTCCTGTACAAATAACATCAATCCAGATTGTTCCATCCAAAGAGGTTGAAAGATCAATTCCACAATATTGTTCTAATTTACATTAGTCCGTTTTTTCGGGGGGAGGTCATTATTCATTTTTTTGTTTACATAATGATTATATTCAGAGTAAATCTGTAACTATGAGTGGTCTTATAAAATCAGGATATTTATAAATGTAATAGTACACTTGATTAATCACCTCAACTTTTTTCTCCTTTATACTTTTTTGCATTTTCATAATTTCATTAAATTTATTATTGTTTATGTTGCTAAGTACAAATGCTGCCCCTACTGCATAAGCATTAAACTCAGCTGGGTATCTGACAAAACAGAACACCTCTCCACTTCTACAATGGGCACTGGGGTAAAGAGTTTTTAAGTTATACATGGTAGTGTCTTCTAAAAAGTGAGATATTTCATGAATAAGAGAAGAAATATGCCTTAAACTATCTATGAATATTATTTCCTTGGGGATCTCAGTAATTCTAAAATTAGAATAATATTCTTTTGGACTTGTACACAATAAATATGTATTGGTTGACATTGAAATAATAGGATTAGTGATGTCCAAATTAAATTCAGCCGAGTACCCAATTTGATCATCGTCTACTAATATTTTAGGTAAAATAGAATTTTCATTATAACTATTTCTTATTTTAATCTGTAAGCGCTCCATTATACTTATTGTAATTGGTATTATTTTTTTGTATTCTTGGGCAGATACATAAAAAGTTAATAATAAAAAACATAAATAAAGAAATCCTGCTTTCATAATTATCGAATTGTTTATTGATCAGACATTCATGGTTATGCAGATCGATTAGAAGCATTGCTTAAAAAAATGGAATATTCTATAAAGTATCAATGCAGGTGGAAACTAAAACGATTAGATCCCTTTTCATTCATCAATAAGTCTTTTTTTATTTGTTGCTTTTCATCTTCTGTTGCAAATTGTTCCTTCTTTAATATCTCAAAATAGGCCAGTATACAAGGAAGAATTAGTAAAGTAAAATATTTTAGAATAGATTCGATATGAAAACTATCACCACCAAATTTCAATGCAGGTAGAAAAAATGATATTCCAAATACATAAATAAACGTCTTAAATAAAGCACCATATTTCTCAATTTTAGAAAGTGAATGGTCTCTTTCAAAAAAATCTTTTATTAGAAAATGTTTTGTTAAATAATACGCTACAAGGATTAAAGTGAAATTCAAATATAATTTTAAAATAGTGTAATTATATTTTGAAAAGTATAAAAAAACACTTGTATAAATAAAGAGCGACAAATATACCCATAGCTTTATCTTTTCTATAAATTTTGAATTTGTGTTAAAGGATTTGTTATAATATTTATTTATTGGTAAACGATTGTCGTCATAATCTATTTCAACTTTGAGTTTTGAATAAACTAAATACCAATAATTTTTATTTTCTGGTCCAATTGATTTATAGAAATCTAAAAAATTAAAAGTAGAATCCATACAATTAAAATGAACTTCATGAAAAAACGCTTCTTCTATGTCTGCAAACTTTCGCCCCATTTTAATGTATTCTTTTGAATTTTTATCAATACGATTAAGTTCATAAAAGTCCTCATCTTTTATAAAATGGTATGGATAATACAAATAGCTTTGTTCGATACCTTTTACCCAGTTTAAAACTATTTCGTATGCATTAGGGTCATCTTTTCTAGAATAGTCATAATATCTATACGCAATTACTATATTTATGGCATTGATTAAATCGTAAAATTGCAAAAATGAATTTGGATACCACCGTTTTTCTTTTGCTGATAAAATCTTTCCGTATGAATCAACAATTTCGATTGCTTTAGTAATTGATATTTTTTTTAATGCCATAACAATAATTGGTTTAAGCAAATAAATAATTATTTATTTCAATGTAACCTCCTTCAAATTGCAACACCCAATTAATACTTAAATATTAATTTTTTACCAGTAATTTCAAAAATATCAAATACAATTTCTTGAACACCAGTTTCTCTTAGATTATGATTTGTTTTATCGTAAATACATAGAACACCATTTTTGTTGATTCTAATATCTAGTTCCTTATTGGAGTAAGCATAATAATTATCGTCAGGGTATTTTTCAAACCCATTTTTCATGAGAATTGATGCTAATTGTTCTTTTGAAAATATTTGATTTGTCATATTGTGTTATTTAAATTTAAAGAATGGACAAAAATACCCTTCTGGTAATGTTTAGTTCTCTTTTTTATGTGTTAAATACCAATATCAGTACTTGAAATAGCTTTCTTCTCTGTACCAGAGAATTCAGTGTTTTTAGCCAAGTGATTAAAGTTGCGATTAAATGAACAAAAAGTCTGTTGGATAAACTGAAATGGCAATCTTCCACGCAAAAGCAAGTCTCAAAGCACAGTATTTTAAGATTCATAAGTTCAATAACTCCCAAAAACGCAGCCATAATTAACTCGTTTATACTTTTATATGATTCGTGGAACTCGTACTTTTAATTGCTGGTGGTAATTTAACAAGTGTTTCTGGGCCTTTCTTCATAGCCAACCTTTAACAAATACATAATCAATCACTTAATTTTTATAAAGTAGTTGGTTTTTTATTTTAATGAGGAAAAGGCCAAATTCACGTCAGGTTTCATGGTTTTCTGGGGAAATAGTGATCAATGAAATTGTTTTAATGAAGCTAAAAAAGTGGTAATTTTATTTAAGAATATAAACTTGAAGATAACATGAGACAGGTAACGGTATATACTACTGATAAGGAATATAACCACTTTGTAGAACTGGCTAGAAACTTGCATTACGTTAAAAAAATTGAAATGGATAAAGAGCCGGTCAAAGAAAATGTTTTGGATAATATCAAGGCTGGGTTAACAGAAATGCAACTTTTTAAGAAGGGGAAACTTAAAACCACATCCGCTAAAGATTTTTTGAATGAGTTATAGAATCGAACTTTCTTCCAACTTTAAAAAGGAAGCTAAAAGACTCTCAAAAAAATATCCTTCTCTTAAAACAGAACTGGCTGTGCTGTTTACTGAACTAGAAGAAAACCCTACTATTGGGACACCGCTTGGAAACGATATTTACAAAATCCGTTTAGCAATAGCATCAAAAAACAAGGATAAGTCTGGTGGTGCTAGGGTTTTGTCTTTTGTAAAAGTTACACCAACCACTGTTCTACTTTTTTCTATTTACAGCAAAGGAGAAATCGATAATCTATCTGATAAAGAAATTAAAGAATTGATAAAAGACTATTTATAAAAGTTGTTTTTTAACATCCCCAAAACACTTCCGCTGATAAGTTTCTACCAGCATTTTTTAGAAAATCCGATTCGGTTTCTTGATTTCGCAATTGCAGTTAAACAATCAACTCCATTAAAAAAAACACGCCAAGTTTTACCCCAAGTTTTATGATAAACAATGATAATAGATGGACACTTTAAATAGATCTATTTTAAATTGATAACCAATATCAGTGTAAGACAACCATTGGAAAGTTTCTGATTCCACTCATAATCAGGGCTCCGATTATCATCGGGGCTAGATCAGCCCAGGTGGGCCCACATAATAATCAAGCAGTTATGAACGAAAGTTGAAAGCTGCTTTTTTATTTGTACCACTATTTGCAAAGAAGAATGAATATTTATCTAAAAATAAAAACTCCCTCGTCAAATGCAACCCGACTGAGGAATAGTAAAAATTATGATCTATTAATAAATTCCTCAAGATTATTAATAATCATATAGGTAGCAGGTGGGTAACCATATCCTGCATGACCGTCTACCCATTCTTGAAAAGCAGGATGTGCTGAAATCTTTTTAAATTCTGCTTGCAGGTATGCTTTGAGTTCAGGGTCGCACTCGCTCATTTCCTGCCAGATAGATTTTCTATGTTCAAAGAGAAACATAATATCCTCAAAGTCCTGGCTCATCCTGCCATCGTTGTTGTCTTTTCGGGTAGGGCTTTTGAAAGCTTCCAACTTAGTTGCTACAAAGTATGGTGCAGAAAAAATAGGTACGGTATATTGATCATCCAGATTAACTTTCATTGATTGGTTAAATCCATCTGGGTACCACCTGTTGCCGAATCCAAGTATACCTTCTCCAGTGGCCATCACATCTACTATTATGCCATGTATTTTATAACGGCAGATAACACCAGATTCTACATCGTTTTGAAAACCAATGGAGCGTAACTGCTCTTCTAATATGGCATAATCATGATAAGCCCAAAGTTCGATTAGTATATCTACATCATCAGTAGGACGTACCAAATCTTCGGATATACCATTTTCGTATTGCGCATACAATGAAACTGTAGCTCCACCAACAAAGACCACTTTATCTTTTAGCGGGCCTAGTGCATTATAGACTGCTTTAATCCTTGTGATGTTATGATGAAGATTCATGTAGTATACTTTTATCGAGTATGTCTTTAGCAAATTTTGTTTCTCTTCTCTTGCCTATACGTAACACATCAACCATTGCAAGCAGCTTGTAAAGTTCGTCATTCTCTTTTACAGCTTTTACTTGTTTGTTGTAAAATGGTTCAACAGCAAATCCCCTAACAGATCCTCCAGGTTCAGGCCAAACGTAGAACTGTTCACTTATTATTTTGTCTTTCAGTGCAGGATGAGAATGTGCAGTAGGCACACCGCTTACGACGGGTCCTGGCTGTACCGGGAAAACATAGGGCAGACCGAATTCGAGGAATTCGTATAGGGCAAGACGGTTTACCCGACGTTTGTTATAGTCGATTAGACCGGCCGTTTGGCTTCGATTCAATGATTCAGAAACCTCAGACTGACTGATATATAACGAATTTGCCAGGTCTTTGATGAGCCAATCTTTTTTCCCGTAAGATATGATGCCTAGCAGGATTACAATATCCTGCGGACGCATCCCATTATGCTTTCTCATGAAACAAAGATAAGGAATATATCGGATATCGCGATTTGCGATATGCGATATGTAAGTTAATACTTTGCTTTAAAGACCAATTTATTTGACTTCAATTCCATTAACATCTATATGTAACTTATTAAGGAAAGCATCTTTAAAGTCTTGTGCTAATATCATGCTTTCAGTTTTCTTCTTACTATATGTGTCTTATCTAATCGAGTGGTAGTTAAATCTACTCTTTGTGATATTAGAAACGTCACAGCTTCCAGTCTTTTTACTATTGGTTGTGCCAGCCAATAATTTAAATCATTCATTTTTTCGTCCAATGATTTAAGTGGTGCTTTATGTAAAACTAGAGTAATACTCATGATTATAGTTGACCATAAAGTTACTTAAAGTAAGGCGTTTTAGCTTCTAAAATTCCTGACAGATTAATTGCCAATTTTTCCGGCACTTTTTGTTTTTATTCGACAAGAATTTAAAAATTTCTTTCGCTAAAAAGTAAAGCTTAAAAAAGTTTATGAGCCTCCCATTTTTGAGAGGTTGTATTTGACTGGATTTTCCAGTAAGGTTTGCTAGAGCAAATTAAACATGTTTTGAAAAAATCGCGGATTCCATATTTATACTCCTTAAAGGCTGTTTTTAGTCCTTAATAGCATTTATGTAACATCTATCAGAAAGGTGTAAGCAGTATGGCATGGTATTTACAATGCTTATGTAAGATTATTATTAATTAAAAAACCAATTAAATGAAAAAGCTACTTCTTTTCTTTATCCCCTGTGCATTGCTCACATGGGTCTCATGCTCAAAAAATGCTGACTCAGGTGCGAGTGCAACAATGAGCGTTTATCTCGTAGACGCACCCGCTGCTTACGATAAAGTATACTTAGATATCCAGAGCGTACAAGTGAAAGCGTCAACAGACGCGTCGGAAAACGACTGGCAGACATTAAATATTGGAAGAAAAGGTATTTATAACCTGCTGGATTTTAAAAACGGTCTAGATACTTTATTGGGTACCATCGTTTTGCCTGCAGGACGTATCAACCAGATCAGACTGGTACTTGGTACAAACAATAGTGTTGTGATCGGTGGCGTTTTGTTTCCATTGACTACGCCTTCTGCGCAACAATCTGGTCTCAAACTGAACGTCAAAGCAGATCTTGTCGCTGGTGTTAATTATCGTTTATGGATCGACTTTGATGCTGCAAGATCAATTGTTCAAACCGGTGCAGGTTCATACATTCTGAAACCTGTGATCAGAACCTTTACTCAGGCGGAATCTGGAGCCATCAATGGCGTGGTAATACCTGTTGCCGCTAAAGGTTGGGTATTTGCTATTGCAAATGTTGCTGATACGATCTCCTCTACACCTGCCGACCTGGTAACGGGCGCATATATATTGAGAGGTATTCCTGCTGGTACCTATAAAGTTGCTTTTCGTGCAACCGCCGGTACATATAGAGATACAACATTCACCAACGTTGTGGTCACCAATGGTTCTTCAACAAATGTTGGAACGGTTACTTTAAAATAACAATACTTACAGTTTACAAAAAAGCAGCCGGAGCTATTTAACTCCGGCTGTTTTTTTTGGTCGACGGATATCTAAGATGGGCCCGTACTATGGTTTATGTATTTACCTACAGTGTGTATTTAAAATTCGCTTATTCTCTTGCCTTACTAAGGCATTCGTTTTATGACCCCATATATTTTTCCGGGCTTCTTTTCCAGCGTTTTCAATATCCACTATTGGGTATGGATAATCTTTGCCAATAATCACCCCCAACATCTCTTGCTCCATTAAACTCATCTTATAAGGTACATGCAAAAGTTCTTTGGGAAGAGGCCTTAATTCAGGTAACCACTTTTTTATAAATATGCCTTCTGGATCATGATCTAAGCTTTGTTTAATTGGGTTGTACATCCTAATCGTATTAATACCTGTTGTTCCAGCTTGCATTTGAAATTGAGTGTAATGTATCCCAGGCTCATAGTCCAAAAACAATTGAGCTAAATGATAGGTAGCTGCTCTCCAATCTTGGTATAAATGATGGCAAAAAAAACTAACTAACATTGCTCGCATTCTAAAATTAATCCATCCCGTTTCCTGTAAACATTTCATACAAGCGTCCACTAAAGGGAATCCAGTTCTCGCTTCTTTCCACGCAGCAATGTATTCTATGTTTTTAGAATACTCCAACAGTTCATAGCCCGCATTGATGCATTTTGTTTCATAACTGCAATCCACTTCGAATTTTTGTATAAAGTGGCAATGCCATTTCAAACGGGTTAACATATTAGCAAAAGTTGATTTTTTTTTTGCCCCTTTTGTAGCATTATAAATGAATTGATAAGCCTGCTTGATTGAGATATTACCCCAACTCAAGTAGGGTGAAATCCGTCCACAACTTATCCTGCTTTCGTTTGGCTTGCTAATATGCCTGCTATAGTTTTGACCGCGGTCACTTATAAAGGTCTGTAAATACTTAAATGCAAAATCTTCGCCCGCAGGCTGATAGGATTTTGGGTAAGCATTGAATGATGTTAGCAATGCATTACTTAAAGGGTACGGATTATGAAATGGTAAATCTGTCAGTGCTTTATATTGATTTACAATCACTGGATTGTGCATGTTAGCGTACCATTGCTTATCCCAGCCTATTCTATTTTTGATACCTCTTACTATGCCATCTCTTTGTGATTCTCTCCACTCTATTTGATTTGCTTTACAATACTTTTTAACCAGTTGATCCCGATCATAGGTCAATTGTATTCCGCTTTCTTGATAACTAAAAATTGTTGTAATTGTAAATTGAGCTTGAATAATATCAAATACAGTAACGATATCGGTATTAAAAATGATAACCTCTTTGTTATATGTACTCAACTTTTTATTTAGCTGAGTAATCGATTGGTACTGGAATTGTAAATGCCTCAGGCTTGTATCCGGATAAGCCATCATCAATGGCTCAAATACAAAAATAATAAGGTAAGGTAGGCTGCTTTCCTCCGCAAGATGCAGGGGAAGATGATCTTGAGAACGTAAATCTCTCTTTAACCAAACAATATTGATTTGTTGTTTTAACGCCATGTAAATTAGTCTGCATGTGTGTTCAGATTATTACTTAACAGAATAAAAGTTGATTTTGATCAAACAAGTCTATAGTTATTCTAAAAAATTATTAGAATATGCTTCTACAATGGTTTTTATTAAACAGATTCATCCGGATAATTTGGATCTTTCCCATATTCAGGTAATACAGGAGTAGGATCATGTTTAATATACCGTTGCCAAATATATTTGAATACACAAAATTGAATAATGGCGGATATAAATAAATATCCAATTACTGGTGCAGTATAAATGACAAGGCGTTTATCAATCAACAATATCAATAATGGTAAGAATAAAAGAACCCCAAATCGAATCATACTTTCCTGAAAACTAACATTTAGGATAATGTCATATCTTCCGATTACTCTTCTCCTTATTGGCTTTTTAACTGTGCTTTCAATGGTTTTCATGATATATTAAGTTGATAAAAAATTGATACCCTGAAGTTGACATATATGTAAAGTAAAATGTTACATCCAATAGTTTATGACTTATAAGTTTCACTCAATTTTTCACTTTGAATAATGATAAATATTGTTAAGATATTTGGTGAATGAATGAATTAAGTAGAAGAGGAAACACTTTCTTTGACTTTGTTGTAAAAAATATATACTTAATATATAGCCAAAAAAAGCGAAGTCAGCACCGACTTCGCTTTTTACATAATGGCAAGTAAACTAAAAATTTACATAAAGAATTATGCGAAAAAAATTGCCATTAATACAATCAAAAAGGTAATTACAAACCCTTTTTCTTTGATTTTTCTTTTCTTGGTTCTATACATTGGAATAGGATATTTAACAAGCACAAGATAATAGCCCTATCCTATGAAACTGCAGTGAAATAACGGTATTTATTGTAGTTGAACTACTACATTGGAAATGAGCAATGGAAAGCAACTTATTACTTTACTTTTTTGCAAATACTAAATTAAACTTTTGATGCTGTTTTTGAATGAATGCTTATTTGGATAATTGATTAGTTTTGCAGGTTCACATAATACTAAATGGTCTAAATGAGGCGTCAATTATTCAATCATTTTTTTCAAAAATATATATCTGTTGCTGTTCCTTTTATGCTAACAATAATAGGAGTTAGGGCTTTTGAATACTTAATTGTTGCACAAAAAACAATTATTGAACACGCTGTTTTGTATGAATTGATTGGCATTTTTTTTGATATTTGGGCAGTTCTCATTTATTACACTTTCGTCTTACCACTTATATTGGTCTTTTATTTATTCAATCAAAAGATGGGGGTTTTTGTTTTGCATTGTTTGAATTTTTTGCTAATAACCGTGTACATCTCATTAATAATAACTTATTCCGAAAGAAGTAATCCATTTGATCACGAATTATTCAACAGAACCTTTTTTGAATTATGGTCTACCACCAAACAGATGATTACCAGCGGAATCATTGTTTTTATTCCATTCGTTTTGTATTTTGTCATGTATTGGTTCTTGTACCAATTGGTTTTTTCAAAACTGATTTATACCCGTTTTTTTATCCGATTGTCGGGGGCACTAGCAATCATTGCTTTAGTAACGATAGGTTTTGCCAATCCTTCTTCCAACCAGTTTAAAAATAGAAATGCCTATTATTTAACTTGTAATAAATTCGCTTATTTTATTTCCGATTCTTATTATTTCTTTTACACAAAAAATGATTTTGATGCGAATAGACTTAACTCCAAAGAGCTGCAAAACGCCATTGAATTTTATCAGCAAAACCAGCCTTTCAATTTCACCAGCACTGAATTTCCTTTACTTAGAAAAAGCAATGATCCAGATGTGCTTGGTTCCTTTTTTAATTTGGATCCAGTAAAGCCTCCGAATATTGTTATTATTGTAACTGAAGGTTTATCAAAAGATTTTAGCGGAGAGAATGCCTATGCAACAAGCTTTACTCCTTTTTTAGATTCACTCAGCAATAAGAGTTTGAGTTGGGATAATTTCTTAAGTACTTCGCCAGGAACTTTTGCTGCACATCCTGCCATTGAAGGATCATTACCATATGGAAAAACTGGTTTTTCTTCCATCAATATAATGCCAGATCATTTATCATTGATTAAAATAGCGAAAGCCAATGGCTATACTACACGATTCTTAACCGGGTCGAATACCGATTTTGATAACATGGGCGGTTTCATTCGTTTACAGGGAACAGATATGTCTTTGCTCCATTTTAATAAGCAATACAAAAAAATGAGTGCTGGAAATGAAGGATGGGGCATGGGCTATCCCGATGATGCACTGTTCAATCAAAGTTTAGAACTATTAGAAAGCGAACCCACAACACCATATTTAAATATATACCATACCGCAACAACACATGTACCATATTTATTTGAACAGAAACCCAAATACGATAAACTATTCGATCAAAAATTAAAAACACTTAAAGTAGACCGAGGCATTAAAACCATTTTAAGAGAATGCAAAAAAGTAATGGTCACTTATATGTTTGCAGACGATAGTTTCAAAGATTTTTTTTCGAAGTATAAAAAAAGGCCAGAATACAATAACACTATTTTTATTATTACAGGAGATCATCATATTGGCTCTTTCCCCTCCACTTCTAGCATAGATGACTATCATGTTCCATTAATTATTTACTCACCTATGCTCAAGGCACCAAAGAAAATGTATGCCGTTAATTCGCATAATAATTTATCGCCTACTATTGTTTCGATGTTGCTTCATCAATATCCAAATTTACCCTATCAACCTGCAAAAATAAATTGGTTGGCAAGTTCATTAGATACCAATGCATCCTTCAGGAATCAGCAAAGCATGCCCTTCATGTATTCCAACCGTTCAATTGAAGATTATATCTGGAAAGAGTATATGATTTCTGATAAAGAATTGTATAAGCTCGGCGCTGATTTAACGATGACTCCTTACAAAAATGATTCTATTAAAACTCATATCACTAGTTTGTTGAATAATTTTAAAATAATCAACTCCTATGTTTGTTACAATAATAAAATTTATCCCGAAAAAGAATTGCAGGAGTTAGGAAACAAAGATTTATTATTTGAGTCAAGAGACAGTAGTATCCTAAAAATAGCTACTTCTATTTCGCATACCAGTTTAATGAAAGATCTAGTATATTCAAAAAAATACACCTACATTATGGTAGGTGTATCTGCCGAAATTCGATTCGCAAAATCTGCTTCTACTGATTATGCTTCATTTCTTTTTTCATTGATCGATTCTACCAATCATAAAAGAAATTTTAATTTTTACTCCAATCATGAATTGGTGAAAATTACCAAAACAGGTGAATTCAATGCATCTACTTGGAATAGCGTTGCTACCAACGATATGATTGCTTTGAAAGATGTAGTTAATACCAATACCCCTTATTTTAATGTTTCTTTATTTTCAATGAAACCCATTGATATGGAAATAAAGAATCTATCCATAAAAGTTTGGGGGATTAAATAATTTACTCCTCACCATATAATTGATTGAATAACATTTTATAAGTACTATGTGTTTGTCCACGGAAAGTAATTTCAGGTCCGTAGACCAATAATTTGCCTTTACCTACTTTAGCCGAAAAGGCAGCAACCCCATCTTGTAAGTAAGATTGTCCAAAAGCCCATCCACTTCTCAATGTTTTATCAGAAGCAAACCAAGCTAAAGGAGTGATATCTCCATTAGCAATAGCATCTGGCATCAAATTAAATACCGGGCTTGCACTAAAATATACATCCGCAGTATTTTTCATTCCCCAGTTGGCTTTGTGTTGAGGATTCACTGCCACTTGCATAACCGATCCTGGTATATAGAATTTTTCTCCTGGCAATGGGCGCTCTTTTCCATTCACCATTTCAACTAAAGCATTACGAACGGGCAATTTAAAATGATAGGCTAAGTTGGCGCTGCTTCCAATAGTTACAATCGTTCCGCCAGCATCTGCAAATTCCTTCAATGCAGGAATTGATTTTGCTGCAGTAATTCTACCCAAATTGGCACGGAACTCTTCTGGTATCTCCGATTCATTGGGCTCTCTTCCTTCAAAACCTCCGCCACCACCAGTTCCTGGAGCTTCAGTTCGAAGAGTAGGAATAGCTCCTCCAACAAAAACAATCACATCATATTTATTTTTTAAAGCCCCTGCATCTATTTCTTTTGAATAAATAACTGTGAATGGAAAGCGATACTGTTCAAAAATCCATCTTGTCCAACCAGATGGCATCGATCCACCATATACATCCCATAAAGCAATTCTCTTTGATTTTAATTTTACAGAAGGCGTTTTAGATGATGAATTTGTAGCAGTAATTTTAACTCCATATTGAGTTGCTGCTTTGTCTAAAATAGGTAATGCTGCTGCACTTGTTGCAACAATAAACTGTTCGTTCGTTTTTTCTACTGCAATTCCAGTCTTTAATAAATCATTTACTAAAATAAAACTGGCATTGTCTTTAGTAGAAAAGCTATAACTTTTAGTATCGACAGTTTTTTCAATTGCTCCTACTGTTTTCTGTTCTACACCATATGGCAGCGTTTGAAAGGGACCATCAAATGGCTCTAATACCCTTTCAAATTCAACTCCCATGGTATAAGCAGGTGTCCAACCAGCTGCATCATATGGACGCACTGGTGGTCCGCCAGGATATTGAAAATCGTTTGGATGATCTTGTGGATCGAACATATCAATCACATGTGGTCGAAATGCTTGATTAGTTTTTACAATATACGATCCGGCTAAATATTTTTTATTGCCAACAGAAAAATTTGCGGTGGCTTTCTCTACTCGTATTCCACTCTTAATTAAAATATTGACAAAATTAGTAGCTGTAGTAGTTTGATTAATTGGAATGATATATCCTCTTGGATCCCGCGATTGTGGATCTTTATATACTTTATCATAAATGCTTAATGATATAGAATCGTTTCTTTCTGCTCTAGGGTCGTTCTTAATTAATTCATTGGCTATTTCAACTTTACTAGGCGATTTTGTCCAAAAATCTTTACTTCCAGCCTCAATAGAATTTTTTCCCATTGTATAGATATTCATCAACAACTCATCTTTATGTCTTGATGCATAATTGAGCACTGCATAATTGAGCGAAACAGAATAATCAATAGAACTTTTGAAATACCATTTTTGTGGTTCAATAGGAAATGGAGTAGCGCTATTCGGAATTAACCTGTTTGGAACAAAAGGAATTTTCATGGGTGTTGGATTGCCAATCATCTCGGTTAATAATCCAATAATATTATGATAATAAGCTGTTGTTCTTAAACCACCATTCCACCAAGTAGAATAAACAGAACCACTCTTCATAGTATAACCAGGTTTATTTTCTGCATTCAATCTACTGCTCATTACGGCACCCAATTGATCTATGCCTGTAACCAATAATGGATCATATACATAATTGAATGGGTCTCTATAAGGAGGACCTGCCACTACCGTTCCTGCTGGACCTGTCTGGTGGTGATTGTATAAAATTTGTGGCATCCACTCTACATATTGTTGCAAGCTCATGTTCTTAGATTCACTCATATTGGTCATATAGAAATCGCGGTTATTATCATGACCAATGTATTTCTGATACAAGCGTGGTAAGTTAGAAGTACTTCTTTTTAATGTATCTGCATTGCGCATGTACCAACTAGATTGCAATTCTTGACCATCCGGATTGGCATGCACAAAAAGGATGATAGTTGATTTTAGGATTCGCTTTGTTTCTTCATCTTCACGAGAAATGATTTGATACAATGACTCAATCCATTGATGAATGCCCAATACTTCATTAGCATGTAATCCGCCATCGATCCAAACAACAGCCTTTCCTTCATTGGCTAAAGTCTGTGCTTCGGCATCTGTAATGCCTTCTGCTCTTGCCATTTTTTGAGAGATGGTTTTATATTTATCTAGCTTAGCCAGATTTGCTGGGTCTGAAACAATTACCATGTATTGCTCACGTCCCTCTTCGGTTTTACCAATACTTTGCAACTTCATTTTTTTTGAAACTGCGGCCAATTTTTTTAAATAGGCTTCTGTTTGGGTAAATGTGGCTAAATGATAATTATCTCCAATTGAAAAACCAAAATGAGATTTTGGTGTTGGAAGATTTTGTGCTTCTGTAACCATTGAAGCAGTAAATAAACATAAAAGCAGTGTAGCAATCCTTAGCATAGTGTTTAATTTTGGATTGCCTAAATTAAATGAACTAGCTCAAAAAATGGATTTTTATTGAAACTTTATCCTACTAGCTTAGATTGTTTTAAGTAATTAGCATCTGGGGCATAGATGAATAAGCAAGATTCCCCTTGTATTGTATGAATAATCTGCTGAACCTGGTTATTTGGAACCGCAGGGCAACCCTGGCTTCTTCCTAGATAACCCATTTGGGCTATTGTGTTATTACTTACATAATTGGCACCATGTAAAACAATGGCTCTTTGAGCTGCTTTGTCATTTATACCATTCTCCATTCCAGTTAATACCAAGGATTCCCCATGTTTACCTTGATAGGTATTACCTGTGATATAAAATCCTAAACTACTTTTATTTGATTCGTTTGTATTAGAGAAATTTTTTGCAAATAATGTACCTGAATTTTTTCCATGTGCCACTAATGTTTGTAACACCATTTCTTCGGATTCCATATCTATAATATACAAACGCTCTTCTGAACTAGGTTTGCTAAAGTCGGCAATGGTTAAATAACGCTGATTAATCAATTTGCCTTGTTCTTTTAATTTTTGATAGCCCTTTATTGCTAATGCTACTGCTTTATCATTGATATTTAATTTTGAAGCCATTAGCGTTGCATTCAAAACATCATCATTGATAATAGGGGTAGATGAAGTGTCATATGATTGAAGTACAAAAGAAAAAAGCGCTACAAAAACAAAAACTAATTTTTTCATCATGTCATTAATTTAGATGGCCGCAAAGTTACAACAGCTTATTGGGCTTCATCTTTGTAGAATCAATTATTGGCTAAATTTTTCGTTAAATACGATAATCCTAAGTATATGATAAATTGCTATACATAAAATGCTTAATCTAGGGTGTATGATGGAATAAACCGAGCTTTTAACCATTTGCCAAATTGTGTTTCAACTAGTTGATTTGTTAAAAAACTATATACTATCAAAAAAATCAAACTACAAATTAGCACTGCTAATTGAATTTTTCCTGTAGGATTTAATTCGAATATTTGAAAAAGAAAATGCGGAACTATAGTAATCACTATAATTTGATTTAAATAGATAGAATAAGAAATTTTACCTAAAAAAGTGAGTGGTTTAATAGAAAGTACATTAGTTAATATTCCATCCGATTGCACAATCAATAAAATAGAAAAAGCGAATATTAGAGGAACAATAGCCAAAGCCATCATTTGATACAGATACCCAGTTTGTTGATGAAGAAAATATAAAGCTCCAATGATTAATGGTGGAACAACCATTGAAAGATTTGGCGCCCACTTTGATTTGTTATTGGTAAAATTCCAAACAAAATACCCAAGAATAAATGAAATAATTCCTCTTATATATCCAAAATCGTCGGTAAAAGAATACATTCCCTTATACACCGAAAAAGCAATAGCCCCGATTAATACAAAAAATAAAATGAGATTTCTATTCCACTTACTTTGAAAAGAAAACAATAATGTACAACCAAAAAAAACATAGATAATTAATTCGGCAGAAATAGACCATGAAGGAAAGTTCATTCCCATATTACCTACATTAGTGCTATATAAAGAATTAAATACTTCCGTGGAATTTAGAAAAGTCATAGTATCTAAATAAGCAAATAATAATGTAGAAATAGATTCTTGAGTACTCAACAAATAAGGAAAGAAAATATTAAAACCCAATTGAAAAATTAAATACAGGGAAGTAGTATAAAACAATAAAGGAGTAAGTCGAATTAATCTTTTTTTAAGGTATACACTTAAATCCGATTGTGTTCTAATTCCAGCATACTTACTAGCTATTACAAATCCGGACAAGACAAAAAAGAAGTCTACAAAAAATTTAGCCTCTCTGATTAAAAAATGGTGATAGAACCAAGCTGGTAGAAATGCTTCATCGTAATGATGCAAAACCACCATAATACTAAAAATGCCTCTTAAACTATCTAACTTTAAAATTCGCATACTAATATTCTACCACGAACTTATAGAAAGTTTAGCGTATGAAGTGTTGTTTCTTGCCTTCTTTCTCTTTTTTTGAAAATAGTCCATAATTTAGAAATAAATAATTATCAAATAAAGTAAAATAAAATAATTAAATTCGTAAAACTCCTTACCTACTAATATGTATAAAGTTTTAGTTGCTTGCATTGAAAACTGGGATACACTCATGGAGTTACCTGCAGTTTTAGTTAAAGGAGGATGTTCGGTTGATGTGTATTGCTCAAAAAAATCTTGGCTGCTAAAAAATCGTTTTTACAATAACTGGATTGAATGCCCTACAGACATTGAAGAGTACAAACTCCGATTAATGCAACTCTCTGAAAACAATGATCCTTATTATGATTGGATCATATTAGCAGATGAAAAATTATTGAGCATTTTTAGTACATGTTCAAATATCAACACTCAAGAACTTTGTAAAAGAATTTTGCCCATTACCAAACTAGAGAATAAAGTATTATTGGGATCAAAAAATGGGCTGAATGAACTCTGCATCAAATACGGCATAACCATTCCATCCTTTTTAAACTATAACCATGAACCCGATTTTGATGCAAAAAACATAGGTTTACAATTTCCTATCTTACTAAAGCAAGACCTTAGTTGGGGTGGGGGAGGTATTATACTTTGTAATAACCAAGCTGATTTTGAATTAGCATTGAAAACACTAAATAAAGATTATCCCTTTGTTTTTCAGGAATTTATTACTGGTACAGATATTGGTATTGAAGCGTTTTATAGCGATGGCATTTTACTAAATTACAATGCAGGAGAAGTAGCCACTTATATTAATTCGAAATTTAGTTTTACTACCAGTCGTATGTATTTTTTAAGGGATGATATAAAAGCATTATTAGAAAGAATAGGCGAAGCATTTGGTATTAATGGTTTTGCAAGTATTCAGGTAATTTATAAAAACACTGATGATTTTTTTTATTTATTAGAGGCAGATTTAAGGCCAAATGCTTATGTGCCATATGGCCAATTTACGGGTAATAATTTTTCGGAAGCCATTAAGAAAAAAATTGATCCCAGCTATATTATTCCACCAAATACACTACTGAATAAAGGTGAAAAAATGGAAATTGCAATTTTTTATAGAGATGTGATTCGTTGTTTTAAGCAAAAAGATATTAGGAGATTATTCAAATGGATATTGAATTACAAAGGGTATTGGCGATTTATTCCAATTTATGACTTAACATTATTTAGAAATATTTTACAAGAAATATTTATCAATAAATTTTTGCGAAAATTTAATTAACCTCATTATTATGTATTTTATTACATCATCTATTTTTAAAAGAACTTTATTAATTCTATTTATACTTCTATTGTGTTTACAACATGGATTTGCACAAAAAAATAATAAAAGCTACGCATTGATTATTGGTACTTATACCAATACAGGCAAAAGTGAAGGAATTTATTATTACAGCTTCGACAACCAAAAAGGAACCGCTGCACTTTTAAGCAAACAATCCATCGACGACCCCTCTTTTCTCACCACAGGATTCAATAATCAGTTTATTTATTCGGTAAACGAATTAGGCAATAAATTGGGTGGAATCACTGCTTTGAAGTTGGATAAAAATACCGGAGAGATGAGCAAATTAAACAGCGAATTTACGCAAGGCGATCATCCATGTCATGTTACCATCGACAGTAAGAATAGATATATTATTGTGTCCAATTATACTGGTGGAAATTTTAAAGCGATTCCATTACTGAAAGATGGTAGTTTAGATACTAATAATACGCAAATGATTCAGCATACTGGAAAAAGCGTTAATAAAGCTCGTCAGGAAAAACCTCATGTTCATTCTGCCATTTTTAGCCCAGATGAAGATTATCTGTTGATACAAGATTTGGGCACTGATCAAATTTCGGTATACAATGTAAATCTTTCTAAAAGTAATATGCCTATTTCTGTGAAACCAAACTCTGTATTCAATACAGTGCCTGGTAGTGGACCAAGGCATCTTACATTTCACCCAAAAAAGTCAATTGCTTATTCTGTTCAAGAATTAAATGGCACTGTTAATGTAATGAAATTTAAAAATGGAAAATTGTCTTTGATGCAAGACATCAGTATGACCAACCCCAATGAAACACGCAAAAATGGGGCTGCGGATATTCATATTTCTCCGGATGGAAAATATTTATACGCTTCTAATAGAGGAGAATTTAACGAGTTGGTAATTTTCAGAATTATTGCGGATGGGACGTTGAGTTATGTGGCCACTCAGTCTACTTTAGGAAAAGGACCAAGAAATTTTAGTATTGACCCAAGTGGAAATTTTTTATTAGTTGCCAATCAACTCACTGATGAAATTGTGGTTTTTAAAAGAGACCAGAATTCCGGTTTACTTACAAATACTAAAAACAGCATAAAAGTAGGCGCTCCTGTTTGTATCAAATTTATTACAAACTAAATTATCTTCTTTTTTGCCATCTATTGCCACCATTCTTAGCAGTGCTATGTGATTTTGGTGAATAGGCTGGGGCTTCGCCAAACTCATTTGGAACAGGGATCTTGTCTACTTGCTTACCTAATAAATCTTCAATAGCTACAAATTTTCTTTGCTCTGCTTCACTAATAAATGTGATGGCTGTTCCTTGGCTTTCTGCTCGTGCTGTTCTTCCAATTCGGTGTATATAATCTTCTCCATCATTAGGTACATCAAAGTTGATCACTAATTCAATTTCTTCAATATCAATTCCTCTACTGAGTATATCTGTTGCAACCAATATTTTTAATTTCTTATTCCTGAAATCTTGCATTACTTGTTCTCTTTTGTCTTGCAATAAATCGGAATGTATTTCTTCGATGGAGAACTTTGCACGCTTTAATTCTGCACTCAATTGTTTTACGTTTTGTTTTTTAGAACAAAAAATGATCACTCTTGTATAGTCTTTACTGTTCAATACGAATTTGATCAGTGGAATTTTTTGTTGTTCATACACCACGTATGCTTGCTGAACAATTTGTTCGGGAGGCTTTGATACAGCAATATTAATTTCAACTGGGTCTTTCAATAATTTACGAGCCAAATCCCTCATCTTGGGTGGCATAGTAGCAGAGAATAATAAATTTTGTCTTTGCTTTGGCAGAAATGAAATGATCTTCATGATATCATCATTAAATCCCATGTCGAGCATTCGATCGGCTTCATCAAGTACTAGATAATTTACTTCTTTCATTTTTACATAGCCCATATTTAAATGTGCTATCATTCTACCAGGAGTACAAACTACCATATCAACACCACTACTCAATGCTTTCTTTTCTGTAACAAAAGAATTTCCATCACCACCTCCATACACAGCAATACAACTGATATCGGTAAAGTATCCCAATCCTTCCATCGTTTCGGCAATCTGAATAGCAAGCTCTCTGGTTGGTACTATTATTAATGCATTAATTTGGTGTGCAGCGTGATGACTGGTGAGCATTTTATGAATGATCGGCAATAAAAATGCAGCAGTTTTACCTGTTCCGGTTTGTGCCGATGCAATGATGTCTTTTCCTGCTAAAATGGGTTGTATTACTTGTGCTTGAACAGGCGTTGCTGTTTCATATCCCATCGAATCTATGCCTTCTAATAACTTTTCGTCTAATCCTAATTCTCTAAAATTCAAAATATATGTTTCGTTAATGATGCGATAATCAAGATAAATTTTCCATTTCTGTTAATAATATAGCTTTTACTTCTTCAAAATTTTTAGTGAATAATTTCAAGGCGGGAGAAATGGTTTCTAATTGAACCTGTTGTTTTGCAGCTGTTTCAATTGTATGAGCTAATTTATACATTTCAGCTACTTTAATTACCGATAAAGAAGATTTTGCATAATGAGCAGACTTATACAATGCCGTCCAATCTTGAGCAGACAGGTTTGCCTCCATTTGACGAATGGTATCTGGCATGCTTTCTAAAAACATATTGATAATAGTGCCCTTGTACTCACTATCGCCTTCAGCCAATTCGTTGAGCATGTTCAAATCAACAACAGGAGCAATAACGGTTGAGGCGGGTACTTCATTCTTCAATTCCGGATTGCTATGGAAAATTTCGTCGAGTGTTTTGTATAAAGCGTCCAATCCAAATGGTTTTGCAAGGCAGCCATTCATGCCCACTTTGGTAAATTTATCTCCTTCCGTTCTGCTACTCCAACCAGTCATTGCAATGATAGGTATGGTTTTATTAATGTCTTTACGAATGATCTGAGTTGCTTCAAATCCATCCATTTCGGGCATATTAATATCCATTAAGATAAGGTCGTAATCTCCTTTTCTGAGTAATTCAATAGCTTCCAACCCATTTCCGGCAATATCAAATGAAACGCCCGTAGGTTTTAATGAATGCGTAATTAACTTCTGGTTGACGAAATCATCCTCAGCTATTAAAATCCTTTTCCCTTGTAAAAAATCCGTGTTCATCAATCCTTTTTTTATCGATCTAGAACCATAAATATAAATTATCTGCCGTTTACACCCGAATTTATTCATTGAAAACGCCAAAAGAATGGATTTTGACTAATTTTTAACCACTTTAATGCAGCCAATTCTACTATTTTTGCCGTCTGCAAGAGAAATAATCTTGTAAACAACCGAAAATGAAAAAATTCTTCTTATTAATTACAGTTCTGACTGGTATGGCTGCTTCGGCTCAAACTTCGGATACTAAGAAAATTACCGTACCCAATCGTACAAAAGATCATTTTATGATCCAATATGGTGTTGATGCATGGGCAAGTAGGCCAGATAGTGTTAGAACTGGTGGATTTAGCAGGCATTTTAATATGTACATCATGTTCGACAAGCCTTTTAAAACCAATCCAAAAATGAGTGTAGGCTTTGGTGTTGGACTAGGAAGCAGTAATATGTTTTTTAATAATACCAATGTAGACGTTAAATATAATGGGATAAGATTGCCTTTTACAATTGCAGATAGTATTAATCATTTTAGCAAGTTTAAGGTGACAACCATGTATTTAGAATTGCCAGTTGAACTTCGTTATTTTTCAAACCCTAATAACATGAACAAATCATGGAAATTTGCGATCGGAGCAAAGGTGGGAACATTGCTAAAGTCTTATTCTAAGGGCAAGAACTATGTAAATAGAAATGGTCAATCTATCTATGGAACTACGTTTATTGAAAAAGAGCAAAGTAAGAAATTTTTTAACGGTACTTCTTTAGCCCTCACGGGAAGAGTTGGGTATGGTATTATTGGTTTACAAGGCAGCTACAATGTTTTAGGTGTATTAAGAGATGGATCTGGTGCCAATATGAATCGATATAGCATTGGTATTTCCATTAGTGGATTATAAGAAATGATTGACATAATGATTAAGCCTCTTTGACCACAGAGAGGCTTTCTTATTTTGGTGAACACTTGAAAGACTAACTTTATAAAAAAATTACGCATTGATCGAGAAAAAACAACTGATTACCCAAGAGGAAAAAGCCGTGTTGGTTGGGGTGATTTTGAAAGAGCAAACAAACGAACAGGCAACTGAATACCTGGATGAATTGGCATTTTTATCTGAAACGGCTGGAGCAATTGCAGTAAAAAGATTTACTCAAAAATTAGCGCATCCCGATAGCAGAACTTTTGTGGGGAAAGGAAAATTAGAAGAAATAAAAAACTATTTGAATGGAAAAAATATTCATTTAGTCATTTTTGATGATGAATTAACCGGTTCGCAAATAGCTAATATAGAAAAGGAGTTGAATGTTAAGACAATCGATCGAAGTGATTTGATCCTGGATATTTTTGCTCGAAGAGCTAGAACTGCTCAAGCTAAAGTGCAGGTTGAATTGGCGCAGTATCAGTATTTATTACCACGTTTAAAAGGAATGTGGAAGCACTTAGAAAGACAGGGAGGAGGTATAGGAACAAGAGGACCAGGTGAAACAGAAATTGAAACAGACAGAAGAATTGTAAAAGATAAAATTTCTTTATTACGCAAGAGATTAGGTGAGATCGATAAACAAGCATTTACTCAGCGAAAAGAAAGAGGTGAATTAATTAGAGTAGCATTAGTGGGTTATACCAATGTAGGCAAAAGCACGCTGATGACCGTTTTAAGTAAGAGTGAAGTATTTGCAGAAAATAAATTATTTGCTACACTTGATACTACAACACGAAAAGTAGTTTTTGAAAATACACCATTTTTATTAAGTGATACTGTTGGATTCATTCGCAAATTGCCGCATCATTTAGTGGAAAGCTTTAAGAGTACTTTAGATGAGGTGAGAGAAGCAGATATTTTATTGCATGTGGTAGATATTTCTCATCCGCAATACGAAGACCAGATTGGAGTGGTTAATAAAACTTTACAAGAATTAAAAGCATTTGACAAACCCATACTCACTATTTTTAATAAAATGGATGTGTATGAAGAAAAGACTTTTGATGAATGGTTAGAAGATTCTGTAAAGCAAGAACTATTACAAGATTTAAAAGACAAGTGGGATAATGTTACCAATAATAATTGTGTGTTTGTTTCTGCTACAGAAAGAAATAATTTAGATGCGTTACGTGATTTAATTTTAGAAAGGGTTAGAGAAATGTACAAAGTGCGCTATCCGTATAAAACCATGCTCTATTAATTTGAACATTGGCCTAATTTGATTCTCGGATTGTTTATAGTTTGACTTTTTATGGAGAAAAAAATCAACTGGGTAAAGATTGCCGATACAGCCGCTGAAATTATTTGGCAAAACAATCAAATGAGTGTTATTGAAGTGGAAGGTAAAAAAATCACTTTGGTTACTTTTAAAGAGTCCATTTTTGCTATTGCCCACAAGTGTCCGCACGCTAGTGGTATAATGGCAGATGGCTTTATTGATGGCCTGGGAAATGTGGTCTGCCCTTTACATAGATATAAGTTTTCCTTGGAAAACGGCCGAAATACCAGTGGTGAAGGGTATTATTTGAAGACTTATCCTGTGCTTTTGAATAATGAGGGTTTATTTATTGGAATTAGTAAAAAAATGTTCGGTTTTTGATAAAGATTTCAAAAAAAATCCCTGATTAGCTGCTATATTATAGCTAACAGTTATATCCAAATCCAATGGCAGGGTTTTTGAGAATATGGTGCTTCAATTTAACTGCCTATTTCATGTTATCTAGAAACCATATATTTCAAAAACTTCTATTAATTATTATTGCTTTTTTGATTTTTGATCATACCAATGCACAGCAAAATTTATTCAATATCCCTTCTGGTGATCTCACACCCAAAAACAAAATTTTCTATCAACAACAAATAAATATTAATGCAATATCACAATATGCAGCCAAAAGCCATTTAGTGTATGGATTAGGAAAAGGATGGGAAATTGGTTTCAATTTACTTAATATGAACTGGGATTTTGCCAAATCACCCGTTTTTAGAACTTCTGCACCACCTGCTCAGGCTACTCCATTTTATCCTGTAGGAGTAATAACTGCCCAAAAACAATGGGTTTTAGACGAAGCCTTAACTTTAAATATAGGTACTCAGGCCGGGGTAAATTTAAGCGAAACGGTAACAAAGAAAAGATTAACCCATTTTAGTTATCTGTTGGGTAAATATCAATTGGCACATGGAATTAAATTAGTTGGAGGCAGCTACTTAACGGATGAGCGCATGGTTGGAATTGGCAATAAAATGGGCATTTTAGCAGGAACAGAAGTGCATCTCAGTAAAAATTGGCTTTTTATGGCTGATTTTGTATCGGGAGACAATAAAAACGGGGTATCTGTATTGGGGTTTACCTATAATGTAAATAGTCGGTTTCAACTATGTGCCGGATGGCAAATACCCAATTTGAATAATCGAGCCGAAACTCCTGCATTGGTCTTTGAAGTGAATCTCTTTAATTTTTAGTAGTTTTTTTTTGTAAGAAAGCCTAAACCCCTATTTTTGCAACCCCAATGGGGAAATTCCTCCTTAGCTCAGTTGGTTAGAGCATCTGACTGTTAATCAGAGGGTCTCTGGTTCAAGTCCAGAAGGGGGAGCTTAATAATCAAGCAGTTATGAACGAAAGTTGATAGCTGCTTTTTTATTTGCACCATGATTTGCACCACATGTTTGTTT
>JANOZT010000086.1:0-2914 GCA_031429515.1 Sphingobacteriia bacterium
GTTCATTGCACTTGGATGCATACTTATTTCTACACTTCGAGTAAGATTTTGCTTCACCGTTTCCAACAAACTCATGGTATTGATCTTAAACTCAAATACATTGGGTTGATTGTACCTGTTTCTAAAAAATCCATTGAGCAAAATATTTTGTCCTTTCTCTAAATAGTTTTGAAATTTCACATAGTCTTCGCTCCATAAAACATATTCGGTTTTACCACTGTAATCTTCCATGGTAAATGAACCAAAATTCTTTCCTGTTTTGGTAACACGATGTTGTACATCCGTAACCAAACCCGCTACACGCCACATTCTTCCTGGGTTAGGCTGTAATGCAATGGCATCTTTTGCTTCATTGAAATCGGCTATATTGGTGATCTCGTAATGTTTGAGTTCGAACTTAAAATGATCCAATGGATGACCACTCATAAACATACCCGTTACTTCTTTTTCGTAATTCAACAATTCGGTCAATGTCCATGGTTCTGCGTTGGGAATTTTTGGAGTAGGTACCGTCATTGCCCCAGGTAGATCTCCAAACAAAGTATTAGTAGTGCCATGATTCATACTCTGTTGTTGCTGACCATAAGCAATTATTTTTTCCAAACCTGTAACTCTTTCTCCATCGGCTGTTCTAAAATATTGTGCCCGATGAAATGCAGGAAAGCAATCGAAAGCACCAGAATAAGCCAAGCTTTCCATTGATTTTTTATTGACCGCTTTAGTAAGTACTCTTTTTACAAAATCAAAAATATCGGAGTAAGGTCCATTTTTTTGACGTTCCATGATCAATTGCTCAATGGCCATTTCACCAACGCCTTTTAAACCTCCTAGGCCAAACCGAATCTCTCCTTTTTTATTTACAGCAAATCCTTTCAGTGATTCATTGATATCTGGTCCTAATACTTTAATTCCCATTCTTTTACACTCTTCCATGAAGAAAGTGATCTTCTCAATATTGCCCTGGTGATTCAATACAGCACTCATGTATTCCCCAGGATAATGTGCTTTTAAATAGGCTGTTTGATAAGCTACAAATGCATAACAAGTTGAATGGGATTTATTAAATGCATATTGCGCAAATGCTTCCCAGTCTGTCCAGATTTTTTCTAGTTTATCGGCAGCATATCCTTTAGCAGTTGCCCCACCAATAAATTGGGCTTTCATTTTATCGAGCACCGATTTCTGTTTCTTACCCATTGCTTTACGCAATACATCGGCATCGCCTTTGGTAAAGCCAGCAAGGCTTTGACTAAGCAACATCACTTGTTCTTGATATACAGTAATGCCATAGGTTTCGCCTAAATATTCTTTGGTATCTTCTATATCATAAGTGATAGGTTCCTTGCCATGTTTACGATCTATAAAGAGTGGGATGTATGCAATAGGACCAGGGCGATATAGGGCGTTCATGGCAATTAAATCATCAAATTTGTCGGGCTTTAATTCGCGCAAATATTTTTGCATGCCCACACTTTCAAATTGAAAAGTAGCATTGGTTTCTCCTCGTTGATACAATAAAAAAGTTTTCTCATCATCCAATGGGATGGTATCTAAATCGATGGTAACACCATGGTTTTGTTTGATTAATTCCAATGCTGTTTTTAAAATGGACAATGTTTTTAATCCCAAAAAGTCCATCTTAATTACACCTGCATCTTCAATAATACTTCCTTCAATTTGCGTTACCCACAAATCGGAATCTTTTGCTGTAGCAACAGGTAATAAATCGGTAAGATCAGTAGGAGCGATGATGATTCCTGCAGCATGTATACCTGTATTTCTAACAGAACCTTCTAAACGTTCTGCTTCCTTCAATACCTGAGAACGAATATCATTTCCCTTATAAATTTCACGTAACTTTTTTACGTTCTCAATATCTTCTGGTTGATAGCCTTCTTTTTCTTCCAGTGATTTGGCACCTTCTTTAACTGTGAGTGGAGCTTTCAATACCCTGCCTAATTCAGTACCCGGTTTATCTGGAACTAATTTGGCCAACATATTGCTTTCTGCCAAAGGCAGATCGAGCACACGAGCAACATCTTTGATACTCATTTTTGCTGCCATGGTGCCATAAGTAACAATTTGTGCTACTTGACTCTTACCGTATTTTTTAACAACATAATCGATCACTTTTTGCCTGCCTTCATCATCAAAATCCGTATCAATATCGGGCATGCTCTTTCGATCGGGATTCAGGAATCTTTCAAATAATAAATTGTATTTTATCGGATCGATATTGGTAATACCTATACAATAGGCAACAACACTTCCTGCAGCAGAACCACGTCCTGGTCCAACAAACACACCCATATCACGACCTGCTTTAATAAAATCACTTACAATTAGGAAGTAACCTGCAAATCCCATGGTGCGAATAGTAAACAATTCGAAGTCTATTCGCTCTTGAATTTCAGGGGTTAAATCGCTGTATCTTTTTGCCGCTCCTTCTCGCGTAAGATGTTGCAAAAATTCCCACTGATTCATGTTCGCATCTTTATGCACTTGAAATGAAGTGGGAATCGGGAACGCTGGTAAAAGAATATCTTTTTTAAGATTGAGTACATCGATCTTGTCAACAATTTGATTGGTATTATCGAGTGATTCAGGAATATCGTGGAAGAGCTTTTGCATCTCTTCAGGCGTCTTAAAATAAAATTGGTCATTCGGAAATTTAAAACGTCTATTCTTTACTTGAACCTCATCATTTACAAAATCATCAAAACCTGGTGTACTTTGTTTTTCACCAGTATTGATACACAATAAAATATCGTGGGCATTGGCATCGTCCTGATCTACATAATGACTATCATTGGTAGCAATTACAGGCACATTGTATTTCTTCGAAAATTTCAACAATGTTTGATTGATGATTTCCTGTTCTTTGATATTATGCCGTTGAATTTCGATATAATAA
>JANOZT010000087.1:0-1816 GCA_031429515.1 Sphingobacteriia bacterium
CTTTAAAGCCAATATTGCCCATAAAATTCAACTCTATGGACAAATGAATTTTGATGAATTTTTAAGTAAAGATTTATTTAATAATCGGAATAGTTGGCAAAATAAATATGCCTATCAGGTAGGACTAAAATACATCGATGCATTTGGACTGAAAAATGTTGATCTGCAATTGGAATCTAATCGTGTTAGACCTTTCACTTATTCTCATTTAGATTCTAGTAGTAACTGGACACAGTACAATCAACCTTTTGCACATGTATTAGGAGCTAATTTTCAAGAATACATTGGAGTAATCAGGGCTCAACCAATGAAAAGATTGTATTTGAATGCAAGAGCAGTTTATTATAAACAAGGCCTAGATTCTTTAGGATTTAATTTAGGGGCTAATCCATTAAGATCTTATACTACAAGAGCCAGAAGTAATAATTTGGAAGTAGGTAGTGGTAACCTTGCTAATTGTTTACTTATTACATTGCAAGCATCTTATGAAATTGCAGAAAATTTATTCATTGATTTTACTTTTAACAGAAGATCCTATCAAACACAATTAACGGGTGTTACTCCAGATGCAACAATCATAAGCGGAGGCCTTAGATGGAATATGGCAAGAAGGGAATTTATTTTTTAATCTTCCAAATGAATAGAAAATACAATCATTCTCGATTGTATTCTTTCGAGCACATTCGAATACTTTAAAGCTGGGTCTAATTGATGAATATTGCCTAAACCGTAACTCACTTTTAGTTCCGGAGAGACAGTTACAAAAGGTAAGTAAAAATTAAATCCAATACCAGCTTCTATACCAAAGTCGCCTCTTTTTAATTTGACTAGATCTTCTGCATTTCTCGCACCTGAATTACTGGATAAATCTATATCGTATTTTAAGCCCCCTAGAATATAGGTTCTAAAATTTCCGATTCTATCGGAATTGAATTTAAATTGAAAGGGGAAACTCACTAAAGTAGAAGGCAAACTTTGCAATTGATTGGTACCCTCTCCAGGCAAGGTTTTTCCTAAAACATAATTGATTGATCTTGCTCCTCCAATAATCAATTGGGGATTTACCCGAAATTGAAAATGGTCATTCAGTCTGGCAGTAGCCAATAATCCCATGATGATACCTCCACTAGAACCCGGCTCGGCAACTAAAATGGTATCATTGTTTTGAATGAATTGTTGTGATTTAGACAGGTGTAAATAAGAACTATTATACCCCAATGTAATTCCAAAATAATACGGTTGATCCTCTCTGTGCATTCTATACAATTCCTTTTGGGCATAGGTATGTCCAATGATCCCCAGCAGGAACAAAAAAAGGAGAACTATTTGCTTCCGCAATAAATAGTGCATATTCCGAAACTAAGCTTTTTCAAATAAGTTTGGGTAAATCCTACTCCATTCATGATTTTTAAAAATGATTCCCCTTCTGGAAATGCCTGAACACTATCGTTCAAGTATTGATAAGCATCTTTATTACTGGAAAATAATTTTCCGATGCTCGGGGTGATATAATTCATGTAAAAATTGTAAAACTGTTTAAAAGCTCCAGCACTTGGTTTGGAAAACTCCAGTACCACCATTTTGCCTCCAGGTTTCAGCACCCGATACATTTCACCTAAACCTTTTTCGAGATGTTGAAAATTCCTTACGCCAAAAGCCACAGTGATTGCGTTAAAAAAATCCTTCTCAAAAGGAATATTTTCACTATCGCTGTTTTGAAGTTGAATGAATTGCTCAAGATGTTTTTCATTTATTTTTTTACGGCCAAAATCAAGCATTCCATCCGATATATCAATTCCAATTATTTTTGCTGGAT
>JANOZT010000088.1:0-20853 GCA_031429515.1 Sphingobacteriia bacterium
CACTAAAAATTCAGTAGTTAAAAAATTGATTTAACTATTTAAATTAAAAAATAATCAAGCCAACACTTCCTGCAAAATCTTATAACTTTTCATCTGCCCAAAATTGGAAATATGCAAAGACAAATACAATTGAAAAGCTTCTATTAAATGTCTGCGTGTTTGTTGGTTGAGGAGAATAGTTTCGAGTTCATTGTAAAAACCCAAATTGGCAATCGACGAAGTAGTTTGTGCCAGCGAGTCTTCTAAAAAATAAGGATGCGAAGGTTTATTTGCTACAAACATTCCTTCTTGTAAATCAACTATTGGAGTTGATATGGAGTAAGAGCCTTGTAATTGAAACCCCAATTCTGCAGCCAAATGCAATGTAAAATACAATGGTAAATTACCGGTTAATGTTGCTGATCCTTTATCCAATTGCTTGAGTGTATCTTCTATCAAATAAAATAATTCAGGATTGGCTTCTGGTTGTTTTAAACTGTGTTGTAACAACTCCATCACATACATGGCCACCGTATTTTTTACCACATCAAATAACACATGCTCGTACATGTAGGCCCAACTAAATTCTTTGATGAACTGCAGTTGTTTCAATTCATTGTGATGCACTTCCAATGCTAAAATAGCTCCTGGCTGAAAATAACTTGCTTTTCCTGCAGATGTTTTGCTGCTTTGTCTTACACCTTTTACTATGTATTGTTGAATGCCAAATAATTCTGTGTAGATACTAGTAATAATACTCGTATCTCCGTACTTCACCGTACGCAACACAACGCCCTTGGTAGCATGAATCATTCAAAAAAGATTGGCTCAAAAATACAGCTAATATGCGCGTATTTGTTTATCCAGTTTTGGCTAATGGAACTTTGTTGATAGAAACGTTTGGAAGCGCTACTGGAATCAATTGAATAATTCCTACTGCGTTTAACCCTCGCATAACAAAAAAAGTAAGATCAAACTCAAACCATTTTTTAGCAAAATTGGCATCGTCTTTAGCAAAATGATGGTTGTTTTGAAATAATTCTCCCATTAATAAAATTCCCCAAGGAGAACTATTTTTAGAATGATCGCCATTATCAAAATTGCTATACCCATATTTATGTCCGCACCAATTCACCACAGCTCCTTGTATAGGTCCCATTAAAAAATGAATCAGTAATAATAAATACCACCATGCATTTGGTGCGAAAAAATAATAGAATGCAACATACCCTAGCATAAAAACAATTCTAGTAACCGGATGATGTCCGAACTTATCCAACTTATCCCAAACAGGTAAATAGTCTTTGGTAAACTGTGCTTCTGGTAAATTTTTACCCGTCAAAAATCCACGGAAAATTACAATGGTGCTTTGCATCATTTGATATACATCCGTAAAAAAATGGGGTGAGTGTGGATCCTTTTCTGTATCACTATATACATGATGCATTCTATGCATTACGCCATATGCGCGAGGAACCAAAAATGAAGAGCCTTGCACAAACCATGTGGTCAAATAAAAAAATCGTTCCCAGTTTTTACTGGTAGTATACATTTTATGAGATGCAAAACGATGCAAGAAAAAAGAATGGAAAAACAAAGAGAGGAACCAGTGGGCTCCAAAAAAAATAAGTATGGCTAGCATTGTTGGCAAATTATAGTTACGTAAGGTAATTCATAAAAAGCAAATTTTTCCATCAATCAACAATAATGTGCTTTTTTGTAAAATTGGTTAAACAACTCCTGTAAACTGTTTCAAAAAACGAACATCGTTTTGAGAATACAATCGTAGATCATTCACTTGATATTTTAATTGAGTAATTCTTTCTACACCCATACCAAATGCAAAACCAGTATACTTATTAGAATCAATGCCAAAATTTTCCAACACTTTTGGATGTACCATTCCGCTTCCCAGAATCTCTACCCAGCCCGTATGTTTACAAATATTACAGCCCTTTCCTCCACAAATCAAACAACTGATGTCCATTTCGGCACTTGGCTCTGTAAAAGGGAAATAACTTGGTCTAAAGCGTACTTTCACCTCTTTGCCAAACATTTCTTGAACAAAAAAGTAAAGGGTTTGCTTTAAATCGGCAAAACTTACATTCTCATCTATATACAATCCTTCTACTTGATGAAAAAAGCAATGTGCTCTAGCGCTAATGGTTTCATTTCTATATACTCTACCAGGACAAATCACTCGAATAGGTGGTTTTTGGTGTTCCATCACCCTTGCCTGTACACTGCTGGTATGCGTACGTAGTAGCCAAGTGGGTCCATTTCCATCTTCAGGTTTTTTAATATAGAAAGTATCTTGCATATCTCGTGCAGGATGGTCTTCCGGCAAATTCATGGCTCCGAAATTATGCCAATCATCTTCAATCTCTGGTCCTTCTGCCACTACAAAACCCAATCTTTTAAAAATGGAAACCATTTCATTTTTTACCAAAGTCAATGGATGTCGGCTTCCTACAGAAACGGGATCACCGGGCAATGAAAAATCATAAGCAGGAGCGGTAGAATTAGCAACTGGCGCAAAATTGCTTTGTAATTCCTCGAATTTGGCTTCTGTAAAGAGTTTGAAATCATTCAATAATTGCCCAAAAGTCTTTTTTTGGTCGTTGGGAACACTTTTCATTTCACCCATGATAGATTTTACCAAACCCTTGGTACCCAACCATTTGATTCGGAATTGCTCCACATCTTCTGCCCCTGAAGCCACAAAACTTGCTATTTCTTGTTTATATGCTGCTATTTGATTCAACAAATGTTCCATAGCGCGAAGATAAAAACTAGATTCCGTAGCCTGAAAAATGATTTGAAGCCCCTTACAATGCGTATATTTGTTACTGCAACAAGCAATTTTACATGGATTATAATACAAGTAGGAATTTTTTAGGGATGAAAGAATATGGCCGCCACGTTCAGAAAATGGTGGAATATGTACTTACTATCGAAGACAGAGAGAAGCGCCAACAGCAAGCGCAAGCGGTAATTGAATTGATGGGATTTTTGAATCCACACTTAAAAAACGTGGAAGATTTCAGGCATAAATTATGGGATCATCTTTTTTTTATCAGCGATTTTAAGCTAGATGTGGATAGCCCATACCCTATCCCTACAAAAGAAACGTATAAATTAAAACCAGATCCTTTGCCTTATCCTAAGCGTCATCCAAAATATGCGCATTTGGGTAAGAATTTAGAAGTGGTGATAGACAAAGCGTTGAAAGAAGAAGATCCAGAGAAAAAAGTAGGCTTTGCCAATGCCATAGCTTATTACATGAAATTATCTTATAGTACATGGCATAAAGAATTGGTACATGACGATGCCATTCGCTCAGAATTAAATAGCATCACTGGTGGACAATTGGAATTTAGTAACACACCATATATTAAACACCGTAACCAGAATTTTGTAAGCGACGATTATCCACCCGCTCGTAGTGGTGGAAGATGGCAGCAGAATTTTGGTGGAAGAAATAACCGACCTGGTGGAAGCGGAGGCGGACAGCAACGCAATAACGATAATCGCAACCCTAGCAGAAATAATAATCGCCCTGGAGGAAATAGTGGTGGTCAACAACGCAATAACGACAACAGAAATGGAGGAGCTCCACGCAACGACAGAAATGCAGGTGGCGGATTTAAAAAGAGATATTAACTTTTCATGAGCAGCTTCGAAGTAATCGGCGGAAAAAAATTAAGCGGCACTATTGTTCCTCAAGGTGCTAAAAATGAAGCCTTACAAATTTTATCTGCGGTTGTATTAACCGATCAAGTAATTACTGTTTCGAATATTCCAGATATTGTAGACGTAAATTTATTAATTGAATTACTTCATGAGATTGGTGTTAAAGTCAATCGCATCAACGCAGACACCTATTCTTTCCAAGCCGATCAAATAGATATTGACTATTTAGCATTGGAAGATTTTAGAAAAAAAAGTGGAAGACTAAGAGGCAGTGTAATGCTTGCTGGCCCTATGTTATCGAGGTTTAAAAAAGCATATATACCCAAGCCAGGTGGAGATAAAATTGGAAGAAGAAGATTAGATACCCATATCATTGGTTTTGAAAAATTGGGTGCTACTTATGCATATGATGATGCATTGGGATGTTTTACTTTATCATCCAATCAATTGAAAGGAACATTTATGTTGTTGGACGAGCCTTCTGTTACAGGTACTGCCAATATTGTGATGGCGGCTGTTTTGGCGGAAGGGATTACCACTATTTACAATGCAGCATGTGAGCCATATTTGCAACAACTATGTAATATGCTCAATCGTATGGGGGCAAAAATTGCTGGCATTGGTAGCAATTTATTAAACATTGAAGGTGTCTCAAAATTGGGAGGTACCGATCATCGCTTATTGCCTGATATGATTGAGATAGGCAGTTTTATTGGCCTAGCAGCAATGACACAAAGTGAAATCACCATTAAAAATGCAGGAATTGCTCATTTAGGAATTATTCCTGAAAAGTTCAGACTTTTAGGAATTGAATTTGATATAAAGGGTGATGATATTTATATACCTGCTCAAGAATCATATACCATTCAAACTTTTATGGATGGAGGAATCTTAACTATTTCCGATCATCCATGGCCAGGTTTTACACCCGATTTATTGAGCATTGTTTTAGTGGTTGCCACACAAGCAATTGGCAGTGTGCTCATTCACCAGAAAATGTTTGAAAGTCGTTTATTCTTCACCGATAAATTAATTGATATGGGAGCGCAAATTATTCTATGCGATCCACATCGTGCAACGGTTATAGGTTTAGGAAGAAAAAATAATTTAAGAGGGATCACCATGAGTAGCCCCGATATTCGTGCTGGGCAAGCATTGCTCATTGCAGCGCTAAGTGCTGAAGGTAAAAGTACCATTCAAAATATTGAACAAATAGACAGGGGGTACCAATTTATTGATGCCCGCCTGCGTGCATTGGGGGCAAATATTGAAAGGAAATGATTTTATTTCAACTTTCCTTCTAATCCAGCCCATCCACCACCATTATATACTTCTGTAAATCCATTAGACAACATCCAAGATTTTGCAGATCCACTTCTCATGCCTGAAGCACAGCAAGTAATCACTGGTTTGTCTTTTTTTAGTTTCGATGCTAGTTGTGGTAAACGATCAAGTGGTAAATTGATTGATCCCTTAATATGTCCTGAACGATACTCACCTTCGGAACGAACATCTACAATTTGTGCGCCTTTACTCATAAGAGCAGCATAGTCTACTGCAGGGCCAATGCCAAATAAATTTTTCAAAAATTCCATCATGTAATTTGTTTAAATTTTTAAACAGTTTCAAGAACTGGTTGATTGTTATAATTGAAGCACAAAGTTGAATCAATTGGAGTTGCCGTTCAGTAACTTTTGTTACATAAAAATCCCGGCCACCATTAGCAACCGGGATTTTTTAACAACTTCGAATTTGATAGTACGCTAACCTAATTTTTAATATCCTTCATCAACTCTTTTACTGCAGCTTCTAATTGTTGATCCACTCCCTTCTTCACCATTTCGTATTCATTCATCAACTTGATATCAGGCTCAGCTTGACGGTTTTCTAGATATTGTCCGCTGTTGTTTTTTACACCAACAGAAGGTGCTCCCCAACGAATACCTGTATCCATTAAAGATTCCCATGCAGCAAAAGTACAAGTACCCGGAACAGGCATACCTACCAATTTATTCACTTTTAATTCTTGCACCATAAAAGCATAACAATGTCCATCGCTGTAATTGGCTTCATTGGCAATAGAAATACTTGGTTTGGTCCATTGAAAATTTGGTTCATAGCCAGTGCTTCTAATATCATTACTATAATTCATGAATTTTTTACCGCTCAAGAATACTGCTAGGTCTGCTACTAAATCTCCACCCCCGTTATTACGAGTATCTACTACAACTCCCTTTTTATCAAAAAACTTACCCATGATATCTTCGTAAGTGTTTCTGAAAGCGCCATCATTCATTCCTGGAATATGTACATAACCCAAAGTTCCATTACTCATTCGATCTACTTCATCGGCATTGCGCTTTACCCATCTTTTATACAATAAAGCATTTTCTTCTCCGGCCGATACCCCTTTTATAGTAACTTCTCTTTTATCTGCTCCGTCTACAATTGATAATAAAATATTTTTTCCTGCTTTGCGATTTAAATATTGTGCAAGGTCTTTATCTGCAGTAATTGATTCTCCATCAACGGATTCAATAATGGTTCCTGCTTTGATATTTAAACCAGCTTTATCTAAAGGACCATCTTTGATTACTTCTTCAATTTTTACACCTGCACCTTTATAAGTTGCATCATAAAATACGCCCAACGACGCTGTTATATCTCCATTGGGATTGAAACTACCATAACTACTTCCGCTATGGCTCACATTCAATTCACCCAATAACTCGGCCAACATTTCACTGAACTCATAATTGTTTCCTATGGAAGGAATGTACTTTTCATAATCGGGTTTATAACTATCCCAATCAATTCCATGATAGGTTTTATTGTAAAAAGTTTTTTTAGTTCTTCTCCAAACATGATCAAACATAGCTTGGCGTTCTGCAGTTGCATTCACCATCATTTCTCCATTAATGCCTACTCTGTCTTGTTTACTGGTTGCAGGGTCTAATTTGATAATGCCTCCATCACTGCTAATGAAAATATTTTTTTGATCCTTGTCCCAAGCCATACTAGCTCCACCAGCATTCAATGGAACCAACATTTTGGTTTCTTTGGTTCTCAAATTAGTAGTCCATAGATTCATGCCTTTTTCAAAGCGTGCTAAATAATACAATGTTTCTCCGTCCTTACTCAACAATACATCACTCATGCTAGATGAATGAATGGTTACTTTAGATTTTCTTTGAGACAAACCTTCCCACTCTATCACCACACTATCTTTTACTACCGCTTTTTTCTTAGACGTATCTGCTTTTGCTTTGGTCTCTTCTATTTCTTTTACCAATGCAAATTCGTCTTTGGTTAATTTAAATCGATCATAAGATTCTTGTGTAAAGAACATCATATAAGCATCGCTTTGAGCACCACCACTCATTGCTGCAGATCTTAAACCATCTCTATTACTTTGCCATAACATGGCTTTACCGCCCATTACCCATTTAGGACGAAAATCATTGTATCCACTTTCGGTAATATTCATCACTTTTTTTCCATCTACACTTGCCAAACCAACTTCACCAACGGCACTTCCTGGAATAGAATAATCAAATAACAACCATTTGCTATCTGGGCTCCATTGATAATATTGATCATTCTCTACAAAAGCAAAAATTTGATTGATGCCAAGAATAGTTCTTGATTGTTTAGAACCCAGATTATAAATACGAACCGTATTCCTATTTTCTACAAAAGTAATTTCTTTGCCATCTGGAGAATACAATGGTTGCGTATTGTCGTTGGTATTTTCTAGTACTGCGGTTTCTTTAATTAATGTAGATGCATAAAAATAGGGCTCATCTGAGCGAACAATTTTAGATTCGTACACACTCCATTTATTATTTCTTTCTGATGAATATATAATTGACTTACTATCAGGAGAAAAACCAACACTGGTTTCCTGTTCTGGAGTATTCGTAATTCTTTTAGTAACGCCTCCTTCTACACTAGTTACAAAAACCTCACCTCTAAAAACAAATGCTACTTCTTTTCCATTAGGTGCTACACTTATTCCGTTTCCTGTAGCAACACGAATTACTTGCTCATCATTTTTTCTATTATCAGCTAAAATACTTACTGCCAATTTTTTAGCGTTAGTGCCAGCTTTCATAGTATAAATTCCACCATCATATCCAAAGCAAATAGTGCCATCGTTGGAGCTGCTTAAAAAACGAACCGGATGTTTTTTATAAGAAGTTAGCTGCTCACTTTTCCCTCCAGTCAAATTCATTTTATGAATATTAAAGCTTCCGCTCTCTTCGCTTAAATATATCATGGCTTTTTCTCCATCAGTAAAAATAGGGGTACGATCTTCTCCATTGAAACTAGTGATTTTGCTATGCTTTGCCATTTTTACATCGTATACCCAGATGTCTCTGGCAATAGCAGATGTATGGTGCTTGCGCCAAGCATTTTCTCCTCCTTTTTTATCGTGATAAATCCATTTAGATCCATCCTTACTCACTTTAACATCCTCTGCTGGTGTAGTAAGTAATTGAGTTGGTCTTCCTCCATTCACACCAACACTATATAATTCGGGCATAGACCCTGTCGGAAATTGACGGTTAGTTGCCAAATCCATTCTGGAAGATCCGAATACTATATTCTTATCGTCTTGAGTAAAATCGTAGGGATATTCTTGAGCTGAATGATAGGTAACTCTTTTGGCTTCACCTCCATTAACAGAAATAGTGAATATATCGAAATTGCCAAAACGATCACTAGCAAAAGCAATGGTTTTACCATCATGGCTCCAAACTGGCATGAAATCATGTGCTTCGTGCATGGTTAAAGCAACAGCTGTTCCTCCATTACTTGCTACTTTATAAATATCTCCTTTAAAGGTAAAAACGATGGTTTTTCCATCTGGTGAGATGGAAGAATAGCGCATCCAGGTAGGATCGGATTGCGCTGATACAAAAGCGGTAAATAATACCAGTACTCCAAGGGTTAAAATTTGTTTCATAATTTGATTTATGACTGAAAGATAAGTACAAAAATAATTGGTTGAAAAGGATTATCTACCTTTCTATAATGAATGTTTCCGATTTAGACATTTATCCTTTGGGAGATCAGGCAATCACTATTCAATTGGGTGATTATATTAATGCGTCTACTAATAAAGAAGTGATGCAAATTTTTAATCATTTACAAGATCATCCAATCAAAGGAATTACCGATATTATTCCTGCATATTCAAGCATTACCATCGTATACGATTTTAACCAAATCAAACTTCCTTCTGATTTTTTAAGCAGATTTGATTGGATAAAATCAAGACTAATGCAAGAACTGGAATCGATCATTCCCTTTCAAAATTTAGGTAAATCAATTAAAATACCGGTTTGCTATCATATTGAGTTTGGTTTCGATTTAATGGATCTTTCAGTGCATACTAAACTCTCCATGGAAGAAATTATTGAAAGACATACTAATAAAGTCTATATCGTATTCATGATCGGTTTTTTACCAGGCTTTCCTTATATGGCTTCTGTTGATCCTAGCATACAAATGAATCGTAGAACAGAACCCAGACAAGTTGTTCCAAAAGGATCAGTAGGTATTGCAGGTGAACAAACAGGTATTTATCCGTTGGATTCTCCTGGAGGATGGCAAATTATCGGACAAACGCCATTGAATTTATTTGATGTAAGTAAAGAGAATCCTTGCTTACTATCTCCTGGAGATAGCGTTGAGTTTTATGCTATTTCAGTAGAAGATTTTTGGGAAATCAAAAAAGCAGCAAACGAATGAGTATCGTAATTATTAAACCAGGATTATTCACTACCATTCAAGACGAGGGCAGAAGGGGATTTCAACATTTGGGCATTAATCCAAATGGAGCAATGGATACTTGTGCTATGAAAACGGCCAACGCATTGGTATTAAACGATGTTTCAGAAGCTGTATTAGAATTTTATTTTCCAGCACCAGTTTTACAATTTAATCAACCAGCATTTATTGCATTGAGCGGAGCTGATTTTACTGCTGAGATCAACGGAATTGATATTCCCATTAACCAACCAGTTTTTATACCATCAAATACGCTACTTCAATTCAAATCAAAAAAATGGGGTCAAGTAGCTTATTTATCAGTGCAAGGTGGATTCGATTTAAGTGAATGGTTGAACAGTTATAGCACCAATGTAAAAGCTGCTGTAGGTGGGTTTGAAGGGAGAATATTAAAACAGGGCGATAGTATTGAATTAAACCTTAAGAATACTTCAAGTGGCAATAGTAAAGATTATTCAGTAATGCCTTGGAAAGCTTCAGTTAAACCGTTTTATCATACAAAAGCTTTGAGATTTATTCCAGGACATGAATTGGATAATTTAACTGCATCATCTCAAGAAATGTTAACTGCTGCAGATTTTAGCATTTTACCACAAAGTGATAGAATGGGTTATCGATTGCAAGGCCCAACGTTGGAGCTAGCTAACAAAAAAGAAATGATCTCTACTGCTGTTACAAAAGGAACTATTCAATTATTACCTAATGGACAATGCATTGTATTAATGGCCGATCATCAAACAACGGGCGGCTATCCAAGAATAGCGCATATCATCTCAGCAGATTTTCCATCACTTGCGCAGAAAGGCATCAATGATACTATTCAATTCATTCCTACAACTATTGAAGAAGCCGAAAAATCATTGATTCTTCAAAGGCAACATTTGCAACAATTAACAAATGCCTGTATCTTACAACTCGATGCATACCATAGACATTAATTGCGATTTAGGGGAAGGATTTCCGCACGATGCAGAACTGATGTCATTTATTAGTTCGGCCAATATTGCTTGTGGTTATCATGCGGGAGATGATGATACCATTAAACGTACCATTGATCTTTGTTTGATTGAAGAAGTAGCCATTGGTGCACATCCAGGTTTTAATGACAAAGCTAATTTTGGGAGAACAAATTTGCAATTATCTGATTGCGAATTATATGATCTAGTTGCAGAGCAAATTACATTGATGCAAGATCATTGTAGAAGAGAAGGTTGCTTATTGCATCATGTAAAACCACATGGGGCTTTGTATAATATGGCAGCAGCCGATGAAACAATGAGTTATATTATTGCATCTGTAATAAAAGAATTAGATGCTTCATTATACTTATATGGTTTAAGCAATAGTCATTTAATTAAGGAGGCAAAAAAATTGGGCATTAAAACTGTATCAGAAGTTTTTGCAGATAGAAGGTATCAAGCAAATGGATCACTTACACCGAGATCAAAATCAAATGCGTTAATTGAAAAAACCGATGAAGCCCTGAATCAGTGCTTACAAATGATTGAGCAAAAAAAAGTAACTGCTTCAGATAATACTATTGTAGATATAGAAGCAGAAACTATTTGCATACACGGAGATGGCGAACATGCTGTTGAATTTGCAAAAGCCATACACCATGGTTTTACTAAAAATAATATACACCTCAAAATACCTGGTGAATGAAGAAAAATAAATCATCCGCTATTACAGGTGCAGCATTTCTAATGGCCACTTCTGCAATAGGCCCAGGATTTCTAACTCAAACAACTGTATTCACTCAACAGCTTGCAGCGAGTTTTGGATTTGTAATATTGCTTTCTGTATTACTGGATATTGGCGCTCAATTAAATATTTGGAGAATCATTGCTGTAACTGAAATGAGGGCCCAACTCATTGCCAATACTTTAGTGCCGGGTTTGGGATATTTTTTAGCAGGATTGATTGTATTAGGAGGCCTAGCTTTCAATATTGGCAATATTGGAGGATGCGGATTAGGGCTTCAGGTGTTAACCGGACTAGATCCATTGTATGGAAGTATTTTTAGTTGCATTATTGCATTGTTAATTTTTTGGAATAAGGAAGCAGGTATTGCTATTGATGGATTTACCAAGATATTGGGCATGCTCATGATATTGCTAACACTCTATATTGTGTTTAAAGCAAACCCACCAATTGGCGCAGCTATTCATTATAGTTTTTTTCCGGCAAAATTATCGGCATTGGCAATTGTAACACTAGTGGGTGGAACAGTTGGTGGCTATATTAGTTTTGCAGGTGGGCATCGATTATTGGATGCAGGTATTAAAGGAGTGGGCGCTTTAAAAGATGTAAATAAAAGTGCGGTTACAGGAATTATGGTTACTGCAACCATGCGCTTTTTATTGTTCTTGGCAGCATTGGGTATTGTTACAAAAGGATTGATACTCGACCCTACAAATCCACCTGCTGCGGTTTTCAAATTAGCTGCAGGTGAAATTGGTTATCGCTTTTTCGGAATCGTCATGTGGTGTGCGGCCATCACTTCTGTAATTGGTGCAGCATACACTTCTGTTTCATTTTTAAAAACTTTTCATTCTGCCATTGAGAAAAATGAACGAATAGTCATTAGTGCTTTCATCATTTTGTCTACACTAGTTTTTAATTTGATCGGCAACCCAGTGAAAATTTTAGTTACAGTAGGTGCATTGAATGGATTGATTCTGCCAATTGCTTTAGCAGTAATTTTAGTTGCTTCAAGAAAAACAAAATTAGTACACAATTATAAACACCCAATTTGGTTGCAATTAGCCGGTTGGATAGTAGTGATCAGTATGAGTTGGATGGGATTTTTGACTATTGCTAAATGGATATCGCAATAATAGCTAAAGCATTTTTTTCGGCATTCACTTTTTCGCAAGAAATTTTTTGAACCATTTTTATTGCTTCCTCTCTGCGCAATAACCCCTTTTGATACAATTTATCGTAATAATGAAGCAGCACCCTAAAGCATGAAGAGATATCATCTTCTATCAATGCATTAATAGAAGTTTTGGTTTCTAAGCCGCCGAGTTTTTTCTTAATGCGGATAATAGCATTCACCAAATTTTCTTTTTCAAATTGTCCATAATATGCAGTGATAAATGCCAATCGTTCATCAAATGGAATATCCAAAAACAATACTTTGGTTTCTCGCATCTGTTTAAAAAAAAGTGAGGGGATATTTACAGTTCCTATTCTTTGGCTTTCATCTTCAATAAATAAAACCTCCTTTAGAGATTGTTCATTTAAGGAAATGTTAGTAGCCGCTTTTCCAGAAATTCGGGTTGTAATAAATGTCGATAATGCTTTTGCCAATTTATTTTCAAACTGCTCTTGATAGGGCTGAGGAAGTTGCCCTAAAGCACCAAATGCAGAACCCTTATGATGCGCTAATCCTTCCAAATCAATCGTTGAAATCCCTTTGGAAGCGAGCGAGTGCAATACCTCAGTTTTTCCTGATCCAGTATAGCCCCCGATAATAACAATTGGATATTGCATTTCAAATTGCTTCAAAACCCAATTGCGATATGCTTTATAACCACCAACCAATGTGTATACTTTAAATCCGTAAAGGTCTAATAACCAAGCAACACCTGCGCTGCGCATACCACCACGCCAGCAATGTACTAAAATGGTTTTCTTTTCGGATGGATCATTTTTAGTTAGCCCTTCCACTTCGTCCACCATTTTAACCATCTTGGCACCAAAATATTCCAAACCTATTTTAATGGCTTTCTCTTTGCTTTCTTGTTTATAGGCTGTTCCTACAATTTTTCTTTCTTCATCGGTAAATAAGGGCAAACTATTGGCACCAGGAATATGCGCATGTGTATATTCTCCAGGACTTCTTACATCTATAACTGTATTTATACTAGCTAAAGCTAAAAATTCTTCAACTGTAAGTCTTGTAATTGCCATTGGTACAAATGTACAAGGCATTTTTTGTAACTTTTCAGCATGAAACAATTATTGCTGGTCAGACATGCCAAAAGCAGCTGGGCCAATATAGGTCAGGATGATTTTGATAGACCATTGAATGACCGAGGTTTGAAAGATGCCCCTTCAATGGCAGATCGAATAAAAACGAAAGGAATTCAAATAGATCAATTCATTTCAAGTACAGCTTTAAGAGCATTTACTACAGCAACTTTTTTTGCTTCGGCTTATGAACAAAAGCCGTCTAACATTTTTCAGCTCAAGCAATTATACCATGCACCACCTGCTGTTTATTATCAGGTAATTCAAAACATTGATGATTCCATTAATACGGCAGCACTATTTGCACATAACCCTGGCATTACCGATTTTATTAATGAGCTGAATTTGAATTATGTTTCTAATATGCCCACTTGTGGAGTGTTCGCAATAAATATTAAAACCGATCATTGGGCTGATTTTAATAAAGCAGAAAAGGAATTTAGGTTTTTCGATTATCCTAAGTTGCAGTAGCTACCGACTTTTTAAAATTCACCAGATAGACTCCTGTAAAAATGAGTATTGCCGCTATTGCTTTTGAAATAGTAAAATGTTCTCCTGCAAAAATGGTGGCAATCACTGCAGCAAAAACGGGTTGGGTGTAAATAAAAGCGCCCGTTGCAGATGACCCGATAGTAGAAATACAATATACCGTTAACAAATAAGCTACAAATGTTGCAGCAATAGCAATATAAGCCAATGCAATTAAATGGCTTGCATCAAAAGCCATCCAATTAGTTTCCAAAAAATGAGGTAATCCAAAAGGGATAATTCCAATTGCTCCTATTGTAAACACCCATCTCAATACTTGAATGCCAGAATATTTAGCCATTAGTGGACGGACCAACACCAAATAGAAAGCATAAGAAATGGCATTGATTAAAATCAATAGATCTCCCAATAACATATTCGAACCAGACTTACTATTGTCTTTCATTAAAATCAATAGAGCAGCTCCTCCGATACCAAAGATCAATCCTGCAGCTTTTGCTACATTAAAGCCTTCTTTTAATAACCAAGCAGCTATGATGGTAATGAAAATGGGCGTTCCTAATGAAAGCAATGAACTATGAATAGCAGTGGTTAGAGATAACCCTTTAATAAAAAATATTTGATTGATGGTCACTCCTGTTAGCCCGCATAATAAAAAACGAGGAAGGTCTTTTTTGTTGATGGGTGTTTTACCGGGTTTAAATAAATACAAAGTCCAGAATAAAAAAATACTCACTGTTACCCGTACAAAATTAAGTGCCAAAGGATGGATGAAAACTGGTGTTATATATTTGACCACAGCATAACTACTTCCAAAAATAAAATTGGCTCCTATTGCTGCAGCGTAAGCTTTGTTTTTGATTTGCATGCTGTACAAATGTATAGGTAGAATGTTAAGAATCTAGATTTTTGAGTAATTGCGCTAAATTATTTTCATCTAACACCTTAATAGATGCCTTTTTGAAATCAAAAGATTTGGCTTGACTAAAAAGATGAGCCAGGTCAATGCTCATTTGATTGGCTGTTAATGCTATTCCATCTTTTGAAAGTTTATCAGCCAAATATTCCTGCTCTGTTTGCCCTGGAGTTGGCACTAGAATCATTTTCTTTTTCAACATCAATAAATCCATTAAGGTGGAATATCCACTTCTACAAAAAATGAATTCAGTTTGCTGAATTGCTTTACTTAATTCATCTGCATTCAAGTGATTGTAAACAGTTATATGATCTGCTATAAAAGGAACTGATTTCTCTAAAGGCTTTCCGCGTATTAATAAAATGGATCCTTTTATTTTTTTGATCGATTCAACAACTATGTTTTCAAAAACTGTTCTCTGAGGTTCCGGTCCTGAAAGTAAAATACAGTAATCAAATTTTGGTGCTGTTTCCATCGGTTTGAACCTGCTCAATAAATTGATGTAATGAACAGCTGTTTTAGGCATTTCAATAGGATGAGCTAATTCTCCGGCAATATTTGCCGCTCCTTCCATATCTGGCACCCAACATCTTGTGAATCGATTGATATAAGAATAATTCATTTTCCTCAACAAATATTCCAACCATTTGAATGGGGCTTTAATAGTGAGTTGATGAGTTATAAATATGCAAGGAATTCTATCACTATTTAAACCATAGCGATTATCTGAAATGACCAGATCAATTTGATGTTCTTTAACTATTTGTTTCAACCATTGATTTTCGTATGCAATAGATCGAAGTATTTTGGGCAATTGTGTCAGCATTTTAAGCGCAAAAAAACGGGAGTTAGCGCTGTATTGAATCTCGTATCCTTTCAATCCCAACATTTTCAATTCAGGAAAATATTCTTTTAATAATGCAGCTTGTGCCCCATCTGCACCAATAATTACTGTATGCCCCAAATGAACTAAACAATTAATAATAGGAATACATCTCGTAGCATGACCAAGACCCCAATCCAATGGAGCAACTAAAATTGTGTATTTTTTATCATTATTCAATACTGTCTCCATGCTCAAATCGGTACTATTTCCTTAATTTGTAGAACAAATATGAAACTCAAATTAAACCAAATTATCCTTTTGTTGTTACTTACTAGTACAATTGCTAGTTCTTGTGGTGTTTTTAAAAAATCGAACAAGACTGCATTCTGTGGTTGTCCAAAACATTAGCTAATCTGCAACTATGCCAAGAGACTTATTGGTTTTATCGTCTAAGCACCTGTTTTCTCAACAAGAGATCGATCGGCAAATGGAACTATTGAACCTAGTGTTGGTTCCTGTAGAAAATTGGGGATGCTTTTGTATTGCCAATGAAATTATCGATATCAATCGAAGAAAAATAATTACTAAAGAACATTTGGTTCAAAAATTATTGAAAGACCATCCCAATAAGCCCTTCGTTTTTATATGCAATAAAAATTAACTCAATTGCTCCAATGCGGCTTCTAATTGAGCCAACATAGCAGGTATCTCTTCTTTAATACAAGTTCCCACACTCAGTCTATACCAACTATTATCGGCACTTGCGCCAAATGCAGAAAAAGGCACCACTGCAATTTTAGCTTCTCCTAAAATATAAGATGTAACAGCTGATTGACTCGACAATACTTCACCGCTTGTTGTTTTTTTACCTACTAAATTCAATTGAATGGTAAGATAAATAGCGGCTTGCGGAGAAACTGCATCCACTGAATAGCCTTTTGATTTTAATGCAACGATTCCTGAATAAATAGTTTGTAAGCGATACTCGATCTCCGATTTAAAATGTGTTAAGTATTGGTCAATAGCTCCTGTCATTGGAAGATACTTGGCTACTGCTTTTTGCTCTGCCATTGGAGCCCATGCACCCAAATGACTCAATATTGCTTTCATTTTAGCCATTACATTTTCCGGGCCTAATGCCCAACCTACTCTAACACCTGTGGCTGAAAAAACTTTAGAAATTCCATCTATATAAATAGTATAAGGTTTCATTGCAGGGTTCAATGAAATAGGATCGTAATGAACTGTATCTCCAAATGTAAGTGTCCAATACATTTGGTCGAACATTAAATATAATTTTTTGTCATCTTCGCCACGCTGTTTGTTTTCTTCTATAATTAGATCGCAAATGGCCGCCAATGAATCTTTGGAAAGTGTTGTTCCTGTTGGGTTTTGAGGGGTACATAAACAGATCAATGTAGCTCCTTTTATATTTTCTTTGATGGCTTCAACAGTAGGCATGAAATTATTTTCTACACTACAGTTTACCAAACAATGTTCTCCATCGGTTAAATGAACATAATGATTATTATTCCAAGATGGAACTCCATAAATTACTTTATCACCTTTATCTACAATTACTTTAAACAATGCATAGATCAATGGTCTTCCACCAGATGCTACTTGAATTTCGCTTGGAGAAAAATGCAAGCCCTCTCTTTCTTTAATAAATTGACTAATAGCCTGTCGTAATTCCAATATACCTTCTGCAGCAGGATAATTGGTATAATGCTGCTGATAAGCCTCAATAATTAATTGCTCTAATTCAGCAGGAATGGGAAATATATTCGGATTAAAATCTCCAATGGTAAAATTGTAAATGGTTTCTCCATTGCGAATTCGCTCATTGATAGCGTTACCCAATTTTACAATTTCACTCCCAATTAATGTTTCTGCTAAATGACTGAGCTGACTCATTGAATATTCAATTTTCGGCGAAGTTACAGTTTTGACAAATTGGTACCTCGATTATTCCTTTCTTTTAAACTCCATCATCACTTCAATCAATTACAATAAAATGACTAACTTTAAAAAAAAGTAATATCATGGGAAAAGCAAAATCTACTAGAAAAAAAACAAATAAACCAGCTACAGCTTCCGGTATGGTATCTAAACCTGCAGGCCCTACTAGTACTTTTGGAAAAGCTGCCGGAGCAATGGGCAATAAGAATTTTTCTTCCTCCAAAAAAGGTGGTGGGTTTTCTGTAACACCAAGAAAAGCATCATAAACTAATTATTTGGTGCTCCTGATGCAACCCAACAAGAAATAGCATTTTTTTGAGCATCGGTTAAGCTACCCGTTTTAGGCATCCTACCTGTTTCAACTGAATTTCTTATGGCCGCAGCTGCAGCACTTATTTGACTAAAATTGGTAAGTGGCCCAGGCCCATTAGTACTTCCAGCATTGTGACATGCAGTAATATTACAAGAGTTTTGAATAATTACCGACACTACTGTACTAAACTTACTATCTATACCTGTACAATTTAAGGTAGGTGGTGTGCTTGGTGGAGTAGATGGTGGTGTTGCCGGTGTATTAGCTGGTGAAGATGTATCGCTTTTTGAGCAGGCAATTACTAATAGAATAAACATAAAAACAACCGACATCTTTTTCATACAGTTAGTTTTAGTTATTAATCCTGAATTAGACCAATATTACTAACTGGACTCAAAAACTAATCAGCCCGTTGCCTAAAAGCAAACGGGCTGATCAAAAAAATTGATTATTTCATCATTCAATCGGCTTATACTCTTTAAACAATTTCACTGGAGCAGCTTCTGCCAAGGTTCTATATTGCTTCCAAATTCCATCAAATAATGAATTAGCCTTCTTTATTACACCATCCAAAGCCTCTTCTCCATAACTCATTAAGCGATCTTCTTGTGGACCAGGAACACTAGTTTTACCCATCACCACTTGACGAGCTTCTCCCAAAATTCCTGTTACTGTTTCTTGTGGAATATTGCCATACCCTTGTTTCAATTGAGGTTTGCCATTCAACATTTCTTTGATATCCTTTATTCCATCAGCCATTTGCTTCCCTACTTTACGTAAAGTATCTGCATCTTTTTTCTCCATATTCGGATAGCCTGCTTCTACTTTTTTCATAATGTCCTCAACTTCAGTAATTCGATCATTCAATGCATTCAATTTTAAAGTAGACTTTTCCATTCTTGCATTGGCCTTTCTCATAGCGTCTCTAACTTCTTTTGAAGTTGGAGCATTCGGATCATCATTTACTACCACCATCATACTATCGGTCATGTCTTTTCCTAAAGTCAAAACCACTTTATAGGTACCTGGATCTACAGGAAGACCACCTGGTTCAGCAGCACCACCGCCACCGCCACCAAATCTTCCGCCACCTCCGCCGCCTCTTCCGCCGCCGCCGCCTTGGCGAATTCCTCTACCTTCCATACCCCAATAAAAACGATTGAAACCAGTATCGGCTTTAGCACGTAGATTTCTTACCACTACACCACTTGCATCTACAATTCTAACTTGAACTGTATCGGCGATTTTATTTTTACCAGTATCGGTTGCTGATTTATTTACATAGAAACTCAACGGCGCACCCGTTCTTTTATTCTCACCTTCATAAGTTCCATATGTGCTATATTCAATTCCTGAAGCATTTTTCATTTTTGCTTGATAGGCTTGAGGAGCATCAAATGCAGTCAATTTTTTTGCAAATACTTGTCCTTTATTAGCAGCTGCTTTTCTAAGCGGTCTAATATCATCTAAAATCCAAAGTGCTCTACCAAAAGTTGCTATTACTAAATCAGCTTCTCTTTCTTGAATAGCAAAATCATAAGTTGAAACTGATGGATAGCCATTTTTAAATTGTTGGTAATTGCCACCATTGTCCAGACTGATCCAAAGACCTTGCTCTGTTCCTACAAAAATCAAATTCGGTTCAACCGGATCTTGAATAACGCATAGTGCATAACCAACTACTTTCTTTTCGTCAATCATTCTTGTCCATGTTTTTCCAAAATCTGTAGTACGGAAAATATATGGCTTCATATCGCCACGGCGATAATCGTTTGCTACAACAAATGCTTCTCCTGCATTATAACGAGACGCCCTGATCTGTGGAATCCAAGCTCCTAAAGGCAATCCAGGAATTTTGCCACGGAAATTGGTCCAAGTTTTTCCACCATCTCTGGTTAATTGCAAATTGCCATCATCTGTTCCAACCCAAATAACGCCCTTCTCTTTTGCTGATGGTTCGATGGCTAAAATGGTACAATGATTTTCAGCGCCAGTGATGTCTACCGTAATTCCGCCATTGCTACTTTGATCGATTTTTGCAGAATCATTGGTAGTTAAGTCGCCAGAAATTTGTTCCCAAGATGCGCCTTTATTGGTACTCTTATTTACAAACTGACTTCCATAATAAATAGTGGCTTTATCAAATGGATCTTGCGCAATAGCGGCGTTCCAGTTAAATCTTTGCTTAACATTTTTATTGGGTCTTGGTGGACGAATACTCCATTGCTCACCTGTTGCTCTGTTGTAGCGAGAAACAGATCCGCCCTGGCTCATCGTGTATACCCAATTCGGATCTTCAGCATCAGGCATTACATCAAACCCATCTCCACCACTAACGCCTTGCCAAAATGCATTGCGTAATCCACTTCTCACCCATGCGTATGCAGGGCCATGCCAGCTACCATTGTCTTGCAAACCACCCATTACATTATAAGGAATTTGATTGTCTACGTTGATATGATAAAACTGACCAAGTGGTAATTTCTCATCAAACTGCCATGTTTTACCACGATCACGTGAAATACCTATTCCACCATCGTTTCCGTCGATTATAAAATTAGCATCATAAGGATGAATCCACCATGCATGGTGATCTGGATGAATGCCACTATATGGTATCACTGATTTGAAAGTTTTTCCTCCATCATCACTTACAGAAATCTCTTGATTGATATTGTAGATCCTGTTTTCGTTTTTGGTATCAACTGCAATGTCTTGAAAATAAAATGCACGATTGGTAACCACAGCAGGATCATTATTCACCATTTCCCATTTAACACCACCATCATCTGTTCGGTACAAAGCATTTTTATTTGACTCCAGCAAAGCATATACTCTATTTGGTTCTGATCTGCTGATGCTAATACCAATTCTGCCATATTCACCATCAGGTAATCCATC
>JANOZT010000089.1:0-11617 GCA_031429515.1 Sphingobacteriia bacterium
CCAAAAGACATTAAGCAAGCCGACTTACAACGCTTACAACGTTTTTATGATATGGGTACCGAAATGCCTCGTGTTGATTGGGCCGTTGGATTGAAACACCTTCCTGTAAAAGACATCATTAAAAATGTGAATGGTCAGGTAGGAATTTATGATAAAATGATTCCTCGCAAACCCAATGATCCTGCATGGTTTAAAGGTGGTTTATATCACGACAATATGCCTTTTGAAGTACCTTCTTATTGGTTTGTTTCTTGGTATGATGTTTCTTCTGCACCCAATATTGCTTTGTTTAATCATGTTCGCAATAATGCAAAAAAACAAGGTGTGGCAGACAATCAATATTTAGTAATTGCTCCTGTACTCCATTGTTCTTATAAACGAGCAACAGAAAATACCATTGTTGGTGAACGCAGTGTGGGCGATGCGCGTTTGAATTATGATGAACTTACATGGGGCTGGTTCGATCTTTTATTGAAAGGAGAAAAAAATGATTTCAAACAAAAAAATCCGCGTGTTAGATACTATACCATGGGTAGCAATAAATGGCAAGCCGCAGAATCTTTTCCTTTGCCTAATACCAACGTGCAAAATTTTTATTTGACGAGCGAAGGAAAAGCCAATACCAGTAATGGCAACGGTAAATTAGTGATGAAGCCTGCTACAACCGATATGCCCGATGCATTTAGCTACGATCCAATGAATCCCGTTCCATCATATGGTGGTAATGTTTGCTGTACCGGAAACGCTGTGCAGGGTGGATCTTACGATCAATCTAAAATGGAATTAAGGGATGATATTTTAGTATACACGTCTGATGAATTAAAAGAAGGAACTGAAATTACCGGCTTTATAGAATCTACCCTATATGTATCTTCTACTGGTTTAGACACAGACATCACTTTGAAATTGATTGATGTTTATCCTGATGGCAAAGCATATAATCTTGACGAAACCATCCAAAGACTTCGCTACAGAGATGGCTATAACAAAGAAGTTTGGATGGAGAAAGGTAAAGTGTACAAAGTAGATTTAACACCACTCGTTACCAGTAATTATTTTGCAGCTGGACATAAAATCCGCATAGAAGTAACGAGCAGTAATTTTCCTCGCTTCGATCGTAATTTAAATACTGGTGGAAAAAACTACGACGAATCAAAAGGGATTGTTGTGGAGAATAAAATTCATCATTCAGAAAAATATCCTTCTGTAATTAAATTGCCAATTATTAAAAAATAATAGTACTGTTAAACACGATGATGATCGGCTCTCCAGTTTTGAATAGCGATTTTAATTTCTTTACTAGATAAATTTTCAGCTGCCGCCTTTTGAGCTAATGCAACAAACTCATTGTCTGAAGCAAATCGCAATGCAATGATTTGTCCGATTCGTAGTTCCTGTGGCAACAATTTTCCGGTCATAGCAAAATGTCTTAAATTCTCTTCCGCCCTGATTGCACGGTCCTGTGCTTTTAAAGCGAATATGCGTACATAGGCAAAAAAGAATCCTAAAATAACTGCCACTAAACAGATCAATGAAGCAGAATATAGATTTTCAGCAGCTGAGTGATAAAGATTAATAAATGAGCCAACTAATAAAGCTAGGATAGCAAAAAAAGTAATTCCATGCCAGCCAGCAACTAGTCTGCTATGATTACCAAAATTTTGAGTTTTCATTTTTAATTTTTTTTGAAGATAGATATTGTATTTGGTATACCAATGTTGCAATTAATTATATTGAAGTTTTAGTATATTTATTGTTGAATAAATTACCCATACATATGAAAAAGACTGTTTTTGTTTTTGCTATTATTTGCTTAAGCCTATTTAATGTTAATGCATCAACCATAAATGACCCAACCGTAAATGACAATGCCATAATTGGCCGATGGGATCTTACGGTGAAAATGGGAGACCGAATTGCCCCTTCTTGGTTGGAAGTAAAACTATCTGGGGTAAAAACTTTAGTGGGTTATTTTGTGGCAGATGGCGGAAGCGCAAGACCAATTGCCCATGTGTATTTTAAAGATGGTAAAGTAAATTTCTCCATTCCACCACAGTGGGAAAGGGCAGAAGCCGATATGCAATTCGAAGCGGTATTGGCAAACGATCAACTCAGCGGAACTATCACTAGTAGTTATGGTAAAGCATTTTCTTTTACTGGTGAAAGAGCGCCCTTGCTCAAAAGAGATAAAGCCCCAGTTTGGGACAAACCCATCAAATTATTCAACGGGAAAAATACAGATGGTTGGCACCCTTCTGGTAAAACCAATCAATGGGTAGCCATCAATGGTATTCTTACTAGCCCTAAATCGGGCTCGAATATTATAACCGATCAAGTGTTCGAAGATTTTAAATTACATATTGAATTCAAGTATCCTACGGGAAGCAATAGTGGCGTCTATCTTAGAGGTAGGTACGAGGTGCAGGTAGAAGACAATATGGGCAAAGAACCTACTTCCACTTTTTTTGGTGGCATTTATGGTTTTTTAACTCCCAACGAAATGGTGGCTAAAGCGCCAGGCGAATGGCAGGTTTATGATATTACTTTAATTGGCAGAAGAGTTACTGTTGTTGCAAATGGTAAAGCCATTATTGTAGATCAAATTATTCCGGGTATTACTGGCGGAGCATTAGACAGCAAAGAAGCTATGCCAGGTCCAATTTATTTACAAGGCGATCATGGTCCTATTGAATATAGAAATATTGTACTTACACCTGCAAAAAAATAATGTATGCAAGCCACTGAAATTTTCTCCATTTGTAATAAAGCAATTTTATTGGGTTGGGTTTTGTTGATATTCCTGCCCAATTGGAAACTCACACAGGCAATCATTTTAAATGGATTGATAGTTGTGTTTGCAAGTATTTATGCTTTCATGATTTTAAAAGATATTGGCAATTTTAATCCCGACAGTTTTAGTACACTAGCTAATGTAAAAGCCTTGTTCCAAAATGACAATGCAGTAGCAGCAGGATGGATCCATTATTTAGCATTTGATTTATTTGTAGGTGCTTATATTGTTCGTAATTCGAAAGAAATACAACTCTCAAGGGTTTTGTATACAACTTGTTTGCCTTTTACTTTTATGTTTGGTCCGATGGGGTATTTATTGTTTGTAGTTTTCAAAACCATAAAAACAAAATCCTTAAATGATTGATATTAAAACGCTTCAAAATAGAAATAGACTATTAACCAATGCAGGAAGTTTTTTCTTGATACTTGCTATTTGCTTGGGAATATATGCTTGTTTTAATTCGGTAACCGTATTGGGTATTAACTCAATGATCAAACCCATCAAATTTGGATTAAGTACATGGATCTATAGTTGGACCTTAGCTTATTTACTTTTTTATGTGAACAATCAAAATAAAGTAAAGTGGTTTTCTTATTTATCTGTTTTCGTGATGGTTTATGAGAACAGTGTAATTACTATACAAGCATTCAGGGGAAAAATTTCGCATTTCAATCAATCAGAAATACTAGGAGGGATATTATATGCTTTAATGGGCATTTTTATTGTTTGGCTTACTACAGCAACCTTGATACTAACCCTTCGGTTTATTTTTCAAAAAACATATAATATCAGTGCTCCCTTTGCATTATCAATTAAAATCGGGTTAATGCTATTTGTGGTATTCAGTTTTTTTGGTGGATATATGAGTATGTTGAATACGCATAATGTAGGCGGAAAGATAGGAGGTCCAGGTTTACCGCTTCTTAATTGGAGCACATTATATGGAGATCTAAGAGTTGCCCATTTTTTTGGTATTCACTCCTTACAGATAATACCATTTATAGGATTTTATATTGCCAATAAAATAAAAGATGAACGAAAGGCTACAAACATGGTTTGGGTTCTAGCAATTTTGTATTTCCTTTTTATTACTGCTCTTGCGGTACAATCCTTAATGGGATTGCCTTTTATGAGAGTTGATTAAAAAAAATCAAACCAACTATTTTCCAATTAGGTGCAATTCGGTTTGTCTTCCATTGATATATCTAAATCCTTTTTCATCAAAATAACCATCTTGTTCTAACATAATACGAATGGTTTTTTTCCATTCTTTTATTTCTACTGCAGCATTCAATTCAATAGAATAAGCAGTTTTTAAATGCATGGGAAAATCGCCACTACCAGGCACTCTACCTTGCATATCCCACATTCCAATAGTTGGTCCAGCGGCATGACCATGAAAACCAATTGGGTGAGTATATATAGTTGCGTTGATATTTTCTTTTTTCGCTTGAGCCAAAGCGCCTGCTAAAATTTGATTTCCAGTTCTTCCTTCTTTAAATTGATCTGTAAGAATATCTTGTAATCGATTACCTGTTTTCATTGCATTTTGTAAATAAACTGGAGCCGATATTTCTCCTGGCTTTAATACATAAGCATGCTCCTGAATATCAGTGTTTAATCTTAAATAAGTAATACCAAAATCTACATGCAATAAATCGCCTTGCATAATAACATCTTTTCCATTGTATCCTTTGCTGATAAATGCTTTTAAGTGATCGAACTCAACAGAATCATTTCGTTGAATTTCTACCGACGGGTGAAACCAAGTAGTAAATCCTCTTTTGATAATTTCTTGTCTATACCACCATACCAAGTCTTCAGTGGTGGTAATACCTGGTGTAATTACTTTGCTACTAAATCCTTCGGCAATAATATCCTTACTCATTTTTATGAGTTGAGGATAAAATTGCATTTCTCTTTCTGTTCTTGTTTCGAGCCATGCAACTGCTAGTGGTTCAGAGGAAATCATGCGAGTATTAAATGGAGCAGGTAGTTTTTGTTTGAAGGTTTCATATTCGGTATGATCCAATCCATCGGCATGACCATAATCAACCGAAGTATTAAGGGCTATTTTTTTAGGTTGATGTTTTTTAATTAATGCATTGAGCGCATCCCACTGATCGGGATAAGCCTGCATATCCCACGCGGCTTTAATTTCGGAACCAACACTGTATCTGGCCACTACTGATTTAGTGTATTCTTTGGTTGTAGGGTTATAATAAAAAACCAAAATTGTTCTTCTTCTTGCACTAAGCCATGTTGCTGGTATCATGGTTCTTACAATCGGATCTTCGTTGTATTCTCTGGTAATTAATACCCACATATCTATTCCTGATTTCTCCATCAATGAGGGCAATAGATTATTCAAACGATCTGATAAAACCTCATCTATAACAGTCGCCTGTTGACGCAATGGTAAAACCTGTGCATTGGTTTGAACAGTTATTATCAGCAACACTATGACAAATAATTTTTTCATAATTGGTATTTTAAACATTTAATTACACAAAAAGCTTGAGCCTATTAATGATAATCGTTATTCATTACAATATACAAAATTGTGTAATTCGACCTATATCACTTTTATACTATTATCAATAATATTGACGAATTCAGTTGCTGGGCAGCACAGATTAGTTCCGAAAAAAAATATTATTGATGTAATATTTTCAAAAAATCACTACTTATTATAAAATTAAAAGCATGAAAACTCCTTATAACAAGGTTTTGTATGGCGGATTTTTATTACTATCTGCCTATTATATTATTGTTGGGCATAGATATATTGATGCAGCAACCAATATGGGTATAGCCTTAATATTCGATCCATTTATTGTTGATCAAAAATGGGAAGATAGACCTCGCTGGCAAAAGATTTGGTTAGTTGCGCACTTAGGAGTTATGGCTGCATTATTTGGGCTAGGGGTTGGAATTGCAGATAAATTGGGGCTTTAGAAAAAAGTTAATCCGCTTTAATTTTTACCAATGCTTTGTCTTGTATGATATAAGTTTCGGTTCCCCGTTTAAAACAATTGTTGATTGATTCAATGGCTGTTCCATTTTTAGATGCGGCAACTGAATAAACAGCAGCAGATGGATTGCTACTTGTGTTTTTCTTTTTCGAATTCAATTGTAAAAAATAGACTGAAGCAGCTCCAAATATTTTTGCTGATCCATCCGCTTCTAAAGCCAATGCAGTTTTTTCATCAATCCCAATACCTTTTGCCTTTATACCATATTGAGATTGAATATTGGCTAAGAAAGCAATATGCCTAGCCATTCTGGTTCTTTGTGAATAATGAGAATCGGTGATGATGTTTTGTAATAAATTAATTTCTACGAAATTTTTGCTGATAGATATTTTAGGAGATTGTAAATCATTCAGGGCTTCAGCAGAAGTGATACCATCCATTTTTGCATCAAAAACATATTGACCCAATACTGCCAATCCTGCACTGGTACCTCCGATAGGAATTTTTCTATTTTTAATCGCATTATTTAATGCAGTTTGAACAGGTGTATTGCTCCAAAAATTTACATAGTTCCATTGATCTCCACCGGCAATAAAAATGGCTTCTGCGTTAGCTAATGTATTGGCTGTTTCAGGAAACATGGCTTCTTCTCTGGAATTGATCAGCAATGTTTCAACAGAGTTTACTGGAAATAGCTTAAACAAGTAATCGTTATAACCAGCGCCTCCAGAAGCTCTTATAATTACAATATCACCTCCGCCACTTTTTTGTAAGAACCAACGCATGGCTTCATCCACATCAGTACTTCCGCCAGCCAATAAAAAACCTGCACTTGCGGTGGTGATGGTATCTTTTAGATTACCTACCCTGCCTAGCGTTTTTGCATTCAATTGAATCGTCGCGATCACCCCAAATAAAAAGAACCATCTTTTTTTCATCAACTATTTGGTTAATCTATAAATAAATAGCGTAGCGCGTTTCATGAGGATAGGAAATTCTTTGGTATTGAGTACTTCACCTGGAGCATGTGCACCTCTTCCTGAAGCACCTAATCCATCTAAACAATCTAAATAAGCAGCCACATAAGAAATATCACCTGCACCTCTGCTGCCAGGGTTTCCTGCAACTACTTTTCCATAGCCCAAATCTTCACTGGCTTTGCTAAGTGTTTCTGCTAAAGCATCATTTCCTTTAGTAGGTTCCATTGAAGGAATACCATCTCTAAAACGAATACTTGCTTTTGTACCAGGTAAATTTTGAGAAACGATTTGCTTCATCGTATTGCGGGCATTGGTCTTTTGTGTTTCTGTTAAAAACCGCAGATCGCCGATCACCACTGTTTTTGGAGAGATGATATTGGTTTTACCAGATGCAGTTCCTTGCTGTGCTTCTGTATCAACATTTACTTCGGCACCACCAATAAATAAACCAGGATTAAAAGATAAATTAGGTTCTTTACTCAATGTTTCGCGAAATGTATTTAATATGCGCGTAGCCTCATAAATTGAACCATAATTAGATCCGTTGAACACACCTGCGGAATGTGCTTGCTTTCCTTCCACTTCTAAAGTCCAACCACTAGCACCTCTTCTACCAGTTGCAACGGTTCTTAAATTTCCGCCTTCAAAAGCCAAAGCCACATCATGCAATTTAGCACGTGCAATAAAATCGCCCCTACTAACTTCTCTTGGGTCACCAGCATTTTCTTCGTCACTGGTCATGTAAATAGTAATGCTTGCATCGTCTAATAATTTTAATTGATGCATGGCTTTCATTGCAGCAATCATAATTACATCTCCGCCCTTCATATCATTAATACCCTGTCCGGTAATGGTACTGTCATTTAATACAGTAAAAGGATTGGCGGGCATATCGGGTTCAAAAACGGTATCTAAATGACCGATCAAAAATATTTTTTTACCAGACTTGCCTTTACGATAAGCAACCAAATGTGCTCCTCTTTTTAAAGAATCGGGTAGTTTGATAAATTCAATTGTAAAACCCAGTGCCTTTAACTCTTTGGCATATAGATCACCCACTTGTTGTACACCTTTTACATTAAAAGTGCCACTGTTAATGTTTACAGAAGCCTTAAGCAACTCCAACATCTGAGGGTAGTTTTTTTCTGTTTGCTCAATTAGTTTTTGTTCAATCGAATTAAGCGATTGTGCATTGATTGAAATGATTGACGCAAAAAGGCCAATTAGAAAAAATATTTTCTTCATACGTATAATTGTGATTGAAAGATATTCAATTTATTTAAAAGCCAGCAATAATAGCAGCCAGTTGTTGAGGACACTCTTCCATTGGAACGTGGCCTATGTTTTTCAAAACCACCAATTTACTTCCCTTAATATTTTTCTCAAATAAATAGGCATTTTCTACAGGAATTAAATTGTCTTTATCGCCCCAAATAATTAATGTTGGCTTTGTAATAGTACTGATTAAATTTTCATCGTGCTTTCTGCCTTTTTTAAACATACTCAATAGTGCACCACGATTGCCTTTGCTAATAGCCATATCGTGAAAACGATCTACTTGGGCTTGAGTTACTCGCGATGAATCAAAGTAAATTGACTTTAAACTAGCTCGTACCAAGGCTTTTGGTGTTATGTATAATAATAAGTTGTTGATGATTGGTGTAGAAGCCAATTTAAAACCAATAGAACCCTTGGCATTTTTTGATGGATATCCTGTAGCATCTATTAAAATCAATTTCCTTACTTTTTCGGGATGAGCCACTGCAAATTCCCAAGAAATACCCCCGCCTAATGAGTTTCCGCCAATATCACATTTGCTAACATTTAATCGGGTTAAAAAAGAGTCTAAAAATTTGCTATAATAAGGAAAACTGTATTCATTTTCTGGGTTAGGGCCCGTCATTCCAAATGCGGGCATATCAAGGGTTATAATCCTTCTCTTTTCTTTTAAGATCATTACCACACTATCAAATGTATTGAGTGATGAAGACGTGCCATGAATTAAAACTAAAGGAAATGAATCTTGACTATTTCCCTCATCTCTATAATGAACTTGCATTCCCATCAATGGCATGAATTGGGAATTGGCATTGGCGTATAGCAGTTTCATATCAGCTAAAGAACGATCGGGCTGACAGTATATCACAAAAGCAACAGCAGCAAATACCAAGATAGTAACAATAGTATAGCCTAAAAAACGCAGTGTTTTTTTCATTGGAAGCAGTTAATTGAATATACAATATTATTGAAAACAGGCCGGTTGGCAATGTTATTGATGAATTTATATACTAATCGATCGAGCATCTCCATAACTTTCCTATCTTGTATTGCCTTAAAAAGTAATTGTTTATGCAACCTGTAGCTGCTCAGACCTTTATCATCGAAAAAATAGCCGCTGAAATAAGTCCTATCTATACTTACCATAATGAACATCATACTAGAGCGGTATTTCATCATGCAGCTTTAATTGCCGAGAAGGAGGGTATTGGGAAACACGAAATGGAATTATTATTAACAGCTGCGGCATACCATGACGCTGGGTTTTTAGAAATAAGTATTGGACACGAAGAAGTTTCTTGCAAGTATGCAAAACAATATTTACCAGAATATGGTTTTGAGCAACATGATATTGATGCTGTTTGCGAACTGATTATGGCTACTAAAATTCCGCAGACTCCAAAAAGCAAATTGGGTCAAATTTTATGCGATGCCGATTTGTATTATTTGGGTACCGACGATTATGGGGCTTTGGCAGAAAAATTATACCAGGAATATTTAAAAGAAAATGTGGTAGAAGATAAAATGGATTGGCAGAGGAGGCAAATTGCATTTTTAATACAGCATCAATATTTTACTAAAACAGCAAAAGAATTGTTGGGAAATAAGAGAGATAAGAATAGAATTATTTTAGAACAAAAGACAGAAAGCCCCCATTCTCTTAAACACCATGAGTCTACTATAATGGATGTTGTGCTAATTTTATTTGGAGTAGTTATTACTGCGTTTTCTTTAAAAGGGTTTTTAGTTCCCAATAAATTTTTCGATGGAGGTATTACAGGAATCTCTCTGTTAATTCACGAGCATTACAATTTTAATTTAGCCTACGTTATTGTTTTGGCTAATATTCCTTTTGTAGTGATGTCTTATTTTGCAGTGAATAAAGGCTTCGCTATTAAAACTTTTTTTTGTGTGGTATTATTAGGATTGTGCCTATTGTATCCGGGGTTTCCTTCAATAACCGACGATAAATTATTGATTTCCATATTTGGAGGATTCTTTTTAGGAATGGGAATAGGATTAACTATGCGAGCGGGCTGCGCAGTTGATGGAATTGAGGTCTTGGCATTATATACATTAAGAAGGTCTAGTTTTACTATCAGTGAAATTATCTTGGGATTAAATATCATCATCTTTAGTTTAGCTGCATTTGAATATGGTATTGAAACAGCATTGTATTCTATGCTTACTTATTTCACTGCATCTAAAACCATTGATTATGTAGTTGAAGGTTTAGAAGCCTATACTGGAGTAACCATTATTTCTGGTAAGAGCGAAGAAGTAAAACACAAGTTAGTTAACGAATTAGGCAGGGGCATTACGGTGTATAAAGGAGAAAGAGGTTACTTGCCTGGTAAATTTGATGTACACGACGATTGTGATATTATTTTTACCATCATTACCAGATTAGAAATGCGCAAGCTCAAGAACATGGTTTACGATGTGGATCCCAATGCCTTTGTTTTTGCTAGTACTATTAAAGAGACTTCTGGAGGTATTATGAAGCGAAGACATGTACACTAACATAGCCCTTGATTAAAATATTCATCACAATAAAATATTTCTAGCATGGTTTTTTCGTCCATCGTTTTAATTATTTTATTTAGTTTTTTAAGAAAAAAATTAAAAACAATTATTCCGTTTCCCGAATGGGATAAATATTTTCAAATTGGTTTATTTATTTCAATTGGCTTGCTTTTGGCACAAGTATTAACGCCAAAAGCTGTTAGGCCCTATATAGTATTAATCTCATTTGGGTTTTTATTTGCACTTTTTTATTTATTGTTTACTCGAAAACAGTTTAAGCCAATACTTTATGTGGTTTATGCTTTACTGCCAGTAACAGTTATTTCATTTGTTGAAACAATAACTAAATTAATCAGTCCTTCTTTTTATACCAAGTGGGAAAACGTTTTTGATACTGCTGGTGTTTTTGGCTTTATATGGTTGGGAGCTATTTTTATTTACACTAATAAACAAGTAAAGGCATTAGAGAAAGAGCGTTTAAAATCTATTGAACAAGAAAAAGAACTAAAGCTTACTTCTGCATTAAAAGCCGAATTAGAAATTCAAGTAAATGAAAGAACAGCCGATCTAATGGCGCAGAAAATTGAGTTGGAGCAAACTTTAGCGGAGTTGACCAATACGCAAAAGCAATTGATTCAATCAGAAAAAATGGCCTCGTTGGGAGAACTCACCGCAGGTATTGCTCATGAAATTCAGAACCCTTTGAACTTTGTCAATAATTTTAGTGAGGTAAGCACTGAGTTGGTAGATGAAATGAACGAAGAGATTGCGAAAGGAAATACTGAAGAAGCCGCAGCTATTGCAAAAGACTTAAAAGAAAACTTAGCAAAAATAAATCACCATGGTAAGCGTGCTGGAGATATTGTAAAAGGCATGTTGCAACATAGCAGAAAAAGCGGAGGAGTAAAAGAACCAACGGATATCAATGCATTGGCTGATGAATACTTACGATTGGCCTATCATGGATTAAGGGCAAAGGATAAAAATTTCAATGCCACCATGAAAACGGATTTTGATGCAAACATTGGTAATATCAACGTCGTTCCTCAGGATATTGGGAGGGT
>JANOZT010000090.1:0-1838 GCA_031429515.1 Sphingobacteriia bacterium
CTGCCAATAATCAGATAGTATTTTTGTCTTATGAAGATGGTTGGCCTCATTTGTATTCAATATCAGCAACTGGCGGCAAACCAATTTTATTAACACCAGGTAATTATATGGTGGAACATTTGCAAATAAGTGCAGACAAAAAATGGATGGCTTTTAGTGCCAATACAGGACCTGATAGTAAAGATATTGAACGTAGACATGTTGCAAGAGTTGCGGTTGATAAAGCAGGAATAGAATTACTTTCACCTGGTACGGGTTTAGAATGGACCCCAGTTTTTACAGAAGATGCGAATACCATTGCTTTTATAAGTGCTACTGCACAAAGACCTCCTGTTCCAGCAATTATGAATTTGAATGTTGCTGCAAAATCAATACAATTGATTGGACAATCCTTGATAGATCCTGCATTACCTCAAAACCAATTTGTAATACCTCAACAAGTAATTTTTACAGCATCTGATGGTGTTAAAGTGCATGCAGATTTATTTAAAGCGGAAGGACCTGGAAGAAAGCCAACAATTGTGTATGTTCATGGAGGACCTCCTCGTCAAATGTTATTAGGTTGGAATTATTCTGATTATTATTCCAATGCTTATTCATCCAATCAATACTTAACGAGCAAAGGGTTCAATGTGTTAGTAGTGAACTATCGTTTAGGAATTGGTTATGGGTTTGATTTTCATAAGCCTGCCAATGGAGGTGCTGCTGGTGCTTCAGAGTATTTAGATATTAAAGCAGCAGGGGAATGGTTAAAACAACAATCATTTGTTGATCCAACTAAAATAGGAATATATGGTGGTTCTTATGGTGGTTACCTAACAGCTTTGGCATTGGCCCGAGATTCAAAACTATTTGCTGCTGGTGTAGATATTCATGGAGTACATGATTTTACTGTTAACTTATTGGCAGCTTCCGTAAATGAAAAGTACGAAAAAGCGCCAGATGTAGAAAAAGCGATGAAAACTGCATGGCAATCTTCTCCAGTGGCTTCTATAGCTACTTGGACCTCACCTGTATTGATTATACATGCTGATGATGACCGTAATGTTCGGTTTAATCAGAGTGTTGACCTCATTAAAAGACTCGAAAAGAAGGGAGTTCCTTTAGAAACACTCATGATTGTAGATGATACGCACCATTGGATGAAGCATTCAAACGCCGAACTAGTATATCAAGCAGTGGCCGATTATTTTATAAAAACCTTTATACGATAGAATTTTAGTAGATTTGTTTACCATAAATTCCTATTTTAATGAAGAAACCTATACAATTTGAAACGGCATGCACACATTGTAATATGAGGGTGCATTCTGTTTTTAATGTGTTAGAATCCGATCAACTGAACGAAATGGTGATGCATAAGTCTTGTAGCACCTATAAAAAAGGTCAGTATGTGTTTGCAGAAAACGGATTACCTACAGGTTTATTTTGTGTAAATAGCGGCAAAATTAAGATTACTACTACTGGTTTTGATGGTAAAGAGCAAATATTGCGATTAGCCAAATCAGGAGATATTGTAGGTTATCGAGCTTTAATTTCCAATGAAAGATATGCTTCCTCTGCAGTTACTTTAGAAGAAGCAACTATTTGTATAATAGATAAAGCCTTTTTTTTTAGAGCGATGGAATCTACTCCAAAGTTCATGTTTGAAGTGGTTAAAAAAATGAGCCGCGATTTAAAAGAAGCCGAAGATCATATTGTGTCATTGTCTCAAAAAAACGTTCGAGAGCGCATGGCAGAAGCATTGCTATTTTTAAAAGCTACTTATGGTTTTGAAGAAGATCAAAAAACAATTGGTGTAAGCCTTACCAGAGAAGAGATTGCTGACTACGTAGGCA
>JANOZT010000091.1:0-69139 GCA_031429515.1 Sphingobacteriia bacterium
ATTAGTATTTCAAAATCAAGTTCAAATCTTCAATTAAATTGTTCGTTCCGTTGGTACCAATGGGCTCAGATTAGATTATTAAACCCTCATAACCGATTAATTTATTAGGATTTTTTATTTTAAGGGAACAATTATTTTATTTAATTGCTGGGGGGATATAAAATGAAATTCCACCCTTGACTTTAGAATTGTTTAAAATAGATAAAGTTTGAGTTGGTAAATTTGAATCAATGAATATTCTTATTCCAGTAGTATTCTCTAAATTACTATATCCATGATTTTTTAAGATTTTAATTATTTGGTCTTTTACATTTATAATTTCTCCTTCCATTGAAGCACCGACAAATCCTATGTAAATATTTTTATCTGGAAAATTATTGAAAAAATCAACTAAATCATTTTCAACAATTTTCCTTTGTTGAATTCCAATATTATTTTGAATATTATTATTACCAATTTGCAAGTTAGTAGCCTCAATTGAACCATTAATAATTGTCCCCTTTTGGTTAATATTTTTATCTAATGTTGGCTTGACTTCACCTTTTTTTTCTGAAAGAATGCCAGAAGTTTTACTTTGCTTACTTTCGGTTTGCGGAATTGGCTTATTTTCTAAATTATTGTTTGATTTATTATTTGAATCAAAATTTGAAATATTCGAGAACCTATTTAATGTATCAATTTTATTAAACTCTATTCCCAAAATATTAATATGTTTATCAGTAAACAGGCCAACTAAAACAATTACAATAAATACTAATAGTAAAACATAAAGTATCCTTAGGATTGATTTATTTTCTACCAAATATTTAGTCCAATGATTATTCATAAAATAAATTCTTTATTATTTGAAGGGTAAAAATTAAAATAAGTTATAAGTTTAGAAATAATTCCACGCCATCAGCATTTGTCATTTGAGTTTCTATAATTTTAACAAACAAATCAAATTTTATCCTCAAAATAGTTCAAAATCAAACAATTCATTATTTTTATGCTATTTCATTCGGAAGAATTGTACAAATTTGAATAAAACTGTGTCAAAAACACCATTTTGACACCAAAAGGATTTGAGATAGGCTGAAACACTTGATTTTACTGATACCTAGAAAATATCGCTGACCCTAACGCGGTCACAAAGCCTCGCACGAAGTGCGGGGCTTTATTATTTTTAAGCGACCCGAACTTGTTCGGGGGAGCGTAGAAAATAATAAAGCCCGTTCGCGAAGCGAACAGGGGCTTTGGGTAAGCCCAATACGATAGGAACGAATGAGCGAAGCGAATGAGCATCCTATCGCGAAGCGATAAACCCGTTCGCGAAGCGAATTAATGCTTTTTCGTAGGAATTATATAAAGCGGAATAGTGGTTCTATGCAAAACAAATTCAGTAATGCTTCCCATCAAAATATTTTCTAACCAACGACTACTATGAGAACCCATAACAATTGTATTAGCGTGAATTTCATCTGCTACTTCTAAAATAGATTCTGCAACACTACCCTCTTTTACAATCATTTTAATTTGATCATCTTTGAGGTGATGCCGAGCTTTTTCAAGAAATTCAACTGATTTATTTTTTATTGCAATCATAATTTCCGGACTTGATATATCCATATTTACGTATCCACTGAATCCCATAACTGGATCATACACATTAGATACATAATAAGATGGATCAGCAATTACATGCAATAACGTAATTGAAGTTTTACTTTTTTCTCCAAGAGAAAAACCAATTTCCGCAATTTTTTGAGCGGTAGGTCCGAAATCTAATGCAATTAAAATATTATTAATCATTATACAATTTTTATTCCATTGTTTCATCTAAATAATCGTGGAAATCCCCCCCTAAGCTGTAATAGTTATTTTCTTCGTCTTCCTCGCCTATAGCTTCATCTTCATAATCTAATTCAGAACCGGGAATATCTAAGTCACTGCCAGAATGATCGTCATCAAAATCTTTTTCATTTCTTTCTTTCTGTTTTTGTTTTTTGCTTGGCTTTTTGAATTTTGAAATATTTTCAGGGTCAATCTTTTCTTCAATCAGGAGTTTACAATAAACGTCTTCATTGATAGGATATACTGGGTAACCATCTGAATTCATTGTGTTGCTTTTCTTAATTGTATTTTTCATCTAATAGAGTTGAATGCTACTGGTGTGTTTTAAAAACTAAAATTGAGTAATTAATTATCAAGAATTGTTATAGGCGGAAGAAAAAATATTGTATTATTCACGTATTGTAATTTTATGATTTTATCAATTTGAATGCCTTACCAATACATTCTATCACATCTGTTATCAGCATACTTTCCATACTTTGTTCTTGCAATGCAATATCAGCTGCAAGACCATGTATGTAAACGCCCAATAATGCTGATTCCATTGCCGGATATCCTTGTGCCAAAAACGAAGTGATCATACCAGTAAGCGCATCACCACTCCCACCTTTGGCAAGTCCTGCATTACCCGTGGTATTTAAAAAAGATTGTTCCCCATTGGTAACAAGTGTTCGGTGACCTTTTAAAACAATAACAAGACTGTGCTCTTTAGATTGATGAATGGCAGTTCGCCTTCTTTGCTCAATGGTATCGTGAATACCAAAAAGCCTATCAAACTCTTTAGGATGCGGAGTTAGAATTGTATTGAGAGGAATACTATTGAAAAGGTTTTTATTCAATGCCACTATATTTAGTGCATCTGCATCTAAAACAATTGGTTTCTTAACCTCTTTGATTAAGTAATTTACTATTGCTGATGATTGTTTTGATATACCTAACCCTGGCCCTATTCCAACTGCAGAAAAAAGGCAAAAATCATCTTCGGCATTATCTCTATTGGAGAGCATTGCCTCAGGTACAGTGGTTTGCAGAATAAAGGCTTCATCATTTGGCACACTTAGAGTAAGCAATCCACAGCCTGACCTTAAACAAGCTTTTGCAGCAATTATGGCTGCTCCCATTTTCCCCTTACTTCCAGCTACAATAAAAGCATGTCCAAAATCACCCTTATTAGAAGAATCATTTCTAGGATTAATGAGTTTAATAATGCTATTTCGTTTTATCGCTTTCAAAAATTGTAATATAAAAATGATTGGCAATAATAAACTACATGTATACTGATTATTTACTAGTAGCAAATAAATAATTGCATGCTTGTAAAGGTTTAAAAATCTGAATTAAATAGTGTTACAGTAAAATGTGCAAGGTTTGTAATATTTACATATAATAGTGCCTATTGAATTTATAAGATTAGTTTGGTCTGCAATAATATTTTTTAATGTAAGAATTGTATGGATACAGGTTCAGAAAATACAGAAACCATAATAAAAACAAAAAATGTAATCACTAAAAATATAGATGCATTCTTTATAGATATATATAATGTAGGTAAATTTATCCTTCTATATTTTAAAGTAGTTTTTACATACCCTTTTGAAATAAAGGAATTAATTAATCAATGTTTCCAAGTTGGGTATAAGTCATTACCATTAATCTCATTAACTGGATTTATTACTGGATTGGTTTTTACCAAACAATCTAGACCATCATTATCAGAATTTGGTGCTAGCTCTTGGCTACCATCACTAATATCAATAGCCATTATAAGGGCTTTAGCGCCCTTAGTAACTTCTTTAATAGCAGCAGGGAAAGTAGGTTCTAATATGGGCGCAGAATTAGGATCAATGAAAGTAACCGAACAGATCGATGCAATGGAAGTATCTGGCACAAATCCTTTCAAGTTTTTAGTGGTAACGAGAATAACTGCCATTACATTCATGCTTCCTTTATTGGTCATCTATACTGGATTGATTGGGATGTTTGGAGGGTTTTTAAATATTCATCAAAATGAACAGACTAGTTTTCCAGCATTTATTAATAGTGCCCTAAAATCAATATCATTCCTTGATATCAATGCTTCCATCTTTAAGGCGATTTGTTATGGCTTCACTATAGGTGTTGCAGGATGTTATCAAGGATTCCATGCACAGAATGGAACTAAGGGTGTTGGCAATGCTGCCAACAAAGCCGTCGTAATTTCTATGTTTTTAATTTTTGTAGAGGAAATGGTCATTGTTCAAATTGTTAATACATTAAGGGGAATTTTATAAAATAAAAATGGATGATATAACTAAAAATAGTAGTGTTTTAGATACTGTAATTTCTATCAAAGACCTTAAAAAATCTTTTGAAACTAATTTAGTATTGAATGGAATAAATATCGATATTAACAGAGGTGAGACTATTGCAGTTTTGGGACGGTCAGGAAGTGGCAAGTCTGTTTTAATAAAAATAATTTCTGGCTTATTAAAACCAGATTCGGGTTCAGTAACAGTACTCGGTAAAGAAGTAGAAAAACTAAATGGAAAAGAACTACAAGATCTGAGACTTAAAATTGGATTTTCTTTTCAAAGTAGTGCATTATACGATAGCATGAGTGTTAGAGAAAATCTAGCATTCCCTTTAGTAAGAAATAAACGTAATTTAAAAAATAAAGAAGTGAAAGATGCCATTGAATCTGTCTTACATGATGTGGGATTAGATCAAACAATCAACCAAATGCCTTCATCACTTTCTGGGGGACAAAGAAAAAGAATAGGCATAGCCCGAACAATGATTATGAAGCCAGAAATCATGTTGTTTGATGAACCTACTTCAGGGCTTGATCCTATAACATGTATAGAAATAAACAACCTAATTAATAAAGTACAAAAACAATATAATACTAGTGCAATTATTATCACCCACGATCTTACCTGTGCAAAGAGCACTTCAAATAAAGTAACAATGATAGTAGACGGCAAGTTTTTGGCGCCTGGAAGTTTTGATGAAATTTTCAATAACAACAACATTAATACTAAGGCATATTTTAATTATAATTTCATCAATAAAATCGAATAAATTGAAAAATAATCATCCTGTAATTGTTGGCATATTCATTGTTATCGGAATAACTATCTTAATAGTGACCATTTTTACTTTAGGGGGTCAGAAAAAAACATTTGCTAAAACATTCACTATACACGCGGTTTTTAATGATGTAGGGGGGTTACTCAAAGGTGGAAATGTTTGGTTTTCTGGTGTAAAAATCGGAACAGTAAAAGAAATTAGTTTTTCTGAAAATGAAAAAGTTATTGTTACTATGAGTATTGAAAATATAGCGCAAAGTCATATTCATAAAAACGCATTCGCAAAAATAGGCTCAGACGGCTTAATTGGAAGTAAGATTGTAGTCATTTACGGCGGAGACTCCAATTTTTCTCAAGTAGAAAAAAATGATTATTTAGCTGTTGTAAAATCATTTAACACGGATGATATGCTAGAAACATTACAAACCAACAACAAAAATTTACTTGAAATAACTCAGCGCTTCAAAAATATTAGTAAAAAAATTGATAGCGGCAATGGCAGTCTAGCTATTTTGTTAAATGATGGTTCAATGGCAAAAAAAATAAATACGACTGTTCAGAATTTATCTACAACAGTATCCAATTTCAAAACTGCTTCTTTAACAACCAATAATATTTTAAATGATTTTAAAAACTTTACAGAAAAAATCAATAAGCCGGGCAACTCAGTAAACGACTTGGTTATTGATACAGTAATATATAAAAAATTACAAGGAACTATATTTCAATTAAAAAATGCGGCTGATACTTTTGCAGTATTTAGTACCAATCTTAAAAAGGCGAGTGACCGATTAAATCAAAAGAATAATACTGTTGGAGCATTTTTGAATGATTCAATAATGCTTGAATCTATAAAGATCACATTAAAGAATATGGAAACCAGTAGTCAAAAATTAGACGAAGACCTTGAAGCCTTACAGCATAATATTTTTTTAAGAGGCTTTTTCAAGAAAAAAGAAAAACAATTACAGGAGTAAGACTAGTTATCTATTTTTAATAAATCTTCGAATTTGGATCAATAATGATCATATCTTGCTTTTCAACATCATTTTCAGGATGTAGAATCATTACCTTACCAGGTAAATTCATCAATACTATTGGACGTGAATTTTCACGACCGGTTCTGCAAAGAATTATACCAAGAGGGGCATTAAGGCTTCCGTACATTTGATTAGCGGAAGAAACATTCATGTAATTATTCATGCTGACATTTTTAAAGTAAATGATCAGGCACGGATTAGAAGAATAAAAGTAGGGAGCCTGTAAGTCCTAGAAAATACCAAGGACTTGGTATTTTATTGATAAGGTCCCTATTCTACCAACCATTCCTTGTGAATGAGTTTCCCATTTTGATGAATCCCTTCAACGATTATTCGGTGTTTTTTACTTCTGTCATTATTATAATAAATAACCGAAACGGAAGGCTGCTGGTGGTTTAAATACAAAGTGGGTAACCAATACAAAGATCTTCTCCGATCAATTATATTGGCATTTTGTACATCTGAATAATCTGGATATTGATATGGGATTGTTTTTGTGTATCCCTTGATACTAAACCCAGTTAATTTAGAGAATCTATTACTAGGTTCATATTCATCCCCTTGTTTAGTGTAAACTGCAATGGCTCCATTAGGAGCGCCCAAGGCAGCTCCTAAAAATGGGGGTCGAAACACTTTTACATAGGCAATTTCACTCATTGCAATTGACATTATAGTAGCAGCGTCAATTGGAGATTGGTTTAAGAAAAATTTTACTTCATCTGTTGGTGTTCTCCAATATAATTTTGGTACTCCAAAAATGGTATTATTGTTTCCCATTTTGGGTATCAATCCACTATCACTTACTGGGCCCGATGCTGTTGCGAAATTGATCTGTAAACCTGGCACTTTGCCTTGTAAGTAATGAAACAAGGTTGGAAAGGCTTTTGCATTGGTTTTTAAAAGACTAAAATCGATCGCATCACCTCCTTTAAATAATCCTGAAGTATATCTATCTTCTAATACTTGCGTTTCCGATTTAACAGTAGTTTTTACTATAACTTCTCTAAGCCCAGTTGAAGTATCGATGATATTTTGAATGATCGGGCGCTTACCCGGCCACTGTGGATTAGACCATTTCCAGTTTTGAATAAATGCTGGAGCATCCGCAAACAACCCTAATTGATTATAAGAAACCGTGAATTTTTTAGCTCCTTTTCCTTTAAAATCTAACTGAAAAGTAAGATATGCTGAATCTATTGCTGTTAAATTCTTGATCCAAAAAAAGCCATCTTCAAGAATAGGCACCTGATTAATAATGGGTAATTGACCTTTTCTAAATAATGAATAAATCAAATTAGTTTCAGCATATGATTCTGGTGATTCGCGATTTATTTTTCCTTTTACTTGAATCATTGCATCATTGTACATAGCCGTATTCAATGATTGCTTATTTAATTTATTTATAGGAGCTAAATAGGACAATATATTTAGCGGAGAAGATTGAAATGATTCCTCCTCCACAACAGAAACAGACAGGTTTATGAATTTCAAGCCTTTATTGGCAATCATCCATTCATTTTTTCCTTTTGGAGTTAATGCTTTTTGGATTAATTCAATTTGAATTTGAGCATCTGCATTATTTTCAGCTAATTCAAACAAAGAGTCTTTTACAATCGAATGGTCATTTATACGATTTGCTCTTAATCGTATATTATTGATAAAAACTACCTGTTCAGTATAAGCATTACCAGTTCCTTGTTGTATAGAGTTCCATGTATACATCCTTATTCTTATAAAACTACCCGTATAATTTTCTGGTATTACATAACTAGCTTCTGCCCCACCCAATGATGATAAATAGGCTTGATGGTTCAGTAATAAACCTTCTTCATTGTACCAATCTAAATAAACGTTTACAGGGTCAACCATTAAAGTGTCTCCAGCAAGAACATATAATTTGGCAAAAACAGTTTCTCCAACTCTATAAAGATTTTGATGTGTATGGGCATACACTGTAACCCCTTTTCGGTATTGTGCATTTAATTGTAGTATGAAGATGCAACAAATAAAAGGCAATAATAAATGCTTATACATGTACTTTATTTCAATTTTTTCAAATATTCATTCAACAACAACTACACAAATTAACAAGGGATTACTCAAAACAATTAAATCTAATTTATTAAAAAAACTAAATGACTGATTTTGTTCAATTTAATGAAATTCAGTATCTTTCGAGCTGTATATTAGCTATAATTTGAATACGATTTCTATAAAACAACCCAGCCTCTTAAATTCCTATATCCGCGTAGGGAGGCTTTTATATTATTCTCTTATACTATTTATCCTAGAGGCATGGTTTTATTGGGGTAAGCTAGCCAACTCATACAACGAGTCTTCCTTACCATGGATATTATTTTGGGCTTGGAGCTTTATGTTCTCTTTTATTCATATTTTTTTAGTCTTGGCCGATGGATGGTCTAGATTCCAAAATTACAAAAGAGCAAAAGATCAATTCTTTATTCATGGATTCAATAGAAAAATTGCCAATACTTATATTGGCTCAAAATGTCAAAGAATGGCAGCGGAAGTAGCTGCTGAAGAATTGGGCATAGATCAAGAAGTTAAAGCTTATTATGAGCAGATGGGTGTGAAATGGTATCATTATGTACCGTATTTTATGATCAAAGAGCCTTTATTTTTAATAAAAAAGAAATTTTGGTCACGTACTTTCTTAGAAAAACATTACCAGCCCAAATTTGATTACTCCCAACTTCAACTAGAATTAAAAGCATGATCATTGCAGGACATGGTTTAAGCAAATCATATGGAAACAGAAGAGTGCTGAATCAAGTGAGTATTGATTGTGCTGCAGGTGAAATTTGTGGATTATTAGGAGCAAATGGTGCAGGCAAGACTACCCTATTTAAAATTCTGTTTGGCTTAGTTACACCAGATGCTGGAACAGTGTCGATCAATACCAGTAGCAATAAAAAGATCGGCGGTATTATTGAAGGGCCTGCTTTATATGACTATTTGAATGCCTATGAAAATTTACGCATTTTTGGAAGCATTCAAGGAGTTGATGTATCAAATACTACATTGCAGAAATGCTTATCTGATGTAGGTCTTCCTTTAGACAGAAAAGACCCAGTACGTAATTTTTCTTTAGGTATGAAACAAAGATTAGGCATTGCCATTGCATTATTAAATCATCCAGCTTGTTTGGTGTTAGATGAACCCTTTTCGGGTTTAGATCCATTAGGCGTATCTGCTTTACGAAAGTTGATTGTGGAATTAGCAGAGCAACATCAATTAGCCATTATTCTCTCATCCCATATTATTGAAGAACTCAGTAAAATTTGTCATACCCTTTATGTAATTAAAGATGGCAAAATGGTGAATAAAGGGCCTGCACAAGAATTGATTGCTAAAAACACTACTACTTATTCTATTTGTGCGACTAATATTCAAACAGCTAATTCCTTAAAAGAATATGAAGTTGTATATAAAGGTCAATGTGCCCATGTAACTATTACTGCAAATAAAGTACCAGCATTGATCCAACAGTTACACCAAGAAAAAATTTATATCACTTCCTGTACCCCTGAATTGAGTATGGAAAAATTATTTGAAATCAACGAATAATGAGATCCTTAATAAAAGCTGAAATATATAAATTATTTAGACAGAGCAAAACCTATTATGCTTTGGCATCATTATTTATGATTGAAGCAGTCATTCTTTTCAGCGCCTATTTTCAGGGTAAAAATATTTTGGATATTTTATTAGAAAATCTAAAAAAATCTTTTTATTTCGAGGGGAGCTTATTGAACGGCAATTTATTAGTGTACCTGATTCTGAATACACTTTGGTTTCACCTCCCATTGATATTAATGATCATTGTATCAGGAACATTAACTACCGAATACAAGGACAGAACCATTCAAACAACCCTACTCCAACCTGTTAGTAAATGGAAATTTATCAGCAGTAAATATATAGTTTCGATTGGATTTACGTTGATGGTAGTATTATTTCTAGCATTCACTTCATTCTTTTTATCTTATAGCTTATTTGGCAAAGGCGACTTGATTGTTTACTTAAATACATTGAATTTTTTTTCTGCTAAAGATGCTTTTTTAAGACTCCAATATGCTTTTGTTGCAGGCGCACTATCGATGGTATTCTTTTCAGTAGCGAGTCTTACCATTGCTGTCATTTTTAAAGAAGCTACTAAAACATGGATCATTTCGGCCTTCTTTCTCATCTTTTCTAACCTATTACTAAAGATCGATTTCGGAGAAAATGTTTTTAATCAAATATTCTTTGCTAAACTCAATGATACCTGGCAAATCTTTTTTAACTATACCATCGATTGGTCATTGGTATATACAAATGCCAGTTTATTAATAGGTTATATCCTTGTATTTATGGGAATAGGTATTTATATTTTTCACAAAAAAGACATTGGATAATGAGGGTATTCTTTTTTATTTTAATGAGTTTGTTTAGTTCACCTGCATTTACGCAAAATGCAGATCCTGATCTACTCAGGATAAAACAAAGGATGGATTCCATCCAACAATTCTCTGCAAACCTAAAATTGGTGGTAGATATTAGTTTTATCAATATGCCTACCAAGTATGCTACCATGAAATATACCAAGGGCAAACCTGTTCAATTCGCTTCCTCCGATTTTGTTATGTTACCTAAAAGAGGACTTGATTTTTCATTGAACCGTCTTTTAGAATATTCATACATCACTGTTCCAAGAGGAGAGGAAATTAGAAAAGGTAAAAAATACAAAGCCATTAATATTATTCCTACCGACAACAGGGCCGATTTTTCTATCGCATTGGTATTAATTGATTTACCCAATAATCGGATTGCAGAAACGGAAATCAATACCAAAAAAGACGGTACTTATAATTTAATCATGAAATATGAGAACAATACCAAAATACTTCCTTCACTGGTTGAAGTAAATTTTGAAATAGAAAAAATTAAAATCCCCTTGAATTTCATGGGAAAGGATACAGATATTGATCGAAAGAAAATGAAAGCAGAGGGAATGAAAACTGGAAAAATCTTTATAACTGTTAGCAATTATGTAATTAAACATATTTAAGCTAAATTGTTATCATAAATTGACTACATGGATAAGCGCAGTTTTATCAAAAGCCTGACTTTGGCTGGCATTGGCACTCCAATTTTTAAAGGAACAATTGAAGAATGGATTCAAGGTTTTACAAACAGTTCTCCAATTGAACTAGCATCCGATGAATCTTTTTGGGAAGGTATTAGGTCCTACTATCGATTGAAGCCTGATTATATCAATTTAGAAAATGGTTACTATAATATTTTGCCCAAACCTATTTTGGACAAATACATAGAACATATACAGGAAGTAAATTACCAAGGCTCCTATTACATGCGCACTGTTCAGTTTGAAGATAAAAAAAGAGTTACTGAGAAGGTTGCAGCATTAGTTGGTTGTAGCTCAGAAGAGTTTATTCTTACTAGAAATACTACGGAATCTTTAGATATGATCATCAGCGGTTTTCCTTGGGAAGCTGGCGATGAAGCGGTTATGGCTGAACAAGATTATGGAGCAATGCTTGAAATGTTCAAACAAGTAAGCAAAAGGCATGGCATTTCTAACAAAATCGTTTCTGTACCATTGCATCCTCAATCAGACGAAGAAATTGTTCAGTTGTACGCAAATGCAATTACGCCAAAAACAAAATTGTTGATGATCTCCCATATGATCAATATTAATGGCCAAATACTTCCCGTTCGAAAAATATGTGATATGGCACATAGTAAGGGTGTTGAAGTAATGGTAGATGGTGCTCATGCAATTGCACATATACAATTTAATCTTCCCGATTTACATTGTGACTATTATGGAGCTAGCTTACATAAATGGTTAGCTGTTCCTTTGGGCGTTGGTATATTATACGTGAATAAAAAACATGTTAAAAAGATTTGGCCTTTAATTGCAGAAGGAGAAAATATTGATACAATCAAAAGACTGAATCATTTTGGTACAAATCCTGTTCACACATTACTAGCAATAGAAAATTCAATTGATTTTTATTTCCAACTTGGACCAGCTAAAAAAGAAGCTCGCCTACAGTACCTTCAACAATATTGGACTAATCAGGTTCGTGATTTTGGTAAAATTAAAATGAACACTCCAGCTGCCAATCAACGTGCATGTGGTATAGCCAATGTAGGAATTGAAGGAATGAAGCCTTCTGTGATGGCAGAACGACTCTTGAAAGAGTATAAAATCTATACCGTTGCTATTGATGGCGCTAATGTACATGGATGTAGAATTACACCGAATGTTTACACAACAACCCAAGAATTAGATGTATTTGTGAAAGCGCTCAAGCAAATAGGAAGTTAATTATTTACCGAAGTGGACATGAAAGTTTAATCGTAACTTTATATTGTTCCCATATTATTTCCCATGAAGCAGTCTATTTTACTCCTTCTCGTATTCGTTTCTTTTATAGCTTGTAAAAAGAAACAAGAAACTACTAGTCCTATAGAAGAAAAAATCACCGAATCCGTTTATGCCTCCGGAATCATTAAAAGCAAGAATCAATACCAGGTATTTTCAGCAGTCAATGGTATTGTCAAAGAAATTTTTGTTACAGAGGGAGATATCGTTAAAAAAGGAGATCCTCTTTATCAGCTGTCCAATGCTGCTGCCACTATAAATGCGGAAAATGCACAAATTAATGCAGACTATAATTCAGTTGAATCCAATACAGATAAACTCAACGAAGCAAAAATAGAAATTGCAAATGCTAAAGCAAAGATGGACAACGACGCTTCCTTGGTAGAAAAGCAGAGAAATCTTTGGTCATTAGGGATCGGCACAAAAAATGAATTGGATATGCGGGAATTGACTTCTACCAATTCAACCAATTTGTACAATGCAAGTAAATTACGATATAAACAAATTGAAAAACAACTACAATTACAGGAAAAACAAACACAAAAATTATTAGCGATCACCCAATCCAATAAAACCGACTTTACCGTTAAAAGTGAATTCGAGGGCAAAGTATATACTGTTTTAAAAAAGAAAGGCGAAATGGTGAATGCACAAAATCCGATTGCGCTAATTGGAGATGCTACAGGATTTTATTTGGAACTGCAAATAGACGAATATGATATTGCACGAGTAAAAAAAGGACAAACCATTTTATTAAGCATGGATAGCTACAAAAATCAGGTTTTTGAGGCTGTGCTCGATAAGATCAATCCTGCAATGAATACCCAAACTAAATCCTTTACCATTGAAGCTAATTTTGTAAAACCTCCATCTGCATTATATCCTAATCTAACCACAGAAGCCAATATCATTATTAAAGTAAAAGAAAAAGCCATTACTATTCCAAGAAGTTATTTACTGAATAATGAATTTGTTCTTTTAACTAATAAGGAAAAAAGAAAAGTAGTCATCGGACTAATGGATTATGAGAAAGTAGAGATAATCAGTGGCATCCAATTAACTGATGTTCTCATAAAACCTGCTCCATGAGCCGTTCTTTAATTGTCGATATTGCTCAAGCTTTGTTATTAGCCAGATGGAAGCAAACTTTAGTAGCCGCCGTTGGGGTCACATTTAGCATCACAATGTTCATCACTTTGTTGAGTTTTATGGCTGGCTTGAATGATTTATTGGATGGTTTGATATTAAACAGAACACCTCATATTAGAATATACAATGAGATAAAGCCAAGTTCCAACCAACCAATTCAATTAGATAGCGCATATAATAATTCCTACCATTTTATTCATTCTATTAAATCAGGAAACGTTAGACAATCTATTTATAATAGCGGAGCTATTATGCAGGCCTTAAAAAAGGACGAACGAGTTCTCGGCTTCTCCCCAAAAATAACTGCACCAGTTTTTTTCAATGATGGTAGCATTGATATTAATGGCGTTATGAGTGGAATTGATGTAGATGCTGAAACTAAACTTTTTCATTTTGGAGATTATGTTGTGGAAGGAAACGGTATAGACATTAATAAAGTGCCCAATAGTATAGTATTAGGAATAGAATTGGCCAAAAAGCTATTGGCAAATATTGGCGATGTAGTTCAAATAACCACGTCTAAAGGAGATCAATTTCCATTGAAAGTAGTAGGTTTTTTTCAATCAGGAATCAAAGATTTTGATAAAGTGCAGAGTTATGCATCGGTGAGTACTGTTCAAAAAATCATGGGTAAGCCAGGCGATTATATCACAGATATTCAAGTAAAACTGATTGATATGAAAACGGCTCCTAAAGTAACACAAGAATACATGCAATTATTTAAAGCGGATGCAGAAGATATACAAACTGCTAATGCACAATTTGAAACAGGGAGCTCTGTAAGAACCCTCATTTCATATGCAGTAGGTGTAACTTTATTAATAGTTGCAGGGTTTGGCATTTACAATATTTTGAACATGATGATCTATGAAAAAATGGACTCCATTGCAATTTTAAAAGCCACGGGGTTCTCTGGTAGAGATGTAAAACGAATTTTTTTAGTGATTGCACTTAGCATAGGATTTTTTGGTGGTTTGCTGGGACTAATATGTGGTCTGGGGTTATCCACAACAATTGGAACCATTCCCTTTAACACTGCATCATTACCTACCGTTAAGACATACCCGATTAATTATAATCCTGTGTTTTACTTAATTGGTATTGTTTTTTCCTTAATCACTACTTATTTAGCTGGTTGGTTTCCTGCAAGAAAAGCCAGCAAAATTGATCCAGTTATCATTATTAGAGGTAAATAAATATGAGCGAAAAAATTTTAGAAGCCATTCATATTAATAAAAGCTTTCACGATCCAGTTACTGTTGAAGTGTTAAATGATATTTCTTTTTCTATTAATAAAGGAGAATTTGTATCAGTAACAGGAAAATCTGGTTGTGGCAAATCTACTCTACTCTATATTTTATCTACAATGGATACTGACTATGAAGGCAAATTATTGATAGACAATATAGAAATGACGGGGAAAAAAGAAGGAGAATTGGCTTTGGCAAGAAATGAAAAAATAGGATTTGTATTTCAGTTTCATTATTTGTTAAATGAATTTACCGTATTAAAAAATGTAATGTTACCAGGGTTAAAACTCAACAAATATGCTGTAGCAGAAGTAGAACAAAGAGCTATTGAGAAATTAAAAATGTTGGGTATAGCACATTTAGCCAATAAGCCTGCAAACATGGTTTCTGGAGGCGAAAAACAACGAGTTGCAATAGCCAGAGCCTTGATCAATGATCCGCATATTATCATGGGAGATGAACCTACTGGTAACTTAGATAAAAAAACAGCGATATCGTATTTGATATTTTTAAAAAACTCACTGAAGAGTTCCATCAGACTTTATTAATTGTAACACACGATCAGTCCTTTGCTGACAGAACCCATCGAATTATCGAAATGGAAGATGGAAGAATAATTAAACAATAATTAGTTATTCTATCATTTTTACCATCCTGATCATTTTGCCATCTCCATTCACTCCTTCTAAAACAATTTGCAGCTTTTTAGAGATATCATTATTGTAAAATTCTACTTTGAAACGAGGCGTTTTTTTATTCGTAATGATATAAGGATTCCAATATAAAGTACTTCGAATATCTGGGTCAAAATTCGTTTGCGGTCGATCATAAGAAGGTGAATAAAATTCTTTGAATTTGGAATATCCGCCCAATATAATCATATCCATTCCTTTGCTATTAGGGTCTGAACGCCTGGAATCATTGCCTTTTTTAGTATAAATGGCTACAGCACCTCCTGAGCCGCCACCTGCTGCTCCAAAGAATGGCGGACGAAATACTTTTATATAAGCAACATCAAAAACACTCATTGATTGAATCATACTTACATCTGAGCGCATTTCATTCAAAAACAAATCGGGAGTAGCTCCTCTCCAACTCAATGTGGGTTGACCACCTGCATTGGATATTTGTAAACCAGGAACCTTACCTTGCAAATATGTGAATATATCTAAAGCGCCGATCATTTTATCGTCGGTCAAATCGAAGCTATAACCATCCCCACCTGAAAATAAACCCGATGCGTATCGCTCATCAACAATTTGCATGGGGTTTTTTGTTCTTGCTTTTACAGTTACTTCAGCCAAAGTGGCACTAGCCATAGCTCTACGTAACTTTTCTTGTTCCGACAAAAAATAATTCATCCTAAGGTTGGCTAAACTATCTGAGAAAAAAGCCAATGGATCATTGCCATTGAATTTAATAGATGCATTATTTTCTTTTCGTAATAACCCATTGTCTAACTGAAGCTGAGTAGATTCTGCCAATTTAGTTTTTCCATTAAAACTGTAATAGACTTTAACTGTATCATAAAAGAAAACACCCTTCTCTTCAAAAGTTCCGTCTTTCTCTACTGGAGTGAAGAAAAAATTCTTACTACTGTCTTTTCCTACAGCAATAAAGTTCAATTGTATAGGTGCAGCACTGGATGCTACTTTATTCCCAAACACTTTGCCCTTAAATGACATGAAATTAGTTTCTGGAAAATATTGTAATTTGGGTGGAATAGCTGCTTTGATTTTCTCCCAATCATATCTTCTCCATCCATTAGTTAACATTACTAGATCTAATTGCGCTGCAATGGTATCTGTATCGCTTTTAAAATAATAGGAAGGATTGTGAACATAGCCTTTAATTTCATTACTCAATAAAAAATCAGAAAAAATTGTTTGCTGATCAGTAGACATTACAGAAGCATCGGTAATAGCAACTGACATATTGGTAAAAGCAGTATCGTTTACTACAATTTCAAAAGAATTCTTAGCTCTTTTATCTAACCCAACTGTAATAGGATTCATTTTAACATTGAATTCATGTAAATGATTATTTATAAAAACAATTCTTTCTGCAATAGGAATTAAATTGTTATCGAATAAACTAAACTGCAATATTCCTGTTGGCAATTCATCAATTGGTAATTCAATCCTTTGTGCCAATCTATCTTTCATCTTAATAGCCACTTTATAGACGAGCTCTTGATTCATATGAACAATCAGCTGAAGATTTTGAAATGCTTCTCCTGCATTGGATGTTCTTGAAACTACTACAATGGCTTTTTCATTATTTGTTTTAATATTCAGCACTGCCCCAGTTTTATTTGAGACTGGAATGTCGGTCATCCCTACAACACCCTTGTCATCTACCCATTTCAAATTATAGGTAGCCCCTTCAATTGGCTGAAAAGAAAAGGAACCCATTCCATCATGCTTAATTTTGAGGGTATCAATCGTTTCTTTTTGGTCTTTTTGTAAAATGCCTTTGATCAATACAGGTGTCCCGTTTTTATTCGTCGCTTTAAATGCTACTCTCGATGTTAATCCATAAATTAAATTTCCTCCTTCAGGAAAAACATTTACAAAGGTTGGATTACTAGACATTTTTGGCGCTACTGATTTTCCGTTATTGATCACGATATCTTTCTCATATAAGAAAAGACTATCATTCAGCATCCAACGGGTATAGGCCTTAAGGTGAACAAAGTTGCCTTTATAATTTGCAGGTATATCAAATGATCCTTTAGCAGTAGCTTGAAATAAAGGAGCAACTGTTTGTCTAATGAGTTTTCCAGCATCATCATACCATTCTACATAAACATTTTTACTGAGTGGGCTTAAATCATTGCCCGTCATAATATATACTTTATACCATATGGTTTCTTCGGGATTGTACAATTGTTTATCAAAGTGAATATGCATTTTTTCTTTAGGGAAACCCTGTGAATACACATTCATCATTGAATCGATTACCTGAGCCTTTGAAGTAGTAAAGCATGTCAACAGTCCAATAAAAACGGAAACCTTAAACAACATATGCTTCATATCCATGCTAATTTTCCCCAAGATAAACTCATTCGATCAAATGATAAAAAATCAGCTATCAAAACTTACTCATCGGCAATCACTTTAACTTTTGGCACTAAAAAATGCATAATTACCCAAGCAGTTAAATAGGAAAGTCCACATACTAAAAACATGATATAATAGGCAATTTCAATCTGATTGATAGCACGATAATGAACAAATAGATTTTTCTGAACAAAAAAGGATAAAAGTATCCCTCCTATAGCCCCAAACATGCCTCCTATTCCTGTAACCGAACCAATTGCCCTTTTGGGGAACATATCACTTACAGTGGTGAAAATATTGGCACTCCAAGCTTGGTGAGCAGCTGCAGCCAACCCAATCACAATTACAGCCAACCACATATTTACTTGACCTAAAATTTGTGCAAATAAAATGGGCAATACAAAAAAGGAATAAAACAACATGGATGATTTTCTTGCTTTAAATACCGTCCAATTTTTCTTGATTAAATACAAAGGCAACCAACCTCCACCAACACTACCAAAAGTAGAAATCGTATATACTAATGCAACTGGCAATGCAATTGCAGTTCCTTTTAAATGATATTCACTTTCTAAAAAATCCGGTAACCAGAAAAGATAAAACCACCATATTGGATCGGTCAATAATTTCCCTATCGAAAAAGCCCATGTTTGTCGATATTGTAATAATCTAACCCAAGTAAATGGTTCTTTTTTTGTTTCAGATTCGGTTAAAGTTGGTTGTTCATCAATATCGCTATGTATATAATCAAACTCTGCTTTTGATAGTTTTGGATGATGCGCAGGTTTATGATAGGTTCTCATCCAGAAAAATAACCATACAAAACCCAACACACCTGTTAATACAAATGCCCATTGCCATCCAATAGTAACTGCAATAAATGGAACCGTTAAAGGTGCAATAATGGCCCCTATGTTTGCACCTGAATTAAAAATTCCGGTAGCCAATGCTCTTTCTTTTTTGGGGAACCATTCAGCAACAGTTTTAATAGCTGCTGGAAAATTACCTGCTTCAGTTACGCCCAATGCGGCCCTTGCAACTCCAAAACCAAAAACATTTGTTGCAAATGCATGTGCCACAGCAGATACACTCCATAATCCAGTTGCCCAAGCATAGCCTTTTTTTGTTCCAATCGAATCGATGAATTTACCTGCTAATAGCAAGCCAATTGCATAAGAAATTTTAAATGCAATTTCAATATTGGCATAGTCACCATCATTCCAATGCATTTCTACAGTGAGCGTAGATTTTAGCAAACTAATAACCGCTCTATCTAAATAATTAATAGTAGTAGCAAAAAAAACAAGACTACAAATTGTCCAACGATATTTTCCAATGGTAGAACTCATACAAGTATTTTATGATTATTTAGACAGTTTTATTAAGTTCATTATTTTTACAACAGAAGCTGTGTTTAGGCTTAGTTGATCATAATCGTTATTTGCCAAGATGGTATTGGTAATTAATTTACTTCCTAAACCTACCCCTACTACTCCACTCTTCATCCATTTTACTAAACTTTCTTCTGTAATATCTACTCCTCCTGTAACCACAAATCGCATTCCAGAGAATAGCGGCATGATCGCTTCAACATATCCAGGGCCTAATACATTTCCAGGAAAAAGTTTAACCAATTTACATCCTGACTGCTGTGCTACATGTACTTCAGTTGGAGTCATGCAACCAGGTACCCAAGCCATTTTATTCATGTAAGCTATGTCTGCAATTTCATTATCAAAAATGGGGCTTACTAAAAAATCAGCTCCTGCTTCTATAAATGCAGTGGCTTGTTCTCCAGTTTTAATAGTTCCAATACCCAATAATAAACCAGGAAACTCCGCTTTAATTTCAACCAATTGTTTAAAATTGATCAAACTGTTTTTTCCACGATTAGTAAATTCAATGCAACGAACTCCACCTTTGTATAATGCAGTCACTACTTGTTTACAAATTGCAATATCATCATGATAAAACAATGGCAATAAACCACCATTGCATATTTGATCAATTATTAATTCTTGATTATCCATTTCAATAAGTTGATTTTATCTTTTCTACCGTTTGAGTTGTTGCGTCTCCTAATTCCTGCAATTTACCAAAAGCAGCAGCTGCTGCATAATTGATGATTTCTTGTGATTGATTGTTTTTATATAACCCATAAATAAGGCCTCCCATAAAACAATCTCCACTTCCTACTTTATCTACTACTTGATCCGTTGAAAAACTAGCTGAAATAAAATGTTGTGAAGCTGTATGTAAAGTGGCAAAATAATTAACTGTGTCTCCTTCTGTAAATCTAAATGTATATGCTACTACTTTTGATTTTGGGAAATGATCCATCAACAACTTAGACTGATGATTGGCATGAATAGCATAACTGCTTTTTTCTTTATTGTTGTGAATATCTGCATCCACATGAATGCCTAATAAGTCTTGCACGCTCCAAACATTGCCCATGATCACATCGCAATAAGAAACCAATTCAGGCATAATATCAACGGGCTTTTTGCCATATTGCCAAAGTTTTGCTCTATAGTTTAAATCGATAGAAATAGTTAAGCCTTTTTTTGCTGCAGCCTCCAACCCTTCTTTACAAACCAAAGCAATCTGTTCATTTAATGCAGGGCTAATGGCGCTAAAATGAAACCAACTGCATCCTTTTAATACATCATCCCAATCAATCATACCTGGCTTCAGTGAAGCAAAAGCCGAATGGGCTCGATCATAAATGACACCAGCATTTTTTAAATCTGCGCCCTGTGGAAGATAATAAACACCAATTCTATCGCCAGTATAATAAATCGAAGATGCGTCGATCTTTTTAGCTTCAATATCTGCCACTATTTCTTCGGATAGATAATTGCTGGGTAACGCAGTCATATATTTTGAAGGCAAATTCCAAGAAGCTAATGCAGTAGCAACATTTAATTCTGCTCCACCTATAAAAACAGGCATTGAATGATCATTGATCCATTGCCTATTTAAAACTGGAGACATTCGCATCAATAATTCTCCAAAACAAAAAACAGTTCCCATATTGCTCAAATTTAGCCAATCGTAAATTGCTTATTCAAACCAAGATAACACCAAAAGCGTTAAAAGTCAATTTACAATTTCAATATTGTTTTTCATGACCAAATAAATGGAGCGGGAACGGTTGCAAACACCCTTATTTATCCCATCCGAAATAGGTATTGGCATTATTATAACAGATATTTTGGATTTGTTGACCAATCCAATTGATATCATTCGGCAGCTCCCCTTTCTCGATTTCATCTCCAAATAAATTGCAAAGTATTCTTCTAAAATATTCATGTCTAGGAAAAGACAAAAAGCTCCTTGAATCGGTTAACATACCTACAAATTGGCTGATCAATCCCATATTACTCAATGCATTCAATTGCCTGATGATCCCATCTTTTTGATCTAAGAACCACCATGCACTTCCAAATTGAATTTTCCCCGCAATTGATCCATCATTAAAATTACCCAACATAGATGCCATTAATTCATTATCGGCAGGGTTTAAATTATAAATGATTGTTTTTGCCAATTTATCCTCTGCATCTAGTTTATTTAAAAATTTAGCTAAAGCTGCGGATTGAGAGAAGTCACCGATACTATCCCAACCTGTATCTGGCCCCAATTGATTCATCATCCTGCTATTATTATTACGCAAAGCGCCTAAATGATATTGCTGAACCCATCCTTTTTCCCAATCCCATTCTGCAAAATGCAACAACATGCAACTTTTAAACTTTCGCTGCTCAATATTATTTAACTCCTTTCCATTATGTACTTTATTGAAAATAGATTCAATTTCTGTACCTGTAAAATCTTCTGCATAGATCTCTTCTAATCCATGATCACTTATTGAGCAACCCATTGAAGCAAAAAAATCATGTCGATTTTGTAAAGCAAATAAATAGTCTTCAAATGAAGAAATAGACATATTGGTAATAGATTCCAATTTTTTGAGGTATGAATTAAAATTACTTGCATTACTTACTTCCATTGCTTTATCAGGACGAAAAGCAGGAAATATACTTACTTCAAACCCATCGTCCTTTATCTTTTGATGATGTTCTAAACTATCAATAGGGTCATCGGTTGTACAGATTTTTTTGACATTCATTTTTCGAATCAAGTTTCGAATAGAGTGACTATCCTGTTGCAGCATCTCACTTGTTTGCTGATAGATTCGATTAGCAGATGAAGTATTGAGTATTTCAGCAATATTAAAATATCGTTGTAACTCTAAATGCGTCCAATGATATAAAGGATTACGCATGGTATAAGGAACCGTTGCCGCCCATTGAAGAAATTTATTGGTATCAGATTGATTACCGGTGCAATAAGATTCATCTACACCATTTGTTCTCATAGCTCTCCACTTGTAATGGTCTCCATACAACCATGCTTGTGTTATATTTTCAAACCGATTATCGGCTGCTATTTGATCAGGTGGTAAATGACAATGATAATCGATGATTGGCATTTGCTTTGCAAAATCATGATACAAATGTTGAGCTGTTTCAGAATTAAGCAAAAAATCTTGACCCATGAATACTTTCATACAATTCTCTTTATTATTTATAAACTCACTCCACGTTTCCATGGAATAAAATCATCTTGGTTTAATAATACTGCTTTAGGTATAATCTTACCACTAGCTGCTTCTATGCAATAATTCAAAATTGCTATCCCCATTTCCTCAATGGTTTTTTCTCCACTAATAATGGGTCCTGTATCAATGTCGATGATATCTGCCATGCGTTTAAACAAAGCTGAATTACTTGACACTTTAATGGTTGGACATACCGGATTTCCTGTTGGAGTACCTAGCCCTGTAGTAAACAGTATCAATGTTGCACCTGAGGCTGCTTTACCTGTAGTTGCTTCAACATCATTTCCAGGAGTACACACCAAATTCAATCCTGGTTTGGTTGCAGGCTCGGTATAATCTAATACATCAACTATAGGTGAAGTGCCACCCTTTTTGGCCGCGCCAGCAGATTTGATTGCATCAGTAATCAATCCATCTTTAATATTTCCTGGAGATGGATTCATGTGAAATCCTGAACCAGCTTTTATAGCTGAATCACTGTAAGATCTCATTAGATGAATAAATTTATTTGCTGCATCTGGGTTAATGGTACGATCAATTAATTCTTGTTCTACCCCACATAATTCCGGGAATTCTGCTAGCAAAATTTTTCCTCCTAAAGCAACCAATAGATCGCTACAATATCCAACAGCAGGATTTGCAGATATTCCACTAAAGCCATCACTTCCCCCACACTTTACTCCAATAGTAAGTTTACTTAAAGGCGCTGGTTGACGAGCTATTTTATTAGCCTCTATCAACCCTTTAAAAGTTGTTTGAATAGCATTACTGATTAATTGTTCTTCGCTAACAGACTGTTGTTGTTCAAAAACAATCAGCGGTTTATTGAAATGAGGATTTCTATCAATTATATCTTTTTTAAAATCGGGCAACTGTAAATTTTGACAACCCAAACTCAAGACTGTTATTCCAGCTACATTTGGATGGTCGGCATAGGCAGCCAATAATTTACTCAATATTGCTGAGTCTTCTCTAGTACCTCCGCAACCTCCCTGGTGATTCAAAAATTTAATACCATCAATATTTTTAAAAGGTCTTTTCTCTGAAGATGTATACAATGCTCCAGACTCTAATTGTATATTTTCAATTGAATCTCCTGCTTCATAGGCAGTTAATAATTGGGATGTATAATTTTTATATTTTGTAGAAACAGCATATCCTAACTCATTCTGCAAAGCCTCTTTTATTACATCTAGATTTCTATTCTCACAAAAAACAGTTGGGATAAATAACCAATAATTAGCTGTCCCTACTTGCCCATCGGAGCGATGATATCCTAAAAAAGTTTTTTGCGCAAAAGCAGTGATATCAGGTGAAGTCCATTGATAATTATAAGGCTTGAATGAATATGGCTCTGCTGCATGATGTAAATTTTCGGTACTCATTCGAGTACCCGCTTTTACATTTACTTGCAATTTTCCTACCAATACCCCATACATGTAAACTGGATCGTTAATCAACAAATCAATACAGTAAAATTTATGTTTTGCAGGAATCAATTCCTGTATGATAAATTCATCACCTTCAAATAATACAAGTTCCCCTTTTTGAAGATCAGTTAAAGCAACAATTACATTATCAGATGGATGTACTTTTAAAACAATTGGTTTCATGCTATTGCTTTATTATAATGGTTGACTAAAAAATTCACTACTCCCATTTTTGTTATATTATTGATGATTTGATTGATCCGAATTTCAAATGAAGCCAAGTTTGTTAAATCTGTACCCCATAATGATTGATTAGATAAAATCAAATGCACATAGTCCTCCATCGATTGATCGGCAGCAATGGAAGCAAATAATTCAGATTTAGGATCATCAATTGCATGGTTACAGTTGTTGAAATTTCCTAGATATTTTCCATCGATTAAATGAATATTGTGCATGTACAATAAATAAGCTGCAAACCCAATAGTCATTTGCTCTGGTACTTTCTGTTCTCGTTCGTAATAATCCAATATCAACGCTATAGTTCGCATGCGTAATTTTTCGGTATAATTTACCGAAATACTAGCCCACCTATGTTCAATAAAAGGATTGGCGAATCGCTCTTTTACACTTTCTGCAAATTCAAATGCAGTTTCAAGGTTAATTTGCTCATCAATTAAGCAAGTACTGATTTCGATTTTCATTAACGCATCTATATAATCTACAAAAACGGTATTTCTCATAGCTTCTTTCACTGTATCAAATCCTGCAAGTATTGCTAGTGCACAACTGAAACTATGTGTTCCATTTAATAATCGAAGTTTGAGCTCTCTAAACTGTTGTATTGAGTCAGCGATAACCACTCCTCTATCGGCTTCAGAAAAAGACAACAATTGCTTTACTCTTTGGCTATTTGTTTCAATTGCCCATAAACGAAAAGGCTCACTCATGATCATCAAATCATCTTCATAACCGATCTTTATAGTAGCTGATTCAGCTAATTGATTAGGAAGTTTACCTGGCACAATTCGATCAACGAGGGTATTACAAAAATGATTGGCATTGTTCAACCATTGGATGAAATCGTTTTCCAATTGATTGAATACAGCTAGTTGATTCATAATACTCAATAGTAATTTACCATTGTCAGGAATTAATTCAGTGGGAAGAATCACCATTCCTGCATCTTCAGCTCCTTTGAATACCTGCCAGCGTTTGTATAAAAAAGCCAATAATTTGCCTGGAAAACTTTTTGGAACCCCTACTTGTATTCTGTCTTCTTTATCTAAAATAAGCCCTGATTCAGTTGTATTAGAAATGATCAGTTGCATGACTGAACTGGAAGCTAAATGGATAATTGAGTCCCATTGTGAAGCTGCAGTTAATACCCTGCTAATGCTGGCATTTAAATGGTATTCATCGATCAATTGCCCGTTTTCAATTCCTCTAACACATTGTGTAAATAGTCCATCTTGTTCGCCGAAAGCATTTGCTCCAGGCGTATCTGTAGATTTAACCACAACAATTCTTCCATTAAAAACTTGTTGCTTATTGGCTTTATCAATAAAATAATCAGGCAATCCTCTCAATAATACTCCAGTGCCAAATTGCAACACTTTTTCTGGCAATTCAAAATAATCATCAGAGGGAACTGATACTATTTGATGATCGATCTGATGGAGTATTTTTTTGTTTAATTTCATAACCCCCATTTTTTTTCAGGTGACCATTTATTGTTGAATACCCATGCTGCATCGATGGATGAAGGGATTGGATTTCCTTCGGCCTTTTCTAAATTGTTTGCAAATAAAACTGTCATACTATTTTGCTTTTTACAGTTGTAATAGTAAACCCTTCTTCCCCATTGGATGGTATTGTTAGTAGGAACTATATAAATGTCTTCATCAGACATATTTGCAGCAAACAAACAATTGATTAAATAAAATTGTGCGTCTCTATGAAAGCGACCTAATTTAAAACCATCAAAGCCTTGAAAACTGCAATTGACCAAAACTGTTTTTGAATCTTTATGCAGAGAGCCATCATGCCAAATAGCCGCTGTTCCGCTTTTGCTGATAAACAAACAGTTTTCGGCATAAGCCCATCCTCTTGGACAATAAAAATCAACACCACCCTCTAGTATACAGTCTTTAAAATAAAACATCCCATCATTGGTATTCCAAGGGCTCATGGTATCGCCACCAAATGCTGAAAATCGACAATTGACGAAAGTCAGTTTTGTTGCACTGAAACTTCTGAATGCCATTTGATGGCCATTTTGTTTGATTGATTTCTTTCTCGTAGAATCGGCAACACAAGGAATAGTTATTTCTTTTGGATTTTCGAATCCATAATTGTTACGAACCGTTAAATTACTAAAAGAAATATTTTCGCTTGAATCGATATTTACAGTTGCAACACCCCAGTCAGTTATATTGGTGCACCTCCATTCATCTCTTGCAATTGATTGAGCAATTACCACACCTTCTCTACTTTCTCCAACAAATTGAATGAAATTGTTTTTAATAAATAATTTTTCATTGTAATCACCATTCTTAATATAAATAGTAATTGGATGAATATTGTTTTTCGGAATACTATTAATGGCTGATTGTATAGAATGATAATCTGCCTTGCCAGTCAATGCAACTATTTTTTTTGTTTGAGCGGAAAGCCCAATACACAATAAACAATGAATGAATAGTATGGTTATTTTTTTCAACAAACTATTTAGATGAATGGGTTAGTAACCATTTAGTTAATTCTTTTGCGGCTGTGAAATTTTGATATTCAGCTGGCAATTTTCTGCCATCAACATATTCATTGTATAACCAAGGATCTCCAATCGCAAAAACCTTCCCTTTTCCAAAATTGCAGGTAGCTATAACAATATCATTTTCTTTGACTGCTACTATTTTTGAAGGAGGAGCAACAAGAATTGTACTAATTTCTTTAATATGTAATTTAGGGCCTGATGGGAAAATCGGATTCCCTTTATTGATATAAATGGCTCCAGTTTCAAACTCATTCCCCTTTACCATATTGATACTTTTATTGGTAAATTCCATTCCAAATTGTTTAGCCAAGATGTTGAAATGTAATAAATCACAATTATTACTATCATTGGCCATCATCAACAATACTCCCCCATCTTTAACCCAATCAGCAATTATTTTAGATGATTGCGCATCCATATAATTTGGGTTGGGATTGTCTTTTAAATGATCAGGGTCTACAACAATATAAACACCATTTTTAGGGAGATGACTTTTTGTTGGAGCAATATCCAATGACTTTAGCACTGCACCTTGTTGCTCAAACAAACTGCCTAAAAGAGAGAAACCACTATTGGTAACATCTTCCCAAGTATAATGCCAACGAGATAATTTACCCGTTACATCTTTCTTCCATTCATTATTAAAAAACCGATCTACTACTACTTCTTTACCTTTTGCAATTGGGGTAAGGGAAGCCAATTCCATTTCAACACTTGCTTGAATGAAAGCACCCATTCCTTTTGCATCATTTACAACAACAGGTTCACTCATGTAATATTCGAAGCTACCATCTCTATAAGGCTTGCCACCTAAACCAGAAACACTTACCGTTCCATGCAAATTGGTTTGACCATTCTCTACTTTAATAAAATTGCTTAACAAACCAGCATAGCCTTTTTTTGCAGACGCTAAATAGGAAGCTGATAAATACCCTTTTCGTACCCCTTTTAATAAAGTGTACACAAACATAGAAGAGGCCGATGCTTCAATATAATTCTTTGGAGATTTAGGCTTGTCTAATATATCATACCAAACCGAACTTGCTTTGTCTTGATTGGCAGCAACTGCTATAGCATATCTTTTTAAAATATTGATGATTGAATCTCGTCCGGGATGTTTTGCAGGAAAATGATCGAGCGCATCTACCATGGCCATTCCATACCAACCCATCGCCCTCGCCCAAACATGTGGAGATTTGCCCGAAACTTTGTTGGACCATTGTTGTTCCTTGGAAGCATCCCATGCATGAAACAATAAACCAGTCTTTTCATCACGTGCATGTTGTTCCATCAAAACGAACTGCCTAGTGATATCTGCAAAAGCAGCAGCATCATGAAAAGTAGCCGCATATTCTGCATAAAACGGTTCGCCCATATACAATCCATCCAACCACATTTGATTGGGATAAATTTTCTTATGCCAGAATCCACCTTCTGAAGTTCTTGGATGTGTGCTCAGCTGAGACCTCAATAGATCGACTGCTTTCTTGTATTTTTCTTTCCCTGTAACCCTATACAAAAGCAATAATAGTTTTCCATTATTGATATGGTCTATATTATACTCATCGGGTTTGTAATCATAAATTGTTCCATCATCTTTTACATAAAAATCCATTGAGTGTTGGATATAATTAAAATAAGATCCATTCCCAGATAATTTCCATGCCCCTTCAATTCCTTTTAAAATAACACCTTGATCGTAACTCCATCTTGCCTTTCCACCCGCTTTTGCACCGAAAGAATCGGGCCATAATTTCATGGAAGTGGCAATCAATTGTTCAGCTTGACTCAATTGAGCATGAACAATTCCCGCATTCAATACTAGAAATAAAACAACTATTTTTTTCATAATTTTTTGTTTCAATTAATTTTTCTCCACCATATTTTCGGTTGCCCCAAAATCGGCAATTATTGCTTTTTTCGCCAGTCCTAAATTGGTTTTGCTCAATTTTATTTTTCCTGATCTACCCCCTTGTAATAACATGAACAAATCAACATTCTTTCCAAAATTCATTTGATTAAAATGAACATTTGTGCTATTGAGGATATAAGCAAATGGATTGGTGTCTTTTGAAATAATAGTGCTATTGCTAATACTCACATTATCAGCTTCCTGAATATCAATGCCTTTATCTGCTTTAATATACAAATGAGTTAGTTGAACATTCTTTACAGGCATTTCAGGAATTCCTCTTACAAAAACCGCTTTAGAAGCTCCATCACATATGATATTGTCAAAAAAGAAATTTCTAAACTGCGGAGTGGCTTCAGTAACAGGCATTGTTTCTACTTTAGGGGGTTCACGCTTTTCTCCAGCAATTGCTATAGGATCTTGTGCTGCATAATACATATCAAACAAAATAGCCTCTCCAGGAATGTCTTTCATATTGATATTTTTTACATAAATATTTTCCACTACACCACCCCTACTTCTAGTTGTTTTAAAACGCAAGCCAATATCAGATCCAATAAATGAGCAATCGCTCACATAAATATTTTTTACTCCACCGCTCATTTCACTACCAACTACAAAGCCACCATGCGCATGATAAACGGTACAATTTTTTACAATTACATTCTGTGTAGGTATACCACGCTTCCTGCCATCTTCATCTCTACCACTCTTGATGGTAATGCCATCATCTCCAGTATCAAAAACACAATCTTCTAATAATACATTTTTACAACTTTCTACATCAATTGCATCGGTATTAGTACCGTACCAAGGGTTCTTTACTTTTAACCCTCTAACAGTAATATCTTCACTTAATAATAAATGAGTGGTCCAAGCTGGTGAATTTTCGAAACTAATGTTTTCGATCAACACTTTCTTACAGCTTGCAATTCTGATCATATTAGGTCTGAGAAAATCTTTGATTGATTCAAAGTCGGGTAACTTTTTACCATTGATCAGCTTTCCTATGTCTTTTTTTGAAGATGCATCAACTGCTGCAACAGATGGATACCAAGTTTTTTTATCTTCAGTTAAAGCGCCTCCATATTTTAACTGGTGTTTTTTCCATTCTGATTCAGATAGTTTTTCTTTTTTCAAAGGGCGCCAATAAAATCCGTTCCCATCAATAATGCCCATTCCTGTTATGGCAATATTGGTTTGATTTTCAGCAGAGATAGGTGATTGACATCTTGCTGCATCAACTCCTTCAAAAGAGGACTTCACCAATGGATATAAATTAAAATCCGGACTAAAAATCAATAAAGCATTTTTTGCTAAATGAAGATTTATATTCGACTTTAAAGTAATTGGCCCAGTAATAAATGTGCCTGCAGGAATCAACACTACGCCTCCTCCTTTTTTATTCATCGCTAAAATGGCTTCATTAATAGCTTTGGAATTTTCAAAAAAAGGTTCAGACTTTGCTCCAAATTGAATTACGTTTAATGTATCCTTTTTAAAAGAAGTCTTTTGTATGCGAATGGAAGAAGCATTTTGTGCATGAACACAAAAACAGGTTGTTAGAGCAACACAGCAATAAAACAATCGATTCATATGGCTTTGCAATTGAGTTTGCCTTACAAGTCTACTTAGTAATTGGTGAACAACATCATTTATTTGATTCATTATTTACGCAAACGATGTCGGGAATTATCCCATAAAATGGTATCTTGTTAAAACGTTTAGCATTATACCATGAAATTTGAAGCAATAACCATTAAAGATATAGCCAAAACCTTGGGCTTATCTACTTCTACAGTGAGTAGAGCGCTGCGAGATAGTTATGAAATAAGCCCAGAAACAAAGGCAAGAGTGATTGAATATGCCCGTGAAATGAATTATCGTCCCAATCCTATTGCATTGAGCTTGAAGGAAAAAAGGAGCAGTTCAATAGGTGTTTTGGTTAGCGAAATTGCCAATAGCTTTTTTTCACAAGCCATTAATGGAATAGAATCAGTGGCGCAACAAAAAGGGTATAATGTGGTGATAGCCCAAAGCAAGGAAGATTTTAACAGAGAAGTTTCAGCTCTACAGTACCTGGCTTCGAGAAGTGTAGATGGCATATTATTATCTGTATCTTCAGAAACGAGCGATTTTAGCACTATTAACGGCTTATACAGTAAAGGAATGCCCGTTGTATGTTTCGATCGTGTTGTAGAATCGATTGATACCCATAAAGTGATTGTAGACAATTTTATGGCAGCCTATAATGCAACCAACCACTTAATAAAAAATGGCTATAAAAAAATTGCCTGTATTACCAATGCAGCCTTACTCTCTATATCAAGAGAAAGAGTGGAAGGATATAAAAAAGCTATGGTTGATAAAAAAATGCCTTTTGATGAAAAGTCAATTGGTTATTGCCCACATGGAGGTTTGATTTATGAAGAAGTGGAAGAAGTAATGAACAATTTGATCAAATCAAAAAATAGACCAGATGCAGTAATAGCTTGTTCAGACAAGATCACCACCAATATAATGAGGTACTGTAAATTGAAAAAAGTATCTATACCAGATAGTTTAGCTATGATAGGATTTAGCAATTTAGATCTAACAGAATTATTATCCCCTTCTTTGTCGGTGGTAAGACAGCCAGCTTATGAAATGGGTAAAAAAGCCGCAGAATTATTAATAACAATGATAGAAAGCAAGCGACCAGTATTGGATTTTGAAACCGTTATTTTACCAGCAGAATTAATACAAAGAGCATCTTCTGCCAAGAAAAAAATAGTTAAGTAAGTTTAACAGCCTGTCTTGCTAACATCAACCACTTTCCTTTTTCCTTTTTAAATACCAGCATTATTTTTAATTTAACAGTACCAGGTTTTCCGCTATCGTTCGTGGTTGCATTAAGGGAGTGTCTTACGATCGCTGTTTTTCCAACTACCATGATGCTTTGTTCACTTAATTCTATAGTTACAAAGTCTGATTTGCCGCTAACGATTTTTTCAACAAATTCCTTTTTCCCTTCCACATGACCACCAGAATGTCCATAGCTTAACTGATCTGATGCAATAGCATTTAGATCATCTTGATTACCACTAACCATCGCCAGTCTTAGTTGTTCTACTGCAGCGGCAACAGTAATACTATCTTTGTTCTGAGCTTTCATTGAACTAGAAAAGCAAAAAAAGAAGCAACTTAAAAAAATGTATTTCATATGTTTATATTTATTGGTCTTATTTTGCAATAGTAAACGAATGAATAATAGCCATCCCATTACTACTACTACTATTAAAAGGCTTACTGTAATATAATCCAATTTTTGCTCCCACCCATCTTCCAGGTTTTATAGAAAAACTTTCTCCAATATTTTGAAACGTCTTTCCATCTTCACTGAATGAAAAAATGGCTTTCCCATCAGGAATTATTTTGCAGCGAAATGATACTCGATTAGTTGATTGTGATTTTAAAAGTTGAAAGAACTCTAAAGCTGATTTGTCTGCGTTCTTACAAACCCCCAATTGAATGGCATATCCTTCTTTCGTTTTTTCAATTAATAGTTCTGCATAATCAGTTCCAAAAACAATTAATCCAGATTTGTCTCCAACCATTGCATTAGCTAATTCAATTTCGGTAGTTGTTACAAATGAATCAGCAGGAAATTTCTGCATGTATAATGAAGGAACGGCGTATAGATTTTTGGATGAATCCGGCAAAGTAATTGCAGCTAATTGAATTTTACCTTGATTCCATGAAACCCAATTGGAAGAAGGATTTGCTTGCCATTGCCAGTTTAGATCCTTTGAAATATTTGATTCAAGCTGTTTCGTAGATTTGAAAAGTTTCGTATTAGGAATATTATAATGCAATACAGGTTGGCCTTTTCCATCTTCAGTATAATCAATGCCAATAATCGGCCAATCATTTTTCCATACCATTGGTTGTAAATGAAGTATCCTCCCAAAAGCATCTTTATCCTGAAAATGAATAAACCAATCTTCTCCTTTACCAGTATGAACCCATGCCCCTTGATGAGGGCCATTTACCAAGGATCCTCCTTGATCCATCACCACTCTTCTTTCATAAGGGCCATACACATTTTTAGCCCTTAAAACAGTTTGCCATCCAGTTTTTACTCCTCCTGCAGGAGCAAAAATATAATACCATCCATTTCGCTTATAGAATTTAGGGCCTTCGATCGTGGGATCTACATCATGTCCGTCGTACACTATTTTTGATTGGCCAATAATTTTTGTTCCACTTGAATTCATTTCTTTCACCGCTAAAATACTATTGATTCCTGCCCTGCTCTTTGCATATGCATTCACTAAATAAACTTTTCCATTATCATCCCATAAAGGGCATGGATCTATTAAGCCTTTTCCTGTATCCACTAAAATTGGATCGGTCCAAGGTCCATCGATTTGCTTTGCCTTCACTAAATAAATACCATAATCTGGGTCGGGATAATAAATATAGAATTCATTGTTATGGTATCGAATGCTGGGCGCCCAAACTCCTGCACCATGTTGTACTTTCGAAAAATGATTTTCAGGTATTAATTTTTTTAAAGCATAGCCTACTAAATTCCAATGAACCAGATCAGTTGAATGTAACAAAGGCAAACCTGGCACATGATTAAAGCTGGAAGCCGTCATATAATAATCATCACCTACACGCTCCACATCAGGATCACTATAATCTGCATGTAGTATCGGATTTTGATAAGTTGTTACTGGCTCCCAATTTCCCAATACTTTTTTAATGGTTAATTGACTAGCTTCTATTTCAGTTAATTGAGTAGCCCATTTAACTCTTTCCAATCTATTGGCACCCGGACCACTGCTATTGAATTCAGCATACCTTGCAGTAGTTTCATTGGAAGGATTTTTCCAATTGTTCCATCCCTCAGGAACAATATGTTTACTTAGCCAGCAGCTGATATAAGTTACACTGGCTGTTGGACTCCAAGGTCTTCCAAGAGACACTTTATTGATATTACTATCGGCAGTTAATTTACAATTATAAAATACGAATCCGAAAGGAATTATACTATTGGTTGAAGCTGCAGTAACATGCGAGTTCTTTTTACTATGTATGGTACATTTATTAAAAACAGCTGTTGAAGCACCAAAAATAAAATCAGTTGTTCCCTCAATATAACAGTTTTCAAAATACTGTTTCACACCACTCCCACTTAAAAACAACACATCTTGATTGCCAATCATTCTACAGTTATTGAATGAAGCCCTATTGCCTTCAACTCTTAATGCTACCGCCTGACCTGCAGTAAATCCAGCATCATTCATAAACGTAATTTCTTCTGCATGAAAATCATTTCCGTAAACAAAAAATGAAGCACATGTCCATGTATTTAATGTATCTCCATTGGGCAATTTTGTTCCTGTATGGTTACTGAAATTTAAGATTGTTTTTTCCTTACTTTCTCCAATAAGACTAATCCCAGACTTGCTTGCATCAACTATTATCACTTCATTATAATAGCCATTTCTAATAAAGATTGAAAACGGTTTTTTATTTCCGGACGGAACTGCGTTCAAAGCAGCCTGAACGGATTTGAATTGGTCCTTACCAGTAGTTGAAACAATAAAATCATAAGAGGCTTTCTTCTGTGCTAATAGCGACGAACTAATAAATAATAAAAAAACAACTTGCTTATATAATTTTTTGAGCATCACTATTTTTTTACTGGAACAACTATCCGTTGATTTAAATTGGTATTTAAATTGCGCAATTCTTGTAAAACCAATTGAGCAATTAACCTTGCCCCCAATTCATTAAAATGAGTATTGTCTTCTTTGCCTTCTGGATAATTGGGATGTTCCCCAGGTTTTAATTGCAAGAACAATTGTTTAGAAAATTCTTTTCCAAATTGTTGATATAGTAGACGGCTTTTAGTATCCAAATCGATGAATAATACTTTTTCAGCTCCTGCAACCTGCTTCACAAAAGCCGAATATTCAGTATGTGTTTCTTGTGCTTCTCCAGCATCACTGAATTTTCTTCTACTAACGGGTGTACATAAAATGGGTATTGCGTTTTTAGCTCTAGACTCTTTTATGAATTTTATTAAATTCATTTTAAAAGTATCTTCTGTTGCATATCTTTCTTTTTTGTCCTTCGACTCGTCGTTATGACCAAATTGAATCAATACATAATCTCCTTCTTTTGCGCCATCTACTACTTTCTGCCACAAATTTTCGCTGATAAAAGTTTTAGTACTTCTTCCGTTTTTTGCCAAATTTTTTATGGTAACAGTAGAATCCCAGAAATAAGCAAAAGGCATACACCAACCTGTTTCAGGATAAGCTTTGGTTTCTTTGATTGACATAGTACTATCACCACACATCCAAATCGTAATTCTTTTTTGATCAGGGCTAAAAGCCATTAGCATTAAAAGGAATGGTATGATTTTTTTCATTTAACTAATGAATTAATATAAACTTCTATGTTGGTAAAAATAGTGTGCAATTTATTTCTTGAAGCATCGGTTGCATCGGTTGGGTTTAACCCATTTGCTTTTTCCCAATCGTCGGGCATACCATCTCCATCGGCATCTTTTAATGCTGGTAAAGATTTTAAATTAGGCCATGCGTTGATTGTTTTTTCATAATCTGTTCCGTGAGGAAACCCTCCCTGAACATCAATAAATCTTCCCTTATTATTTTGCATGTCATTAATGACCCTTTCGTCTAAAGTATCTCTTTTAAATGAAGCTCCTGCTGATTTTGAAACCAAATAATAGGCATCAATGGGAGAATCTGTTTTCATAAATACGGCAGGGAATTGCGTTTTAACAATTGCAGCTGATTTATCCGCTTCAGTTCCCCCATTGCCCATATCAATACCTAACCAATTATTTTTTGATACATCTTTTGAACCACACACATAATTTCCATCCACATAAAATTGACCAAAACCCCTTGTTTCGTTTTTGGTTGGATTGATAATTCTATACCGTACTTTTTCATTTGTCCCAGGTCCTGATTTGTAATAATTATTGACCATATTATAAGTGCCGGCTTCGCCACCATAAGCACTGTTATGTTCCCAATTATAAATTACATTATTTCTAAAATCTACAAATTCTTCTTCGGATCCTAATCGAGCCCCATTGAATCTCGGATTTCTACTTAAACAATTTGCAAATAAGTTGTGGTGTGCAGATAAATGCTTCCCGCCCCAAATACCGCCATAGCCATGACGTTCATAGTCTTTATCCCCTGTTTCGAAATGATAGGAATAATTTAAAGGCTCAGTGATCAAATTCCATTGTACTGTGGTACTATCACCACCGTAGATCGAGAATACTTCATCTGTACTCCAGCTCATACTGCAATGATCTATGATGATGTTTTTTCTTTTATTCCCACCAAAAGCATCGTCTCCTCCATTGCCATCTACCATTCCACCTTTTTGATTTTTATCTCCCATTCTAAAACGCAAGTACCGAATAATGGTATTATTTCCACCAATAATAACAGGGAAGTCCGCCAAACAAATTCCATCGCCTGGGGCTGTTTGCCCTGAGATAGTTACATCACCTAAAATATTTAGCTTGCTATTTAAATGAATGGTTCCAGATATGGAGAAAACAATCATTCTTTTATACTTAAATGAAGCAGCTTCCCTAAAACTACCTGGCCCATCATCGTTTAAATTAGAAACAATAATCGTTTTTCCTCCCCTACCTCCAGTAGCATATTTCCCAAATCCTTCAGCACCAGGAAATGCAATTGAAGAAGGTTCATTTTGCGCAATGAGTAACAATGGAAAGCTAACATAAAAAATAAGTACCCAATAAAACTGATTCGATTTTTTCATTTGAATAAAGATAAAAAAAATGACTGCCGAAGCAGTCACTGAAATTTAATATCCAGGATTTTGTTTTAAATTAAAATTGGCATCAACAGCTGGTTGTGGGAAAGGCAATAATTCTGATTTACCAGTGGTGAATCCGGTTGCAAATCTAAACAATGCAACTGTGTTAATAGTTGTTCCCATCCATACTACACGAGTAGTATTAGCAGGTTGAGTAGCAGGTTCTTTAGCATAGAAAGAGTTGTTCCATAAACTGCTGTTATCTGCGGTAGAATTATTATTAAAATACATGAATATTGGAAGATTCGCAAAGTTTCCTACTCTATTAGACATGTCTAACAGTATTTGCTTTGTATCATTCAATTTAGATGCTAATAAATTCCATCGAATTAAATCATACTTTCTAGTTCCTTCTCCGCCTAATTCAAAAGATCGTTCGTTTACCAAAGCAGTAAAGAACGCCAACTTAGATAAACCAGCTGGCAAATCAACTGTAATATCTGTGGCTGTAAGCGATTTACCAAACCCTCTTCTTCTAACTTGATTCACCGCGTTATATGCTGCGGCAGTTGGCCCACTAATTTCATTTTCTGCTTCAGCCAACATTAATAAAACATCTGAGTAACGTATTAACTGCCATTTCAAACTAAAATATTGTACAGCGTCTGTAGGAGAAACTATCGGGCCAGAAATCCAATCTCTACGGTATTTTCCGTCACAGATCGCAGTAATTGCTTGGCCAACTTTTATTGATCCATCAGCAGCAACATTATAAGGACAGCAAGTAACATCTCTTCTTAAATCGTTTTGATCGAATGAATAAAAATAAGAAGGTAACACATTGATGCTCTTATTTCCAAATGTTCCAACAGTAGGCCCATTATAATATGCCAACTTAGTATCGGCAACGGCTAATCTACCTATTGCACTTGCTTGAAACATTAATTCTCCATTCGGATCAACCACTGCTCTCGCATTCACCTGATCTTTCCATAAACCTCTAAAACTAGGATTCAATGTATGTTGACCTGAAGCGATAATTTCGGTACATTCATCTTTAGCTATTTGATAATAGTTTAAAAAATTAGCACCTCTTTGCATTGTACCATTTTGGCGCAAGGAGAAACCACCTCTAAATAATGCGATTCTAGCACGTAATGCTTTAACAGCTCCTTTTGTAATTCTTTCATCTACTTGATCTCCAATTGCAACTACTTCGTTTCTCCAAGGCACTAATGTTGCTGCCAATTTTAAATCTTCCAATAATCGATCGTAAATTGAATCTCTATCTGTTTTTCTTGGGAATGGATTATTATCTGCAATTGAAGAAGCTGCATTGAAATGCCAAGGCAAGTCGCCCCAATTTCGAATTGCTTCAAAATAATATTGTGCTCTTAAAGTAAGTGCTTCTCCATGCAAACGAGCCAATTGTTTTTTCTCCTGTTCAGAACCATTTTTGTATTTATCCATTGCTGGAATATTATCAATGCAAATATTAGCAAACTCTATTCCTTGAAATAATTGATTAAAAGGATTGGTGATTTGTGCATTGCCAGAAGTAGCAGCATAACGAGCAATATCTCTACGGTCATTATCGGCGTTTCCAGTTGGGCCTTGCATTTCATCATTGTCTACTGGATAATACAAACTCAATCTAATTCCATAAGAGGCGTCTCCTACTAATCTACTATAGACTCCAGCCAAAGCTTTAGTAGCACTAGGAACATCACTAAATACCATCGCTTCACTTACTTCGGTAATTGGTTGTTGGTCTAAAAACTTCTTGCAGCTTATCAGAGATAACACACTTAGTGTTAAGGTTAAAGCTAAAGTCAGTTTGTTGAAATACTTACTGATCATATATTTAGTTTTAAATAGTATAATTAAAATGATGCGTTAATTCCAAAAATAAAAGTTCTGCTTTTAGGATATGCCGAATAGTCCAAGCCTGGTGTTAAAGGGCTTCCTGCCACACTCACTTCCGGATCGTATCCAGTATAACTGGTCAACACAGCTAAATTATTTGCAGTAAAGTAAAAACGGAGCTTACTCATTTTTATTCTCTGTAAAGATTTTGGAGATAAACTATACCCAAGAGTCAAGTTGTTAACTCTCAAAAATGATCCATCTTCTATAGCCCATGAGCTTGGAGTAAATGCTCCTGCACTTTTTAATGGGGTCCAAATATCTGCATAGGCATTCATTCTTCCCAATTCTTCTGGGGCAATTCCAACAACCTGATTAGTTCCATTCACCCACTGAACAGTTGCACCTGATGGTGAAATTGTTTTCCAACGATTATTCATAATATTCAGCATATTTGAATTGTTGGAATATGCATTGGAGAACTCAATTTTATTGGCATTATACACGTCATTGCCGTAAGAGAAGTTAAAGAACAAACTTAAGTCCCAATTCTTATAAGTGAATTGTTGATTTAAACCACCAGTAAATTTAGGATTTGGATTACCAATTATTTGTCGATCATTATTCAAATCAATTACTCCATCTCCATTTAAATCTTTAAATCGTATAGATCCAGGTTGTACAGGTCCAATAATCCCAGAATTAGACGGAACACCTGATTTTAATGTATAGACTCTTGTGGTGTAGTTGTAATCAAAATCATTGATTCTATAAAATCCGTCGTGCACCAAACCCCACATTGAACCTACTGGATCTCCTATACGAACTATATAATCAGTGGGTTGCCCAGAAACACCCCAGCTAGCTGCAGGGAAAAAACTGTTCTGATTTACACCTAACCCAATAACTTTATTTGTATTAAATGAAATATTGAAATTCGCATTCCAAGTAAATTCTTTCTTCTTAATGATTTGTGCATTTAATTGAACCTCTACCCCTTTATTAGAAGTTTGTCCGATATTTTGCAATTGAGTAGAATAACCAAATGTAGATGCAATAGGAACATTCAATAATAAATTACGAGACTTATTATTGTAAATATCTATGGAAAGGTCTATTCGCTTAAAAAAACTAATATCAATACCAAGGTTTCTGCTTTCAGTAGACTCCCACTGTAAATTTTTGTTTACTAAACCAGCAGAAGAAAAAGCATTTAATGCTTGATTATTCAAACCATAATAGAATGTTCCATCGTTTCTAAATGTAGTAAGGTATAAATAATCATTAATTCTATTATTTCCTGTAGTTCCAAAACTTGCTCTTAATTTTAAGTCAGAAATTTCATTCACATTTTGCATGAATTTTTCACTCTTTACCCTCCAAGCAACGGATCCTGCAGGAAAATAACCCCATTGTTTTCCTGGAGCAAATTTAGAAGCACCATCGGCTCTCATATTAAAAGAGAAAAGATATTTGTCCATTAATGTATAATTAACTCTTCCAAAAAAAGACAAATTGGTATACCTAGTCTGATTCAATTTAGGGAAACCGGCAAATGGAGTGGCTAGATTGGTATTTTTTAAAGCATCATTAGGAGAAATCAAGTTTGGATAATTTCTAAAAATATTATTCCTTGTTTCAGTTTTGAAATCATAGGTCTCTTCTCCTATTAAAACACTTAAGTCATGAATCTTTTTATAATTATTTAAAGTGTAGGTAATTACATTAGAATTAGTAATAGTAGTTCTATTCACTGAATCCAATACAACTACTGGTTTCTTACCTCCTTGCAATACAGAATACGGAGTGATTGAATCATTGAACTGACGATCGATGAATTTATTATCATCATATCCGAACGTAGATTTAAAAGTTATATTCTTTGCAATCTTATAAGTAAGGTTAGCGGTAATATTAAATACAGTTGTTGTTTTGTTTCTAAACTCAGCATTTGCTAATGCAACTGGATTATATAGTGTTAAGCCATTCCCAACATTTTGATCTGCCAATGGATCACTGTCATCTATATCTTGGGCACTCGACAAAAATGGGCGGTACTTTACTGCATTTCTTAGCCTATTATAAGAAGAACCTTTGGTATCACTAACACCAGCACCAAATACATCTTGTAATGTGTATCGTGTACTTACTCCTACACTTAACTTTTCAGTAAACTTATAATCTCCTCTAAAAATGAGGGCATGTCTTTTATAATTAGAATTGATTACAATCGCTTTATCATCGTTATAAGTATATCCAAAATTATAAGTAAATCTTTTTGAACCCCCATTAGCAGAAACATTATGGGTTTGCATTCTTCCAGACAATCCAAATACTTCACCTTGCCAATCTACCGGATTTGAATTTTTATATACGTTTAAGGTATCCCAAGTTGTTCCATAGCTTTTTGTAAATGTGGTGCTATCCACAGAACTGCCTCTAGATCTTTCAGATTGATAGACTACAAAATCGTAAGGGCTCATCACATCCAATTTTTTTGCTAATGATTTTGTTCCAAAAAAACCATTATAACTCAATTTTAGCTTGCCTGCCCTGCCTGACTTAGTTGTGATAACAATTACTCCATTGGCTCCTCTTGCGCCATAAATGGCAGTTGCAGCAGCATCCTTCAAAACATCTATTGATTGTATGTCTTGAGGCGCAATTGCATTTAATCCATTTTCGACCTGAACTCCGTCTACTATGTATAAGGGAGAATTGTCTCCAGTGATAGACATTCCACCACGAACACGGATTCTAATTGCTGCATCTGGAGATCCTTCTGCAGTAGTTGCTGTAACTCCTGCTAATCTTCCATTTAATACTTCAGCAGCGGAGTTAATAGGAATATCTTTTAAATCTTTAGCGCTTACCGAAGAAACAGAAGCTAACACATCTCTTCTTTTAATCGTTTGATAACCGATTACCACAACATCGTCTAATTTATCATCCGCCTTTGATAATTTGATCGCCATATTATCAGAGGCGTCCAATGAAATGGGTTTAAACCCAACATAACTAAAACTAAGTTGTAGTTTGGTATTGGATGGAACAGTAATTGTAAAACTTCCTGATTCATCTGTTTGAGTTCCCTTTATTCCAGATTTTCCGGTAACACTTACACCTTGAAGCGGCAAGCCGTTCTCATCCGTTACCTTCCCTTTTATCTGTTTGGTTTGAGCCCATATTTGGGTAATTATTGTACAAAGAATAAGTACAAGAGTGAATTTTCTCATAATGGCATTAATTTAGACAATCGTTCTGTTAGCTTAACAGACATACAAGTCTATTCATATTATGCATGGTTTCCCTTCTATTGCACCACTTTTTTTACGCAATCGATGCCGATATCGATACCTAACTAGGATAATCATAACAATGTTAGCCCTTTATCTGTCTACTTACTTAATTTTGCCTTATGAGAATGGTATTATTATCAGTGGGGAAACCCAATGAATCATATGTAAATGAGGGTATTACTGATTTTACCAATCGTATCAATAAGTACTTCAAAGCGGAATGGCAGTTAATCGGAGCACCCAAAAATGCCCCTAGCATGAGTGAACTGGAGTTAAAGAAAACAGAAGCAGGTTTGATTTTACAAAATATACAAAAAGATGACTTTTTGATTTTATTAGATGAGAAGGGAAAATCATTGAGTTCTCCTGATTTAGCAAACTTTTTGCAGCAAAGAGCCAATGAAAGCACAAAACGAATTATTTTTTTAATTGGAGGCGCTTTTGGAGTTGATCCGATGATTGCAACAAGAGCCGACTATACATGGAGTTTATCTAAACTAGTATTCCCTCATATGTTGGTTAGATTGATTTTAACTGAACAAATTTACCGTGCTTGTACTATTTTGAGGAACGAAAAATACCATCACCTATGATAACTATAACAATAAGCATTGTTTTATTAACTGCTGTCATTTCTTTTATTGCTTTCTCCAATGAAAAAGTGATGGATGATTTAATTTTTTATCCTCCAGCAATAACCAATCGAAATCAATGGTATCGATTTATTACTTGTGGATTCATCCATGCTGATATTATGCACTTGGCATTTAATATGTATTCGTTTTACTTATTTGGAGACATGGTAGAAAAAGCATTTGGCATCATTTTTGGCGAATCAGGAAAAATCATCTACATCCTTTTGTATGTTTCTGCATTGGTCGTGAGTGTATTGCCCACTTACTTCAATCATCAAAACGATTATCATTATAGAAGCTTAGGTGCTTCGGGTGCTGTTTCTGCGATTATTTTTGCAGGTATTTTTTTATACCCCACTTTAGGTATGGGTATTTTTCCAATACCATTTCATATCCCAGGATTTGTTTTTGGCCCTTTATTTTTAGGCATCTCTTATTATTTAGCAAATAAAGGTCACGGAAATATTAATCATTCAGCACATATTTGGGGAGCTATTTATGGAATTGTTTTTTTAATCATTACTTCTACTTTTTTATCGAAAATCAATTTGATCGAAAACTTTTACAATGAAGTAATCAATTATTTAAGATAACTGATCTGTAATAGGCTGGTAGACTTTTCTGAATATTTGAATCGATTGTCTATTCGATACCCAATTACTGCAATAATGGTTTGATTCATTTCTAGCACCCAAACAGATTCCTTTTGGGTTTTACTGAGTTTCGCATCAATGAAAAATTTAGACAACTTCTTTTTCTTATTCATCCCCAAGGGATAGAAATAATCTCCTGTTTTGTATTTACGTAATAATAAAGGAAAATTAATTTTTGATGCATCTATGAATTCAACGCCATCGGCCAATTTAATGCTAGAATTAATTACTTGTTTTATTTCTATTGACCCGTTTGAAAATGAATATTTGCCTGGCTCCTTAATTACTATATGACGCTCCAATTCAGCCGCAATGGGGGCTATAATCAACCAAGCTCTATTTTTTATGACTCGATAATTCGCAGATTGAATGGTACTAGCATTATCTGCATCAAATAATTTAATTACTTCATTGGTTTGGGTAGCAGCAAAACCAAACTTCCGAATAATTTCCCAAGTGATGGTTTGCAATGGAACAACTTTCTTCCATTTTAAAATGGGGATATGCCATTCAGTTCCTTTTTGCTCCATCAATTTTTCAATTTGCAGATTAACTGCATTTTGATACAAAATAGCCGCTTCTTCGAATCGAAATAAATTTCTTTGTAAATTCTCTCTTACTTGAGGATATACTTCTTGTAATTGTGGAATGAGTTGATTTCTAAAATAATTCCTTGTATAGTCGTCTTTGGAATTAGACGAATCTGTTATAAACTTTATTCCCTTTGATAATGCAAAAGCTTCTAATTCTTTTCTAGTAAATGGCAATAATGGTCTAATGACTTTTTTTTCTCTGTGCCAAGAAGGAATTCCAGTTAATCCCTCAATGCCTGTTCCCCTGAAAAAATGCATTAACATGGTTTCGATGCTATCATCGGTATGATGTGCAGTTGCAATACAACTTAGCAACATTGTTTCATGTTGAGTTGTGATCAATTCGGCAAACCAATTATACCGAAGTTCTCTTGCAGCTTCCTGAATAGATATTTTTGCTTTATTAGCGAACTCCTCGGTTTCAAATTGTTTCACAAAAGCTCCAACTCCAAATCGCTTGCCCAATGATTGAACAAAATCTTGGTCTCTGGTACTTTCCGATCCTCGTAATTGAAAATTAGCATGCGCCAAAACAAATGGTATATTATTTGCTTTGAATAGATGGGCTAATACTGTACTGTCCAATCCCCCACTCGAAGCCAATACAATTGCCTCTCCAGGCAAAAGCATTTGGCTAAAGTTTTTTTGCCAATGTTTTTTAAAAGATTCAATTAATTCCATTAACAAAAAATAATGAATGTAATATTTATTTATGCCTTACGAGTATAACTTGCTGTTAAAGCAGCCAAACCACTAACCAATCCGCCAATGAATCCAGTTAAAATAATAAGCGTAATATAAGAACCTCCTAAAGGAAGTATTTGTGCCACTTTGGTAGAGAGAATATGTTCATTATTAATATCAATGACTGTTGCCAAAATAGCCCATAACAGAAAAACGCCTAAAAACCCTGATAGAAAAGATTTGAATGGAGTTTGATGTATGGTAAGCGCTACAACAAAAGAAGAAATAGCAAAACTCCACCATGGCAATGTTGTAAATAATCCAAAACCATATGCTAATAATGCGGATAATATTATTGAACTAAAAAATTTCATATCATTGATTTTATGCTTGAGTAAATGTCATTAACCATTTCACTTGTTTGTGTTTTGGTGCTTCTTCTTTTTTTAAGAAGAGTATTCGATAATATTTCCCAGTGGCCCAGGAGTCGATGAAACTATCATAAAATTTACTTCCGGGATTTCCATTTTGTCCGCCAGGATAAACACAGTAAGCTTCAATTTCATCGGTTAAATGAACAATCATCCTCCAACTTGGACCATGCTCTTCTGTGGTAGCATTAATGATATGCCTGCCTCCTCCGATTGGTAAATGCATCCTGCTTAGTGCCGGAATTTTTAGCCAATGTAATACCCTAGTGTCTTTTAATTTTCCCCATGCTAATTTATTGTCTTTTTCTAAAGCTGCTAATTTGGGCAAAGCTTTTTTCAATCCTTCCAAAACTACTTCTTCAATAGTTTCATTTTTATTAGGAGTATTAATATTATCTGCAAATGAATACAAGCTGTCTTTCAACAAAGCCTCGAGCATTGTTGGATCGTCAAGCCAACCAATATTCGATTTTGCTGCAGCAAATTCATCCTTGTACATAGCAGACTCAGTACTATCCCAAATTGCATTAAACACAGTTGCACCTGATTCATTGTAATCACTATTTAAATTCCAATTAGATAAAATATCAACATATTTTTTTTCTTCTTGATTCAAATTGGCTTTGCTCAAATATTTTAGTAAAACAGGTCGAGCCAATTCAGCAAATACATTGTAATTGTTCATCTGCATCAACTGCATATCTTCTGGTGTTATACCATTCATAGCAGTTAATTTTCGATTGATAATAATACCTCTATATATAGGAAAACTAGCACCCGCTCCTAAATAATAAGGATAGGAAGGGTCAGTAGATTCTTGATTGGCACTGCTCACAAATCCGCGAGCAGGATTCTTGATCATTGGGTTTTCTTCTGTAGGAATCATCCCCTGCCATGCATAAGAACTATCTGTTCCTGGCATAATAAAATCTCCCTGCCGATTCCATCTTGCCACAAAAGCTGCTTGTTGTTTAATGGCAATATCTCCTGATTTAGCAGCAAATACAAAATTTTGACCAGTATTGTACCAATTGGAAATAGCCGCTAAATAATCGGTGTAATTATGAGCCCTATTCAATAAATAAAATGGCAATAATCCTTTTGAGGCTTCATGTGCTGTCCAACGGAGGGCAAGGTATTTTCCTTCGGTATTATTGTTTTTATACAAATTATCATACATCACGGGACCAAAAACAGTCATAGCAATATCTTCTACTTGGTCGGCAGAATCTTTGACTTTGATAATTTCCTTTCTTGTGGTTGCTTTTTTCCAATCACCATTATACCAATATTCTTGTTTGGTAGAATCTTTAAATTTCATATCGTAATAATCCAATACATCTCTGCCTGCATTGGTAACACCCCAAGCAATGCTATCATTAAAACCAATGATTACAGCGGGAGATCCTGGAAAACTAGCTCCATAAGTACTATGGGTAGGAGTTGTAATCTGAACTTCATACCACAATGATGGCATGTTTAAACCTAAGTGTGGATCATTGCAAAGAATTGGTCTTCCACTTTTAGTTTTTGAACCGGCAACAGCCCAGTTATTGCTCCCATTATTTTTATTAGGGACAAAGGGTGCAACTGCATTGCTCGTTCTGCTACTATTATTTAAATAAGCCGAATCAACATCTTTTGGAGTGATTGGATTAATGGAAGGCTTTGCATATACAGTTCCCTTTGGAATGATAGGGTCTAATGAATCTTTAATATTGGTAAAGAGTTGATTAAATTCATTGAAACCAAAATAATTTTTAGCATTGGTCATTTGTAAATCTGTGGTGGAGCCTCTTCCAGTAAGGTCATAAGACATGAACATTTGAAAGAGATATGTTTTTTTAGCTGTCCATGCTTCAGGTTGATAATCCAATAACTTATACTCAAACGGGATTTGTTCTGGTTTTAATGAACTGATATATGCATTCACTCCTTTTGCATAAGCTTCAATGGATGTTTTCATTTCAGGATTATTTTTTTCTACATATTCCTGTGTATTTTCTGCACCATATACCATTCCCAACCTTCTAAAAAAACGATCTACGTATAATCTTTCTTTACCAAAAATTTCACTCACTCTACCACCAGCTAAATGGGTTTGAAATTCCATCTGCCATAATCTAAATTTTGCATGCAAATATCCTTGTACATAATAGGCATCATTTTCATGATCAGCATAAATATGAGGCACCAAACGATCGTCAATATAAACTTCTACTTTGCTTTCTAGCCCAGTTAGCTTTATATCATTATTATAATTGGTATTGACAGATTCCGCATTTTGCCAAAAGCCAATTTGGGGAGACAAAAAATAACCCAAACGGGGTGTTTTATTTCCTCCTATTGGCAATTGCTTATTCAAAACAATAATAAGTCCTGCAGTACCTAAGGCGGCAATCAATAAAGGGACAATTCTCATAGCAATCGTTTAAGCCTTGAAAATACAAAATTTTGACGATGGTTCAAATAGAATTAAAGTAGGCGTTGGATTTAGTTAAGGGGTGTATATCTGTTGGCAAGCAGTTTTAGTTCATCCAAATGGGGGGCATCTTTAACAATGGACTGATACAATTGATCAGCCTGGGCCTTATCCCCTAATTTATCATACAATTTAACCAACATTATTTTGGCTTCGTAATGATCTTTTTTAAATTCAATTGCTTTCAACAAATCAGCTTTAGCAACTTCATTTTCATTGTTCTGCATTGCAATAGTTCCTCGAATATAATAAGCACCTTCAAGATCGGGTTTATAAAAAATAGCTGAATTAGCATCTCTCCAAGCAATACTGCTGTCCAATTTTTTATCCATCATTAAAAATGCTTTTGCTCGCATTAAAAAGGCCTCTGCATTTTTAGGTTCAATTCGCAAAGCATTGTTGCAATATATAATCACTTGTGAATAGTCTTTTTTCTGCTTCAATTTTTCTTCGCTTAACTTTAAATATTCACTTACTTTTCTATATCGTTGAGGCATTTCAGTTTCATTGGGATAATTTCTATCGTAGGGTTGATCGGAAACAGAGATTTGTTTTCGGGTTGCAAGCAGTCGATCCATTTTTTGTTGCATCACTTCATCTGACCCATGCTTTTTAATATAATTCTGATAGAAAACAATGATCTCATCATAATATATTTCGAACTGGGTAAGCATCGCCTCCAATTGTTTACTCATTAAAGCTTTGCTATCTGGGTAACATTTTAATCCTAATTGAGCGTCTATGAATGCATCAAAATATTCTTTTTTATCCATCTCTTTATTGATGATGGTTAAAAATTGTTGTTCAGTTTGTTTACAATTATTTTTATAAATACGATCATAAGTAATATAGTACCAATGATTTTTTAATTGTGGTTTTAAACGAACCGCTTCTCTAAAATCAAGTTTAGCTTCTTTCAAAATATCTAGTTCAGAAAAGCAAATAGCTCGATTAAAATAAGCATCTGCTTCATCTCGCCCTTCATTGATTACAAAACTGAGGTCTTCTACACATGCTTTGTATTCTTTGGCCATTTTTGCAGCTACCCCACTTTCATAGCGCAACTCTTTTTTGGTAAACTGTGATGGTTGGCTTTTAAAAAATTCATTGAATGATAGAAAAGATTCTTCTCCTAAGCCAGCTTTAATTTCAAGCCTAGCTAAAAAATAAAACAATTGAGGATCAGTATAACCTACTCGTTGAGCATTGTCGAAATCAAAAATAGCCCTTTCAAATAAACCAATATTTTCAAAACCACGTGCACGTAAATACAAAGCCTGACCATTATTGGGCTCATACAATAAAATATGGTTTAAGTTGATCAATGCTGCAGCATAATCATTCTTATCCATAGCATTATTAAGAGCCTGCTTATATGGCAATAAGTATCGCTGTACTAGGGTATTAACAGTTCTAACTTTTTCTACATTGCTCTGGGGGGGGGCTTGAGCATTGTTTTCAACAGCAATACACCATAAACAGACCATCTGAATGAAGATGAATTGTAGCTTCATAATTGGTGTAATGTGGGCTCAAATTATCATTTTGCTTCCATAATCAGAAATTTTTTTCCTTTTAATTTCTCTTGATGGATCAATTTTAGGAGTGATTGAAGTCTGGATTTTTTCACAGCTACAAAGGAATTGGTATCTTTTACGACTATCAAACCAAGATCTTCCTTTTCCAGTTTCCCTTTCTGCATAAAAAGCCCTACAATATCTACTTTATTGATTTTATCTTTCTTTCCCCCATTTATATAAACCGTTGACCATAAAGAAGTTGGAGGAAGTGATGATTTATTAAGTTTAAGTATTGGAGGCTCTGCATCGATGTATCTCGGAAGGCTCTCCTCTTGATGCATCAGCAGGTAAACATGCCCCATTGCATGCATCCTTGCAGTTCTTCCATTACGGTGAGTAAACTCCGCCATGGTGGCTGGCAAATGATAATGTACAATATGCTCCATATCCGGAATATCCAAACCACGTGCAGCCAAATCAGTGGAAATTAAATAATTAGCAGTCCCATTTCTGAATTTTATCAGCGCTTGCTCTCTTTGCATTTGTTCCATCCCACCATGAAAAATGGTATTAGGTATACCTTGTTCAGCAAGTAATTCGCCTGTTCTTTCAACTGCTTCCCTATGATTACAAAAAATGAGCACTTGCGTATTTCCAAGATGAGATAATAATTGAACCAATGTATTCACTTTGTCTTTCTCTTCCGACAAAATTGTATAGATGCTCAAATCAATTGAACTTTCTTTGCTGCTGAGGTAATTCAATATTTCGAGTTCTGCTGGTTTTACAAATAAAGGAATTTCAATGGCTTCAGTAGCAGAAACAAAAACCCGTTGAATTGATTTTTTGAGTCTCTTTACGATATACTCCATATCTTCTTCAAATCCCAAAGCCAAAGATTTATCAAACTCATCAAACACTACCAATCGAATATAATTGTGATCGAAACTTCTTCTTTTTAAATGGTCTGCAATTCTCCCAGGAGTGCCTACTAATAAGGCCGGAGGCTCCACTAAACTTTGAATTTCTGAAAGCATATCATGGCCACCATAGGAACAAATAATTTTAAACCCTGTTGACATTTTTTTCCAAACCTGTTCAATTTGAATAGCCAATTCCCTAGAGGGAGTTAAAATCATTACCTGAACTTGATTTCCTTTAGGATTTAGCTGCTTCAATATGGGCAATAAAAAAGCCAAAGTTTTACCAGACCCAGTGGGAGACAATAATAAAATATCCTGATGTGCTTCAATAGCTTCACCAGCAGCAATTTGCATGTCGTTCAATGCGGATATTCCTAATTTTTCAATGCTAAATTGGCTAGTTGACATCTAATTAATACTTTAATACTGTGTACCCTTTTGCAGAATAGGTAGTTACAGTGGTGATTGCTGATAATGAAGGTAATACTTCAGACACGATGGTTGATGGATCAACATTTCTTTTGAATAATGTTTGCCCACAAACATACATAGGAATTCCTGCCTCTTTCAATGCCGCAAAAAGTGCTAAATGTGGATTATTAACACCGAATTTTTTTTGGTATGCTTCATTGTTTAATAAAGTCATTATTGCTGGGCCATGAAAAACTGCCACAACATGTAATTTCTTTGCAGAGACTCCAGCTAATGCATGCAAATTGATGATGCGTGCAATATTTTCTACATTCTCATTGATGATCTCAGGTTTATCGGTAGCAGTTGTTACATCAATTAATACTTTATAATCCAGTTTTGGATCAATGGTCATTGTTGCAAAAGGTACTTCCAATGCAGCCCCATAATTTTTAATGATCGGGAAAGTCTTGTTCTGAGCTATTGTTAATTGAGCTACAAAAATAAATAGTATAAATGAAACAACTTTCATGTTTGATCTTTTGGTTTGAGTATGGGTTCAAGGTACACTTATTTCCCAAATTTTTTCTTTAAGGCTAGCAGTGCATCTGAAACATTCATCGAACTCAGGTCTATTTCTTCAACTTTTTTAGCTGTTATCGTTTTTGCATTAGAATTAGTAGAACCAGCACCTGATTTATTGTTTGTAGACTTATTGGCATTACCAGTTGATACTTCTGTTTGTTTGATCGACAAAGCAATTCTTTTTCTAACAATATCCACTTCTACTACTTTAACTAACACTTTTTGCCCTAGTTTAAGCACTTCAGAAGGGTCAGTAATGAATTTATTGGCTATCTCACTTACATGTACCAATCCATCTTGTTTAACACCAATATCAATAAAGGCACCAAATCGAGTAAGGTTGGTCACTTGCCCAGGCAATACAAGACCTACTTTCACTTCTTCTAAAGTATATATATTGGCAAATTCAAATTGCTCCAATTCCGATCTTGGATCTAACCCTGGTTTCTTCAATTCTTTTAAAATATCATTTAAAGACAATAATCCTATTTGTTCGGTAACATAGTTTTTTGAATCCACTGCTCGAAGCATGGATTCATTTCCCATTAAAGTCGCTACATCTATTCCCAGATCTTTGGCCATTTTCTCAATGATTGAATAGGCTTCAGGATGAACCGCACTGGCATCCAATGGATTATTAGCATTTGGAATACGCAAGAACCCTGCACATTGCTCATAAGCCTTAGCACCTAGTCGGGGTACTTTTAAAAGCTCTTCCCTGCTGGTAAACTGTTGAATATTTTTTCGATGATTGATAATATTTTCCGCAACCGACTCATTGATACCACTCACATATTTCAATAATTGTTTGCTAGCTGTATTTAAATTTACGCCAACTGTATTTACACAGCTTACCACTGTTTGATCGAGCTTTTCTTTTAGCCTGAATTGATTTACATCATGTTGATACTGACCCACGCCAATACTTTTAGGATCTATTTTTACCAATTCTGCTAATGGATCCATCAACCTCCTCCCAATACTTACAGATCCTCTCACTGTAATATCAAAATCAGGAAATTCTTCTCTTGCAATTTCAGAAGCCGAATAAACCGATGCCCCATCTTCATTCACTAAAAAAACAGGCAGGCCTAAATTCATTTTTTTAATAAACTGTTCAGTTTCTCTCCCTGCAGTTCCGTCTCCAATTGCAAATACTTGAATATCAAATTGCTTTACCAAATGCTTAATAGTGTATTCACTATCGTATTGCTTATTGGCTTCATGAACAAAAATTAAATCGGTTTTCAATAACTCTCCTTTTTCATCTAGGCAAACAACTTTACAACCGGTTCTATATCCAGGATCAATCGCCAATATTCTTTTACTGCCCAATGGAGCACTCAACAATAACTGACGAAGGTTTTCAGCAAAAACATTGATCGCATCTTCATCGGCTTTTTGTTTTAAAACAGTTCTACATTCTGTTTCTAAACTAGGCTGCAACAATCTTCTATACGCATCTTTAATTGCTTTTTTAAGATGCTCTGCCGAAGTACTCATTCCTTGTATATAGAAATGTTCTATTGCATACAAAGCATCTTCTTCAATGGGAGCAATATTCATTCTTAAAAACCCTTCCAAGAATCCTCTGAGTATTGCCAGAATTCGATGAGAGGGCACTTTATGAATGGGTTCTGAAAAATCAAAATAGTCTTTGTATTTAATAGCTTCTGTTTCTTTATCGCTAAGCACTTTGCTTTGAAGTAATGCAGTATCTTCAAATAACTTTCGCAATTTTGCTCTTACGATTGCATTTTCATTTACGTTCTCTGCAATAATATCTCTAGCACCTTGCAATGCTTCTTCTATAGTAGTAATTTTTTCATTAAAATATTTGGCAGCTTCTTCTTCAGGAGAACCAACTTTTTGTTCCATTAAAAAAATAGCCAATGGCTCTAACCCATTCTCTTTTGCAACAACTGCTTTGGTTTTTCTTTTTACTTTAAATGGAAGATAAATATCTTCTAATTCTACAATGGTAGTTGCAGCATTAATTTTTGATTGAATAGCTTCCGTCATCTTACCCTGCTCGGTAATTGTTTTTTCAATAAAAGATTTTCTTTCTGCAAATGCAAGCATTAATTTTTGCTCATCTTGAATTTGTTGTATTTGTACTTCATCTAAATTGCCAGTACTATCTTTTCTATAACGAGCAATAAATGGTATAGTAGAACCTTCCAATAATAAACTCAATACTGTTTCCACTTGTGTGGCACGAATTCCCAACTTTGCAGCAATCAATGGAGCAAACGACATATACTTTCTTTGTTTTAAGGGCAGCGAAAGTAAGGATAATAGTTATTAGTTACTGGTTATTAGTTATTGGTTATTAGTTATTGGGGTTATTCTTAATTCTTAATTCTTAATTCTTAATTCTTAATTCTTAATTGGCAATACCTTATGGGGATATCGTTCAACATATTTACGAATCATCGATTTGAGTACTTCATTTTCTGCATAAGGTGTAATTGCCGATTTGATTTTTGCAACAATATCAACAGTTAGTATTTCCAATTTCGAAGAAGCATAATAAGCGCCCATCCCAATAAACTGACCATTCTCCACCAAAACCGTATGTTCTTTTTCCTGGATTATATAGGTTTCTTTTTGAGCAGTTAATGCTGCTAAAGCCTGCTTTACTGATAAGTTATACCCATCCATCTCGGGCAATGCTTCTGGCTGATTTTTGTCTAAAAAACACAAAGAAGGATGCAATCCATGCTCTTTTACTATTTTCCACAATGATCGATGTGCATCTACTAATAAAGGAAAGCAAATAACTGGCTGTGCATGTTTGTGTTTTTTGTCGATGGCTAAACGAAAATATCCTCGATTGTCTTCAAACACATAAATGCCCCAAAGTTGTTCATACCTTTTTTGACTTTTATTATAAATTGGCCATAAACGTTTTATTTCGATACTCTCTAAAAGTGATGCAATGAATTCTGTTGGACAATCAACATGGGTAACTTCATAAATTTCTCTTAAGAAATCTTGACGTTTCTTGCTAATATCTAATCCGGTGAAATGACTCACCACTCTTTTTTTAATGTTTTTTGCTTTGCCTACATAAATTACTTTACCTGCTTTATTATGGAAATAGTAAATGCCGGGAGTATTTGGCAATTGGCTCACCATATATTTTTGCAAATTAGGTGGAAGCAAATAATCTTTATTCTCCTTCGCCAACATTTCTTTGATAACTCTTTGCCCATTATTTTGCAATACCAAATCCAGTACCTGAGCGGTAGCAAATGCATCTCCCCCAGCTCTATGTCTGTTTTCAATTTGAATGCCAAGTTCTCGAGTTAAATGCCCAAGGCCATATTTTTTAAATCCAGGGAATACTTTTCTACTCAACCGAATGGTACACAACTTGGGTACATTCAACGTATAACCAGCCTGCTGTAAATGATGTTTTACAAAGGAAAAATCAAAGTTCACATTGTGCGCTACAAAAACCCTGTTTTTCAACAAATTATGCACTTGTTCTGCAACCTCACTAAAAGAAGGAGCAGCTGCTGCCATTGCATTGGTAATGCCTGTCATACCAATAATAAAAGGCGGTATTGGTTGATGTGGATTGACCAGAGACTCAAATTTGCCTTCAATCTCTTTGCCATTATGCAACACTATTGCAATTTCAGTAATGCCATGTTGCTGGGGGAACCCTCCAGTGGTTTCGATGTCAACAATGGCGAATTGCATGTATTTCTTTTTAGCTATTGCAGGAACAGATTATTTGATTTACCTTGTTAAGGCAAAGGTCGAAAATAACGATTTGGCCTTACAAATCATTTTTTTACGCCAAACCCCCATGGCATGGAAAAAACTAAAACCCGTTTTCAACTAAGTGAAAACGCAAGAAATGCTTCCGTTGTTGCCCTTTTATTCTCATTAGTGGCACTTATTTCTTATTTGGAATGGCTAGGTAGAAAATAATTGTGTTCAGTTTGTAATATTTTAGAAAAATCTTTACAAATAAGTAACTATTCTTGTAACAATTTTTTGAACCAAGCGTTATTACACCGATGATATCAATAGTACATAACAAAAAACATGTCTTTCCAGCTATTTTAGCTGCAATGGTACTGTTTTCTAGCAGTTTGGTTTCTTGTAATGCCCATCAAAAAGCGGCCAAACTAATAGGCAATGCCGTAAGAGAACATATGGGTAAATTTGTTCAAAACGAAGAAGTTACCATTGAAAATAAAATCAATCAGTTCGAATATTTAATTACAAATCCTACTGTATCAGATATTTTCTCCGAAAAGACTGAATTGATTGCTACCTACTAATCGCCTCCGATTCCTTAAATTTGCATTTTTATCAACAAAAAGCTACTAATCGGGCTTATCGCACTAATCATGGAACTGAGCAAAAACTACTTACCTACTCCAATTGAATCAAAATGGTATGAATATTGGATTTCAAAAAATTATTTCGCTAGTACGCCAGATGATCGTGAACCCTATACTGTAGTTATTCCACCCCCAAATGTTACAGGTGTGTTGCATATGGGACATTGTTTAAACAATACCATTCAAGATATTTTAATTCGACGTGCCCGTATGCAGGGTAAAAATGCATGCTGGGTACCTGGTACCGACCATGCTTCAATAGCAACGGAAGCTAAAGTAGTTGCCATGCTTAGAGAAAGAGGCATTACTAAATCTTCATTAAGCAGAGAAGAATTTTTGAGTTATGCATGGGAATGGAAAGAAAAATATGGTGGTATTATTTTACAGCAATTGCGAAAAATGGGTTGCAGTTTAGATTGGGATAGAACTTCATTTACAATGGATCCTGATTATTACCAATCTGTAATTCAAGTGTTCAATGATCTATATAAGAAAGGCCATATTTACCGAGGCAAAAGAATGATCAATTGGGACGTTCGTGCCAAAACTGCTTTGAGCGATGAGGAAGTTATTTACAAAGAAGTACAAAGTAAATTATACTATGTAAATTATGAATTAGAAGATGGTGGCTCTATTACTATTGCCACAGTTCGCCCTGAAACTATTTTAGGTGATGCAGCTATTTGCGTCAATCCGAACGATAAAAGATACAAGCAGCTTCATGGCAAGTTTGCTTTTGTACCATTGATCAAAAGGAAAATAAAGATCATTCCTGACGAATATGTAACGCTTGATTTTGGTACTGGCGCTTTAAAAGTTACTCCTGCTCATGATATGAATGATTATCAGTTAGGCCAGAAATACCAACTCGAAATAATTGATACGATGAACGACGATGGTACAATGAGTGAAGCGGCTCAATTGTATATAGGTGAAGATCGATTTGAAGTTAGAAAGAAAATTGTTGCAGACTTAACTACTGCAGGGCATATTCATAAAATAGAAGAATATACCAATCAAGTTGGATTCAGTGAAAGAACAGATGTTGTTGTAGAACCCAGATTGAGCTTGCAATGGTGGGTGAGCATGAAAGATCTTGCTACACCTGCATTGAGCGCAGTGATGAATGATGATATCCATTTTCATCCAGCTAAATTTAAAAATCTCTACCGTCATTGGATGGAGAATATCAAAGACTGGTGTATTAGCCGTCAACTCTGGTGGGGGCACCGAATTCCAGCATGGTATACCCAAGATGGAACATTTGCTGTTGCATCGAATGCAGAAGAAGCTTTGGCTCTTCTGAAAAAAAGCACTCAAAATGAACATCTAAGTTTAACTGATATCCGCCAAGATGATGATTGCTTGGATACATGGTTCTCTAGTTGGCTCTGGCCTTTTGAAGTATTCAAAGGTTTGTCGGATCCGGGTAACAAGGAAGTAAATTACTATTACCCTACTAATACTTTGGTAACTGCGCCTGAAATTATTTTCTTTTGGGTAGCAAGAATGATCATGGCAGGTTATGAATACAAACAGCAGAAGCCATTTAAGGATGTATATTTTACTGGAATTGTAAGAGACAAGCAAGGAAGAAAAATGAGTAAGAGTTTAGGCAATTCTCCTGACTTACTCGGATTGATCGATGTGTATGGTGCAGATGCTGTTCGTTTTGGCATTATGATTGCATCACCTGCTGGTAATGATATTTTATTTGACGAGTCGGCATTAGAGCAAGGAAGAAATTTCAATAATAAATTGTGGAATGCTTTGAAGCTGGTAAAAATGTGGGAAGCAAGAGTTATTACCTCACCTTCGAATGAAGATGGCGCTACGATAACAGCCACTGAAGGATTTGCAATCAATTGGTTTGAAAATAGATTGAATCAAGTAGCCAAAGAAGTAGATGAATTGTTGAGTCAATTTAAATTAAGTGAGGCATTAAAAACGCTGTATTCATTAATATGGGATGATTTCTGCAGTTGGTATTTAGAATGGGTTAAACCTGGGTTTGAACAACCGATTGATGCTGTAGTGTATCATAAAACGGTGAATTATTTTGAAAGATTAATGGAAATGCTCCATCCTTTCATGCCATTCATTACTGAAGAAATTTATCATTTACTAAAAGTTCAAAGCGATGACCTATGCGTGAAACAATTTCAAATAATTGCAACACCAGACAATGCTTTACTCAATTCGGGTGAAATTCTAAAACAAGTAATTACTGCATTGCGAGATGCTAGAAATAAAAACCAAATTAAGCCAAAGGATATTATTCAATTATATATTCAAACGCAAAACACTTCAGCGTATCAATCGATCGAATCGATTTTGATGAAACAAATTAATGCGGCTTCAATCAATTATACTGATAGTGCCATTAGTAATACTATTCTAGTAAATATAGAGAATGACAAGTTTTACATAGAAGCAGAAAAACAATTGGATACAGTTGCTATTAAAGAAGGCTTGTTGAAAGACTTGGCATACGAACAAAACTTCTTGGCTTCGGTGATGAAAAAATTAGACAATGAAAAATTTGTAGCTAATGCAAAGCCTGAAGTAATTGAATTGGAAAGAAAAAAACAGTCTGATGCACAAGCAAGAATAAAAACCATTGAAGAAAGTTTACAAGGAATTTAAGAAGAATTATGAATTATGAGATATGAATTATGAGATATGAATTATGAGATATGAGATATGAATTAAGAGATATGAGATATGAGTTACCCAATTACTTAAATAACCAATAACTAAAAATGCAAAAAATCTTTCTCCTATTTTTAATAAGTTTATGCATTTTTGAAGTTTCTGCGCAATCGAAATGGGAAGTAGATGCAGTTAGAAATATCAACCCTACAAACCCAGATAGTAAATTCTGGAAAGGCATTTCTGCAACTGCTGAACCAATTGCAGTAGCTCTACCTTTAGGAATGTTTGCCACTTCATTAATTAATCAAAACAAGCAATTACAAAAACAATCTTTTGAAGTGTTAGGAAGTTTAGTGATTGCAACTGCAACAACGCAGCTTTTAAAAAGAATTGTTCAAAGACCTAGACCCTACCAAACCTATTCCGACATTTATCCAGATCAAATTGATAATGGATATTCTTTTCCTTCGGGTCATACAACTACCGCTTTTTCAACAGCCGCATCATTAAGTATCATAACTAAAAAATGGTATGTTGCCGTTCCTGCATTTGCTTGGGCTACTGGAGTTGCCTATTCAAGAATATATTTAGGGCAACACTACCCTTCTGATGTTTTTATGGGTGCCCTTGTTGGAACTGCAAGTGGATTTGCTTCGCATTGGCTGATGAAAAAAATAATACCCACCAAAAAAGAATCTATCAAACAACTACCATAGTGTATAAATATCCATCTATGATTCGTTCAGCCACTTTAAACGATATAGCTGTCATACAAAGCATTGCCAAAACTACTTGGCCCGTTGCATATGCAGACATCATCTCAAAAGATCAGTTGGATTATATGCTCAACTTAATGTATTCCGATGCTTCTTTGATAAAGCAAATGGAGAAAGGGCATCAATTTTATTTATTTGTTTTAGCAGATACACCCATTGCTTTTGCTTCTGTTTCCAACGAAGGCGAATGTATTTTTAAACTCAACAAATTGTATGTTTTACCCAGTACGCAAAAAACTGGGGCAGGAAAAGCATTGTTGCAAAAAGTAATTGAACACGCGAAAGCCGAAAACGGGAAGCAAATAATTTTGCAAGTAAATAAACAAAATATAGCCAAAGAATTTTATTTAAAACAAGGCTTTATTGTTCTAAAAGAAGATATACTCGAATTAGAACATGGGTATGTAATGGATGATTATATAATGGGGCTAACTATTTAATGGTGAGAAAACAATAGACTCTAAGAAAAAGTAAATCATTTTCAACTATTGCTACTTTTTCCTTTGTTGAATTTGAAACTAACAAAAAACAGTGCAAATCCACTCAACACAGTTACTAATCCAAAAATAGAGAATGCGCGTAGTAACCAATTACCAATATGGTCTCTACCATTATAATCCATAGTATGCATCATCCATAAAAGATCAAAAATGCGCCACTAATTATTTCTGAATTTTTGAATAGTACCTAACTCACTTGAAACGTAAACGGTGGTATTCGACGGATGCTCAAATGCAACTGCGTAAGCAGGCAAAGGATTTTCTCTATACTCATGATGACCATTTGTACTTGTGAGGTATTCAATTGATTTAATTACTGGCTGTCCGTTGAATCGAAAAGCAGCAATTTTAGTAGCTTCTTCTTTTGTCAATGGTCCTCGTAGCCGACCAGTTTCTGCATCAGCCAAATGGTTCATTGCTTGCATATCATGTTCGTGCTTAGCAATATTCTGTATAGCACTAATACACCGAACTTGGTAAAAAGGTTTGCCCAAGATTTCAATTAATTGAATAGAAACGACTGAATCAATTCGATGAACTTTTTTAATGGTATCCAGCACCTTTGATGGGCTAACTAAAGAAATATTAGAAGATAATAACGGTGCAGTTTTTTTTTGAAAATCACCATGAACTTCGTCCATATTACTCCAACTGAAATACAAACCGCCGATTGTCCATAAGAGAAATTGAATACCAAGCAACACACCAAGCCAACGGTGTGTTTTTCGGATATAGTAGTGCTTGCTTTTTGCCATAAAAATTAATGACTTGTATGATTTAATTTTTAAACTCAAACTCAACTCTTATTTTCTCCCATGCAACTGCTATTTTACCTGTTTTGTCATTAATCATTTGAACAAAGTATTGCAATCGCTCTGTATGATTAATTTCTTTAGGTATCACTTTAATCCTAACTATATCATCTTTTTCATCATACGATGTAGCAAGATGCTGTTCCCAATTTTTGTTAATAATTATCGTCCATTCCTTTTTACCGGGGATTGTGAAAAAAGCATATTTACCAGCAGGTATCTTCTTGCTTTTGACAAAAAAAACCTTTGGCATTTCTAATGTAGTGGCATCATGTGCGCCAGTTACCCATACTTCATCAAACGGAACCAAACCTCCCCAAATAATTCTCTTACGAACACCAGGAGAATGATAATTTATTTTTATACTATCGCCATTAACAACTGCGAAAGCCATAGATTTAATGCTTTTCTTAGTTGTGTCTTTAACGAGATTAGGATTGTAACATACTTCTTCTGTTTTCTGGGCTATTGCCGATGAAGTTCCCAAAAAGCTAATTACAATTAGGGCAATGAATGCAAATAAATTTTTCATGTTGTTTAGTTTAAAAAGTATGTTAATTTTCGTTATTCTAGATCTTTATTTTGATGTGTTTCTACATATTTTTTTAGGGCTTTTTCACCAAATAGCTTAAATATAACAGGGGTAACAATCATATCTAATAAGGTTGAACTTACCAGACCACCCAATATAACTGTTGCTACTGGATATAAAATTTCTTTACCTGGTGCTGTGGCATCCATTGTTAATGGTATCAATGCAAAAGCTGCCACTAATGCCGTCATTAATACTGGCACCATTCTCTCTAATGAACCCCTTATTATCATTTTGTCGCCAAAGACCTCCCCTTCATGTTGTACTAAATGAATGTAATGACTTATCATCATAATACCATTTCTAGAAGCAATACCAGTAAGTGTTATAAAGCCTACCATTGTTGCAATAGAGAAAACACCACCTGTAAGCATTACTGCAATTACACTACCAATTAAAGCCAATGGAATATTCAACATAATCTGCAACGCAATACGACTACTTTTGAAATGGCTATATAAAACTAAGAAAATGCCAGCTATAGAAAAGATGCTGAGAATGGTAATTAATTTAGTAGCTGATTGCTGACTTTCGAACTGGCCGCCCCATTGCAAATAATAGCCTTCCTGTAAAGGCAAATCCTTCCTTACCCTTTCCTGCATTTCTTTTACTGTACTTCCTAAATCTCGGCCTTGAACATTAGCTGAAACTACAATACGACGCTGTGTATTTTCATGATTAACTGCATTAATGCTATTCTCCAATTCAATCTTTGCAATTTGTTGAAGCGGTATTAATGAACCATCCGAAGCAGCAATTTGTGTATTGCGGATTGCGTCAATATTTTTTCTTGTACTATCATCCGTTCTTAAAATAATATCAAAACTTTTTTGACCATCAATAATTTGGCTCACCACTTTGCCATTGTAAAATATTTCAAGTTCATCTGCCACATTCCCCACCTGTAACCCATAACGCTGTACCGCCATACGGTCGAGCTTAATCATCAGTTGTGGAACCATTACTTGATTTTCTATTTGTACATCCACAACACCTGCTACATTACTAATAACTGATTTTAATTGTTCAGCATTTGAGCGGAGTGTCAATAAATCATTACCAAATATTTTAACTGCTATTTGTGCTCTTACTCCCGAAAGTAAATGATCGAGGCGATGAGATATAGGCTGACCAATATTGATGGAAACACCTTTCAAAACTGAAAGATTATTACGTATATCTTCTAACACTTTTGCCCGGCTTCGTCCACTTGGTTTTAAAGCAACCTCAATTTCAGATGAACTTGGAGGTTCAGCATGTTCATCCAATTCGGCTCTTCCAGTACGTCGAGCCGTAAGCAACACCTCTGGCACTTTCAAAATTTGTTTTTCTACTATGGTACCCAATTTATTACTTTCTTCTAATGATGTACCAGCTGGGGCTACCATATTAACAGTAAAGCTGCCTTCATTAAAAGGTGGTAAAAATTCAGTTCCAAAAAATGGTACAACGCTAATGGCCGCAATTATTAATGCAATTGCAATACCTGCTACCAGTTTTGTCCTTTTTAATCCCCAATGCAATAATTTAAGATCCTGCTTCTTTAGCCATCGAACAAGACCACTGTCTGATTCATGAGCTGAATCTAAAACCTCACCTCCCACGCTCTGTTTAACAGCAGGGGTCTTTTTCCAGAATCTAAGGTTGATATGCTTCAAATGATTTTTCTTCTCTAACAAATAACTACAAAGTGCCGGAGTTACTGTAAGAGAAACTAGCAATGAAGCAACTATGGAAGTAATATAGGCAATCCCTAATGGCGCAAATATTTTCCCTTCTATACCCTGCAAGTAAAACAATGGAATGAATACTAAAACCACTATAATAGTGGCGTATACAATTGAATTTCTTACCTCGCTGCTGGCATCATAAATTACTTTAAGTAAAGGTTTGGGATTATCGCTTACCCAATTTTCTTTCAATCTCCTGTAAACATTCTCAACATCTACAATGGCATCATCCACTAACTCACCGATAGCAATAGCTAACCCTCCAAGTGTTAGCGTATTAATTGAAATATCAAAAAATTTAAAAACAATTGCAGTGATGATAAGGGACAGAGGAATTGCCGTAAGAGTAATAATAGTAGTGCGGAAATTTAGCAAGAATAAAAGCAGAATAATTATTATCAAAATAAATCCATCTCTTAATGCTTCTTCTACATTTGTGATAGAGTTAATAATAAAATTCTTTTGCTGAAAAACATCTGTATTGACATGAATATTTTCGGGAAGAGATGCTTTGATTTCTTCAATCGCCTTCAAAGCCTCATCAGTTACCGTGAGTGTACTGGAACCTGGTTGTTTTTCAATACTGAGAATAACAGCCGGTTTCCCATTAAAAGAGCCATCGCCTCTTTTAATGGGCCCGCCGAATTTCACCTCAGCTACTTGTTTCAATAAAATGGGGGCTGCATTCCGGTTGCTTACAACAGTATTGGCCAAGTCTTCGAGCGTATTTGCACGACCAATATTTCTTATCAATGTTTCGGATCCTTTATTGTCAATAAAACCACCCGTTGTGTTTTGATTGGTTAACTGCAATGCCTTATCAATATCCTCAATGGCAAGATTATATTGTCTTAATTTTTCGCTTGAAATTAAAACTTGGTACTGCATTCTTTCTCCACCAACCGGTATTACCTGACTCACTCCCTTTACACTCATCAATCTTCTGCGAATGGTAAAATCAGCCAGCGTTCTTAAATCTGCAGGCGAAGTGGTATCACTCGTAACTGCCACCATCATAATTTGCCCCATGATGGAACTGATTGGACCCATAACGGGTGTAATCCCCTTTGGTAATTGAATGTTCTGTAATTTTTCGGCAGTCAATTGTCTTGCCCGATAAACATCTGTATTCCAGTCAAATTCTACAAACACCATTCCTAATCCCGGGCTTGCTACTGAACGAACTACTTCTACACCTGGAGCACCATTTAATTGTGTTTCAACAGGTAGATTAACTTGGCTTTCTACTTCTTCAGGAGCCATACCATTGGCTTCTAAAAAAATGGTTACTCTAGGTCTGTTTAAATCGGGTAATACATCTACCGGAAGATTAAACAATGTAAACACCCCATACACCATCAGTAAGGCAGCCATAGAGACTACCAGCATCCTATTTTTTAGGGAAAAATGAATGAGTTTGTTCAGCATAAAATAAAATCTTTAATTGCCTTTACCTTCTGTCACATTCATTACAAAATCACTGGTATAAACTTTGCCTTTGCTCTGAAACTGAATCCATCCACGATATACACCTGGTTTATCAAACGTAGTATGTAAATCAAATTTTCCACCTTCTACACTTGGATGCACATGCAAATATTTTTTATCGGCAAGGCTAACCATAACCATATGGGCTTTTGCGCCAAGGTAATCTTCGAGTGTTGTTACATCTACTTCTTTTCCGTTCAGCATTACTACACCATTAATATGCATGGCCATGTTTGTCAAAAATTTGCCCCCTTCAGGAGTAAGTGAAACAGAGAAACCATCACCTGCAGAACCGCTTAATTTATCTGCTCCATAAACTTTTGCTGCAGGAGCAGTTCCTGCTACTGTAACATGAAGATTGTCAACTGTATGATTGGCACCGCTTGGCTTGTAATCAGCAAACAAAGTGTATTTCCCAGAAGTTGGAAACTTCTCTTTTACACTGTAAGAACCATCTGCATTAAGCTCAGGATGTATGTGATCAAACCAGCTAAGGTCATCACTAACCACAATAAGATGTATTTTTTTAGTATGTTCAACATCTAATGGTACTTGCTCAGTGGGCTTGTCCTTTATTTTGGGAGTCATCGATAAAGTAACTTCCTCTCCCGCCTTTGGAGATGTTGGAGTAGCAGTAAACTGCATACTAACATTACTTGGAGCACCAGCATTATCATTATGCTCCAGTTTCATTCCGCATTTTGGGCACTCATCGCCTTCTTTACCAGTTACTTCCGGATGCATGGGGCAAGCAAAAACATGGTCGCCACCAGCATGTGCCATATCAGTTTTTGCTGAATCTGTGGTTGAAGATGCTTTATCTCCACTGTTATTACATGCTGCTAAAATTGCAACAAAGCCAATGGCGAAAATGGCCACCTTGATTTTTAATAATTGTTTCATTTTTTTTGTTTTACTTAGTTAATTATGCTTAGTACCGTTTTGATTATTAGATATTCTTTTTTGCTTGCACTTTGGTCAGGTTCATATTGCACTTAGGACATTTACCTGCTTTGTCGTACGTTTTATCTGCTTCGCATTTCATAGGACATTGGTAAACCGCTGCAACTGTTTTTGCTATTGCCTTCAAAGACATATTGCATGTAGGACACTTGCCTGCTTTTTCATAAGTTTTACCTCCCTCGCATTTCATGGGACATTGGTAAACAACTGTATCTGCAGTAACTATTTTGTCGGTAGTTTTTGATGACTGTGCACTTATAGCAGTAAAACTAAAAACTGCTATTGTCATTGATAAGATGATGCTAATTTTTTTCATGTTTGTTTTTTTTTGGTTTGTTTGTTTATTTTACTATTGATTTAAATACATCATTTTCATCTGATACACATTTGTTTTTACCACTCTTTCACCTTCTTCAGTGCCTTTTGTGATCACCGTAAATTGGTCGTTATTTTGCCCTTTAACTAAGAAGCTGATACTAAACTGTTCAGCTTTATCTTTTATAAAAATAGCTGGCTTACCATTCACATCTGTAATTGCTTCATTTGGTATCACAACTTCTCGAATAACATTATTACCTATCATTCGCACATTTATATTCTCACCAATTTTGAACTGGCCTTTCGAATTAATTATTTCGAATACCAGCTTCTGAGATTGATTACCACTGTTTACAGATTGAGCTGAACTAATCATTTTTAATTTATATACTAGTGTATCGGTATTTGAAATGGTTGTAAAGCCAGTAGCAGTTTTTAATTTTTCAACGTCTCTGGTAAATACCTGGGCTTCTACTAACACATAATCAAGATTAGTAATTTCAAGAATGGTTTCACCGCTGTTTACAACAGCACCGATTGCATAATTAAAAATACCAACCACACCGGTAACAGGTGATGTGAGCGTTATAGCTTTTGAACTGCTCGTGTTTTTGCCAGTATTATTATCAAAGAGTGCTTTATTCTTCCTGGCACTTTCATATCGTGCTTTTGCTTCAGTTATATCTTTTTTTGCTGCGATGTCTTCTATTCCTTGTAACCTTTCATATTGTGCTTTAGCTGCTTCGTACTCAGCATTTACACTATTACTTTGAGATAAGAGATTAATTTGTGTACCGGCATCTATTTGCTGTTCTATTACTGCCACCACCTGTCCTTTTTGAACCCGTTGTCCGGGAGCCACTCTTAGGGAAATAATTTTACCAGTCTGTGGAGATTGAACTACAGCCCGCCCCTGCGGAGCGGCGATCACTGTTCCCAATAAAACAGCTGTTTCATTAAAATCACTTTTGCCATTTTTCGATGTTTGAATATTAAAAAGGAATTGCGTTTCTTTTTCAACAATGAATGTTGTGGAAGCAGCGGTTCCACTTTTAACAGCACCATGATCATCGCCACCATGTGCAGATATAGGGTTGTAAGTGGCAGTTGGCAAAAGACAAAAAAGAATAATTACGCCAGCAACCACTTTCTTACTTCGACTTTTATTTACAAAAATCATTACTACCAACCCAATCATAAGCCCCATTACACCAAAAAACCAATTACTGCTGTACCAATGCGAATGAGGGCCGCTTTCTGTGGTTGCTGTTGCGGACAGTTCTTTTCCTACTTCAATATTGTTTAACTGTATTAAGTCAATACCTGCATAACTATTGATATTAATTATCAAATTGTACGCCTTTTTTTCTGGGAACATGGCTTTCAATTCAAACACTCCTTTATCTACCCTAACAACTGTAATTTTTACGTTGGAATTACCTGCTACTGTTGCTACTAGCTTAGCACTATCAATCGGTTTATTAGTAAGGTATTCACTTAAGTATAAACGAAGTGTTGTTTCTTTCCCCGGCTCTATCGAGCCGTATTTTAATAGTACTTCATAGATTTCCGAAGCGGCTTCCGAAGAGAAATAACTTAAAGGTGATAAAGTTGTTTTTTTTGTTTCACCGTGGTCTTCACCATCATGTGCAAATACAACAACTGGAAGTAGCGCGAATAAAAATTGAAAGATTAATCGTTTCATAACTGACCCATTAAATATTGATGATTGATTACACTGAGATTATAATTTCTTACGGCTTCAAGGTATTTTTGGTAAACATTGTAAGCATCATTACTATTTCTTAATAAATTGATATAATCAATTTCACCACTTACAAAAAATCGTTGTGAAGTAGTTATCACTTCCTTTGCTTTTCTTAAACCAGTTTGCTGATAATATTGTACAGATTGCCAGTTGGTTTGTATTTCGCGGTTTGTACTAATAGTTTGTGCAGATAATTCTTGTTGCAACCCTTGTTGTTTGTTTTGAATAATCTCCTGTTCTGTTTTAGCAGCATTAATATTACTTTTATACTGGCCAAACCATACTGGAATAGTTACGCCAAACCGGAATCGATTAACCCATTTTGTACTTCTTTCTCCTTGGTTAAAATAGCCAAATGCAAAGCCAGGCAAAGCTTTACTCTTTTGTACTAAAATATTTTGTTTGGCTACTCGCTCTTGTTGTTGTAACAATTGTACGGTAGGATTAAATAGAAGCGATGTCGAATCGGGTACAAAGGACAACTGTGCTTGAGAAAGTGCAACAGTCAACGGTTCTACACCAAAAGAATCTTTAATGCCTGTGAACCACTTTAACTGTGTTTTAAAGGAAGAAACACGAATGAGCGACTGTTCGTATTGATTATGTATTTCTCCATACTGTATTTCACTAAATGTTTGCTGCAAATAATCAATTTGTCCGGCTTTGAACTGCCGGATCGCAGAAAGCATTATCCTTTGGTATAAAGTATCCTGAATATAGAGTTGTTTGGTAAGAGAATCAGCATACTGTATTTCTAGGTATAGAACTTTAACCTTGTACTTTAACTCAGCTGCTGTAATTTGTTTTTCTTTTTGTGCTACGGCTATTTGCTGCTTTTGCAATCTGTGTTGGTTACTGTAGACGCTCGGAAATTCAAACGACTGTGTAATACTACCAGTGTAAAAATTACCTGTTGGGCTTTCCAAGAAGAACTCTGGATTGGGAAGATTAAAAGCTGATTTCAATAACTGTTGTTGCTGTTTTATTTGTAGAGAAGCCGCCTGAATATTCTTACTATTTGCTAATGCTTTTTCTACAGCTTCTTTTTCAGTAAGCATTTGTTGTGCTACTGTCGGTAAACCGATAATTACTGTAAGAATAAATAAGAAACTATATCTGAACATAAAAAATGATTACGGTAAAACAAATATCTTCAAATTACGGATCGCAAAATGAAGGTAGATGAAACAAAAGCTTCATCTATTTTACTATGATCAAATCTGAAAACGCTGCATCGCAATGCGTAAGTTAGGTGGCGGTGGGTAATAAAGGCGAATCTTAGACTTGGTGGGAAATTCTTTTAATGCTATCGAAAAATCAATAGCTAAATAAGTATGCAAGATTGCCACAAACACAGGAAAATTAATGCCTGTATTAGCAGTAATATTTTTGTCTATTTGCTGAAACTTCTGCACTTCGTTAGCACAACAACCGCCATCATCTTTTGTAAGGGGATTACTGCCGCCATCCTTAGAATTCTTTTTTGGTGGCTCACTAACGCTCTTATGTGAGTGATTGCTTCCATTTGCATGAGCATGTGCAATTACTGTTGACGACTTTTTTTCATGAAGATGTTTTTCACCATTATCATGTACATGTACTTTAGGAATTTCTTCGGACTTACTATGATGAGGAGCATTAAAACCCATATCTACACCTAACCCACATGCAAAACCAACAACTGTATTTATTGCAAATACAAGCAGTAGGAATAGGGCTTTTAATTGTATAGATAAATTACGTTTCAATGAATACGCTTTAATAATCAAAGATATAATAAAAGGTTTTAACTAATTTGTGAAATTTTAGGCAAAAGTTAAAACTTACATTTTGCATGCTTCGGCACAGGTTTTGCAAGCTTCAGCACAAGCTTTACAGTCTGCTGAATGTTCCGCATGTTTACTGCATTCTGCTGCACAGGCTTCGCAACATTTTACACATAAAGCACAAAGTTCATCGGCAAATTGAGAACCCCTTGCACATAATGCAGCACAAAGTGCACATATATCAGCACAGTCCCTGCATAGTTTTACACAACTTTTATGGCCTTCTGTTTCTAAACAACTTGCAAAACATTTTTCACAGGCAACAAGACAAGCAACACAAGCATCAATACAACTTTGAGAATTTTTCATCTTTTATTATTTATAAATGAAAGAATTTCCGTTACCTATAAAGGTCTAAATAAAGTATGCCTGAGCCCTTACACAATTATAGGCAATAGTTGTATCAATTGTGAATGCCAACATTACCCTAACAACTGAATTAGCATAATTGCACTCATGCTAATCATTAATGCATCTTCAATTATGGTCACTGAACTCATAGGGAGGTTAAATACTGCCCCTAAACAAGCACATTGGATTTTTTGTTTTTTTAATACGCTTTGTAAAACACCGATAATACTAATTAACATTACAACCAATGTAACAATATTGGTAATAAGAGGGTTAAAATTGATGGCATAAGCGATTCCTAAACCAAGCTCAATAAAGGCGTATGCAAACCCCCAAAAAATTAATTTCTTGGCTACAATATCATACATACTATAGCTTTCAGCAAAGCCTTTCAGATCGAGCATTTTAAAGAAAGAAAAGGTAAGAAAAAAGCCAGCCATAAAAATATTCATGGCTTGCATCCAATGAAATATACCATGATTTGTAGCTGCAATCACTGCTATAGCAGTGATATATGCAAAAATT
>JANOZT010000092.1:0-1716 GCA_031429515.1 Sphingobacteriia bacterium
ACCATGAATCCATTTAGGAAATAAATAGAGTGCTGCTCCACTCCAACCATGGTTGGGTGTTTTTGCTAATTTATTTTCTTTAGGCATTTGCCATCCTTCCCAAACTGTTGAGCTAGTTTGCGATTGGATCATGCTACCATATCGATTCTTAAATCGTATTAATGCCAATTCTTGTTTACCGATAGTACATAGCGCTTCAAATACAAATTGCTCCATGTATGGGCTTGCATTATGTACTGTTTCAAAAACTTCAATTAGTGTTGTATAATCTTTCTTTTCTGCAACACCATTTAAAATGGAAAATGCTTGTACTCGCTCATCAGGTGAATTAATATTATTAGTAGATGCAAAATAACCACCTCTCCATAAGTTTTTTCGAATGGCAGTTTTTAAATCTTGATAGGTCTTTTCATAGAAAATAACTCCCGCAGCATCGTTCACCATTTTACTGAGTTGTTTCATGGTTCTTAGGCTGTTTAAGAAAAGCATATTGTATAATGCAAGCTCATCTAAGTTGTCGCCCCAATCGCCCCAATTCCATCTATTGCCCCCCTGTCTCGGAAGAATCAAGCCGTCACTATTATACTGCCAAAAACTAAAATTGAGTTTTAATGAAGGATACAGCTCAAGTAACATGGTAGTATCTCCCGATTGTAATAAATAATTTTCAATTCCGTATTCACTGATTAACAATAATGTTTGATCCGGAATTTCAATATTGCTATTTCCTATTGGGATGATAGAATAAAAATCATGTACTGGTGTTCTCCAATTAGTAAATTCATGAAACCATTTATTGGATAATGCTTTTGCTCTATCATCTAATGTATACAATGATTGCAATGATAACGAAACCAAATCTCCCGTCCATCCACCACGTTCTCTGTCTGGGCAATCCATCCAATTATCTCTCATAGACAATGTGAGTGTATTCAATGATTTTTTCCAAAGGGTATTTAAGTTTTCATCTGAGGATGTAAATTGTCCTATTGCTTCAGTTGCATATTGTGATTTTTTATAACTCAGTTGCTCCACTTTTATTCCAGCAGGTATTTCATAATATACCATTTCGCCATTTAACCATAATGGACAATCAAATTCTTGAACCCCTGCTTTGGTAATGTATTCAACTTGTAATATGGGTTCAAAATTGAGCAGATTGTTATCTGTGTATATTTTTATTTTTTCTCCCGCAGTTGTGGAATTTATTTTCAGAAAAGGATGCATTTGAATATTCAGCGGCAATTTCATTTTATACAATGTATTTCCGTTGGATGATGTTATAGTACTATCTGCATATTTACTCAAGTTGCTAAATGCGAAAAAGGGAATTGGTCTTGCTACTAATTCTCCCCAAGGTGCATCCCCTGCAACACCAATTTCAATGGCTTGTTTAAATTGGATTGAAAAATCTGTTTTCCAATTTCCAATTTCATTTCTTGCATCGTAGCGTAAACTCGATTCTGCTAATCGAACATTGGGTTGTTGTTCAGTCATTTGATATGCTGATAAAATTTGAGCTTGCCAACTTTGATCTGTTGCAATTGCAGCAAAAGATGGTAAAGATTGAACCAACAATCCTGCTTTACCACTGCTCAAATGGGAGTAGCCACTTTTTCCAAAATGCCAAACTAAAATGGCAATCGTATTTTGCCCGCTGGTTAGATAAGGAGCAATATTAATGGAATCAATATAAGTGCCAGTTCTCGTTGGGCC
>JANOZT010000093.1:0-46811 GCA_031429515.1 Sphingobacteriia bacterium
TTGCAAAAATAGGGCAATTTAAACGGTAGCCAAATTTTTATCTATCTTTTTTACGTAATTTATCCACTTATGTAGATAATCTTCTGCTTACATTTGTTTGATTTTAAACTCTTTAAATATGTCTGCTTTCAACAATAAGGTGGTAGTAATTACCGGCGGTTCCGACGGAATTGGTAAAGCTTTGGTAGAATTATTCCTCCAAGAAGGAGCAAAAGTGGCTACCTGTGGGCGTAACTACGATAAATTATACAAGCTTCAATCCGACCATTCTGGTAAGCCTTTGGTAATTCATGCTGCTGATGTAAGTAAAGAAAACGACTGCACTCAATTTATAGAAGAGGTAATCAAACAATTTGGCACTATCGACATCCTGATCAACAACGCTGGAATTTCTATGCGCTCCCTAGTTACGGATGTTGCTTTAGATACCATTCGTAAAGTGATGGACATCAATTTCTGGGGTACGGTATATTGTACCAAATTAGCATTACCCTATATCATTAAAAACAAAGGAACAGTTGTAGGAGTATCGTCTATTGCTGGTTATAGAGGCCTTCCGGGTAGAAGTGGTTATTCTGCATCTAAATACGCTGTAAATGGTTGGTTGGAATCGCTTAGAACAGAATTACTCGATTCGGGCACCAATGTAATGTGGGTTTGCCCAGGATTTACTACATCAAATATTCGCAACGCTGCTTTAAACAAAGATGGCAATGCGCAAGGTGAATCTCCGATGGATGAAGGAACTATGATGAGCTCAGAAGAGTGTGCTAATCACATTCTCAAAGCCATCATAAAAAGAAAGAGAACGCTCGTGCTCACTTTTACCGGAAAGAGAACGGTTTTTATGAACAAATTTTTTCCTTCCTTAACCGATAAAATGGTTAGAAAATTTTTCTTCAAAAATGATGAGTTGGTGAAATAACTCTTACTCATTTGGCGTTTAGCTGTTAGCATGCCCATCCTTACGTTGTCAACCGATATTGGCCAGCGAGATTATATCGTTGGTGCCATAAAAGGGCAGTTTTTGCATTCGATGCCCACCCTTAACACGGTTGACATAACGCACTATTTATCGCAAACCAATTTTCCGCTAGCAGCTTACACTTGTAACAATGCCATTAAATTTTATCCGGATGGTACATATCACCTCATATTGGTCAATGTATTTGAAGCAGTGAATGAACATTTTTTAATTGCTTTTTACAAGAATCAATACATTATCTGCCCCGACAATGGCTTGATCACAATGATAGCAGGAGAGAAGCCTGCAGAAATTGTAAAAATTCCAGTTTCTATCAATGCCGATTTACTCACCATCACTTCGGATATTGCTGCAGCTATTTTTAAATTAGAAGAGTATAAAAAATTATTATCGGTAGGCGCATTTGCCAGCGAAATTGTAGAAAAATATCCTTTAAGACCCACTGCTGGTCCGGATTGGATTGAAGGACAGATTCTCTTCATAGATAATTTTGAAAACGTTGTGATCAATATCACTCGTAAAGATTTTGAAGAACATGGTAAGGGTCGCAAATTCAAGATCATGTTCAAAAGAGATGAAACAATAGAAAAACTCTCGAATAACTATGCTGGTGTTCCCGAACACGAAAAAATGGCCTGGTTTAATTCTGCTGGTTACCTCGAAATTGCCCTTCGTAATGGCAATATGGCCGGCCTATTTGGTCTGCAAGGCTATAGCGAACAAATGCAGAAATCGGGTGCTTCAGCCGGAAACAAGTGGTTTTACCAAACAATTCGTGTTTTCTTTGAGTAATGCCCTTATTTTTGCAGCCTCAAATTCTTTATACAATCAATTAATATTGGTATTATGGCATATGATGTAATTGTTCTCGGAAGTGGTCCTGGTGGATATCCTGCTGCAATCCGTGCGTCTCAATTAGGCTTTAAAGTTGCGATTATTGAAAAAGAAAGTTTAGGTGGTGTTTGTTTAAACTGGGGATGTATTCCTACAAAGGCATTAATTAAAAGTGCACAGGTATATGAGTACATGAAACATAGTGCCAATTATGGCATTAATGCAACGGGTGTTCAACACGATTTTGGTGCAGTAATAAAAAGAAGCAGAGGTGTTGCCGACAAAATGAGTAAAGGTGTTCAGTTTCTGATGAAGAAAAATAAGATCGATGTGATTATGGGCTATGGTAAAGTAAAAGCCAAAGGCCAGATTGAAGTGACCGCTGCAGATGGTGCTAAACAAATAGTAGAAGCTAAAAATATTATTATTGCAACTGGTGGAAGAACCCGCGAATTACCCAACCTCAAACAAGATGGTGTTAAAGTAATTGGTTACAGAGAAGCAATGGTGTTGCCCAATCAACCCAAGAGTATGATCATTGTTGGTAGTGGTGCAATAGGTGTTGAGTTTGCTTATGTGTACAATAGCATGGGAACCAAAGTAACCATCGTAGAATTTTTACCAAGAATTGTTCCTGTTGAAGACGAAGACATTTCTAAAGAACTAGAGAAGCAATACAAGAAAATGGGCATCGAAATCATGACCAATGCTTCAGTTGAATCGGTAGATACTAGTGGCGCTGCCGTAAAAGCTTTAGTAAAAAAACAAGATGGGTCAACCATTGTTTTAGAAGCGGATATTGTGTTGAGTGCGGTTGGTGTAGTTGCTAATATCGAAAACATTGGCTTAGAAGAAAATGGTATTAAAACAGAGAAAGGTAGAATTGTAGTGGATAAATATGGTCAAACTTCTGTTGCAGGAATTTATGCAATTGGAGATTGCTCTCCTGGTCAGGCTTTGGCGCACGTAGCTGCTAAAGAAGGAATCAATGCTGCTGAACATATTGGGTACAACGAAAAGAAATTCAATCATTTGCCTGAAGCAATGGACTACAATAATATTCCTGGTTGTACTTATTGTATTCCTGAAATTGCCAGTGTTGGATATACCGAAAAACAAGCCAAAGAAGCAGGCTATGATATTAAAGTAGGTAAGTTTCCTTTCATGGCAAGTGGTAAAGCAAGTGCTGCTGGCGCAACTGAAGGTTTTGTAAAAGTAATTTACGATGCTAAGTATGGCGAATTCTTGGGTTGTCATATGATCGGTACCAATGTTACTGAAATGATTGCCGAAGCTGTGGTTGCTCGTAAATTAGAAACCACCGCTCACGAGATTTTGAATGCAGTGCATCCGCATCCAACAATGAGCGAAGGTTTGAAAGAAGCAACAGCTGCTGCTTACGGTGAAGCGATTGATATTTAATGGAGAAATTAATTGATGAAATAGTTAAGGCCCTTTTTTAAGGGCCTTTTTTATATACCAACTTACTTGTATTTAACCCCTTATTCAGCCTTTTTAAGGCCTAGTTGGTATCTTTATTTGATAATTTTATTGGAGGGTTATACTTTACATTTTAATTTAATCCGAAAATAAACAATTGTACTAAAACCGATTGCTTATCAAGATAATTCTACGCACCTTATGAATCAGTTGAAAGCAGATAAACTGTTCCCAGAACAGTTATTGAATTCATTGATTTTCTCTGTAGTTGTAACAGACCTCGGAGGAAGGTTCAAATATGTTAACCCACTCTTCCAATACAAATTCGCTCATCTTACCGCTGATTTTTCTTTGCTCAATTTTGCTCAAACCGTTTATGCCGATGATGTACAACTCTGCAATGATGCCGCCAGAGAATGTATTAAACATCCCGAAAAGCATGTAGCCGTTACTGTTCGAAAACCTTCAGAAGGCGATGATTATTTTTGGACCACTTGGGAAATTTCTGTTTTAAAAAATGAAGCTGGTTTAGTAGAAGGAATTGTGTCGATTGGGCATGATGTAACCAATACTCAATCGGTGATCAACAAAACTTCGGATCTCACTGATAATGTAAAAACGATTCTCAATCAGCAGTTGCAAAAATTTGTTGACCATATTCCAGGAGTATTGTACCGTTTCATTGCGGATGAAAATTATACGATCGATTTTTTTAGCGATGGGATTGAAGTACTTACTGGTTATACTAGTTCGGAGCTTTCTATCAATCGAAAAGCCGGATACAACCACCTTATTTTTAATGATGATTTATTGATGGTTGATAAAGCTATTGAATTAGCCATTGCCAATAAACATAAATATGAATTAGAGTATCGTATTGTTCATAAAGACAAAGAAATTCGATGGGTTTTTGAAAGGGGCGGTGCTACTTATGATGCAGAACATAATATCACCTATATAGATGGTAGTATTTTTGATGTGACCTCTCGTAAAAAAGTAGAAGCTGCTTTGGAAAGAAGTGAAGATGAAGTAAAGCGTTTGGCACTCGTAGCGCACAATACTACCAATTCAGTTTTAATTGCTGATACAAATCAACAAATTATTTGGGTAAATGATGGCTTTACTAGAATTAGCGGTTATACTTTAGAAGAAGTGAAAGGAAAGAAAGTGGGCTATTCTTTAGAAGGCCCTAAAGTTGACGAAAAAGCAAAAACACGTTTGCAATATTCGCTCGATAATAAATTGTCTTTTAAAGAAGAGTTTTTAAGCTATACCAAATCTGGTAATCCACTTTGGTTAGAAGTAGATTGTCAGCCATTGTTTGATGAAAACAATATGCATATTGGCTTTATGTCGATAGAAAATGATATCACTCGAAGACAGCAAGCACAATTGGATCAAGAAGAATTATTGCAAAGGCTTACACTAGCAACGGATTCTGCCCAAATTGCTATTTGGGAAATTGATATTGCCACCAACCATATTATTTGGGACGATAAAATGTTTGAAATGTATGGTTATGACAAGGACCCGGCATTTCCACCCTATAAAATTTGGAAACGATCAGTGCATCCCGACGATTTAGAAATGATGCAAAAAGTGATAGGGCAATTGATTGATGGTAAACGAGAAATAGATTCTGCTGTTTATAGAATTACCACTCCAAATGGAAGAGTAAGACATATCGAATCTCATGCGATAGTAAAAAAATCTCCTTCAGGTAAAATACTCCGTTTAATTGGTACCAACAGAAATATTACTGATGATATTCTTGTACAAGAGAAATTGAAAACACAGAATAAAGTGCTGCGCGATATCGCTTTTATTCAATCTCATGAAGTGAGAAGGCCGCTGGCGAATATTTTAGGAGTGATAGAAGTGCTAAATAGCAGCAATTCAGTGAACAACAAAGAGATCTTCGATCACCTCATTGAAAGCGCCAATGAACTCGACATGCAGATCAGAAGCATTGTAAAGAAAACCAATAACCTCGACGGTTTAATGGCTAGCTAATTTCCAAATACTTTCTTCAATAAATCACTTGTTCTAGCAACCGGATTTTTTCTAATATTCTGTTCTTCCGTCGCTATTTGTGTGAAAATACCACTCAATGATTTTTCGGTTACATAACCTGCTAAATCTGGATTGATTTTCTTTAAACTGAATTTATTATAAGTAGATACTAAACTATTCCATTGCTTGGTGGCATCGGTGCTTTCTAATGATTTTTCTATAACTGGTCTGAATGATGTGGTTAATTCCGCGCTTGTTTTTTGTTGTAAATAAGCTGTAGCAGAAGTATCGCTTCCTTTTAATATACCTATAGCATCAGTTACCGTCATTTGCTTGATGGCATTGGTAAAAATAGGAGTGGCGTTTTTACAAGCATCTTCAGCCGCTCTGTTCAAACTTAATATTGCATCGTCTACTTGTTTGCCCATTCCTAAATTTCGTAAAGTAGTTTCTATTTTTTTAGCTTCAGGCGGTAATAAAATTTTAACGGCTGCATTGGCAAAAAACCCATTTGGTTTTGAGAGCAAATTAGTACTGTTGACTGCACCTTTTGTTAATGCCTCTTTTAATCCATTGGCAATATCATTTGTATTTTGTGCGCTGAGTTGAAAACCTAAAAAAGCAAATAACACTACAATAATTGATTTCATTCGATTGGGTTTGTTAATTTTCCAAATAATTAGTCCTGCCAATATTACTAGCAAACCATATGCCGAAACTTGCGGTTTGAGTGAAATGCCATAATAAATGATCCAAGCATTGATGGCTAAAAATACCAACGGAGGTAATGGGTATAGAGGGGTTTTATATTTACTAAAATGTGTCGCCTTGTTTTTTCTAACAATAAAAATGCCCGCAACGGCAAGCGATGTACAAATGCTCAACAAAAATCCCACCAGGTCAATAATGAATTGAAATTGATTCAGCCATATTAATAGTAGTGTGATTCCACTCTGTGTATATACTGCTAAATACGGAATGCCCTGCTTGTTTTTCTTTTGCAGAAAACTAAAATAGGAGATGGATTTTCCTAATTCTGCTGTAACCCTTGGTCCTGCTAATGTCATGGCACTTGCTGTGCTCATTAAAGTAATGCTGATAAAAATACTCATGATGATGGCACCATGTTTTCCGAACAAATGGTTGGCCGAAATAAATCCAACATTCATTTTTCCCTTCAATTCTGTAGCAGGCGCCGATAATAAAAATGCATAGTTCAACAATAAATACAATAGTGTTACTAAAACAGTTCCTACTAATAATGCAATAGGCAAATTTCTTTCGGGTTTCTTTATTTCCCCGGCAATATAGGCTGCTGCATTCCATCCTGTATAGGCATAGAGCACCCAATATAAGTTCACCGGAAATTTTCCAGAATGGGTAATTTCTTGAATGGCTGCTTGATTGATTGAAATAGTGGGCAATGCATATGCCGAGAATAAAAATGCTGCAGCAATTATAAAAACAATGATCAATAAATTGAGCAATGTTGCCATCTGTTGAAATCTTGCACTAATGGAATGCTTAGAGGAATGAAGAATCGTTAGTGCCACTAACACTATAACAGAAATAATGATCGGAGGGGTATTCGGAAAAATAGTTGCACAATAATTACCAATTGCAATACAAACAATAGCTACTGGCGCTGCAAATCCCGCAAGGGTAGAAATCCATCCGGCTAAAAATCCTGCTAATGGACCATAGAGCTTTCCCAAGAAATTCATTTCACCACCATTGTCGGGAAAAACAACAGCCAATTCTGCATAAACCAATGCACCTGATAATGCTATAATTCCCCCTATCAACCAGAGAAACAAAATGCTTGTAGTACTTTGGAAATCCATCAATTGAAACCCCAGGCTGGTATAAACACCAGTGCCAATCATATTGGCTATTACTAATGCAATAGCAGTGAACAGGCTTAAATGTCTTGTTTTATTCATTTTTTAGAGGGAGTGTTTTACAACAGCTTCTCTTAAATGAACTAATTTTTCTAATAAAGCTGGTAATAAATGCAATGGTAGCATATTGGCTCCATCACTTTTTGCAACTGCTGGGTTAGGGTGTGTTTCTATAAACAATCCATTGGCTCCTGTAGCAATAGCTGCTTTTGCAATAGTGCTGATCATTCCCGGATTTCCACCTGTTACACCAGTTGTTTGATTGGGTTGTTGCAAAGAATGGGTACAATCCATAATTACAGGAACTTGTTGTTCTTGCATGATGGGAATATTTCTGTAATCAACTACTAAATCTTGATATCCAAATGTATTGCCTCTTTCTGTAAGCATTACTTTTTCGTTGCCAGCTTGTTTAATTTTATCAACAGCAAATTTCATAGAAGCGCCACTTAAAAATTGTCCCTTCTTAACATTCACTATTTTTTGTGTATCTGCTGCTGCCAATAATAAATCGGTTTGTCTACACAAAAAAGCTGGTATCTGTAAAATGTCTATGAAGGGAGCCGCCATAGCCGCTTCTTCATGTGCATGAATATCTGATGTAGTTGGTAGTTCAAAATGATCACCAACTTTCTTGATCAACGCCAATCCATTATCATCTCCAATTCCAGTAAATGAGTTGGCACTAGTTCGATTGGCTTTTCTATAACTTGCTTTAAACACATAGGGGATTCCTAATTGTTTACAAGTGCTATACACTTTGTCTGCTATCTCCATTACCAATTCTTCACTTTCTACTACACAGGGCCCTGCAATTAAAAAAAAGGAATTAGGGTTGTAATGTTGTTTACTGAATAATTCCTGTAAATAAGCTGGAAGCATTTTGCATGTTTAATATGAGTAACAAAAATAACGTAAACCAAGACAAATTAGAAGCATTCTTACCCAACCATCTTTTAACTTATTCAGCTATATACTTTATAAAGCCTATCAACTTATATTTGCTCTTATAAACGATTGAATATGCCCAATAGAAAAGACAAGATTCTGGTAATTGGCGCTTCTGGCCAGATTGGTGTTGAATTGACCATGGCTTTAAGAAAGCAATATGGCAATAACAATGTAGTAGCTTCAGATTTAAGAGAAGAGAACCCTTTATTGCACGGAACAGGGCCTTATGTGAGTTTGGATGTAATGAACAAAGAAATGTTGCATGTACAAGTGATCCGTCAAAATATTACCCAGATCTATTTGTTAGCGGCTATTCTTTCTGCAACAGGAGAAAAAAATCCCAATCTTGCCTGGCATTTGAATATGCAGGGCTTGCTCAATGTATTAGATATTGCCCGCGAAGAAAATTTGCATAAAGTTTATTGGCCAAGTAGTATTGCTGTTTTCGGACCAACTTCCCCCAAAATAAATTGCCCACAAAAAACAGTAATTGAACCTAGTACAGTTTATGGAATCAGTAAATATGCTGGAGAATTTTGGTGCAATTATTATCACCAACGTTTTGGAGTGGATGTAAGAAGTATTCGTTACCCAGGATTAATTAGTTATAAATCGGCACCTGGTGGTGGCACAACTGATTATGCCGTTGAAATTTATTCTGAAGCTTTAGAGCATAAAAAGTACAATTGTTTTTTAAAAGAAGATACTTATTTACCCATGATGTATATGCCCGATGCAATTCGAGCAACTTTGGAATTAATGAATGCACCATCTAAAAGTATTTCTGTTAGAACTTCTTACAATGTAGCAGGTATGAGTTTTTCGCCTAAAGAAATTACCAATAGTATCCAACAACATATTCCAGATTTCTCCATCAATTATAAACCAGATTCCAGACAAGCAATTGCAGACAGTTGGCCTCAAAGTATTGATGACAGTGTTGCACATCAAGATTGGGGATGGGAACCCGAATTTGATTTAGCTAAAATGACGAAAGATATGTTGGATAATCTTTCTTTAAAAACGGAAGCCTAATCCCAAATTTAATCCCCTGATTCCTGCCCAAGGGCCATCTGTAGTTATTTGCGCGCCATTGGCGGTAACTGTACTATTGAATGTAAAAGGGTCAGGATTGATGTTTTTTAAATTGTCTCTTAAACTCTGTTGTTCAAAAGAGCTCAATGGTGCAGCGAAATTTAAATTCCCTGAACTTTTACCGTAATGGGCACCAATAATTTGTAGATCGAGCACCAATTTTTTAAGAATTTGAAATTGGTAACCGATTAACAATCCACCACTGGTTGATTTTACTTTTCCAGTGAAATCGGCCTCTTTCGATCCTGGCGGAACAGTTCCATTACTGCTATATTTTACTGGGGCATTCAAATCGAATGTGGCAAAACGCAAATAAGGTGCTATATAAAATCCTTTCATTTTTTTCAAACTCAAATAAATGCGCGGCTCTATAGTAATAGCAGAATTTCCCATTTGAAACCTATTAAAATTCAATTCGTTACTATTGATTAGATCTTGAAACTCTTTTTGATAAGGAACGTTGCCATAAGGCATAGTTCTATAGCTTACTGAGATTGAAAGGCTTTTATATATATGTCTTTCATAGGTGAAGTGGTAGTTATTCAAAGCCAAGGAAGACAAATTCCATTTAATGATATTGCTTCCGCCTATTAAGCTTTGTGCATTTACGATAAAAGGGAAAATCAATAGAATAAATAATATTTTTTTCATATAGTTAATTGGTTACTAAATCAATGACAGTTCGGTTTTCTAAAATGTTTAATGTATTATCTCTAACTTCTTTCATGATTTTATTCAAGCCGCATTTTTTTTCGTTGCAGTCCGAACATTTTTGATAAAAATGTAAACTTACACAAGGTAATAAAGAAATTGGACCTTCAATCAATCGCATTATTGTTGCAAGTTTAATGGTTGATGGATCTTGATTAAAATCATATCCACCTCCTTTGCCTTTTTTGCTATTTAAAATACCTGCTTTTCTTAACTCCAATAAAATGGATTCTAAAAATTTGATCGGTATTTTTTTCTTATTAGCTATATCAGCAATCAAAAACGGACCCGCATTAAGCTGCTCGGCCATATAGGTAAGGGCCTTCAATGCGTATTGCGTTTTTTTTGATAGCATAGCTTCTCGTTATTTTTTTGTTTCTTTACAAAAAATAAAATTATGCACAATTCTTCAAAGAACATCATATTAGCGGTTGTATTTCTGTTGATTGCGCAAAGTAGTTTTTCTCAATTTAAATTACCTCATTTACAATTAATCTTAAATGCCAATTATGCAACTCCAACTAGCAGCACATTCGGCGATTTGAATAATGGCGGAATTGGTATTGAAGCTGGAGCTGGGATAGGATTTGGGTCAACCATGTTTATGGGCACAGCAGGTTACCAGCGTTTCGGGGCTTCTGCAAGCAATCCGGCTGGGTCTTTAAATGTAACGACTCTTAAAGGAGGTATTAGGCAATATATATTATTAGGTAGGTTATTTGTTTTAGGAAATATTGGAACAGCTGTTCAGAGTTACTCTACTTCTGGAGTAAAAGGAGATAACCTGATTTATGAATATGGTGGTGGTGTGAGATTATTGGGTTTAGAAGTTCAACTTACCCAAAGTCATTGGCAACAACCGATTAATGTGGCAGCCTCAAGTGCTTTTAATGTAAAAGTTGGTTTTTCATTTAAACTATAATCCAAGTACTTCTTTCATTCCGAAAACACCTTTTTTACCAACAGCAAACTCGGCGGCTTTTACTGCTCCCCCTGCAAAACCAATTCGGTTATGTGCTGTATGTATAATTTCGATATCATCAATAGGAGAGCTATATGTTACATGATGTGTTCCTGGTGCTGGATCTATTCTTTCTGATGCAATGAAGAGTTCGTTTGCTTGAGTCGATTGATCATTGGAGGTCCAGGCGCTTTTCCTTTGCAAATTTTCCATCACTTGTTCTGCCAAACTAATAGCAGTTCCGCTAGGAGCATCTTTTTTCTGGGTATGGTGAATTTCTTTAAGTGTTACATCATACTCGGAATATCCGTTCATTAATTTGGCCAAATATTTATTTACTTCAAAAAAAAGATTCACACCAATACTATAATTACTTGCATAAACCAATGTTCCGTTTTTTTGTTGGCAATCATTTTTTATTGCATCCCATTCACTCAACCAGCCAGTTGATCCACAAACTATTGGAATACCAGCTTCAAAACATTTTAGGATATTGCCAACAGCACTATGTGGCCCTGTAAATTCAATGGCCACATCGGCATTCGCCAAATTTACAGTGTTTAAATCAGCAGCATTGTCCACATCTATTTTTAAGACAATTTGATGTCCTTTTTCTATTGCAATTGCTTCAATTGCTTTGCCCATTTTTCCGTATCCTATCAATGCGATTTTCATGTTCAACTTTTTTTATTGTTGCACTATCTGGCTAATGCTAAAGGCTTCTTTGTATGTTCTCTTAAATTCAATGATACTGTTAAAGCAGGTGTTCTTGTATAGGGGTTAATTGTTGGTTTGATTTGCATACTTAAATCGTTGCTTACATTAAACTGTTTTAAATGCGCAAATACAGTTGCATCGGCTACTTGTAACCCCCATGCCAATAAGAAAAATAATATTGCATAGTCTCTGTCTCGTCGGAATTGGTTTCGGTAATTTTGCAAGGAACCAATACTTAAATTCACCAATTCAGGATCTATTGCTGCAAGATTGCTGCTATCTCCGCTCTGAGCTTTGAACAGTGCCTCGTAAGCGAATTTTGTTTTTTGGTAATAATTGTTATTGTAAATATAGGCAACAGTAGGAATGGCCAATACTCCATATACAATCGGAATTTTCCAGTATTCATGGTTATAAGCCTGACCCCAACCGGGTATAATGGCTGAACGCCTTGTAGCAATTCTTGGGCTATGCCCTGCAAGAATAATAGAGTCCTTTATTCTTCTTTTGATTTTGGTAGAGTCGATCGGACGAATTATTTCAGCTGAAATTGTTTTGCCAACTTTGCTTGAGTCTTTTGTTTGAGCTTGGGAGAATGAAATGAAACACCCAAAAACTACAATTAAAAAAATTACTTTTTTTTTCAAACTAAACATTAGCTCACCGTTACATTCATTAAATCCAATAATTTATTTAATTCATCGAGCGAATAGTATTCTATATTGATACTACCATACCCTTTTTTATTATGGGTCATTTTAACCTTAGTGCCAAAATGCGATGATAAATTATCTTCAATTTTTTTATAAGCAGGAGGGAGGTCCGATTTTGATGCGCTTGAACTTTGGCTATTTGATCCGCCTTTATAAAGTTTACGAACCAATTCCTCTGTTTGTCTAACACTCAATTCTTTTTGCTGAATTTCTTTGAATACAAACAATTGTTTATCGATAGTGTCTATATTGACCAATGCCCTTGCATGACCCATACTCAAATTATTGTTTCTAACAGCCGATAAAATATCTGGTGGTAATTTAAGTAATCGAATATAATTGGTAACAGTGCTTCTTTCTTTGCCCATTCTCTCGGCCACTTGTTCTTGAGTATAGTCTAACTCTTCCATCATCCTTTTAAAACTCAATGCCATTTCTACTGCATTTAAGTTTTCTCTTTGGATATTTTCTAAGAGCGCTAATTCCAATAATTGTTGATCGTTTGCAACACGTATATATGCGGGGATATCTTTTAATCCAGCAATTTTTGCAGCCCTGAATCTTCTTTCACCTGCAATTAACTGGTACTTGCCATTGGCTAATTTGCTGACAGTTAATGGCTGAATAATATCGTGAAGTCTTATAGATGTAGCCAGTTCTTGTAAAGATTGTTCATCAAAATCTCTTCTCGGCTGTTTAGGATTCACTTGAATATCTGTTAAACTAATCCTACTGCTTGTAGTAGTTTGTTCAACAACTTCAGATTTAAGACTTCCGGTTGTATTCTTTAGATCTGTATCTATATTTTGTAATAAAGAGCGTAGCCCTTTACCGATCAAATCTTTATTTTGTTTGGGTGTGGTCATTATTCAGTTCTATTATCGCTTTATTCAATTATCCTATCTTGATTGGAAATTTTTGTCATTCCATTGTTCTGTAAAATTTCTTTAGCGAGGTTCAAATAATTTACAGATCCTTTGCTTTCCGCATCGTACAAAATAACGGGTTTACCTACACTAGGTGCTTCACTTAATCTTGTATTTCTATGAATGATGGTAGAAAAAACCATATCATCAAAATGCCTTCTTACTTCACTCACTACTTGGTTGCACAATCTCAATCGGCCATCATACATGGTCATTAATATTCCTTCTATTTGCAAAGCAGGATTTAATCTATTCTGTACAATTTTTATGGTATTCAATAATTTACCCAATCCTTCTAAAGCAAAGAATTCGCACTGTACAGGAACTACTACACTATCCGAAGCTACCAATGAGTTTACGGTTATTAATCCGAGAGAAGGTGAGCAATCAATAATGATGAAATCATATTTATCTCTAACTGCATCTAAAATACCCTTCATTACATTTTCACGATTTGGATAATTGATCATTTCTATTTCTGCACCTACCAAATCAATATGCGATGGAATGATGTCCAAATTAGGAACATCACTTTTTAAAATAACCTCATTTGCTGTAACATTATTCACCATACAGTCATAGAGACTATTGGTGATATTATGTAAATCAAATCCTACACCTGTTGTACTATTTGCCTGAGGGTCGGCATCTACCAACAATGTTCTATATTCTAATACCGCTAAACTAGCTGCCACATTAATGGCAGTAGTTGTTTTACCCACTCCTCCTTTTTGATTGGCTACTCCAATAATTCTTGCCATATTTATTCGCTTTTCCTTTTTTGCAAGCTTCCAAAAATACGGTATCAGTCACAGCTATCAAACAATATTCTCTAAAGCCTTTAACCAAAAGCAACTAAGTTTTCAACATTGGTGAACAGGATGCAATTTTAACCCATTTCGGGGGTGCTTTCGCTATCTTTACGCCCATTTTAACTGATTTTTATGCGAAATTCTGGTGCTTTTTGGATAATAGCCTTAGTGATGTTCTTGCTGGATTGCTATGTTTTTCAAGCTGTGAAAGTAGTTACTCAACCTCTTTCTGAACGTTGGAGGGTAATTATTCATTATGGATATTGGGCTGTTTCTATACTTACTTTGGCAGCTTTGTTGTCATTTCCGTTTATCCAAGTACTTCAAACTTCAAAGTTTTTTCGAAACTATATTTTTGCCATTTTAGTTGGCTTGTTTTTGGCAAAATTAATAGGTTCTCTGTTTTTTTTGACAGATGATATCAGACGTGGGGTGATTTGGACAATCAGCAAAGTTTTTAGGAATACTGGTGGGCAATTTTTGGGAGATGGGCAACTAATACCAAGGTCAACTTTTTTAAGTTGGGCAGGTATTGGTGTTGGCGGAACACTTTTTGGCACATTGCTTTATGGTTTTGGCAATAAATACAATTATCAGGTAAAGAAAATAACGCTGCCTTTTACTAATTTACCCAAGGCTTTTGACGGATTTAAAATTGTTCATATCAGCGATATTCATAGCGGTAGTTTTCAAGATAACAAAGCGGTTGAACGTGGAGTAAATATGATTCTTGCGGAGAAAGCTGATTTGATATTATTTACTGGTGATCTAGTAAACGATCGTGCTGATGAAATGAATGAATATAAAACTATATTCAATCGATTGACATCGCCTCACGGGGTTTTCAGTACTTTAGGTAATCATGATTATGGCGATTATGTTGCATGGCCTGATCCTGTTGCCAAAACGGCCAATCTCGAAAAGCTCAAACAAGTTCATGCCGATATGGGTTGGAAGCTTTTAATGAATGAACATCATATCATTGAAAAAGAAGGCGACCAAATTGCATTATTAGGAATTGAAAATTGGGGTGCAAAGGGCAGATTTCCTAAATATGGTAAAATGAAAGAAGCATACCCTGGTACCGAAAAAATTCCTTTCAAAATTTTACTGAGCCATGATCCCAGTCATTGGGATGCACAGGTTAAAACAGAATACCCAGATATTCAGCTGATGTTGGCAGGCCATACACATGGAATGCAATTTGGCCTAGAGAATCCTTATTTTAAATGGAGCCCCGTTCAGTGGATGTACAAGCAATGGGCAGGATTATACGAAGATGGAAACCAAAAACTCTATGTGAACCGAGGGTTTGGGTTTATAGGATATCCGGGGAGGGTAGGGATAATGCCTGAGATCACCTTAATAGAATTAAGAGTTAAGAGTTAAGAGTTAGGAGATAAGAGTTAAGAGATAAGAGATAAGAATTAAGAGATAAGAGATAAGAATTAAGAGATAAGAGTGAAGAATTATGAATGAAGAGTTAAAAGTTATGAATTAAAAGTAAAGAGTTATAAAAATCTCAGCAACCAATAACTTAATAACCCAATAACTCAAAAAATTGGCATGATGATTGTCATATAGAACTAAATCATCTATATGAAAAAGAATCTTGTTTTCCTTGTAACCTTTTTATTGATTGGCGTTTTTGCACAGGCACAAGCAGGTTTTAGACTTGGTGTAAAAGCAGGCGCCAACTTAAATAAAATCACTGGGCAGAGTTTTAATAGCGGCTATGATCTATCCTATCATTTGGGTGGATTTGCTGAAATTGATTTTACCAAAAAATGGGGAATACAACCCGAACTACTTTGGAGTCAATCTAAAACAACTAGAACTTCAGGTGTCAATCCTATTTATCAAAATGTATTAACGCCTGGTGCAGATCAGCAAATTCAATTGGATTATATTTTAATTCCTATTCTTTTGCGATATAATGTTGGGAAAATGATTACACTAAATGCTGGCCCTCAGTTTGGTATTTTGATCAATCAGAATAATAATTTGTTAGTGAATGGTCAGGATGCCTTTAAGAAAGGAGACTTCTCTATGGTTTTCGGAGGGCAAATCAATTTAACTACTTTGAGAATTTATGGCAGGTATAATATTGGATTGAATAATATCAATGATATAGATAGTAAAGAAAAATGGACCAATCAACAAATTCAGTTGGGTATTGGTATTCGTTTATAAAAAATTTCCTATGAATTGTTAACTGATGCAACTACTTTAAGAGTAGACCTGCATCAGTTTTTTATTTTAAATGACTTTTTTATCTGTTGAATTTCTTTTTTGAAAATGGCCAAAGATTCATTTTGTTCTTTGATGAAACTATTGTCTTCTAATTTTCCAACCACTTCATTCATCTCCCCAAAATTTTCATACACCATTTTTCTAAATGGGTTGGAGTAATCTTTAGCTCTCGAATCATAAATACTTTTGGTGATCCATTCTTTGGTATTTATTGCAGCATCTAAAAAGTAATTCAATTGATGGGTATCCATTTTAGATAATTGTATGCCACTTATTTCTTGTAATGCAGCCAATCCGTGTTCTCTTTTTTGTTCAGCGTATTTGCGTCCTTTTAATGCATATTGTTCATGAACATCATCCCAGCTTTTTACTTTATCGGTAATGATTTTCTTTTTTAAATCGGCCACTTCAATTGCTGGCATTAATTGTCCGCCTAAATTAATCCATTTGTTGAGAACTAATTTGCGGGGAATTGATTTATTTAAATCTATAATATTTGCAATTTTATTGGATTGTATTTGTTGAATAAGTTGTTCAATTCCATAATACAAAACAATATCTTCGAAAATAGTATATGCTTCTAAAACCTTTGCCAGTAAGGTTTTACGCTTACTGTTTTCTATGTCATCAGCAAAAATATGAAGTTGTGAAACTATTTTATTTTTGCTTTTCAATAATAATCTTCCTACTTCCATTGCTTCATTATCCGATTCAATGCTATTTTTTTGACTCAATAAATAAGCTCTTCCAGTATACAATTCCATCAATTCTAATGCTGTGAATATTTCATTGATAGAGTCGGGTGCTAAATAATGGTATTCGAGTTCTTGTGTTTTATTGACTCTTTTGTCTCTATCAGTATACTTCCATGCATTTCTTGCTAATGCGTACATATTGTATAAAAACCAATAAGCAGGCATGATTGTGAGTTGGTCATTATGTACGTCATTGCTGATCAGTGAAAATGGAATTTTAATATTTAATTCAGCAGGATAATCTCCTTTATTCACCATGGAGAATGAAGCAAAAATAGAATTGTGTTTTAAACTCACACATAGGCCTGGCCAGAACCCTCTCCCCATAATGATCTCACCATCTGCGCTTCTGCTATTATGATTAGAGCCAATAGTTGCACCGGCTGCAATATTACTTTGCCCCATTACCAACGCTGCACATAAAAACGAATTATTATGGTGCTGTTCATGTGCTGGATATATCAATGAATTCAATACTTCGCAACAAGAGATCGTGGCATTCTGTCCTAAATAAGAATTGATTAATCTGGCGCCATATTTTAATTGAGAATGATCGGCCATAATAAATCGTACCGCTTTCACTCCATAGAACATTCTGCATCCATAACCAACTATTCCATTCACTACTTCACAACCTTCTCCTATTTGAGTTCTTCCTTCTGGCCCAGAATTAACGGTTAAGTTTTTGAGTTTATTGGCTCCTTTAAAATAGGCATCAGAACCCACCCAAACATCTTTAATAATTTTACAGTTTTTGATAACTGTTCTATCACCCACTTTTCCGTAATAACCTCTTTTATTGTCACATTTTTTTTCTGTAAATACTTTGAATTTTTCTTGTAATGCTTTGTCATCTCTATACCTGCTCCAAAGGAATGCATCACCTGGTAGCATGCCATTAAAAGGCATTACTTTTCTGCCCGTATTCTCATTACAAATTTCCATCCAAATTCTTACGGATTCATCTTCATCTTGCTTAATAATTCCCGTGCCAAACTTAGCGTGGTTGGTAGTAATTAATTCGTTTACATTGGTAATAATAGCTTCGCTGCCAATTATGTAGTGCGATAAATAATGTACATAATGAATAGAAACATTGTCACCAAAATCGCAACTGATAATATTGGAATTATATAATCCCACAGGGGCTTTTAAATCGCTGAAGCTGAGGCAAAAGGGTTCTAGTTTTCCAATTCTTACTAAACCATAAAATTTACAATTTTTAACCAATCTCGGATCGAATGCATCAGAAACCAAAATATTATTCCAGTCGTCTGAAGTATTGCCATTTCTCACTAACATTTCAATTTCTTCAGCCATTAATTGTCTGTAATGGATGCCGTTTTTGATTTGAATATTGCGTAAATAATATTCGTCTTTGCCTTTGGGTATGTACTGATCTTTAATAAAATTATAGCCTAAAGAATTCAGTGGTGTTTTGACAATATTGTTTTGTGGCATAGCAAACGTTAATTCAACAGTTTAATTTATTCTACCGTTACACTTTTAGCAAGATTTCGAGGCTTGTCTACATCTAAACCTTTTGCAAGACCAACATAATAACTCAATAGCTGCAATGGTACTACACTTAATAAAGGTGCAATTACTTCATCGGCATCAGGCACCAGCATTACATCATCTGCCATTCCGGGAATTACATCGTCACCCAAGGTGGCAACTGCAATTACTTTTCCTTTTCTGGCTTTAATTTCCTGCACATTCGAAACTATTTTGCCATAATAAGAATCTTTGGTGGCAACAAAAACTACTGGTAATTTTTCGTCTACTAAAGCAATAGGTCCATGCTTCATTTCAGCTGCTGGATATCCTTCGGCATGGATATAAGAAATCTCTTTTAGTTTTAGCGCTCCTTCTAAAGCAACAGGGAAATTATAACCCCTTCCTAAGAAAAGAAAATCGGTTGCGTCTTTGTATTTTTGGGCAATTCTTTGAATATTAGATGTGTCTTGTAAAATGGCTTGTACTTTTTCTGGAACTGTTTCTAAATCGAGCATCAATTGTAAATATCTTTCTTCAGAAATAGTACCTTTTGCAAATCCAATTTTCAATGCCATCATCATTAAAACAGCTAACTGCCCAGTAAATGCTTTGGTACTAGCAACACCTATTTCTGGGCCTGAGTGAGTATAAGCACCTGCATCACTGAGACGTGCAATACTACTACCTACTGCATTCACCACACCAAAAATAAACGCGCCTTTTTCTTTAGCACTTTCTAAAGCAACCAAAGTGTCTGCTGTTTCTCCACTTTGTGAAATAGCTATGATTACATCACCAGGATGAATCACCGGATTACGATACCTGAATTCGGAGGCATATTCTACTTCAACTGGTATACGACACAATTCTTCAATTAAATATTCAGCCACTAAACCTGCATGCCAACTCGTTCCGCAAGCCACAATCATAATGCGATTGGCTTTAATAAAAGCTTCCATATTGTTTTCGATTCCGCCCATCATTATTTGTCCTGTTTTGGGTAATAATCTTCCGCGAAGGCAATCGAAAATAGTACTTGGTTGCTCATGAATTTCCTTCAACATGAAATGATCATAGCCGCCTTTTTCAATGGCTGCTAAATCCATATCCAACTTGGTAATGAATGGAGTTTGTTTTTCGTTGCCCAAATTTTTAAGGATCAATTCGTCGGGGCGAACAATGGCAATTTCATAATCGTTTACATACACTACTTCTTTGGTGTACTCAATAATAGGAGAAGCGTCACTAGCTAAAAAATGTTCGCCTTTTCCAATACCTATTACCAATGGACTTCCTTTTCTTGCTGCAATAATTGTTGTTGGGTCATCGTCAGCAATCAATAAAATACAATATGCACCAACCACTCTTTTTAATGCAATTCGAAGTGCTTCTTCTAAACTACAATTATTGTTTAATTGAATATCTTCAATAAAATTGAGTAACACTTCAGTATCGGTATCGCTTTTAAATTGATAGCCTTTGGCAACCAATTCTTTTTTAATAGCTGTATAATTTTCAATAATGCCATTATGAATCATCGCAAATTTGCCTGATTGAGACAAGTGCGGATGTGCATTACGGTCACTTGGTTCTCCATGAGTTGCCCAACGGGTATGCCCAATGCCAATATGCGAATGCATGTCTACACTTAATACACTTTCCTCTAATTCAGCTACTTTGCCTTTCTTTTTATAAACATTTAGTTGATTATTATTCAAAAGTGCTACGCCAGAACTGTCATAGCCTCTGTATTCTAGTCTTTTTAATCCTTTTAGTATAATTGGATACGCTTCTCTTGGCCCGGTATAACCTACAATTCCACACATAAATTTGTTTCTTTTATTGATGCAAGATTAATTATTTTTAATGAATAAAGGCTTGTTTTTCAACAGTTCAGCCTGTATTACTTGAATCTTTGCCATTATGTTTGAACAGTTTGATTTTTCAAAAGATTATGTTTTAGCAAATGATTGCGTTATGTTGCGACCTTTGTTGCAGACTGATGCGGATTTGCTACTGCATTTTGCCCTAAATGAGCCCCAATTGTGGCAATATTCATTAATATCTGCAGCCGGAAGGCTTAAGATGTATGAATATATAAAATTGGCCATTGAATCGAGGGAACAAAAAAATGGATACCCTTTTATTGTTTTTGATAAGCGTACCAATGAATATGCTGGATCTACTCGTTTTTACGATATCCAAATAAAGCATCAAACCATTCAACTGGGTTATACCTGGTATGGTCAACAATTTCAGGGATCTGGGTTGAATGCTCATTGTAAATTGCTATTACTTCGTTTTGCATTCGAGACAATGGGCTTTGAAAGAGTTGAATTTAGAGCTGATGTAAATAATGCAAGAAGTATTGCTGCTATGAAGTCGATTGGCTGTACAGAAGAAGGAGTGCTCAAAAGCAATTTAATAAAAGACGATGGTACCAGAAGAGACTCTATAGTATTGCGCATATTAAAAGATGAATGGAACTTAAGTGTAAAAGAAATATTATTGCAAAAAATACAGCGCGAGAATTAACAGATTTGTTTATAAATTAATCAATAAGTAAAATCAAATAAACTTCATGAAGCACTTTATTAAAAAATATGTAATAGCATTTGTTTTATTGATAAGTATTTCAATGGCTGCAAATGCTCAGAATACAACTATTTGGATAGTGCGTCACGCCGAAAAAGATACTAGTGCTGCTCAAAAAAGAGATCCAGAATTAACGGAAATTGGCAAACAACGTGCATTGGATTTAGCTGCTTATTTAAAAGGGCAGGAGCCCGATATGATTTTTTCTACCAATACAAAACGCACTAGACAAACTGCTGCACATTTTACTGCTAAAGTAAATACCTATGACCCTAGCTTGATCAAAGAATTTTCACAGCGGTTGATCGATTTTCAGAAAGGTAAAAAAATATTAATTGTAGGACATTCTAATACCGTTTTAGAAACTATTGAAGCATTGGGAGGTGCACGTCCAGTAACAAAACTAGCGGATGAAGATTATGATTATATTTTTAAAATCAGTTTAACTGCCGAAGGAGGAATAGTTACAAAGGCATTTCATTATGGGGCTAAGCACCATATTGGTAATGATTAATTGGTGAGTTGTTAAACGATCCATCTAATTTATGCCAATACAATTGGGGATTCAATAAAATACATATCTATTTCACCTACATTTTTTGCATAGATTTTACCTCTATGTGTACAATTGTATTGATCTTTAATCAGATGATAAGTGGACTCAGAAATATTCACTTTACCTGCTTCGCCATTACTTTCCATTCTGCTGGCTATATTTACTGTACTACCCCAAATATCATAAGCATATTTCTTTTTACCAACTACTCCAGCTACAATTGGGCCAACATGAATGCCCACTCTTAAATCCCACGATTCTAGGCCTTTTTCGTTTCTTTTTATATTATGATTGATGATATGTTGTTGCATTTCTAGGCTTGCTTTAATCATATCAAATTCATGGCCTTCTTTTTCTGTGGGAATTCCCCCTGCACACATATATGCATCTCCAATGGTTTTTATTTTTTCTAATCCATATTTGCCTACAATGTCATCAAATGCTACAAAACAGGTATTTAATTCTTCCACCAATTCCTCTGGAGTCATGCCTTCTGCATGTCGCGTAAATCCTTTAAAATCACTGAATAGTACAGACACTTTTTTGTAACTGCGTGGGGGAGAGTTGCCTGAATCTTGCAGCTCTTTAGCCACATCAGCAGGAAGAATATTTAAAAGCAAGCCCTCAATTTCTTCTTTTTGTTTATCTAATAATTTATTGACTTTGATTTTTCTTAGGTAGTTGCGAAAAATGTTGATGGCTCCTAGTAACACTAAGATAAATCCAATTAAAAAAGCATTTTTGGCAAATTTTTGACGCTTTATATTATTTTCCTGTAATGCTTTGTTTATGGTTAATAGATCTACTTCACTCTGCTTTTTTTGGATATCAAAATCAAACTGAAGGCTTCCTAATTTTCTATCTGTTTCAATATTGTACAGAGTATCTTTTATACTCGAATACTTTGATTGGTATACAAATGCGTTTTTATAATCTGACAATTGATTGTATACTCTAGAAAATTCTTCGTAAACATTTTTTAATTCACCTGAAAAACGATGTTCAATCGCATTTTTTTCTGCCTTTTTTAAATATGCCAAGGCTTCGTTGTACTGTTCTTTAGAAATATATGTTTTTGCTAAACCCATTAAAGATTGAACAATATCGAGGTTCCCATTTAATTTAGTACCAATATCTAGCGCTTTTTTGTGATAAAAAATAGCGAGATCATATTTATTTTCCCTGTTATAAACTTTTCCTAGACTGTTGTAGGCCCAAGGACTATTTTCTGAGTTATTAAATGCTTTAGCAGACTTATTGAAATATTTTAATGCTAAAGAGTCATTATTACGTACATAATAAATTTCGCCTAAATTGGCTGCTATTGTTCCAAATGTTTCTGAATCCTTTAATTCTTCACTGAGTGGTAAGGCTTTTAAAAAATAGATGAGTGCTTTGTCATAGGTAGCCTGTTTCTCGAAATAAACCCCACCAATATTATTCAAGACAGAAAGAATCCTGAGTTTGTCTTTTGTTTTTTCTGCTAATTTTAAGGACTGTAGATAATATTCTAAAGCATTTGTCAAATCTTTTTGATAAAAGTAAATAGCTCCAATATTATTTAAAATATTAGCAGTTCCAATCTCATCTTTTATTGATTTAAATATATCTAGAGAACGTTTCCAGTTGTCTAAGGCTTCAACATCTTTACCTTGATTATAATATGCTATCCCAATATTTTTCAAAGCATAGGCAAGACCCTCAAGATATTGCACGGATTCTGCCAATTCTTTTGCTTGTATTGCATAAGCAATAGCAGAATCCGGTGCCTTACTAAAGTAAGTTTTACTAAGAGAAATTAATTGATTTACCCTAATAGTGTCTTCTTTAGTAAAAACTATATCAGAAGCTTCTTGAGTAAATGCAATTGAAATTGATAATACAAATATTGCTAGTGAAATTAGTAAAAGCTTCTTTTTTTTGATCATAGTTTAAAGCTATAATATTTTACTTTATTGTTTTATAAAAGATAATACTTCAAGGCCCTTTTTACTCATTAGTTTAATATAGTGAACTCCTTTTTGTAAATCTGAAATATTGATTTCTATTTTATTCTTAGATAATAATTTGATATTCCTTTGCGGCGTAAATTTTCCAGTAATATCAATTACTATAATTTGATTTATAGACTCAATATCGTTAGATGACTCAACTGTAATTCTATCCGTTGATGGGTTTGGATAAACTTTTGATTTAGTAATTACTTTGTCAATATTAGTTGCAGCCGCAAAATTTTCACCACTTATTGTAGTTATAGTTTGCCCAGATATTGCTGTAATTGGAGGCTCAGATATAGTTAAAGTGCCATTTGTTATTACTATATTATAAATTCCAGCATTGTTACTTGTAATGGTAATAGGATAATTGCCTACTGGAGAATTTGTAGTAGCAGTAGTGCTTATGAAAATGGATGGAGCAGCAGAAGGTTGTACTATAACAACTGCAATTGCTCTATTGGGATCATTATCAGGATTCCCTTCACCACCACCATAACAAGTAAATTGCCAACCCACTTTATGTGTAATATAATAAACACCAGGTTGTGTAGGAGCATTAAAAGTTCTACTTAAAGTACCGCCACCAGAACCAGTACCAGTAACATTGTTACAATCACTAAAAATAGTTCCAAATCCAGGAGCATTATTCATGCCAATATAGGATTGTGCAACGCAACCTGGGCATCCATTTGCTGGTACTGGAGGATTATAAATCCAAGTCCAAGTTCCAGATAAAGTAATAGACTGACCAGGTGTGGCAATAAATACATTACTAGTATTGTTCAATTTTATATTCGAGTATATATAATCTCTAGCAAGGTCATCTATAAATATTTTAGGAGAGCTAGGTGTGGTAAAAGTAGTTGTAGTTAAAACGTCTCCATTAATTAATCCTGTTGAACTTGCTGTTAAAGGTGGGTTTGCGGCACCTTTAAGTTTTGAAATATTATTTGCTGAAACATTTAGCACTTGATTGTTAACCACCGTAATAGTTACATTACAAGTAGTCGGTACTCCATTTGTGTTTGTGGTAACATAAGTATTGGTGGTTGTTCCAATTGGGAAGGCGCTGCCACTTGCAAGGCCTGCAGTTTGTTCTCTAACACCTCCAATATTTGGAATTTCAAGAATATAGTTAATCGCAAAATCTTTATTCAAATCATTCCAAAGTCCGCCAACAGCGTTACTCAAATGTACTGCCTCCTCATTTCCATTATTATTTGGCTCTCCAGGATTCCAATTTGTATATGATACTGGTTCTCCATTTGACCATACAAATGTATTTCCAGTATATATACGATTGAGTCCAATCCACGCATTACCTCCCGGAATAAAGTTTGCGATAAATTGATGTTCTTGCGCCGATTGGATTGTAGCCAGGTAACCGCCTTTGGCTCTCGCGTCTGCTTCTGCGGCAATCCAGCCAAATTCAAGATTTGATTTAAAATATGCATTTCCGTTTAATACGCCTAAATAGGTAAGGCCAGGAAGGTTTTTGTCAACTATCGGACCGCAACCTGTAGTTGTAGCTAATGGAATATTTACCACGGCAGTATTAAGATTTAGATCTGTATTAACAGTAATATTTGCAGGGCAAGGAGGAGTGGAATTGCATAACACTGTAATATTTACGGTACAAGTACTTTGTACATTATTAGGGTTTGTATAAATGTAAGTATTAGTAGTTACGCCTAATGGGAAGGCGCTGCCACTTGCAATACCTGCAGTTTGCTGTCTTACACCTCCTATGTTTGGAATTTCCAAAATATGTCTCCAAATATCATAAACTGGCACATCGTTCCATCTGCCATTTGCATTTGGATCTCCTATACCAATAATTGTTGCATCTTCAAGTCCAAGATAGTTATCTGGCTGTTGTCCATAAATGAATCCCCAATTTGTATAAGTTACAGGTTCGCCATTAGCCCATACAAATGTTCCTTCCGTTGCAACATCATTTAATCCTATCCAATATCCTCCTGATGGAACATTGGCTACTATAAACTGGTTTTCAGCCGCTGATCCGATAGTAACCAAATGACCACCTCTAGTTATAGCATCACTTTTGGCAACATCAAAAGAACTTGCGGTATTGGACAAGTAGTATGCACTTCCTTTGTTTACACCTATAAAAGTATAACCTGGAATTGATGCACTCAAAATTGGACCGCAAGGGGTAGTTGTTGCTAATGGAATATTTACAACAGCAGTATTACGATTTAGATCTGTATTGATAATAATATTTGCAGGGCAAGGAATGATGGGATTACATTCCACTGTAACTACTTGGCTAGCAGTAGCACTATTACCAGATGCATCTGTTACTTGTAATATTACAGGGTTCGCGCCAATATTTGCACTGGTATAAACAATTTGTGATGCTGTTGAAGGTGTTGGTTGTACGCCAAAGATTTCGTAGACGTAGTTGCAATTTCCTCCATATCCTCCACCATATCTGATACCACCAATTAATGGTACTTCATCAAAATTAATATCTAATGCCAATACTTTGCTTTGAGTATTTCCATGGACCCCTAATAGTTGTACAGTAAATGGCGCTTTATTCCTTAAATAAAATCCATTGAATATACTTCCTGCAGCCATCGATACCGACGAACTGTTATTAATTTCACTTGCAGGAATGGTTAAAACTACATTTCCGGCAACATCCAATATTTGTATATCGTTCACTAATCCACCATGAACAATAAAAATTTCAGGACCAGCACCTGGTGTAATTGGACTATCAAAAATCACTTGGTGATTTACTGGAGCGGCATCTCCACAATCTTGAAACGCAGTACCCATATCAAAATCGCCCAATACCCTTAAGCCAGTTGATTCATTCATTGTGTTGGCAGATAAATCCCAGAATCTATTAGCATCAGCACCTGGTACTGGGTTTGCAGTAAGGGATGATAATACCAATCTGGACCTTATTGCATTAGCTGGAGTAATGGTTTTCTGTTGTCCATTGTGAGTATAGGTAATTCCAGTTATACTTCTTCCAGATATTGTTCCACTATTTACAGTAGTAACTCTTTGACCGTTATTATTTCCGCCCGGTAATAAAAACTGATAAGTTAATGGTCCACCACTATTATCGGTACTTCCATTATTTACCTGAGAAGCAGTAACAGTTGCTGTACCATCATTTCCTAATGTAACAGTTACTGGTTGCGCAATAACATTTGGTGCTTGGTTATCACGAACAGTAACAGTTTGATTACATGTAGCAGTATTGCCTGCTGCATCAGTTGCCGTCCAAGTAACCGTTGTATTACTTATTGGATAAGTTGCTAAGGCATTATTAGTTAGCGTTATGCCCCTCTCTTGGCTTGCGACCCAATTTGAGGTAGCGCCAGTGAGTGCGAAATTATTTAATGTGCCAGTATTGTTGTTTCCAGATGCATCAATCAATGATGTTACACCGGCATTATTTGCACCTGCAACTCCTTGATTAAAATTATAATTAGCCATTAAGCCAGCTTGATTACTCAACTCTACATTCATATTGTTTTGAATCTGAGCTTGTGTAAGAGCTACATTCCATAAACGTACTTCATCAATTAAGCCGCTGAAATGACGAATACCAGCCTGACTTCCAATTCTAAAAGAAGCTGGTGTTTTTGGAACTATCGTTGAGGTATTTCCTCTTTGAATTCCATTTACATAAATACTTGCCACACCATTGGCTCTTACCAATGCAATATGATACCATTGATTGGTTGATGGTAAATTATATCCTGTTGCAAACCACTGCACTCCAGAATAAAGTATATACAATTCTGAGCCAACTAATGCAACAGAGATACCATTAGTACCTACAAAAGATTGAGCATCGTCGAACCCGTAAGATACTGGAACCTGACTACCAGAATTAACGTCACCTACTTTAAACACTGCTGGTTTAATCCACATTTCCATTGAAATATTATCAACAGCTGTCATAGGTAAAGCAGCTGAAACAAAGTTGTTGGTTCCATTAAAATGTAATGCATTACCACCCAAACTTCCATTGTTATCGGTAACTGATGGAGGTGTTAAAGTAGTAGTGCCCGTTGCTTGACCTGTTGTTGTATTGATTGTAACAGCTGGTAAACAAGCAATGGTTGGTGGTTGATTATCAACTACAGTAACTGATTGTGTACTAGTTGCAAGCACTGCACCGTTATTATCAGTTGCTGTCCAAGTTACAACGGTTGTTCCGATAGGATAGGTTGATGGAGCATTGTTGGTAATATTCATACCTACTCCGTTTCGTGCAACCCAATTGGAAGTAGCGCCTGTTAATGCAAAATTATTTAATGTACCAGTACTGTTATTTCCAGAACCGTCTATAACTGTTGTTATTGTAGCATTATTTCCTCCTGCAATTCCTTGATTGAAATTGTAATTCACAATTAGGCCAGGTTGTGCACTCAATTCTGTGTTCATTGAGTTTTGAATTTGAGTTTGAGTTCTTTCAATATTCCAGAACCTTGCTTCGTCTATGCTTCCTCCAAAATACCATATTAACTGATCATTATTGCTTCCAATACTCATAAACGTGTTGGAAGGCGATGGTGCCACAACTGTTGTAGTTGATCCAACTAATGCACCATTTAAATATAATTTCTGACCAGCTCCACTGCCTGTTGCTGCAACATGATACCAAGTATTATCAGTTATCACTGGTCCTACAATAACTGCAGCCCATGCATTCCACAATTCAAGTCTACCATTAGTTACATAAATATTCCAACCATTATCTCCTGTTCTTTTTCCTATTATCCATTTACCTTCATTTCCACCAGTAACTTTAAAAGAAGCCTCAGCAGTATAATTGATGGTCGACATTGCTGGCGTATGCGGAATGGATACATAATCATTAGCTCCATCAAAATTCAATGCGTTACTATAATTTAAATTACCACTTACTGTAGGAGGTGTTAATGCAACAGTACCAGTGTTTAAATTTGGTGTGTTGTTAATGGTTACATCAGAAGCACTTGTAAGTGTTAGTGGAGATGATCCAGTAACTGTTAATGTTCCATAGATATAATTAATAAAATAATTAGATGGTCTTGTTGGATCAGAAACCACATCGTATTCACTACCCAAGAATCCAATTAAGAAATCTGGTGCTGGAGGAGCAATTAATTGCAAGCTAGTGCTAATAGTATAGCTGCCGGCAATATTACTAGGATCGGTAAACGTAGTACCTGCGCTATTTTTAATGGTATATACTGGGGTGCCGGCGATTACTGTTCCTACACTATCCTGATTTTTAAATCCGCTGATAGTATGCCTATAAGTTACAGGTACTCCTATACTTGTGGTGGTATCTTTTATTGTAACAGTAAGTACTGCTGGTGCAATGTTGAGCAATCCAGTTTCATAGGTCACTTCAAAATTCTCTATCATTAAGGCTGCAGGAATAATGAAATGTTGACCTACAGTTGTACCTGTGATCATACTAACTGCCTTGAATGAATCAATTGGATCTTGCGATAATGTAGCAGCTCTTTCGAAATCAACATCAGTTTGATCTAAAATCACAGCAACTTTTATATTACTTGTATCGGAATTGCCAGCTATAGTATTGGCGTTTACAATTGCTCTACTATTCACGATTGCTCTTGAGTTTACAATTGCTCTACTATTTGCTAAAGGATCACCACTATAAGTGCCATTAACAATTGCTCTACTATTCACGATTGCTCTACTATTCACGATTGCTCTTGAGTTTACGATTGCTCTTGAGTTTACAATAGCTCTGCTGCTGGTAAGGGTTGAGGTTGAAGTAGAAGTAGCAGTGTCGTAATTGAAGTCTAGTATAACTGAAGCAGGAACATCAATCACTCTAGTGGTATCTTTTACATATGTAGTATCGTATAGTTGAACATTATTTACAATCGCTCTTGAGTTTACGATTGCTCTTGAGTTTACAATAGCTCTTGAATTCACAATTGCCCTACTACTCACCAATACACCCATGTTCACGATGGCTCGGCTATTTACGATTGCTCTTGAGTTTACGATGGCTCGGCTATTTACAATCGCTCTTGAATCTACTAAAGCTATATGATTGGGATCAATAATTGATTCATGAGAAAATTTAAGTGAATCCGTTAAGCTAGTTTTAATTGAGGTAGAAATATTTGCTGTAGGATCAATTACATAATTGTATTGGATATTATTGATTTTGTCACCGTAAATAAGACTTTTATCTTGAGGTGTTACTTTTATATTTAATTTCTTAACGGTAATAAGGCCACTAACAAATTCATAATTATACAATTCACGCAAACCGATATCAGTTAATGATAAATTAGTTGTATCAAAAGGGGAAATAGGTTTAATAAAATAACTTCCCGCATTGGTTAATGCATTTGCAGGTGTACTAAATTGTAGATTATTTAATTTTAAACTAGACAAATTCAAATTTGTTTCAGCTAATGGAATGCTATCTACTAATACCGTGAAAGTAAACGCGGGTAAAGCCTCACCGTATTTCTTAGTCTTATTATCTGCAATTACTTTTATCGTTTTCTTTGGAATGTTAAATAATTTTAGTGAATCGGAACTGCCACCATCTAATCGGGTTACACTTACGGCGTCAGTAGTTAATTGAACACTAGGATTACCACCAACATATGGCGGAATATCGGCAGTTGCAGAATATTCATCAATTACTGTTGTAGTTAATCTTACACCTCTAAACAATATTTTAGTTTCTGGAGAAAAATACTTGCCCTTTACTTTAAGCTTAGTACCTGGTGCAAACCCTGCATTGCCAACAGATTCTAATGAACTTAACATTGGCTTTGGTTTTGCAAATGTTTTAAACATTGCATCGGCCTGAACTAATCCTGCTCCCATTGCAATATCATATGGAACTCCATTTGTTCTTATACCACTTGATTGAAGTGCTGTTTTAATTTGTGATGGGGTTAATTGTACTCCATCAAATTTCTGTTTGCCTTCCATTAATAAAGCAACTGTGCCTGCGATATGAGGGGCAGCTGCAGAAGTTCCAAAGAAATTAGGAAATGCATCACCATCAATATTCACTCCACCCATATTAACAGTTGTGTTAACTCCATTTGGTGCAGCAATATCTGGCTTGTTTCTATTTACATTATTTACCAATGATCCTCCTCTAGAAGAAAAAGATGCAGGTGAAGCAACTCCTCCAAATTGAGGAGTATTTCTATATAATACAGCTCCTACAGAAATTGCGCCTGCTGCATTTGCCTGGCCAACAATTGTACCAGAATTTGTAGCAAATTCATCAATAGTTCCTTCTCCTCTGAAAATTATATATTTGAATTTTACATTCGATCCTGCCGCTTTCACCACCATGATATTGGTTTGTGTTTGCTGGTCTACGGTGAATGGTAAAACTTCAATTGGATCTCCATTAATATTTGGTCCATTTAATCCAAATAAGGCAGTACCATCGTTATTTACGAGATACATATCTAAATCTGTCTGTGTACCTGCATTACCTCCTAAGGAATAAACATTATCATCCCATTGTAAAACAATGGTATAATTGCCAGGTGCTAAATTTAATTTTTGGACTACTTTCCCAGATCCAAAAACGTGTGCTTGGCCTGTAACTCCTGCAGGCGCTTGACCAGGAATAAAAACACTTTCATATGCTTTTGTGCCATAATTTCCAGCAGCGGAAACATAAGTAACACCAGCAGCAACAACTTCATCCACTGCTTTTGCAACAATACCATCTCTATAAAATGGTTCTGTTATGTACGTAATATCATCCACAATTACTTTGCATCCTGCAGTTGCTAAATTTCGAATTCCTTCTGCAAAATCTCCTGCACTTATAAACCCTGTTCTAAAAGCCAAAGTAGATTTTGGTGCTACGTCATGTACAATTTGTAACATAGCTCTTCCTTCGTCCGTTCTCATTCCAGATGGATATTCTTTAAGAACATCAACAGGTGTTAAATAACCATTCGGATTTCCTATTCCAGGCAAATCTCCATTAGTTACATCTGCAAGGGCAGGGTTATTTGGTAGTGTATTATAACTATCAGAAATAACGCCAATTTTTACGCCGGCACCATTGATATTATATCCAGATTTTACAATGTCTGACCTGATTGCAATGTCTCCTTGTGAAGTAGTTAATCCAACTTTTGTCAACGGTTGATAAACAGGACGAGCATACCTAATTAAAGTTACCTGTTGATTTAAGTTCTGTAAATTGGCAATAGGGAAATATCCTGTAATGATTAAAGAATTTGTACCATTATTAACTATGTTAGTAAGTCCCTGACTTTGTAAATACGCCAATAATGCGGCATACTGACCAGGTTGAGCAACTACTTCAATAAGTACTTTAGAATCTTGAATGGTAAAAATATTGTTGTTAGGGATACTGCTGATGGTACCAGTATTGGTAGAAAGTTGTGTAAGTGCAACGCCAATTAAATCAGTTGTTTTTCCAGTAGGAGGGGCAGGGTAATAAGGTGAAATGATACTAGGTTCAAAAACAAGTGGCGTGTATTTAATTTCTACATTTTTTTCAATATATATTTTATCGCCACACCAAATTGCACCTTCAAATTTAGCTACAGCATTTCCTGTTGATTTAATTTTTATTTTACCATTAGGAACCCAAACAGTACCAAGCCAAACTGAACCTGGTGTTCCAGATCCACTTGTTACAAAAAAAGCATTATTGACATCATCATCGTCACCATCATCTTTATCATTAATATTTTTAACAGCAGGCTTTAAATTAGATTGAATTTCTGTATATATCCTAGCAGCCCCACCTCCATTGATTGCACTTGCATTCACGTATTTTAAGTCAACATTTTCTTTAACAAAAATCCTAAACTGGCCAGTGCTAATATTGTTGAAATTATAAACAATATTTACTCTTTTGTCACTTGTATTTTTAATTGATTTAAATGTATAAGTACCTACGCCATTTAAGGTAAGTGTTTGACCATTGGAAATAATTACATCGCCATAATTTCCGGGAGTAAGTGTTTGGGTTCCTGTTACTGTAGTTGATCCAGCAGTAAAACTATTATTTATTGGGAGGTTAGGAAAAATCGGCAGTGTCAAGGAGCCTGTTGTTCTTCCTAATGTTGGTGTTGGACCAGTATAAGTTGATCCAATACTTTGTCTAATAGAACCAACAAATGAACTTCCACTAGAAGTTAGCGTAATGTTACCATTGATCAACGCATTACCAGTAATCTTGATATCCTTATCTCCTTTAAGTACATCTTTTTTGTCATTCAAAATATTATAGACAAAAAGGTTTCCTTTTAAAGTAATGCTTTTATCTAGGTCAATCGTTTCTCTACTGTAAATATTTGCATTAATATTTGATTCCTTTTTAAAGGAAATATTTTTATTACTTCCTAGATTACCCAACGTTGAACCATTTGGAAGTACTATTATTTGATCGCTTAGTTTGAGGTCTTTTGTACTATATAAAACAAAATCTTTGATTAATAATTGCTGATTTTGCGCCTTTAAATCATAATTTATTAGACATAAGATTGGTAATAGAAGCAGGGTAAGTTTTTTTTGCATTGTGGTGTTTTTTGCTTTTTTTGATGCATTAAAAATTTTTCTAACTAATTATAAATCAATCAGTTGCTATATTAAAATGCATGTTGCTTTATAATGGCTTTCGGTAGGATTTCTTGGGTACTCAAAATTTTAGTTGCATGTAGTATATTAACTACATGTTAAAATTATACTAATTTCTTTAAAATACATAATAATATTCTAGAATATATCGTTGCGCCAAGGCCCCCCAAATGGGGGCGTATAATTTACTTGAAGATTTGAACTTGATTTTGAAATACTAATCTAAGATCCGGTCCCTTTGACTTGTCATTCTAGGTTTTGAGTGACTGGAAATCACGTTGATTATCAATCGGTTAATTGGCGGACTTATTTTTTTAACAAGCTATTCCTCGACTAGACATGTTACACAGGTATCATAAATCTTACATCATTTACGTGTATACCAAAAGAAAATGCATCCCTTTTTTGAGATGCATTTTTTATCGGTAAGCGTTTATATGTAGTCCACGTATTAACCTTTGCCTTTACTTTTTTTATTTTTGTTATTGAAATTACCATTACCCGTGCCCTTACCATTTCCATTATTGTGACCGTTTCCTTTTCCATTCACCCATTTCAAGTGCTTCGGATGGTTTTTAATGACAAAATATTTTTCGTCGTCACTATTACGGATAATAACCTGGTCATTCTTACCCTTAAAACTTGCATATTTGGTTCGGTACATAGCCGCATTGTTGTAAGGATTTTTTTCGTTTACCACTACTTTGTAGCCTTTGTACAGGTCATAGGTTCGGTAGCGGGCCGGTAATGAGGCAGTAGTAACCCAACGGCTGCCATCCAAATAAGTATACCTCTTGCTTGGTACATTGTAATATGCATCAATATCGGGCATGTAATAATTTTCTACATAATCGTAGCCAACAGGACCCCAAACGGGTTGTTTGCCAACATTGATATTAGCCCCAAGCGTAATCTGTGCCTGGGTATTGTTTAGCGAAAAACTACTTACTAGAACAGTAAGCAATACAAAGATTTTTTTCATAATGTGTATTTAAGTTAAAATGATTTTGCCTTTTGTAAAGGCTGCTCCGGTAAATTAACCGGATAGTACCTGTAAAGATGTGTGGTTACGGTGATGAAATTGTTATAGATTAGGTAATAGAATTTATATTATTCACAGATAGGTGGAAAATCCATATTCAAATATGCTTTTCTAGTGCTATTCGTTTCTATTTCTTTACTTTCACCCTTATTATTAACCCCGTTGCTTTGATGAGATTGAAAAAAAATAGACAATATCTTTTTTATGCAGGTATCATTTCTTTATTGTTGCTCGGGCACTCCCATGAAGTAGCTGCAGCAGATAAAAGAAATGCCGATACCACACCGCTTTCTACCCAAAAGCAAGCACTGCAGTTTCTCGAAAAACAAACCAATCTGAAAGCGAGCAAATTCTGGCCAAAGGTAAACCCTGTATCATTTCTTCAAAACCTGCAACAAAATGTAGAGGATCCTTTGAGCATGCACGAAGGACGAAGCACCAATTTTTGTGCCTATGCTGCTTTCTCCTACCTTCCTTTACATGACGATCCTTTGGGCTACGTTACTTTTATGCTGAAATTGTATAAAGAAGCCAAGGCAATGTATGGCAAGGAATATTTTGAACCCAGTAAAGCCGTAAAATTGGCAGCAGGCACTTTGACATTTAAAGGAGAACTGGATGTGCGGCCGGCCGACCAGTTATGGTTTTTAGCACTTGCCGACCATTTTAAGGGGTACCTGAATATTTTTGACAAAAATTATAATATTGGAGATGAGAATACATTTTGGGCATCGGTAAACTTTGCCAAGTATAATCGCATGGTGCGAAACCTTTTTAATTATAAAGTAACCTCAGTGGGTGCCGACCTGATACGGCCTGGTATTGGGGATATGTTTACCTATCTTTCCGAGGGAATGCAAAAAGGTACTGTGGCTTTGTACCTGAGTAATCCACAATTGTATAAAAAGAATCACAGTGGGTTGAAATTGAGCATCCCTACTCATTTTATTGTACTCACCGACGTCCAAGAAGCCGATGATGCTATAGCAATTACTTACTGGGATTATGCAGGAAGAACGAGGCAACTGTTCCCGGCAGCGTTTCTTAAAAAAATCATCTTTGGTATTTCTATTGCCAGTAAAAAAACTACCGATGCGAAATAAAACGGTAACTATATTCTGTTTGTTTGGCACGCTGGTAATGCTATCGTCCTGCGCTTCGAAGAAAATGTTTTCTTCAAAATATTATTATGAGAATGAGAAAGCGTTGACAGATATTGAACAATCCTACAAAAAACTCTACGACCAAAAACCTTTTTCAGTTGGATTTACAGATAAATCTTTCCATTACATCTCATTAGAGATCATCACCGACACTATCAAATACATATATGAATTTGAAGTAACAGAACCGCGTTTACAGGATACCCTGCGCAACTACCGGTTACCAGTACCGGGCATTATTGAGCTGGTGGCAAAGATGCAGTTGATACAATGTATCTGGATCAACAAACTGGATTATTATAATAATAACCAGAAACATTCCCTCATATTCATGTCTATCCGCAAAGCTGTAATTCAGCTACCCTTTACCACAGAAAAATATTATATCCTTACTTTTTACCCGCAGCCCCAGTATTACGATAGCGAAGGAAACCTGCTGAGCAACGGGCGTCTTCGAAAAATAAGAAAGATCGATGGCGATACTTTTCGAAGAATTAATGATAAAGTGGCGTATACGGTTTCTGATAAGTTTAGATAGCAATTTTTGTAACTCTATTGTACCTTATAAAAAGAAAAAACCTTTACGACTCAATGGTAGTAAAAGTTTAATTATTTATTATGTGGTGCCCAGAACAGGATTGTCGGCTTCACTTCGTTGCGCCGACTTCCAAAAGGGGGGCGTACCCAAGCAAATTCACATTTGAACTGGACTGTCGGCTTCACTGCGTTGCGCCGACTTCCCAAGAGGGGGAGTAACCAAAAGCCTCGCGTCGCCGAAGGCGCCGCTGCTTTCTTATTTCCTCAACCTTACGCGAATAAATTCGCGACGGTCTCGAAAATAAGAAAGCCCCGAGTATTACTCGGGCTTTTGTGCCCTTTGCTAGTTTGAGTTCGAACTGTTTAGTAATAGATTTAAATTCTATTGGCCTTTTTTGATAAAAAATGATAAGTTCAGTAATTTAAGGCTCGTGACTCATGAATACAAGTATCAACCACAAATAAATTGAAATAAGAGGCTGTAAAAAGCATTCTTATTTCAATTTTTATCTATTTTCTAAAATAAGCTTGCATTTTCTTATTTTTATTTCATAATTTTGAATAAAGATGAAATAAGGTACTTGAAACATCTCCCTTATTTCAATTTAGGAAGATAATATGAAGAACAAGCCATCAAGAAACGGTCATTACGAAACCTTCGGCGAGCATGAGCATTTTGTACCAAGCCGCTTGCCCCCTGTTCCAAGTATCGAACTGGACAAGGAACTATTAGAGTTATATGGCGAAGCCATGCAGAGCTTGGGCAAGTTTGCCGAAGCCCAGAGCCGCATCCCCAGCAAGAGGCAGTTCCTTGATGTCTATGTGGCAAAGGAAGCCGTTTATACCAGCCAGATAGAGAACATCAACACAACGCTTACGCAGATTCTTGAATACAACCCAAAGCAGAAAACCGAGAACAAGGATGTACAAGAGGTCTTGAACTATATTAATACCCTCCAACATGGCATTCACCTAATGCGTGAAAAAAGACTGCCGATTTCATCAAGGCTAATCAAGGAATGCCATGCAAAGCTTCTATCGGGTGTGCGTGGAGAAAGCAAAAGCCCAGGGCAATATAGGAAAGTGCCTGTATTTGTTGGCCGTCTAGTTCCACCCCCTGCCCACTATGTGGAAAATCTGATTGCCGACTTGGAAAAGTTTATCCATGAGGACACAGCAATACTGCCTCTGATTAAAACAGGTCTTGCCCATGTGCAATTTGAAACCATACACCCATTTTTGGATGGCAATGGCCGTATCGGAAGGTTGCTTCTGGTGTTGATGCTGCTGGATTACGGCATTATCAATGAGCCAGTACTTTATCCGTCTTTCTACTTCATGAAATACCGCAGCGAATATTACGACAGGCTAGAAGCGGTAAGGACAAAATCTGATTATGAAGGCTGGATAAAATTCTATTTGCGTGGCGTAAGAGCCTCTGCGGAAGATATTGTAAAAAGGGCTTGGGCGATTGATACATTGCTGGAAGACTGCACTCGCAAAATTGAAACAGAGCCATTACGTAGCCATGCCAATGCCAACATTGTACTAGAGCAGCTTTGCCATACACCAGTGCTAACAATAAACGATGTGGTTGAATTAACAGGTAGTGCCTACAACACGGCACAGAAGCTTGTAACTTCATTCGTAAACCTTGGGGTATTGGAGCAGGACAAAGATATACAACGCAACAAAACCTACACGTTCAGGAAATACCTCGATATACTGGAAAAGGAATTCACTGGATAGATAGCGTTGTTATTTGTTGTTTCATTTCTCGGAAACTCTAATTTTCTTTGGTGCTTGATATAAAACAACCTGATACCAATAAAAAATACCGCTCTTTATTGAATCTGTATCAAATAATTACCATTTTTGTAATAAAAAGAAATAATATCTGTCGCAAATATTTACTAAATTTGCGACAAAATAAAAAAGAATTAATGATGCAAAGCGTTGAAAAAAATATAGAAAAGTCAATCAAAAGCAAACCAAGGGGAACTTTGGTGTTGCCGTCAGATTTTTTGCTGTATGGAGAACCAAAGGCGGTTCAAAAATCCTTTGAACGTTTGGAAGATAAAAAGATACTTGTAAGGGTGGCACAAGGCATTTATGTGCGACCTAAAATAAGTAAGCTCATTGGGGCTTTAGCTCCCACAGCTGAGGAAGTAGCAGAAGCCATAGCTAAAAGAGATAGGATAAGAACAGTACCTACAGGCAGCTATGCCTTGAATGCTTTAGGGCTAAGTACACAAGTACCAATGAATATTGTATTGCTAACAGATGGTTCACCAAGAGAAATAAAAGTGGGTAAGCGTACCATCAAGTTTAAAAAAACTACTCCTAAAAATCTATTGGCAAAAGGCAAAATAAGCAGATTGGTTATTCAGGCTTTAAAAGAAATAGGCAATGGCAAAGTAAAACAAACCGAAGAGAAAAAGATATTGGAATTGCTAAAAAAGGAAGAAGTAAAAGACCTGAAGCACGACATAGCCCTTGCACCAGTATGGGTTCAAAAAATAATGAAAAAAGCATTGCACAGTGGCAAAAATTAATTTTTATACCATAGATAAGGCAGAGAAAGTAGCCATTTTCAATGCCATTGCAGCCGAAATGGGAATGACCCCCTTTGCTGTAGAAAAAGATTGGTGGGTAAGTCGTGCATTGGAAATTATCTTTCAGATGCCTATTACCAAACATTTGGTATTTAAAGGTGGCACATCGCTAAGTAAAGCCTGGAAATTAATAAATCGCTTTTCAGAGGACATTGATTTGGCCATTGATAAGGAATTTTTTGAAGGCTTCAAAGGTGATATTAATAGAACACAAATATCCAAACTAAGAAAGGAAGCAGGCATTTATACCACCGGAACTTTCTTTAAAGAATTACAGAAAGAGTTTAAAGCAAAAGGCTTTGCTGAACTTGAATTTAAAATAATTGATACCGGAGAAAGTGATCAAGACCCAAGAATTATTGAAATCTACTACCCCAATGTTATCACTCAACCTACTGAATATGTTTTGCCAAGAGTGCAAATAGAAATCAGTTGCAGATCGCTAAGAGAACCGTTTACTGTTCAAACTTTTGGTTCATTGGTAGATGAATTTTATGCAGATAGAGACTTTACCGAACCCTTATTTGAAGTACCTTCTGTAAATCCGGAACGAACATTATTAGAGAAGGTATTTCTATTGCACGAAGAATTTCATAGACCAACTGATAAAATGAGAGTAGATAGATTAAGTCGCCATCTATACGATATATACCATTTAACTAAAGCAGGCATTGCAGCAAACGCGATAAACGATAAAGAGTTATACGAAACCATTGTTTCACACCGATACAAATTTTCAAGAGTAGGTGATGTTGATTATAATCTCCATAATCCCCTTACTGTTAATCCAATCCCTTTTGCAGATAAATTGGAGGAATGGAAAACAGACTATGCTAAAATGAAAGAAGATATGATTTACGAAGAAAACAAGCCAAGTTTTGAAGAATTGATAAATAATTTAATTGATTTGAGAACCCAACTTCAAGTTGTTGATTGGGAATTTGAACTTGAATTTCCCTTTCCTAATTCCTAATTGAAAATTCGTAATTGACTATGACAGATAACTGGATTATACGAGATATAGAAAAATACAATGCCCAAAGAAACAGGGTGGTAATACTCGACCCTACAGGTCAGTGCAGCTATTTATTGCCAATCTTTGAGAAGCATTCTTATACCAAATCCATTTTTGTCGAACAATAGCCACGAATTTGGCCACCAATTTAATTGTGCCAGAACAGGACTGTCGGCCCACTTCGTTTCGCCGACTTCCCAAAGGGGGGCGTACTCAAGCAAAAAGTCCCACTTGCTTCGCAAGTTTGGGATTTTTCTATGTCCGCTCCCTGAAGCAAGCTTCGGTCGCATCCATAAAAAAATCCCGCACTAGGTGCGGGACTTTTTGCTTGTGCACATTGCTAGCTTGAGTTCGAACTGTTTAGTATTAGATTTAAATTCTATTGTCCGTTTTTAATAAAAAATGGTAAGATTATTAATTTAAGGCTAGTGACTGTTAATAAGAAGGTTGCTGTTCTCTGGAATGATTGGGTTAAGTTTGGTTGTATCTCCTCATTTAAACTGGGTTTTATTGCTTATTTTATATTATCAGTTTCGATTTCTCTAAAATTTTGGTAGTGGTATTAAATTTACCCTTTCCGAAAAATTCAATAACAAACAATTAAATAAATAGGAGTAAGTAAAGAAATATGGAAAGTTACTTAAAGCATGAAATACCTAGATAATTTATTTGAGGACGAAGTAGTATATCAATCTTCATTACTTTAATAACCCTACTTTTTTGAAAAAATAAATTATTCCTGATTTGGATTTTGTACCTGTTTTAGCTTGAACAGTTTTTATTTTTTTATTTATTACTGATTCTGAAACTCCCATATTCTTAGCTACCTGCTTAGTTAATAGATCTTCAGCTATTAATTTAACCGCAAGCATTTCTCTATCGGTAATCTGTTCCAACCAAGTAATAGAAGTGTTTTTTATTTCTTTTAACTGAGTACTTGTAAAATCTAGCTCTTTTGGGTAATACTCGTCTCCATTATAAACTGTATGTATTATGGTATCAATGCCTTTAAAGCTATCTCCTTTACACATGAAGCCCTTTGCCCCAAAACGAATCATTGCTTTAATGGCGTTGATATCATCAAGCATTGATATTGCTATAACTTTAATAGGTAATTGCTTTGTTTGAATATATTTAGCTACCTCATACCCAGAAATTCCGTTTGGCATACTAATATCTTGTAAAAGAATATCAGGAACTAAACCATCATCAATTTGTTTGATACATTCTTCTCCACTTGTGGCTTTTCCTATAATCTCAAAATCAGGATATTTTTTTAATATTTCTATTCCCCATTCTATAAACCCCAAGTGATCATCACATAGCATTAACTTAATCATAGATTAATGAGATTTTAATTAATTAAAGTACAATTTGCTTGGGGGGGGGAGAAATTGATACTACAAGATAGGCTAATAATATTTTTAAAGGCCTCATATATGTTAAAATATAGTTATATAGGGGGGGGGGTAATTTTACCCCCATTGACAATTTATAGACGTAAAATGCAAATTTTTTAATTTGCTAGGGTAAAATTACCCCAATGTAAAATTTGGATTTATTGTTTTTGCCATCGAAGTTTACTTAACAATTAATGGATTATGATTGCAGGGTTGATTTTTAAAAGCATGTACGAAAACCAAGTATTGGTGGTAGATTCTTTTTTAAAAGAAATGAAAGTAAAAGTTAGTTTGAAAACTATTGACCAAACCTTACAAGAACATCCAGACTATCCGAGTTTTTTATCTATCACCGATTCTTTAAAGAAATGGAATGTGGAAAGTTTGGCTATTCAAACTATGGCAGAAAAGATTATTGAAATACCCACCCCTTTTATTACCAGTTTTAAACAAGGTTTTTTTATTACGGTAAAACGATTGGTAGGTACCGAACTGCTCATAACCAACCAACATGGTAAACAAGAAAATATTTCTATTGAAAACTTTTTAAAAGAGTGGACGGAGACCATTCTCGTTGTAGAAGCAAGTGAAACATCAGGCGAGAAGGATTTTACTAAAAATAATAACCAAGCTTTATTAAAATGGGCTTTTTATGGGTTACTACCCCTTGCCATTATTGCATCTATACTCATTCCTTTTTTTAATGGTACGAATGCCCTAATACCCACCCTTTATACAATCGCAAAATTGGTAGGCTTAACTATATCGGTATTGTTGTTGTGGTATGATATAGATATGGGTAGTCCCTTGTTAAAGCAAATCTGTTCAGGTATACAAAAGGCAAATTGCAGTGCGGTGTTGAATACCAGAGCTGCTTCGATTGGTGGAATAATTAAATGGAGTGAGGTTGGTTATGTTTATTTTGCTTTTTCATTGTTATTTGCGGCTTTTGCAGGAATCAATAATGTGTTACCGATACTAAAATTATTTTCCTTCTTGGCATTACCCTATATTATTTTTTCTATCTATTACCAATGGAAAATTGCAAAGCAGTGGTGCGTGCTTTGTTTAGGGGTTCAGTTTGTTTTATTAATAGAAGGAATTTTAACCATAATGAGTTATTCAGTTTCGCTTATTGTGATTCAAAAAGTAATAATAACCTATTGGACTTCCTCATTAATTGCATTGATTATTCCAATAGCTATTTGGTATTTAATAAAACCAATTTTAAAAAGAAATCAAGTAGCTAAACACGAAAAGCGAAGTTTTTTGCAATTGAAGTACAATGAACAAGTATTTAATTCTTTGTTACTAAAGCAACCCACTATTTTAGGTTACCCCTCAGATGGGCTGGGAATTACTATTGGTAATCCCAGTGCAACCAAAACCATTATTAAAGTATGTAATCCTTATTGTGGACCATGTGCAATGGCACATCCTGAATTAGAGAAAATTGTAAAAGAAAATTCATCCATAAAAGCACAAATTATATTCACTGCAACTAATAATGAAAATGACCGAGGGTCAAAACCAGTAAAGCATTTATTGGCTATCGCAGCTAAAGGAGATGAGTTGCTAACAGAGCTTGCATTGGATGATTGGTATTTAGCCAAAGAAAAGAATTACGACAAGTTTGCAAAAAAGTATCCATTGAATATAGAATTACAAAAACAATCAGAAAAAATAGATTTAATGAAAATTTGGTGTAACAAAGTAAATATTCAGTATACGCCAACAATTTTTATTGATGGATATGAATTACCTAAAAATTATCAATTAAAAGATTTAAATTACTTTCTCCAATCATAGTAAACATGAGATATACTTTAATTCTATTTTTCAATTTTATTTTTTTTAATATTACATACTCACAACTTAGCTCAAATAATAATAAAATCTATTTTGTAGACTCCGTTAGTAAATATAAAACACTAGAAGATATATTGTCTTTACCAAAATTTATTAATAAAACTGTTTATATTGATTATTGGGCGACAACATGCGCGCCATGCATTAAAGAGTTTTCAAATATTGCTGATATAAAAAAGAGTAATATTTTAAAAAATGTCGAATTTATTTATATCTGTGATAATTATCATGGAAATCAAGATGATATAGATAGGAAAAATTGGAAAAATTTAGTATTAAAACATCAATTAGAAGGCACTCATTTTTATTTTTATATCACACCACCAAATAAAATAATTCATGATGTTATTGATTTAAATTATCTCACTAATCATCAGAATGATAAATTATACGGAGTTCCGACTTATTTTATTGCTAAAGAGGGAAAAATTATTATATATAATGCGAAAAGACCAAGTGAAAAAGTGAAATTAGTTGCACAAATTGATTCTGTCATCAGGATTCCAAAAATATTTTAAACTCACTTTATTTTAATTTGGCCAATTGAAATAAAGGCTGTTTGTTTTGGCCAAACAAACAGCTACTTAAACATGTTTTGTTAAAAACATTATTATTCATCATTTCAAAAATCAAAAAATGGAAAAAAATTATTCGCATTTAGGAAATGTTCTATCTCGACAAAAACTCAAGCAAACATATGGTGGAGTTGAACCGGGAACATGGACTTGTACTTTTACTTTTGTTAATAATACAACAATCGATCTAGAAATTTCTGGAGAAAACGGAAATCAAGCTCAATGTAAAGCAGATGCAATATGTTGGGGTGATAATACTTGTACAGGTGTAGATTGCGCTAGTTCAGGTGGTTGTTAAGATCAAATCAAATAAGTGAAGTGCACTTCACTTATTTGTTCAACAAATTGTGTTGCTAGTCAATAAACTGCTGAAACTAAAAGAATCTGAAACATTTATTAAACTGTTACTTTAAAGAATGCAAAAGTTGGTTTTGTTGGCCAAAAATTGCCTGAATTAGAAGTTTTGAAAGAGATTGTTGATAGTGTTATTAATGAAACTGTTACGTGATCAATTTTTTTAATAGCATTTGAAGCAACATAGTGTAAGCCATGTAGGGAAAATTATCAAAGGATAGATTCTATTTATGAAGTTTTAAGAGGAAAAAATATAAAAGTCATATCTATAAATCTTAATGGGAATGAAACTTAATGGAAAAACAAATTAATGTTAGCAAATACGATTGCTTTTATTTATCTAACTTCTTAAAATGGAATGATAGAAAAAATGTTCAAATTTTATTATCTCATCAATTCATTTTTATTTAATTGTTGATAAAAAGGGTAAGATTAATTTTAATTGATGACTTGAGAAAAACTTGAGTAGCCCAAAAATGGTACAATACATCCAAAAAAAGTTCACTATCGTAAAACTACTAATAACAATATTATTTATCCTAATATATTAGTTTTAAAATCCAAATTTTTTAAATAACCCCAATAGAGTTCCTTTTGGGTTTCTGGCAGAACCATTTTATAGCAAGCTTGCAATTATTTTTTTATTCCTTAAAGAAGATATTGGCTAATTTAATTAGCAATGAATGATATATTGAATAAAAAGCAATTTTGTTACAAGTAATAAACTGTAATGCTGCAATGGCAAACATATTGAGCAGGTATTTGATGCTTTCATTTAATTATGAACTACTAAGTTTAGTAGGAACAGATAAAAAGCCTAAAATTTCTAATGAATCAATTTTAAATTCTAGTTACATTTCATGTTTTTAAAACCCACTTTTCCCTTCCACCCCCAACAAAACCAAATGGACTGTGGGCCTACTTGCTTGTATATGGTGAGTAGGTATCATGGTAGGGTTTTTGGATTAGAGAAGTTAAGGCAGTTAACAGAGGTTGGCAAAGAGGGTGTGAACATGCTGGGCATTAGTGATGCAGCGGAGCAAATTGGTTTTCGAACAACTGCTTTAAAATTAAGCTTCAATAAACTAATAATTGATTCTCCCAAACCAGCGATACTACATTGGGGACAAAATCATTTCATTGTATTACCACCACAAAAAAAAATACCTTTCGGTTTTTTATTCAATAAACAACAACACAGCAAAATTACAATTGCTGATCCTGCTAAGGGTATTATAACTATCACTAAAGAGCTGTTTTTGCAAAAATGGATCAGTGATAAAAATACCGATGGTGAATTAACAGGAATTGCATTGTTATTAGAGCCTGGTCCCAACTTTTACAATAATGCCTATGAATCAGATTTTGACCAACAGACCACTAAGCACTCCAGTCAATTACTAGGCTATATACGCCCTCATAAAAAATTGGTATTTCAACTATTTCTTGGTGTGGTACTAGGTAGTTTATTACAACTGGTCTTTCCTTTTTTAACGCAAAGTGTGGTGGATGTGGGTATCAATACCCAAAACTTGCAATTTGTATATATAGTTCTCTTTGCACAGCTGGCTTTATTTATTGGAAGGCTTAGTGTAGAGTTTATACGCAGTTGGATACTCTACCATATCAGCAGCAGGATTAATATCACGATCCTTACTGGTTTTTTAATCAAGCTGATGCGTTTACCCTTGTCTTATTTTGATAGCAAGAAAACAGGCGATATCCTTCAAAGAATGAATGATCATAAGCGCATCCAAAGCTTTTTAACTGGCACATCGCTGAGTACACTTTTCTCTTTATTTAATTTATTGGTTTTTTCTATTGTATTACTAAATTATAATGTCACAATCTTCGGTGTATTTATAGGAGCCAGCGTAGTGTATATCGGATGGATTATTTTGTTTTTACAAAAAAGAAAACAACTCGACTATCAACAATTTGATGTAGCTGCTGCCGAGCAGAGCAGCACCATACAACTGGTGCAAGGAATGCAAGAGATTAAGCTACATGGCAGTGAAAAACAACAACGCTGGCAATGGGAGCATTTGCAAGCAAAATTGTTTAAGCTAGGAATGAAGGGATTATCACTCAACCAATGGCAACAAGCAGGAGCTTTTTTTATCAATGAAGGAAAGAATATAGTCATCACCTTTATCGCAGCAACAGCTGTAATACAGGGACAGATAACACTGGGTGCAATGCTTGCTATTCAGTATATCATAGGTCAACTTAATGCACCGATTGAACAGATGATTGGCTTTGTACAAAACTGGCAACTAGCTAAGATCAGTCTAGAACGATTAAATGAGATCAACCAATTGGCTGACGAAGAACCAATAGTTTTGGATGATAACAATAATGTTCATCAAAAACTTACCAGCGAACTACCCACCAACAGAACCATCCATTTACAGCAAATTAGTTTTACTTATCCTGGTGCAGGCAATGAAGCGGTATTGAAGAACATCAATATGGTAATACCTGAGGGTAAGGTAACAGCTATTGTTGGAACAAGCGGAAGTGGCAAAACCACTTTACTAAAATTACTACTTAAGTTTTACGACCCCATCAAAGGAGATATTTATATAGGCGATACAGAAGAATCCAACGGCCTCAACTTAAATGGTATCAGCCATAGGGCATGGCGTAAACAAGCGGGGGTAGTAATGCAGGATAGTTTTATTTTCTCAGATAGCATAGCAAAGAATATTGCTGTTGGAGAAGACTATCCTGATAGAGAAAGATTAAGGTATGCAGCAAGCATTGCCAATATCACGCCATTTATTGAAAGCTTACCACTAGGATATAATACCAAGATAGGTGCTGAAGGTACTGGGGTGAGTGCTGGTCAAAAGCAAAGAATACTCATTGCAAGGGCGGTTTACAAGAACCCCAATAT
>JANOZT010000094.1:0-38147 GCA_031429515.1 Sphingobacteriia bacterium
ATTTATTTAGATGATTAGTAGCAATGAAGCAGAATAAAATAGTATATTGGAATAGAAAGTCTCCATAACTTAAATAAACAAACTGTTGTGGGCCACTTTTAAACCGCTATTTAAAATTTCAAAAAATAAACCAGATGAAAAATTTGACATTTTTCCTAATGCTAATAAGTACTTTTTGTTTCAGTCAGGAAAAGAAAATTCAAAAAATAGCATCAAAGGTTTCGATTGAAAGATTAAAAAAGAATCTTTACTATTTAGCAAGTGAACAATTAGAAGGTAGAGATATGGGTAGTCGAGGAGATACGCTAGCATCTGAATATATTATGAATAGCTTTAAAGAAAATAATTTAGTGGCGCCATATAATCAAGGAACAAGTTACTTTCAATCCATGCCTTTTTACAAAAAAATTCTTGTGCAATCAGAATTGATAATTGGGGATAAAAAATTTGAAAATCGGATTGGCTGGGATTTTTCATTACCCATTACTGAATCGCTTAAGTTAGAAGGGCTTTCAGTTGTTTTTGCTGGATATGGAATCGAAAACAGCATTTACAATGATTTTGCCAACATTGATGTAAAAGGAAAAGCGGTTTTACTCCTCGTTGGTCAACCACAAGATAGTGCTGGCAACTACTTATTATCAGGTAATAAGCAACCTGCAAAAATTCCATCTACTGTTAATCTACTAAAAGAAAAAGGAGCTGCACTTATTTTATTTTATAATAAACTATTGTCTGAGACATCTTTTCAACAAAATACTTCATTGGTATCTTTTTCTAGAAATCAATCAAGACCCAATAATAATGTACCGAGTATTTTATTATCCGAAGGAGCAGCTAATGAGCTTTTATCAGCTTCTAATAAAACAATCAAAAGCCTAGGTCAAGAAATTATCCAAACACTTCGACCACAATCTTTTAATGCAAGCACAAAAGCTAGCATAAATATCAAAATTGATCAAACGAAAGAAACAGCTCCTAATGTTATCGGTTACATCAAAGGAACCGATAGTGCAGCAGGTTGTATTATCTTGTCTGCACATCATGATCATGTTGGTAAAAATAGAAATATAATTTATTATGGAGCAGTTGATAATGCCAGTGGCTCTGTAGCGATAATGGAAATTGCAAAATTATTGAACAATGCAATCAAAAAAGGGATAAGACCTAAACGATCTATAATTTTTGCTTCATACACAGGTGAAGAAAAAGGCTTGTTTGGTTCTTTTCATTTTGCAGAAAATCCCATTTTCCCAATCGAAAAAACTTGGGCAGTGATAAATATTGATATGATGGGAAGGGTTGACACTTTTTATAGTGGGAAAAGAGCGGATAGTAATTATGCATATATATTAGTAAAAGACACACTTAACAGGGGATTGAGAACAGCGTTGTTTTCCGCTAATGAGAAGCTGGGGCAACTAACTTTAGACACTTATTATGAGCAGCCGCAGTTTATGCAAAGAAGGCTTACGGGTTCAGACCAATATCCTTTTTTTTTAAAAGGAGTTCCGTTCATTAGAATTGATTGTGGTTTTAGCAAAGACTATCATAAACCAACAGATACTCCTGATAAAATTAATTATGAGTTACTTTCCAAGCAAGTAAAACTGGCTTTTTTGACAACTTGGAATATTGCAAACAATTAATTCGTTTTATTGCTGGTTTTTGGTAATTTAATTGGTGGATAAAAGAAAGTTAACACAAAAGAAGAATAAGAATATCGTTTAAACTAAATAATGAAATACAGCTTAATATTTCTACTACTCAGCATACCTACTAAATTAAATTTGATCAAGATATATACATTCTCAACTCAAACAAACATCAAGGAATGGCGTATTGTTAACGATAGTGTGATGGGTGGTATATCTAACAGTTCCTTGATGCTTACCGATGCAGAGCATAGTCAATTTTCAGGTCATGTTTCCTTGGCAAATAATGGAGGATTTGCCTCCATCCAGTTGAACACATCAATAAAAATAGCTGAAGAAAAAAAGTTCATTGTGTTGCTCTTAAAAGGAGATGGAAAGCGCTATGAATTTCGTTTAAAAAGCACTACTAATCAATCTAAATCTTACGTGCACCAATTTGCCACTTCAGGTGAATGGGAAAATATACAATTAGCGATCAATGAATTTTATCTCCAATTTCTGGGCCGCAAATTGAACGGCCCAAATTTTAATTTCAAAACCATTGAGCAAATGAGTTTTTTGATTTCCAACAAACAAGAAGAAGACTTTAAATTGTTAATTGATTGGATAGGTTTAGAGTAGATTAAATAAATTAAATAATGTTTTGGGCCAGGATTGGGTCACAAAAACGAGTAGAAAATATCAAAAGAGCCTATTTTAAAGAATTCTAGTTAATTATTCGTCCCGATGCATCGGGGAGGTCGTCGGTTCGACCCCGATACTCTCCACAATTTTAATACAGACCCACAGCAATGTGGGTTTTTTTATGCTGTAGACTATGCATTTTCAAACCCGCCTATTGCAAATTCTGAATTTATCTATTACATTAGAGCAATATTGAATTTTTATAAAAGACAAATGAAAGGTCAACGCTATTTATATTTTTTTCTTACCAGCATTATAATATTGTTTGCATGTAAAAAACATATAGACAATAATATAATTATAGATAGCAGGGACAATGTTGTAGGGTCTTATAGATATACCGGATCGGTAATTGATACTTCGATAAGAGAAGCAACAACATTTCCATATATGCTTTCCACTTATTATTATGGAAGCCACAATGTAAATGGAACCGTTAAAATAGAGAAATCAAATTTGAATGATAGTATTTTATACCTAAGAAGAGTCATTCGGGACAATTATGGTATTGGATCATATGAAACCGTTCTTTTTGAGACAGATCCAGGATATGCATTTTACCAAAGAGATTGGAGTGGTCAAAGATTCAGTGACAGTTTTGTAACTGCCAAATTAAATGGAAGCATGCTTACAATACCAAGACAAATAGCCCCTCTTTTAGGAGGAGGAATCAGTGGGGGACCTATTTATATTGAGGGGACAGCTAGCATTAGTAATAACCAAATTATTTTGAATTATTCAACAAAACATGTTTTTGGGAATCACTGGTATACAATTACTGCTATAAAATAACACTGCACTTACTTCATATTTTTTAGTCTCAACAAAGCTTCCAAATAATAATAATCTGCATAGATAATCGGTACGTCTATATCTTTATTCTGTGGCTTATTACCAGTTGAATGCAATAAAATAGCGTGATTGGTTTGCTCACTCATATATCGATTGCTGGATAGTTCTTCCAACATTTTTGTAGCAGCTAATTTATATTCAGTTTTCAACTTTGCATCCTTACAAAATGTAGAAAGTTCTAGCAATGCTGAAGCCACAATTGTTGCAGCTGATGCATCGCGTGGTGCATTTGGAATAGCTGGATCATCAAAATCCCAAAAAGGAATTTTATCAGAAGGCAATCTTTTCAAATAAATATTTGCTGCGTTAAAAGCAGTTTGTAAAAAAGCAGGATTTTTTGTTTCACGGTAAGCCAGAGTAAACCCATAAATAGCCCAAGCTTGTCCTCTAGCCCACATGCTATTATCGGCATAACCCTGATGTGTTACACCCTTAATGAATTTTCCTGTTTGATCATCATACACTGCAACATGGTATGCGCTAAAATCTGGTCTAAAATGATTGTTCATTGTAACTGTTGCATGTTGTACGGCTATATCATACAGTTTCTTACTACCTCCATTCTTTGAAGCCCAGAACAATAATTCCAAATTCATCATATTGTCGATGATGGTATTATGAGGCCATCCATTTTCTTTTACGCGAGATGGCCAAGATAAAATAGTACCTACTTTCGGTCTAAACAAAGTGGCTAAAGAATCAGCTGCTCTTAGAAGCGTTTTTTTATACGTTTCATTTCCGGTTAATCGGTATGCATTCCCGGCACTACAAAAAAATTGAAAACCCAAATCATGTTGCAGCACTGGTCTTTCGAGAATTGCCGTTAATTGAGCAGTAGATTGTTCTGCTTGCTCTTTCCAATAATTGTCTTTGGTTGATTCAAATAAATACCATTGTATACCTGGCCAAAATCCACTTCTCCAGTTATATACATTATTATTAGCCCATTGTGTACTGCCTTTATCTATCACTACGGGCATGACTCCTTTCGGAGTTTGTTCACTGATTGTTAATTTTGCTTGCTGTTCGGCATATTTGATGATAGCAGGATATTGTATGTATTGGCTATAAGAAAAATGTCCAAAAAATAAAATAATAAAAAATGAATATTTCATACCGCTATTTTTTTAATAAAGAATAATAATAAAATTGATTTTTGTGTATCACTTTATTCCTCTTTTAGAAGCAATAAAAATAATACTTACCCATGCCAATGGTACCATTATACTTGCCAAAATAAAAAATGATAAATACCCAGTTTGAGTAATGATCGGAACTAATAAAGTAGTGATCAAAGTTCCAACAACTGCAGCTGTTCCACTCATCCCTGATATTGTTCCAATGTTTTTCCCTGAAAAATAATCTGAAGGCAATGTTTGAATATTTCCAATTAAAAACTGAAAACCAAATAATGTTGCGCTAATTAAACCAATTGAATAATTAATATGCTGCTTTAACTCTTCAATAAAATAAGTGAATAGCCCTAGGGACAATAACATGATAATACATCCTATAGTTATAGCTTGTTTTCTAGCTTTTGCAGAATCCATTCCTTGATTGATTTTATAGGAAGCATAATAACCACCCAATAAGCCACCGATAGCTGCAAATAAATATGGAACCCATGCAAATGCGCCAACTTGTTTAATATCAAACCCAAATTGTTCTTTTAAGAAAGTAGGCAACCATGTAACAAATAACCACCATACAGGGTCAATAAATAATCTGGCTGTCAGAATGCCCCAAGTATTTTTAAATTGAAGTAATTGACGCCAAGTATAAATTATTTCAGCTGCATTTTCTTCACCAACTTTTTTATCATCTATCAATAATTTTTCTTCTGGAGTAATCCATGGATGCTTATCAGGTGTAGCTTTATTAATGATCAACCAAGGTATTAACCACAAAATTCCTAACGCGGCTATTCCAACAAATGTAGCTCTCCATCCAAAAGCCAAGTATAAACCTGCAATAAAGGGTGCAGCAACAACCGAACCAAGAGAAGCACTTGCACCAAAAATTCCTTGAGCAATTCCTCTTTGACGTGCGGGGAACCATTCTGCATTGCTTTTTGTTGCACCAGGCCAGTTACCAGCTTCGCTCAATCCCAAGAAAAATCGAAAAATACTGAAAGACATTACTCCTTTTGCCAAAGCATGTAATGCAATAGAAATACTCCAACCAATAATAGATACAGCCATCCCCAATCGGGTACCTATTTGATCCATCATTTTTCCTGTGAGCGTTTGCCCCAAAGCATAAGCAATCATAAAGAAGCTTGTAATATAAGCTAATACTTGCTTGCTGTCTGCATCAGCAATTCCAAAATCTTTATAGATATATGGCCACATGATATTAATGGCACTCCTATCAATATAATTAATGATTGTAGAAATACCAATTAATCCTATGATCCACCAACGAAGGCCTTTTACTTTCATGATTTAAGTTAGTTCGATTATTATTTTAAACAAAATAATATAAATCTATTTGAGTTGAGATTTAAAATATTGAAGCATCTGCGATTTCATTTCTGCTGAAACTAATTTATACTTTTTTCCATTTACCACATTGACAGTTTCTAAAGGGTCTTTTTGATAATCATACAATTCCGCACCTATTAACAATTTTTCATCGTAGGGTTGTGTGCTTCTGTAACCATTATTCATCCATACAGTATATCGATAGTTTTTATTTCGAATAGAGTACCCCATCACTATAGCTTCTGCATATCCCTGACGATCTGTTTCAACTCCATCAGAACTTCTTGGATATTGACTTACAGAATATTCCTTCACTTTTGATGAAGGATTCTTCATTAATGGAACCAAACTTTTTCCATCTAAAATAGCTGGAATAGACAATCCTGTTAATTCGCAAAGTGTTGGAAAAATATCAATATGCTCTGTTTGAGCGTTAGTAATTGAAGAAGCTATTCCAGGCGCAGCAATAATCAATGGAGCCCTTGTAGCATCTTCAAAATTGGTATGCTTACACCATAAGTTATGATCCCCTAAATGCCAACCATGATCACCCCACAATACGACTATTGTATTTTTAGTTAAGCCCAAAGAATCTAATTGGTTTAATAATTTCCCTACCAATGCATCCATATATGAAATGGCAGCATAATATCCATGAATCAATTCTTTTTGCTTATCAGCTGGCAATGTAATTCCGTATGGCTTTTGATCTGTAAAAGAAGTTAATGGAGGAATGTCGGTGTAACCCCTTAATTCACCAGAATTATGATAAGCCACTTTTACAGGATTTTTAGATTGCTCTTGAAATTTAGCCAAAGGCATACCTTCTCTATTATACAAATCCCAATATTTTTTGGGCGCAACAAAAGGCAAATGTGGCTTTGCAATACCAACAGCAAAAAAGAAAGGTTGATTGCTTTTACTCAATTGTATTAAAATGTCTTTTGCTTGTAAAATATTCGCCCCATCGTTATAAGCATTATCCGAAACATTTGCGTTCTCAATTGAAGGTTTAATTTTTGCACCTACATAATCATTCGCTTCAGATTTTGTCTTTCCATTGTCAATGGCTTCTTTATAATATTTAGCTACCAATGCTTTAGTTGCTGCCAATTGATATCTTTCTAATGCAGGCTCACCAAATTCGGCAGGGTAATATTTTTTATCCGTCTTATAATATGGAACTGACCAAGATGGTTTATCAATGTCCTTGTCAACACATCGTGGATCATATACTTTTCCTATTCCTTGAGTTGAATATCCTTGAGAAGCAAAATACTGTGGCAAACTTAAAATATCAGGATTTACATCTCGCATTTTAGTTTTTAGATCCCACACTTTTGTGAAATCAGGTCTTTTACCTGTCATTAAACTTGCTCTTGTAGGCCCACAAACGGCTTGTTGAACATAGTTACTCATAAACATGGTACCCATTTTAGCCAATCGATCAATATTGGGTGTTTTAATGAGTGTATTACCATAACAACCCAGAATTGGTTTTAAATCGTCGATTGCAATAAACAGCACATTTGGCTTCGCTGATTGTTGTCCAATAGCAAACACAGATGTTAAAAACATAGTTAAAAAGGCTAAAACTGATTTTTTCATGCTAGATAATTTCATTTAAAAATTGCATGATTGCATCATTTATTTCATTGTTCTTTTCTTTATCAAATTTTCCATGTACACCACCTTCAACAGTAATGAATTTTGTTTTAACGCCTAACTCCACTAATTTTTTATGCAGGACCACTGATTGTTGATAAGACACTGTTGGGTCAGCATTCCCATGAACAATAAAAATTGGGGGACTATTTTTGGTGATATAATTGATAGGCGAAACTGATTTAATAAAAGCATTATCTTTTGCTTTTGATCCTAACCAATTCGTAGCTGATTTACTCGTGATATTTGGCCCATATGCCCAATCCCAAACATCGTTGATCCCATACTTATCGATTATTGCAGCAACTTTTATTTTTTCAACTCCCTTACAATTGTTATCAAATAAATGATTGTTCTCTAACAAACCAGCCATTAATGCTAGGTGGCCTCCAGCAGAACCTCCCATGATGACGATTTTATTCGGATCAATATTCAATTCTTTTGCATGACTAATTAAATAAATCAATGCACAACGGGTATCTTCAATGGCCGCTGGTGCTTTGGCTTGGGGAGTTAACCTGTATTCAATATTTGCAATTGCATAGCCCGCTTTGAAAAATGGACTAAATCCACCCTGACCTTCTTTTACTCCATGATTCCAACCTCCTCCATGAATATTAATTACTAAAGGTGTTGGTTGTTTACTGTTTGGATTGATATAATAATCTAATTTGCCCTCCCATCCATCTACTCGAGTATAAACAATATCAATTTTAGCTTCATATCCTTTTGGAAATGATACAGGTTTATAAACAGTATCGCTTACTGTCTGACCAAATGAGGTCAAAGAGTAAGCGATAAAGGAAATCAACAATATTATTCTCATTAGATCACATTTAGTATCCAGGATTTTGTTTGATTACAATTTGTGTATTATTATCAATTTCTCTTTGAGGAATAGGCAATAACATTCTGTCATTGGTAACAAAAGCCTGTATTTCTAAAAGCGTAAGCCTTGGAGCAGGATACAAACCATAGTGCACCGTGTACATGGCTGCAAAATGATCCTTCATTACTTGTGTAGAATTAATAGTTGTAAATGTAGTGTTGAATCTTAACAAATCATACCAACGTTGATTCTCAAATGCAAACTCCCATCTTCTTTCGTTAGATAAAGCTGTTTCAAATTGTGCTGGGGTGGTAATTGACGCAGCAACCAAAGCAGGAACGCCCGATCTTGCGCGTATTTGATTGATTAAGCCAATACTAGTAGCATTATTGCCTTGTGTTTCTGCCAACATTAAAATCACATCTGAATAGCGAATAACTGGCCAATCGTTTTCTGCATCATTAGCAACAGTAGTTGCTGATATATATTTTTGAACAAAAAATTTAGCGCCAGTAAAAATGCCGATATTAACTGTTCTTCTGGCATCACCACCAATTAATAAAGCTGCAGTAGCTAATGTTGCATTTGCAGGAATGGATAGTGTTAATGTAGTACCACTTATTGCAGCTACTGTTGTTCCATTGGCTATTTGTGTACCTGTTACAGGCATTCCAACAGTGATCAATGGATTAGCGGCCGTTAAAGTAACTGAGGTATTTGCTGAACGAACATTACCTACTGCTGTAATTGCACTATAGGAATTATATAATTCTTGTGTTGGGAAATTTAGTCCTCTCCCGTCTCCAACAATAATTGCGGCACCGCTATTTAAAGGAGCAAATGCATTTGGTAAAGAAGTACCTAAACCTATTCCGCCAGCTTTAAAACGAATAGCAAATAATATTTCCGAATTCATTTCATTACTAACTGAGAAAATATTTGCATAAGATGCTTGCAAAGCATAACCACTATTGGTAATAATGTCTTGACATAATGCTGCAGCTTCAGATTTACGATTCAGTGTTAAATATACTTTGGCCAATAATGCTTTTGCACTCCAACTATTCGCTCTACCCAAATCAACTGAAGGAATTGCAGCAAACTTTGCAGTACCTCCATTATTAACTGTATTGGTCAAATCAGCAATAATCAACTTATAAATATCTGCTACTGGAGATCGATTAATTATTTTTGCTTCTTCTGGGCTAATTGGTTCATGAACCAAAGAAACATCCCCATACAATCTTACTAAATTAAAATAATGATAGGCTCTAATAAAAGTTGCTTCTGCAGACAATCTTTTTACATCTGCTGCTGTTGCTGGAATAGCTACCTGATCAAAGTTAAGTGTACCACTGCTCGGAACATAGTTTACATTTAGGCTGTTTAAAACAAAGTTTACATTCCTGATATTATAATAGTTGTTCAACCAAAAATTATAATTCCCCTGATGTGAAACACTCGGAAAAAACATGTCTAAATCACTCAAATCTCTATTGGGAGTTGATGTACTTGCTGGCACACCCTGAATTGTATTATCACTTCTTAATTCAGAAAGTGTCCACTCATCATTTAAAGGAGCAATCATTCCATTATAACAGCCAGTTAATGCATTACTCACTTCGCCGACAGTTGAATAGTATGTAGCAGAGTTAATATTTGATTGAGGAGTTAAATCAATCAATTTTTTACATCCAGCTAATGCTATAAAAAAAGCTAGGATGAATAATTTATTTAGTTTCATAATAATCATTTTTTTGAATTAAAAGTTGATGTCAATTCCAAATACAAATGTTTTTTGAATTGGAAAACTACCACGTTGATAACCATCAATTAAAGCTGAAGCATATGGTCCACTGGATGCTCTACCTTCAGGATTTAATGCTCTAAAATTGCTAGCAGATTTAAAGAACAAATTTTGTGCAGCAAAATAAACTCTTAATGAATTTAATTTTATTGCTTTTGAAACACTACTAGGTAATCGATAACCCAAATTCACTTCTCTCAAAGACAAATAAGATGCATCTGAAATAACATAATCTGTCAACATCCAATTGAATCCAATAGTAGAATAGGGTGTTTTACCATCTCCAGGAAATTGAGGGCTTACCCATCTATTTTGACTATACGAAGTGATGTATCTTCTAGACTCATTGTAGTTAGCATCTCCGTTTATTACATTTCCACCTTGTACCCCTTGAATTAAAAAACTAAAATCAAATGCTTTATAACTAAAAGTATTGGTCATTCCATAATTGAAATCCGGATAGGGAGTGCCTATAACTGTTCTATCATTATTATCAATGATATTATCCCCATTAATATCCACCAATTTCAATCCTCCTGGTATAAATACATTTGCTAAAGAGCTAGTTAAACCTTTTGCTCTTGCATCGTTAATGGCTGCTTGACTCAACCATACTCCGTCAGTTTTAAATCCAAAAAACTGAACCAAAGGATCCCCCACTCTAGCACGATATACTTCGGTTCTTTCTCCTTGGTTTAATAAGAATGCTTCTTTACCCAATTCTTGGATTTCATTTCTATTTCTTGAAAAGTTAAATGCTGTTGTCCACTTAAATTCTTTTTTACTAATATTGGTTGTATTCAATTCAATTTCAAAACCATTGTTCTTTAAACTTCCAATATTGTTGAAATATTGAGGAACACCTGCAATGGCTTGTACAGACTGCTGCAATAGCAACCTTTCAGTTTTCGATTGATAAATATCGAATGACAAACTGATTTTATTCTTTAATATTGAAACATCAAATCCAAAATTAGATTGGAAAGTACGTTCCCAAGTAATATTAGGATTGGCAATATTAGATGTAGAAGTTACTTGTCCTGATGTATTTACCCCTGTACCACCACCAAATGCATAGTTTCCAGTACTTAATAGATCTAAGAATGCAAAATCTGAAATACGATTGTTACCGGTTGCGCCATAACTAGCTCTTAATTTTAATCGATTGATCCAGTTTACATCTTGCATAAACTTTTCTTGCGACATCACCCAACCTCCAGAAATTGAAGGGAAAGAACCCCACTTATTTCCTTCACCAAAATAAGAACTACCATCTGTTCTAAAACTAACAGACAATAAGTATTTATTATTGTATTCGTAATTTACTCTTCCTAAATAGGAAACCAACCCTATTTGATTTTTTGTTCCAAAAGTTCCTGCTTTATCAATAGAAGAAGCATTGTTTAAGGTTCTGATATTATCACTAGGATAGTCTAATCCAGTTGTTTGCTCTCTATTAATAGTAGTTTTTTGTGTAGTGAAACCTGCCAATACATTAATAGAATGTTTATTAAATGTTTTACGATACGTAAATGTATTTTCTGATAACAAATCAATATTGTTGGTATTAGAATAAACCCCCCGATTCACTGACCCATCAGCAGTTGCATTTCTATTGGCAAAATTTAATCCATTGGTATAATTCAAATACATGCTTGCCAAAGATTTAAAATCCAAACCTGGTAAAATATTAATATTCAAATCCGCAGATCCTTGTAATCGATATTCATTGACGTATATATCTTGTCCGATCGTAGAAGACTTAGGCGTGTTTTGAGCAGAACTAAACGGATCGGATGTGCCAACAGGAGTCCATATACTTCCATCGGGCATTTTTCCAGAATAATAAATAGAACTGAAATGTCTTGGTTGTGCAAAATCACCCGGTCTGATATTTGCCCATTGCGCCAATTGATTTACGTTTTTAGCTGTGAGATCAGTGTGATAAACTGGCAAGAAACTTGGATAACGATAAAAGTTGGTAAAGTTCTCCGAAGGACTTATTCTTTTTGAATAAGATGGATTTACATTCAAACCTAATTTAACTTTATCACTTAAACGAATATCCAATTTTGTTCTAACTGAATAACGTTGAAAATCACTTTTAAACATCATGCCTTCATCTCGTTGATATCCTCCAGAAATAAAATATTGAACATCTTTTTTACCTCCAGATGCACTCAATTGTATGTTCTGAAATAATCCTGGACGTAAAGACTCGCTTTGCCAATCTGTTCCTTGTCCACCCATTAATGTTTGTTCTACTATATAAGCAGCTTTTTCAGCATCCGTAGCAAGCACTCCTTTATTGTTACTAAAGTTTAATAAATTTGCTGCTGTAAATCCAAGTGTATAAGCAGCAGAATCCTGATAACGTTGCGCACCCTCTGCATACAATAAATTCTGGTATTCTGATGTAGTTAATATTCCATATCTTTTATAATCTCTTTTTTGACCTAATGAATATTTTACATTGTATTTTGGCTTTTCAGCTTTCCCACTTTTAGTAGTAATTAAAATTACTCCACTTGCACCTCTAGAACCATAAATAGCAGCAGAAGCAGCATCTTTTAACACTTCTACCGATTCAACATCCGCAGGATTCACAAAAGATAAACCATCAGGTATCGGCTGACCATCTACAACCACCAATGGACTTGAACCAGCATTGATTGAACTAATACCTCTAATACTGATTTTTGGAGCAGCACCTGCTTCAGAAGAAATATTTTGAACCTGTACTCCAGCCATTTTACCCTGCAACGCTTGGTCTAATCTTGGTACAGGTATCTCATCTAATCTATCATTTTTATATTTTGCTACCGCCCCAGTTAAACTTGATTTTTTCTGAGTACCATATCCAATCACTACTACTTCATTGTTATCGGTAGCTGTAACTGTTAACTTTACGTCGATATTGGATTGGTCGCTTAATGTAATTACTTCAGCTGTAAATCCAATATAAGAAAAGGCCAACTTTGTTGCACCAGATTTATATTTTAAAGAAAAAGTGCCATCTTCTTTGGTGACGGTTCCTCCGCTAGATCTATCGGCAATAATCGATACTCCTTGCAATGGTTCACCGGTTTCTTTATTAGTGACTTTTCCTATAACTACTTTCTGAGCAATGACATTACCACTTGCAAAAAGCAGTAGTAATAATAGCAATCGTTGTAAATTTTTCATAGCAGCTGTTTAGTTTTATAAATCGTTTTGGGTTAAAAGATGTATTCTTAGCCTTTCAGGCTTTGAAGGATGAATTTTTGTAATCGCTTCTTTGCACTTGATACATTTAAACTCAGCATAACTCTGTGCTAAAAGAGGTATACCCTCATGAAAATCAAATGGCTTGATTTGTTTTCCAGTCCATGTTTTTTCCATAATTAAATAGGGCAATAATGCATCAACACCCTTTTTGATTGAATTTCCATTTGGAGATTGATAGTTAAACAAATCCACCTGAACTAATTTAGCCATTTTAGCGATATGCATCAGAGGTTCTAATACAAATAAAGAATAGTGAAGCGAAATGGTTCGTTCCAATTCTGCTGGAAAAAATCCATTGCTATCCATTTGATTATTGATTCTTTGTTGAACATTATTCACTACTTGTTTTGCCAATTCATTTTGGTTTGTGAATAATGCCATAGAAATTCTTTGTGCATCATACCAAACCCCATGGTTATTCTTTGTATTCATTTCCTCTTTACCAACTTTGCTTGTTTGCATCCAATTTAAAAATTCAGAAAACCAATTTTGTAGTGCAATAAAATCTTTTGTGGATAATTTTCCTGATTGATTTAATAAATTGATTCCATCAATTAGCTTTACAAAATGACGAGTATCAATTAAGCCTGCACCACGTCCAGTATTTTGCCCTTTAATTGCTTGACCAAAATTTAAATTTGGATTCATTTTTGTTGCAGTATCGAGAAACCAAACTTGCAATAATTTAACCGCATGTTTTGCATATTTGTCTTCTTCTGAAAAATAATTGACAAGGGCAAGTGTATAAACTGTTTCACACAATGTAGGTAAATACTCCTTGTCTTTATAGTCTTTTACTTCTGGATTGGTTTCACCATCCTTACGCATATAAGGCAATCCGTTGGGTTTAGATGGATCTGGCCAGAAATAAGGAGCCAGACTCATGTAATCATGTTTGTTACCACTTGGAGGCATGTTCAACTTTTCCATAACACTTACAGGACCAAAACGCAAAGCTTTTTCAGCATCACTCAGCAATTCCTTGTAAGCCGGAATTATTGCAGCATTCTTATTGTTGATGCTTCCTTTGTTTACTTGAATTGCTTTACCATCTATTGAATAAAGCAATGGCTGCTTCATACCAACCTGGCTGTATAGAGCAGTTGTACAAAAAATAAAAAACAAGCAAATTGATAATCTAAATAAGTTTTTCATATTGGCTTTATTATGCAACAAAATCTTCTCTCATAGGAGTAAATACATCTATTAATACACCAGTTTCTATACAAACAGCACCATGCATTAAATTAGATGGGACATGAAAAACATCTCCTGCTTTTAGCCTTTTTTTAATGCCATCAATTTCAACTTCAAACACCCCGCTCTCCACATTGGTAACTTGCACATGATAATGTTGATGAAGTGTTCCTATTCCACCAGTTTCAAACTCTACACGAACCATCATGATTTTTTCGTCGTAAGTCATGATTTTTCTTCTAACTCCGGGAGCCATTTCTTGCCATTCAACCGAATTTGCATCGATAAAATGGGATGGATTGATTGTGCTTTCTGTTGTTGACATTGTATTCGTTTTACAAATTATTTGATTGATTGATTATTATAAAAAACCGCATAAGGCCCAATCCATTCAATATTTTGGCCGTTATTCAAAAATTGATGTTTTTTTGCAAGATCGAAATTGTTATTTGATTGTAATACTAAAATCATTTTGCTTTTATACACTATTTTTCCAATGGTATAATTAACATCATCTTGAAGTAACTCAATGGATGTTAATGAAGTATATGCACCATTAGCTAATTCTGCAGATGTATTATAGTTGCCGTGCAATTCTATTACATTTAAAAAAGTTGGGCTGATAGATCTAGTACGAATAATATAAGATGGATCTCTTCTTAAATTAAAACTAGGATCGTTTGCCCCAATTCTGGTAAAAAATGCTTGAGCTGAATCTTTTATAAAAGAAGAAATTGTATAAAAAGACTGTTCATTTAAAAAAGTAAATTGAGCCAAAGGACTTTTTATTGTAGCTTCTGCTTCTTTCCATAAAAACTGGTATCCGTTCTTATTTCCCAATGTTTTCATTGAATTAATTGCAGGCGTATAATTAAAATTAGTGCTGATAATTGTACCTGAATAATTAAAAGGCAAATCGAATTGATGCGAAGTGGTAGATATTGTTTTGAACAAATCAATGATCAGAGGTTTTGCCTGATCGGGCAATTGCACCATAAAAACAGTTCTTTGTAATTGCACATCTTTATAAGCCGTTTTATCGAGGGAAGACACAACTTGAAGATTTTTATTAGTTGTTGTCCCAAACAATTTAACAGGCCAATTTTTTTCACTTTCTGTTTCCTTTCCATCGTAATGACTGATTTCATCAACAGTTATGGTATTATGAGCAATGGTTTGTTGAGCATACGATTTAGATTCTGGTAAATACCTACCCCCCCATTTTTGTTCAATGCCAATAAAACGGGCAGCACCATAATCTTGCAATATTTCATTACCATTATCATAAACATTAATATTCAATTTATCGAAATGTCCATGAGACATTCCATGTGAACTGTATTTGAATATTAAAGAAGTTAGATCAGATCCATTTCCTGACCTCATGATGGAAACACCACCTTTATTACCATTTGCACCATCCGTAAATTCAATAGATCGATAAGGATAGGGAGAAGTTCTATTTTTTTCTTTTTCTAAAGCAGCTCCAACACCAACACCACCTGCATTTAAAATCACTTTCCCTTGAGCTTTTGCTACAGCTAAATAAGCAGGATCAGGCCCATAAACTTGCCAAGCCATATCAATCGCAACTACTAACTCACTAGAAGTAAATGTTTTTTCTTTTAATGCGTCATTATAGGAAAAAAATCGTCCATTGAGATTGGTTTGTTGCAAAGCTCCACTCAAAGCTTTTTGAAGAATATTATTTCTTAATTTAAAAATACCAAAGTCAGGTCTTGTATTATTGATGGCATTGGCAAAATAATAAAAAGGCAAAATTGCATACCTTGTATAATAAGGCCCTTCATTATAATAACCGTCTGGCGAGAATAATCCATTTAAATGAGCAATAAAACCAGCAGTTCCGTCTTTCTCTGTTCCATATAGAGCCATTTTCACATAGTCTTCATTATCAGTTGCAACACCAACAATTCCTACTCCAGCACAGGCCCATACTGCATGATTATGAATTAAATTAAACCAAGGTTTAATGTCCTTGGTAAAATAATCTACTATCGGTTTAAATGCTCCATCTGCAATTTGTTTTCTTTCTGCAGCAGATAAATAATCGTGAATACAATCAAAAGCTAACCCTGCATATACCAACCAGTTAGCATCGTTGAGTGCTTGCCAGAAAATTCTACCAGGAGATGAACTTGTTGCTTCAGGATGATTTTTTAATGTTGGATTTAGTGCTGCATATTTAAGAAATAAATTTTTTACCAACAATGCATATTTTGATTCTCCAGTAATTTGATACAAGACTCCTGCATTAAACATTAAATTGTAATTGTCTTTATGCTTTTCATGAGTATAACCACCTGCAGGGTCTTTTGGCGCAGGTACATCTATTTCTTTACCAACCCATTGATCAACTGATTTTTTTATTTCAGTATAAGATTTATTTAAAATGAAATTTTTTGCTAAATTATTTTTTACTAATAACAAATCTTTCTTTGTTGCAAAGGCAATAGGATGTTGCTGCGCCAAAGAATAATCGGCTACCGATAAAATGATAAAAATGAGTACTGCTAGTTTTCTCATAACAGAAAGTCTATACAAAATAAGTTCCTCCGTTTATTTCAATACTTGCTCCAGTAACAAAAGAAGAAGATGCACTTGCTAAATACAGCACTAAATCTCCCACTTCAGCAGCTTCACCTTCTCTGCGCAATGGTGTAGCAGCTGCTACATTTTTTCTTACTTCATCTTTGGTGAATGTATTGTGAAAGTGAGTGTTGATCATTCCAGGGCTAACGCAATTCACCCTTATTCCTTTAGGTCCTAGTTCTTTTGCTAAACCTTTAGTCATGGTAAGAATGGCTCCTTTTGCAGATGCATAGGCTAAAGCACCAAAACCTCCTCCATCTCTTGCAGCTTGGCTGCTAAAATTAACAATCGCTCCTCCATTGGTCATATGAGGAACTACTTCTTTTGTAACTAAAAAAGCAGATTTTACGTTTACATCCATTACAGCATCCCAGAATTGCTCGTCCATATCAGCTAATAATTTTCTGGCAATTAAACCACCTGCAACATTTACTAGGATATCAATGGTTTCTCCATAAGCTTCTACACATGAATTCACTACTTTAGTAACATCTGAAGCGATGGTCATATCACCTTTTGCAATAATTGCCTGCCCACCATTACTCCTGATTTTTTCTAAAGTATCGAGTGCTTTTTTCTCGTCGTTTAAATAGTTAATACAAACTTTGGCTCCAGCCATTGCTAGCTTTAAGGATACTTGCTCTCCAATGTCTCTTGAACCTCCTGTAATGATGGCAACTTTATTGTCTAGTATTGGCATAAATGGCTTTTTTAGCTAATTGAAAGCTAATATTATACCGATTTATTAGTAATACCATTTTAGATTTGATGTGTTTTATCTATTTTTTTAACATTATTAATGAATAATATTCAATGATTTTTATGTTTTATTAGAAATTTACCCAAAAGCAAGTCCGATAACCTTGCCGGTAACGAAACCGGTAAATTCCCGAAAAATATGCTAAACTGCACTTACTTTTAAATAGCCAAATGGAAAAACAAACTACCATAAAAGATATTGCTCGCTCATTAAATATTTCTACTTCAACAGTGAGTAGAGCATTGAGGGATGCCACTGATGTAAAACCAGAAACCAAAAAAGCTGTACAAGCATTGGCAGAACAATTGGATTATCAGCCTAATAAATTGGCTTTAAGTTTACTCAATAGAAAAACCAATAGTATAGGCGTAATCATTCCCAATTTAGATTACGTATTGGCAACCATGGTAAAAGGAATTGATGAAGTTGCTTTAGAAGCTGGTTACACTGTGATGGTTTGCCAAAGTGATGAGAGTTTTGGTAGAGAAATTGTAAATACCAATCGCTTATTAGAAAGTTTAGTTGATGGATTTATTGTATCAGTTTCCAGTGAAACAAAAGTGTATGAGCATATCAAAAAAATTCAAAATAAAAAAATTCCCATTGTATTATTCGACAGAGTAATCAATAGTATGCAAGCCCCAAAAATCCGTTTAGACAATGTAGATGGTGGTATACAAGCAACGCAACATTTGATTGATCAGGGATATAAAAAGATTGCAATTCTAGCTGGCCCTGAAAATTTAAATATCAGTAACAAAAGAATGGAGGGTTATTTACAAACATTAAAAGCCAATAATATAAAATTCGATAAGCATTTAGCCATTCATTGCGATTTTAATCAACAATATGCTTATGAAGCAACCAAAGAGTTAATTGCTATGAAACACAGACCAGATGCCATTTTCACCATTAGTGATAGAATGGCTATTGGTGCAATGTTAGCCATTAAAGAAAAGGGTTTACAAATGCCTAAAGACATTGGTTTAGTTGGTTTTAATAATGAGCCAATCACCAGTTTAGTAACACCTTCTATATCTAGTGTGGAAATGTATGCATTTGAAATTGGAAAAGCTACAGCCAAATTATTTATAGAAATGTTACACAGTGAAGAAGATATGTCGGATCGAGAAATTGTTATTAAACCAAAACTATTTATAAGAGAATCATCTTTAAGAATTCCAATAAAAAAATAACATGAAAAGAATATTATGCTTAGTTGTATTTTTCGGTACGTTAATTTTTGCTGATTTAAATGCCGCCACTTATACTGTAAAAAATGAAACTGAATTAAAAGAGGCAAATACAAAAGCAATTGCAGGCGATATCATTATTTTACAAAATGGAGATTGGAATAATATCAACCTACAATTTACTTGCAATGGAACTGCGCAACATCCTATTTTGATAAAAGCTGCAACTAGAGGCAATGTAATTATTAAAGGGAATAGTAGTTTACGTATTGGCGGCAATTGGATCATTTTAGATGGCTTGGTCTTTACTGAAGGGTTCACTCCTTCGGGAAATGCATGGGAGTTTAGAGCAGGCAATCAAGTTGCCAATAATTGTAGGGTTACCAATTGCATGATCAAGTCTTTCAATCACCCTAATAGAATGAAAGATAGTTACTGGGTGGCGATGTATGGGAAAAACAATCGAATAGACCATTGCAATTTTATTGACAAAACCAACTTAGGTGTATTGATGGCAATCATTTTAGAAGATGATCGAAGTAGATTGAATAACCATAGTATTGATAGCAATTATTTTGGAATGAGGAAACCGCTAGGTAGTAATGCAGGAGAGATCATACGCATAGGAGTTTCAGAACATTGCACTTTTTATTCCAATACCCAAATTGTAAATAACTTATTTGACCGATGCGATGGAGAAACAGAAATCATTTCAATAAAATCTTGCGGTAATTTAGTAAGGAATAATGTTTTCAAAGAATGCCAGGGTGCCGTTGTACTTCGTCATGGAAATAACAATACCATTAAATCCAATTTATTTTTGGGGAATGGAAAAGAAGGAACTGGAGGTGTAAGAGTAATCAATGAAGGCAACTGGATTGTAAATAATTATTTCTCTCATTGTGTTGGAGAAGGATTCAGGTCTCCATTAGCTGTAATGAATGGGGTTTTTAATTCTCCTGCCAACCGCTATCTACCAGTAAGAGATGCAGTAATTGTTAATAATACTTTTTCCAATTGTACACCATTTAGCGTTTGCGAAGGAAGTGATGCAGAAAGATCTGTAGCACCAAAAAATGTTTTTATTCAAAACAATTTATTCTATTCGGATAAACAACAGGTTGCATTTCAATACTACGATAAAATTGATAGTATCTTTTTTAGAAGCAATATCATGAATAGTAAGATAAGCAAAACCATACCGAATGGTTTTGAACAAAAAGTAATTTCAGTTTCTAAGGTATTCGATAATCCTTTCCCTTCTTATACTGCTAGTAAATCTAAAATTGTATTACCATATTCAATTTCACAAGAGGCTTCCAAAAGATTAGAAACAGGCTTTTCAGATCGCATTGGAAGTTCAAATGCCTCCTATTTTATCGCATTGGAAAAACAATCCCATCAATTAGGCATTCAATGGAAAATGCTACAAGGAATACAAACTTTGGAAGCCAAATTACCCTTTTCCTGCAAAGATGCCACTGATATATATGCAGCTCTAAGTTCCAAAGGAAAATCAGTAGAAATTATTTTAACTGGAAATGAATATGTATTTGACCGTTCGCTATCCATTAATCAAACTGCTTATTTCAGCTCTAACCAACAATCAATTCGCTTTTCTTCTAAACAAACAAATTCATTATTCACGATAGGCGCAAACGCTCAATTACATCTAAATAATATCAACATAGATGCCAATCAATTATTGACCAATCAATTTATTGAAGCAGATAGTTCTGGAACTGTAATACATTTTGCAATAAATATCAATAATTGTCAATTCAATAATTTTAAAGGCAAAAGTTTCTTAACTACATTTAGGTCAGCATATGCCGATCTTATTTCAATTAAAAATAGTTCATTTAGCAATTGTGGTAATCTCTTTACACTTTCCGATGAAAAAGAGAATAAAGGTTATTATAATGTAGAGAAAATAGTCATCGACCATTGCACTTTCAGCAATAATACTGGACAACTACTTGGATTGTTTAGAACAGGAAATGACGAAAGCACTATGGGGCCAAAATTACTGTTTACCAAAAACAAGATACAAAATTGCAATAATGATCAAGCATTGATTCATTTGTGGGGGGTACAATATTCATTGATTGCTGATAATCAATTTAACAATGCTAATTCCAATAAAATTGCCATTCAATACAATGATAATGTGAGGGCAAAACATGAACAACAAAACAATAATTTTTTGAACTCTGGTTCCATCAATGAAAATAAATTTGTAACCAATCTTAAATAAAGCAACATGAAAATCATCCATCAAACACATCCAGAAGACTTTGTAAAGTATAATACCCAGCAAATAAGAGAACGTTTTTTATTAGACAAATTAGTGGCTCCTAATACTATTAATTGCGTATATACACATTATGACAGAATGATCATTGGAGCTGCAACCCCAGCAATAGCTGCATTAACATTAGGTACATACGATGCATTAAAATCGGAGAATTTCTTAGATCGTAGAGAAATGGGAATTGTAAATATCGGATCAGCTGGCTCTGTATTTGTTGATGGAGAAAAATTCGACCTTGATAAATTAGATTGTTTATATGTTGGTAAAGGAAAAAAAGAAATTATTTTTTCCGGAACAGATGCTGGTGAGACGCCTGCAAAATTTATTTTCTTTTCTTGCCCTGCACATGCCGAATATCCGGTACAATTAATGAAGGCATCCGCCGCAACTCCCGCAGAAATGGGTTCCGCAGAAACTGCTAATCACAGAACCATCAACAAGTACATTCATTTAGATGGATTAAAAAGTTGTCAATTGGTTCTAGGTGTAACCAACTTTAAACAAGGCAGTATTTGGAATACCATGCCACCACACTTGCATGACAGAAGAATGGAAGCTTATTTTTATTTTGATTTACCAGAAACGCAAAGAGTCATTCATTTTATGGGTGAGCCGCATGAAACCAGGCACTTATTCTTAAACAATGAAGAAGGAATTGTTTCCCCATCATGGAGTATTCATAGTGGAGTAGCTACTGCAGCTTATTCTTTTATATGGGCTATGGCTGGAGAAAATATGTCTTTCACAGATATGGATCCTGTAAACATCAAATCATTATTATAAATTCAAATTCATGCTAAATTTTAGAGTTGATAATAAAATTGCTTTGGTCACTGGTTGTAGTAGGGGAATTGGAATGGCTATTGCCATTGAATTAGCCAATAGTGGTGCAGATATTATTGGAGTAAGCAATACTATGCCTGCTTCAGGAAGTGATGTAGAAAAAGCAGTGAATGCTGCTGGAAAAAAGTTTTATGCATATGAAGCAGATTTTTCCAATCGTGATTCTTTGTATGCTTTTTTAAATAAAGTAAAAAAAGACCATCCAGTAATTGATATACTCATTAATAATGCTGGGCATATCATGCGTAAACCAGTTGCAGAACATCCCGATGAATATTGGGACAGCATCATCAATATTAATTTAAACGCCCAATTCATTATTACTCGTGAAATTGGTCAATTGATGTTAGCTCAAAAAGCTGGAAAGATTGTATTCACTTGTTCATTGTTGAGTTTTCAAGGTGGCATTAATGTACCAGGATATGCAGCTAGTAAGGGTGCTGTTGCTTCTTTACTAAAATCTTTTGCAAACGAATGGGCACAACATGGCATTACCGTCAATGGTGTAGCACCAGGTTATATTGCAACAGATAATACCACGCAATTAAGAGCAGATCCAGATAGAAGTGCAGCCATTCTTGCAAGAATTCCTGCGAATAGATGGGGCACAACAGATGATTTAACTGGTGCTTTTGTTTTCTTATCTTCACCTGCATCCGATTATGTAAATGGAACCATTTTAACTGTTGATGGAGGTTGGATGGGAAGATAATAGAAATGGACAAAAACAATTCATTAGACGCTGAATATTGGTCAGGGAGGTACGAAGCAAATACTGCCCAATGGGATTTAGGCCAAGTGTCTCCCCCTATCAAAAACTATATCGATCAATTAACCGATAAGAATTGCCGCATCTTAATACCAGGATGCGGCAATTCCTATGAAGCAGCTTATTTGCTTGAAATGGGCTTTACCAATATAACCCTCATAGATATTGCACCGACATTAGTAGATAATTTGAAAAGAAAATTTGAAGGGAATAATCATATTCAAATTATTCTTGGAGATTTTTTTGAACTAAAACAATCTTTCGATTTAATTATCGAACAAACATTTTTTTGTGCAATTTCTCCTTCCCTTCGCCCGAATTATGTAAACCAAACAAAATCTCTATTAGTGCCAAATGGCAAACTGGTGGGCTTACTATTTGATCGGGATTTTGATGGCGGCCCTCCTTTTGGTGGTAGCAAAAAGGAGTATATCAATTTATTTGAATCTGATTTCAATTTACATACACTTCAATCTTGTTTTAATTCATTTGTAAAACGGCAAAAATCAGAGCTATTTATGATTTTTATCAGGAAATAAGCGCTATTCAAATAAAAAAAGAAGCTTGATTATTTATTTGCCGCTGCTATATATGATGCAGGATTCTTCATGAATTCCTCTTTGCATTCTTTTGAACAGAATCCATACACTTTATTATTGAAATGAGCAGTATCAGAGATACCTGCAGTTATTGGCATCCCACAAGTAAGATCTCTTTTAGAATCGAAAGCGACATTTTTAAATGCATCATCCACTTTTGTAACAGTAGAATCAACCATTGTAGTTGCCTTTTCAGCTACGGGTTCTTTTTTTGCATTTTCATTGCAAGAAAACATTCCAATACTCAATACTATCAAAAAAAGACAATTCTTGTTCATACAATATTTTATTAGAAAATAAAGGTACAATTACCATTTAATTAAATAGCATATTGTTTAATCAGATTCACCAAAGTTGCTTTAGGTACTACTCCACTTTGTCTCCATAAAGGCTTACCATTTTTAAACAATATTAAAGTAGGTACTCCTTGAATTTGATAAGCAGCTGCAGCGCCCGGATTTTTATCAACATCAATTTTGATGATACTTGCCTGCTCGCCTATTTGCACTTTTACTTCTTTTAGAATAGGAGCCATCGTTTTACATGGCCCACACCATTCTGCAAAAAAGTCTACTAATACTGGTTTATCGGACTGAATAATTTCATTAAAAGTCATAATAAAAAATTTATTCTTTAATTGCTTTTGTTTCTTTCCGATCTTTCTTAAACAGACTTAGAATCAATGAACCCAATAACGCTCCATAAAGGGTACTATTGATTGGCTTAGATGTTATCATACAAGTTCCAGTTTTGCAACCAACCAATTTCCAATAAAAAAATCCTCCGATAGCTCCTAATAAAGCACCAATTAAATAGAGTTTATTTGTATCAGTCCAGTTCTTCATAAGTAATTGTTTTAGTTGGATCAATTTCCTTTTTTATTGGAGTATAGCATGCACCAGTTCCGCAACAGCCTTGATTAAACAATGCCATCCCAAAAAAGAACAATCCCATCATTCCAAATACCCAATCTCTACTCATAACTGCTTGTAAAATAATGATAATACCAAGAATTAATCTTAATGCTCTAAAGAAATTCCAATTATGTAATAGGGTATACTTCATCAAATTCTATTTAAATCCAAAGTTAGCATAGATTAAGCGCTAACTTTGTAACATATGTTACAGAAAATACGTCTGCTTAATGATTCTAAATGAACCTCAATAATCTTACCTCTTTTTTTGAACCCGAATTGATTCAAGAAATACAAGACTTTGGCATTTTACAAACCTTTAGTGAAGGTGAACTGATCATGGATTATGGAAAATACATCCGTATGATGCCCATTGTATTGAAGGGAACCGTAAAAGTGCTCCGACTAGATGAAGACAATAATGAAATTCTTTTATACTATTTATCGAGTAGCGAAAGTTGTTCTATGGCATATAGTTGCTGTGTAGAAGCTAAAAAAAGTGAAGTAAAAGCAATTGCAGAAGATGATGTAGAAATAATTGGCATACCGCATACCAAGTTAGACGAATGGCTTTGCAAATACCCTAGTTGGAAAAACTATGTAATGAGAAGCTTTAATGAAAGATTTATTGAATTACTCAAATCCATAGAAAGCATTGCTTTTCATAAACTAGATGAGCGCTTAATTGCCTATTTAAAAGAAAAAAAACGGCTCAGTGGATCCAGTGTAATAAAAGCTTCCCACAATACCATTTCTGATGAGCTGGCTACTTCAAGAGTAGTGATATCTCGATTATTGAAACAATTGGAAACCAATAAAAAAATTATTCTTTACAGAAACGAGATCAAACTCATGCCAGATTTTGATAAACCATTTGAAAAATAATCTGCACTTGATTTTACATCATTACCAAAAAATAGTATAAAGCGCAGTAATAATACCACCTACTATTATGGCTCCAGCTAAAAATCCTGGATGTACCTTAAACATACTTGCATCAATTTCCAGCCCCTTAGTCGTTTTACCTTTTTTATAATCAATCATACTGATGATATACATACTGATTACGCAGACAAGAAAAACAAAGCCCATTCTATCTAAGAAAGGTATTTCATAAATTCCAGCTGCATTTGCTTTTGCAAAACCAAATTGGGCCAGAAAAGAAAGATTCATAAAATTAGGCATAAACTTAAATAAGATGGACAATCCAAAGCCCCCAACTGTAGCAAACAATGCTGCATTGGAAGAGGTTTTTTTCCAAAAGAAACCCATGATAAACATGGCAAAAATGCCTGGTGAAACAAAGCCAGTATATTCTTGAATATATTGAAATCCACCCTTCTTATCAATTCCTAATAATGGGGCAATAATTACTGCTAAAATCATTGCAACCACTACAGTAATTTTTCCAATATTTACTTGTTGCTGTTCTGAAGCATTTGGTTGAATTTTTTTCTTATAAATATCCAATGCAAAGATGGTAGCAATACTATTTGCTTTGCCTGCTAATGATGCTACAACCGCAGCAGTGAGTGCCGCAAATGAAAGTCCCTTTAATCCTACAGGTAATAGGTTTAATAATACAGGATAAGCTCTATCAGGATTTAATTCTCCATTTTGCAACATCTCCCTTTGAAAATTTCCGTCCTTATATAATACATAGGCTGCAATTCCAGGCAATACTACAATTACTGGCATCAATAATTTTAGGAAACTTGCAAATAATAACCCATTTCGGGCAGTTTTTAAATCGGCTCCCAGAGCACGTTGTGTAATGTATTGATTGCAACCCCAATAATTTAAATTAGCAATCCACATTCCTCCTACTAATACTGTAATTCCAGGTAGATCTATGAAACTTTCATTATCGGCTTTCAAAATCATGTGAAAATGATCATTGGCCTTTTCTCCCATAATTTTCAATCCACTAAATACACCTTCACCTCCATAAAAATGTGCAACCATATTCAATGCTAAATAAGTAGTAACCAATCCACCAAGCACCAAGAAAAACACTTGAATCACATCGGTATATCCAATTACTTTCATACCACCAAGTGTAATGACAATTGCAAAAATGGATAATCCATATATACATATATTTAAATCAATACCTGAAATACTACTAATTGCCAATGCTCCTAGATATAAAATAGAAGTAAGATTTACCAATACATACAACAACAACCAAAACACCGCCATTATCATGCTCACCGTTCCATTATACCGCTGATTTAAAAACTGCGGCATTGTATAAATTTTATTTTTTAGATAAACAGGGATAAAAAATATAGCAACAATTAATAATGAAAAAGCAGACATCCATTCGTAAGAAGCAATTGCCAAGCCCATTTTAAATCCGGACCCGCTCATTCCAATAAATTGTTCAGCTGATATATTCGAAGCAATTAAAGATGCTCCAATAGCCCACCATGTTAGCGATCCTTCAGCTAAAAAGTAATCATGCGATTTAGAAATTGTATTTTTATTCTTCTTACGATAAATCCAAATGCCATATCCAGCAACAATTATAAAATAAAAAAAGAAAACTGCATAATCAAGGGATTGTAGTTGGTTCATATTATTTATTTTATAGAATTTCAATATATGATTTTTCTACAGAATGATTGATGAAAATCAATACTTGATCCGTTTTAGGAACATTTATCACCCCTATATGAAACAATAATGCACCCTATTTTACGTTGTAGCAATGTACCAATAATGAGTACAGTTCATGAAAACACTACGTTTCGCCATTATATTGGGCTTTGGGGCAACTTTCTTTTTAACGGCATGTAAAAAAGAAGCAGACAAACCTACTACACCAACCATTGAAAACTCCCTTACAAACGTAACTGGTACCCTATCTACGTTTAGAGATACAGCTTCGGTAACAGATGGAGATGTAACCATTACTTATAGTAAAACATTGGCCTGTTACCCTAGCAACGAAGTATTTGCATTTACAGCAGTGGCCAAAAATGTTCCTGCCACTACCAAATATGTGTGGGAATTTGGAGATGGACAATCTCTTGTGGGTCAAACCGTTAGAAATATTTACAGAAACCCAGCAACCTACACTGTCATTCTTCAAGTAAAGTCGAATACAGATCAATTGATTCAAAAAGTATCTATAGTGGTGAAAGCCCTTGGTCAACAAGTAACCCCTACAGCAGTTTTCTCGAGTGCATTAGCAGATGTGAATGTATTGAATAACATGACATTCACCAGTAGATCTTCTGTACCAACCGGTGTAATTGTAGATCATTTATGGGATTGGGCAGATGGCACTACCAGCAATAGTTCCAATAGTTTTATACCAAAGAATTTTCCATTGGTAGCACAGGATAAAACCTATCCAGTAAAACTAGTGGTAACCGCTAATTCGGGTTGCAAAGACACTGCTACAGTAAATGTGTTTGTTCCTGCAACTTATAGCATCTCTGGAAATTTTGATGCTGTACAATATGAAGGATGTACCAATGAATATTTCATCTTTACTCCTAACGCAACTGGAGTACCAACAGGTGCAGTATATACATGGGATTTCGCTGATGCTACCGGATTTGTTTCTGGCAATCCAGTTCGAAAAGCATTTACCTATCAGAATGATTATGATGTAAAAATGACCATCACCTTAAAAGGAAAAATAATTTATCAAACACATAAAGCCGTAAAAGCTTTTGGTCAAAATATTAAACCCAAAGCATTGATGTTAAAGAATGTAGTGAGTTCTACAACAACAAAAGAAATATGGGCATTCTATAGTCAGTCAAATATTCCTCATGGATTCTTAACAGGATATAGATGGGAAATGCCCTTTAATGTAGTGAATGATAATTTTAATACTTACGTAGAACAAGAATATACTAAAGCAGCTACTCCAACCAATTATTCTATTCGATTTATTGTAACAAGTAATACTGGTTGTAAAGATACTGCAGTAGCTAATATTACTGTACCCGCTCGATAATGAGCACCCTTATGAAAAAGAGCATACTACTATATAGTATATTTTGTGCATTGATCATTATGCAATCTTGTAAAAAAGAAGATACTCCTATTCCATTAGATCAAATTGTAAAAATAGATTCGGCATCTATTACCAAAGGAGCAACCATTGCTGTTTCAAAAGATACAACTACAGTAACATATGGTAATATTATCATCACATTCAGTCAAACTTCTACTTGTTTTCCTTCTAAAGAAATATTCACTTTTACAACCAATGGTACTACATTACCAAACGAAGGATTCTACGAATGGGAATTTGGAGATGGCAATAGAGCCAAAGGAAAAACGGTTACTTATGCTTATCAGGCAGCTGGATCTTTTGTAGTAGCCTTATATGTAATGGCAGATGCTAATACAGTCTTGGCAAAAGTATTATTTCCTACAAAAGCTTTAGGGCAAATCACTAAACCAGAAGCAAGTTTCACTGTAAAATATGATTATCCTTTCAACCAAAATTATATTACTTTCAATAGTACTTCGTCTGTTAATCAAGGAGACTTTGTACAATATCTATACGAATGGGGAGATGGGAATAAATTGATTTCATCTTTTGGATTAGTTCGTTATGAATTTCCCAAAAAAATCAATGATACTACTTACCCTGTAAAGCTTACTGTAACTACTAACTCGGGTTGCAAAGCGGATACTACTATTAGAGTGCTGATTCCAGGTATATATAACATTAAAGGATCTTTTAAAACTGAAGCTTTTGATGCTTGTATTAATGAAACGATTCGATTTACTTCCGAAGCCGAAAATGTTCCTACAGGAGCAATGTATGAGTGGGATTTTTCTGATGGGCTACCTGTAAAAACGGGTAATCCGATCACTTACAAATACAAATATCCCAATGATTACGATGTAATACTATCAATCAAACTAAATGGTAGATTATTGTATACAACCAATAAAATGGTGAACTCAAAAGGTGAAACCCCTAAACCTAAAGCTGCATTTGAAGAAACTTTAGTGGCACAAAATGCTACTACACAAAGATGGTCTTTTAATAGTAGGTCCACTATTCCTACAAGTACAATTGATAGTTATCAATGGGATTTTGGAAATGGACAAAAAAGTAATGATTTCTATAGTTTCATAGAAACTACTTACAACAAAGCGGCTACAAGTACACAGTACAAAGTTCAATTAATAGTTACTGGAAATGGATGTGCTGATACTACAAGTAAGATGATTACGGTACCGAAATTGTAGATCACTCCCAAATTTCGTCCTTCCCTTCGATCCATAATTTTACTGATGCAGTAGTAACCGATTTAGGACGCTCTAGAGGGAATGCCAAAGCACGATCCCAACATAAGCTAGCCAATACACCTAAAGCCCTGCTAACAGCAAATAATACAGTATAGAATTCGTATTCTACAAAACCATAATGCACCAATAAAGCACCGCTATGTGCATCTACATTTGGCCAAGGGTTTTTAATTTTTCCTAATGATTGCAAAATAGGAGGAACAGTTTCATAAATTTTCCAAACTGTATTTACCAATTTATCATCAGGCATATGCTTTTTACCAAATTCCATTTGAGCTTCAAAACGAGGATCGGTTTTACGCAACACTGCATGACCATAACCTGGCACTACTTTTCCAGCAGTTAGCGTATCTTGAACATATTGGGCTATTTGTTCTTTAGATGGATCATCCGTTCCTAATTTTTCCTGCATTTCGTAGATCCATTTGATCACTTCTTGATTGGCCAATCCATGCAATGGACCCGCCAATCCATTCATTCCTGCTGCATAACTTAAAAAAGGATCACTCAATGCAGAGCCAACTAAATGAGTGGTATGTGCAGACACATTTCCTCCTTCATGGTCGGCATGAATGGTCATATACAAACGCATCAATTCTTTAAAACTCTCATCGTCATAACCCATCATATGGGCAAAGTTTCCAGCCCAATCTAATAATCCATTCGGTTGAATATGTTCGTTGTTCTTGTATTTTCTTCTATATATATAAGCCGCAATTCTTGGTAGTCTTGCTATTAAATCCATAGAATCATCATAAATAGGATCCCAATAATCCTTCTTATTGATTCCTTTAGCATATTCTTTAGCAAAATTACTTTCAGTTTGCAAAGCCATTACTCCAACTACAAACATGGTCATCGGATGCGTATTCAAAGGAAGTGCATCGATCGTTGCAAATACATGATTAGGAACATGGCTTCTTCTTTGCCATACACTGGTTATATGGTTAGCATCTTCTTCTGTAGGAAGCTCCCCAACTAACATCAAGTAAAATAATCCTTCAGGTAATGGTTCACCTCCTTGAATTGCTGCTGGTAATTTTTGTTGTAATTCAGGTATTGTATAACCACGAAAACGAATTCCTTCCTGTGCATCCAACAAACTGGTTTCTGTAACCAAGCCTGTAATACCACGCATACCTTGATAAACCTGAGCCAGGGTTACTTCTCCAATTTTTTTATTGCCATGTTCTTTAATAATATCTTTTATTTCGATACTAGCTGCGTCTGCTTTGGCTTTGAATTTGTCTTTAATGATTCCCATGGCGTTATCGTATATTTTATGGTATTACCGTTCAAAGGTAATTGAACTTATCGCTATAACAAAATTGATGCCAGCCAAGTTGAGTATTTAATAAATATTTATTTTGGAGCTTTCCTATACAAGTAAACAACTACGAAAACAAATATGATATTGGGTATCCAAGCGGCTATCAAAGGGGGCAAATTGCCCTTGGTGGAAAAAATGGTAGAAAAACGGTCGGTAATGATAAATAATGCAGCCATAACAAAGCCCAACGCCAGATGTACCCCACTTCCGCCCCTTACCTTTCTTCCAGCAACAATCGCCCCAATTAATGTAAGTAGTAATACAGTGATACAGGTTGCATCTCTTCTGTAACGTTCTACTTTCAAACCATTGAGCCCTTCTGAGCCTCTTAATTCTTCTAATTGAATAAATCGATCGAGCTCGGGGGAAGTTAATTTGTCTTTGGTATATTTATCTCTGCTTAAATCAACAGGCTTAAAAGTATAAGTCATTAAGCGTAATACTTCTTGATCTATTTGCTCTTTCATTGGATATAATTTCCTCGAAAGAATGGACTCTACTTTCCATTTTTTAGTGGCTGTGTCCCAACTAACATAATCAGCTCTCAAATTGGCAGTTACTTTATTGTCTTTGATGGTATATAAGAAAAGTGGACCACCCCTTTTTGTTGCAGTATCATATGAATAAATACCTGCATAAGTAAATGAATCTATTCGTAGATAAATATTAGATGCTTTTCCAAGCAGTGCCGTATAACTAGAATTGGCATCAATATATCTTGCTTCAAAACTTCCCCTGATCTGATTGGCTTTTGGAACAACATATTGATTGGCAAACCACAACATGATCGATAAAATAATTCCTCCAATCCAATAAGGTCTTAACCATCTTGAGTAGCTAGTTCCACTAGCTAGTATAGCTACAATTTCGCTATTGCCCGCCATTTTTGAAGTGAAGAATATTACTGCAATAAAAACGAACAACGGAAAAAGTAATGCAATGATATGAGGGATAAATCCAAAGTAATATTGAGTAATGATCTTTTGTAATCCCAATTGAGATTTAACAAAGTCATCGGTTTTTTCACTTACATCAACAACAATAGCAATCACCGCAAATAAAAATATTGCGAAGAAGAATGTTGTAAGGAATTTGCGGAGTATGTACCAATCCAGTTTTTTCATGGCTGGTACAAAGATGCGTAAAAAAAATACATCCATGGAAATGGATGTATAATTTTAGGACTTCAATAGATAACGGATTAGTAAGCATTGCTAAAATACCCACAAGTCGTTAAACTATTTAACAAATATTGTAAAAGTGCATAAATATAGGTTCGCCCGAGAGTTATCCCCACAGAATATGCTGATTTAATAAAGGATGGATTTTATAAACGGCGCTTGACAATTTCAATCATCTGTCGCTTCCAATTAACGAAATCACCAGATAAAATATTGTTCCTTGCTTCTTTCACCAACCATAAATAAAAGGAAAGGTTTTGAATACTTGCTAATTGCAAACCGAGTATTTCACCAGCAACAAAAAGATGCCGCATATATGCTTTACTATAATATTGACTCATTTCAGCAGGCAATCCTGGATCAATACAAGAAAAATCAGTTGCCCATTTTTTATTGCGAATATTAATTACTCCTTGTGTGGTAAAAAGCATACCATTTCTTCCATTCCTTGTTGGCATCACACAATCAAACATGTCAATTCCTAAATCGATGCATTCTAATAAATCCCAAGGTGTTCCAACACCCATTAAATACCTCGGTTTATTGGCAGGTAAATGTTGGGCACATAGCGCTGTATACTCATACATCATTTCAGGCGGTTCCCCTACACTCAAACCTCCTATTGCATTTCCTGCTGCATTTTTTGAAGCAATAAAATCACAGGACTCTTTTCTTAAATCTTTATAAGTACTTCCTTGAACAATGGGAAATAAATTCTGGGTATACCCATATTTATCAGGGGTTTCCGCTAAACGAGCAAAACATCTATCCAACCAACGATGCGTTAAATGCATGCTTTTTTTGGCATACTGATAGTCACTTGGATATGGAGGGCATTCATCAAAAGCCATGATGATATCGGCACCAATACTTCTTTGTATATCCATTACCGATTCTGGAGAAAACAAATGTTTACTCCCATCAATATGCGATTGAAAAACAACTCCTTCTTCTTTAATTTTTCTATTTGCTGCTAAAGAAAATACTTGGTAACCACCACTGTCTGTTAAGATAGGTCTATCCCAACCCATGAAGCGATGCAACCCACCTGCAGCTTCTAATACTTCTGTTCCTGGCCTCAAATACAAATGATAGGTATTACCCAAAATAATTTGCGCTTGAATATCCAATTTCAATTGTTGTTGTGTAACTGCTTTAACAGAACCAACAGTACCGACTGGCATAAAAATGGGCGTTTCAATGATACCATGGTCGGTAACAATTGTTCCAGCCCTTGCTGAAGAATCGGTACTTGTTTTTTCAAGCGAAAATTGAAGTGCAGCCATTTGGCAAAAATAAGGGTAGTTATTGGATCATAGTCACGCTTCCTTCCTTCCTTCAAAATCCTTATTTTTGCGATATGATCATACCCTCTATTGTCTGGACCATTTGTTTTGGACTTTTCTGTGCAATCATCCTTACCCAACTCTTCTATTATGGCTACTTTTTTCTTCGATTGGCCAATTTTATTCCAGCTGTCAAAGAAAACACAGTAGAACACCCTGTTTCTGTGGTGATCTGTGCAAGAGATGAAGCCCATAATTTAGTAAAAAATCTTCCAGGCGTTTTGGTCCAAAATTATAAAACCACTCATGAAGTGGTTTTGGTGAATGATAATTCATCTGATGAAAGTAAATATGTAATTGATGAGTTTAAACGTTCTTTTAAGAACTTGAATATGGTGGAGTTAACACAGGAAGCCATCATGATCACTGGAAAAAAATTCCCTTTATCAATGGGCATTAAAAGTGCTAAATACGAAATTGTTTTATTAACAGATGCAGATTGTGTTCCAGCATCTGAATTTTGGATTCAAAAAATGCAGGACACTTATACCGATGATATTGAAATAGTATTAGGATATGGAGCTTATCATAAACAGCCCGGTCTTTTAAATAAATTAATTCGTTTTGAAACTTTCCATACTGCCATTCAATATTTATCATACGCTATCGTAGGAACACCCTATATGGGAGTAGGCAGAAATTTGAGTTATAAGAAAAATGTCTTCCTCAGAAATAAAGGATTCTCTTCGATTAATCAGATACCTAGTGGAGACGATGATTTATTCATCAACCAAGTTGCTAATCCAACTAATACAGCTATTTCAATCGATCCAGATACTTTTACTTTAAGTGATTCTAAAAAAACTTGGGATGAGTGGCTTTCACAAAAATACAGACACTATACAACTAGTAAATATTATCAGCCAAAACATAAATTTCTTTTAGGGCTTTATTCTTTGAGTTTGTTTTTATTGTATCCTTTTTTAGCAGTGAGTATGATTTTCTTTAACTGGTGGATAGCTTTAGCCGTTTTTGGAATTCGATTTATTGTACAATCTTTTGTTTATTTTAAAACCATGAAAAAACTGAACGAATCTGATTTATTTCCATGGTTTTTATTATTGGATATTTGGATGTTTTTTTACTTCATTTTTACAGCACCTGCCATATGGAAAGCACCCAGGAAAAATTGGAATTAATTACCCATTACTTCGATGACTTTAACCAAAGTCAAATTAAACAATTTGGATTATTAGATGATTTATATAAAGAATGGAATGCTAAAATAAATGTAGTCTCCCGAAAAGATATTGACAGTATTTATTTACACCATGTATTACATTCATTAAGTATTGCAGCGATTGTTGAATTTGTGCCAGGGTCTAATATCATCGATATTGGCTGTGGTGGAGGCTTTCCGGGTATCCCATTGGCCATCTTCTTTCCTGAAGTGAAGTTTCACTTGGTAGATAGCATTGCTAAAAAATTAAAAGTAGTAGAAGCAGTTTGCGAAGCAGCAGGTATCAAAAATATTACAACACAACATACAAGAGCAGAAGATATTAAAAATAGAAAATTTGATTTTGCTATTTCCCGTGCAGTAGCACCATTAAAAGATTTATTGCAATGGAGCATGCCTTTGTTGAAAAAACAACCTGGGGCTGCGACCGGTCCGGATTTTATTAGAAACGGATTAATTTGTTTAAAGGGGGGTGATTTAGCCCAAGAAATATTTGAAAGTGGAGCTAGACCCAAAATGATGCCCATCTTTAAAATATTCCCTGAACCTTATTTCGAAGAAAAATTCATTATTCACGTTGCAAAATAATTTGGTTGTTTAATTATTAAGCAATTGATACGAATTCTTGATAATAACTGAATAATCAATAACCAATAACTTACTCCGGTATAACCAATTTATTATTGGTGCGATTAATATCTGCTAATCGCATACTTGGGTCTATTTCAATTTGCTTAATGTCTTTAATTGGACGATTGCTTGTAAAGCTATAATCAGGATGAGTCCATCGCCATTCTGGCTGAGCTGTTCTAGCAATTTTATTCTCAGCTGGCTTATGTCCATACATTAGATCCAATGGAATTACATGCAATTCCTGCGTTCCGTCTTTAAAAGTAATCAGCACATCAATTGGCATAGGCATTTTTCCTATTCGCTTAACAGTAATTGAAGTTTTATTGTTTACAACAGCAATATCACCCACTGCGTAGTCGATGGTTTTTGTACTATAGATCCAATATTCTTTGTACCAATCTAATTCCATTCCACTTATTTTTTCTGCCACTCTGATAAAATCATTTGGATTAGGATGTTTAAATCTCCAAGAATTATAGTAGGCTAACAAAATCTTATCTCTCACAGTATCTCCTACTATATATCCCAGTTGTTCCATGAAAACCGCACCCTTGCTATAGGCTGCATTGCTAGAAGCAAAATTAGTATTGAAATGATCGGCATGTGTACTTGCTGGTTCTTCCAACCCACTCTTAGCTAAATTAAAATAGGATCTATAAGAACCATCATAAAAGAAACCTGTACGTCCTCTCAATGTAGACTGTACACGATTTGTAGCATAATCTGTAAATCCTTCATCCATCCATGCATACAATGATTCATTAGTTCCCATCATCATCTGATACCAACTATGCATCCATTCATGAATAGCAGTTCCAACACTAGCTGAATTGATCAATGTTGCCATTGGATATTCCATACCTCCATCTCCTCCTTGAACAAATGTGTATGTTTTGTAAGGATATGTCCCAAAAGTTTTGGCCATGATTGGATATGCCAACGCTACTGTATCTGCCAATTTTTGCCATCGATTTTCCAATGAATCAACAGCTTTATAAACAACGCGAATCAATGGCCCATTTGCTACTACTCTAGTGATCATTTTATAATTGGGATCTGCAGCCCACATAAAATCATGCACATTGTATGTTTGCCATTTCCAAGTTTTTGTAGCTGCTGTTGAATTACTCATTTTAACACCAGGAGCTTCATACCCAAAGCCCACTTCATTTGCATTCAATAAATCTCCGCCTGCAGTTACCATATAATTTTTATCGATTGTGATAGAAACATCATAGTCTCCCCATACTCCATAAAATTCTCTTGCGATATATGGGTTTGCATTCCAACCTTGGTAATCGTATTCTACCATTTTAGGATACCATTGACTCATACTATATCGAATACCTTCTTTGTTATCTCTTCCACTTCTCCTGACTTGTAAAGGAACCTGGGCTTCAAAAGCTACATCTAAAAGCACTTTTGTTTTAGGCAAAATTGGTTTTACGAGAACTACTTCTAAAATAGTTTCATGCACTTTAAGTTGCTGTGCAACTCCGTTAATCAATACTGATTGTACATTTTGAAATCCAATTTCATTAGGGGCTAATTTGCTGATTCTATCTTTTACACGGGGATCCCAATCCAAACCATCGGTTTGTCTTCTAGGGTTTGGTTCACTTATTTTTGTTTTACCCAATTCCCTACTTCGCATATCCATACTGCTATTCGGTTGAAAAGCATTCCAATATAAATGCAAGAATACCCTCGTTAAAGTATCCGTTGAATTATTCGAATACTCAATTTTTTCAGTTCCGGAAAAACGATTGGTCAGCACATCTACTTTTACATTGATATTGTATTTTATTTTTTGCTGCCATCTTTCTGGTTGAGCAAAAGCAGAGACCAATAAGGATGTAGTAATAACCAATAAAAGAGTAATTTTTTTCATGCCTTCAGTTTATTAAATAAGTTTGGTAAATTTCAGTAAATTAATTTAATCATGGAAAAGAAATTTATTGATGGATTCCCATATGTACAATATCAAAAAGAAACATTTGAGGATTTGGAAATGGAAAGAAGGTCATCCAATTTCTATAATTGGATGGATCAAAGGCGAACTATTCGTGAATTTTCTGAAGAATCTTTTCCAATTGAAGTAATCCATAACATTATTCAAACAGCCTCTACTGCACCTTCAGGTGCACATAAACAGCCTTGGACATTTTGCATAGTTAAAGACCCCATTCTAAAGAAACAAATCCGGGAAGCAGCAGAAGCAGAAGAAAAAGAAAGTTATGAGAGTAGAATGAGTGAGGAATGGTTAAAAGATTTAGCTCCATTAGGAACAGATTGGCAAAAACAATTTTTAGAGATCGCTCCTTATTTAATTATCGTCTTTAAAAGAAGTTATGAATTTGAAAATGATGGAAAGAAGCGTCAAAATTATTATGTAACCGAAAGTTGTGGAATTGCTTGTGGTTTTCTTTTGGCTGCGATTCATAACGCAGGTCTTGGAGCCCTCACACATACTCCTAGTCCAATGAATTTTTTATCAAAGCTTTTGAAAAGACCAGAGAACGAAAAGCCATATCTATTAATTCCAGTTGGAAAAGTAGCTTCTGATTGCTGGGTACCTGATATAGAAAGAAAAAAAATGGAAGAAATAATAATTGAATATTGAGCTTATTGTTTCCCTTGAACTACTAGAACAATTTCTCCTTTAACTGTTTTAGATTTAAAGTATTCAGCAACTTCTTTCAAACTACCTCTTTTATTTTCTTCAAACATTTTGGTGAGTTCTC
>JANOZT010000095.1:0-45770 GCA_031429515.1 Sphingobacteriia bacterium
TGCTTACCAGTTTTCTGAGCAAGAAAATTAAAACAATTCAAAAAGTAATTGTAAAGGAAACCACTACTCTTGCTGGTACAACCACAGAAAGTTTGAGAAATATTGAATTGGTAAAAAGCTTGGGATTAACAGAACAAGAGATCAACCGATTGAATAAAAATACGTACAAAATATTGGGGCTCGAATTAAGAAAAGTAAAAAGCATACGCTCCTTAAGTTTTGTACAAGGTACATTTGTGAATTTATTGCGTCAGATCATTATGTTCACCTTATTGTGGTTGGTATTCCAAGGTAAACTCACGGCTGGGGAAGTGATGACATTGACTTTTTATTCATTTTTTATTTTTGGCCCTTTACAAGAAATCGGAAATATTATTCTTTCCTATAGAGAAGCTGAAGCTTCATTGAATAATTTTCACAACTTAATGATGAAACCTTCCGAGCCAAAACCTTTATATCCGCACCATATTGGGAATATAGATACATTGGCTTTTGAAAATATCATTTTCCAACATCAAACTGCCCAATACAATGCATTGGATGGAATAAGTTTTGAAGCTAAAAAAGGCGAGACCATTGCTTTTGTTGGCCCTTCTGGAGCAGGCAAGAGCACTTTGGTAAAACTATTGGTGGGTTTGTACCAACCAAAAGAAGGAAATATTATTTACAATGGAGTAGACGGCCACGATATTAATTTTGATGAACTCAGAAATCAAATTGGCTTTGTTACTCAAGACACCCAATTATTTGCAGGAACTATACGGGAGAATTTATTGTTTGTAAAACCAGGTGCAACAGATAAGGATGTTAAAGATTCCTTGCATAAAGCCAGTTGTGATAATTTATTGGCTAAAGCAGATAAAGGAATTGATTCCATGATTGGAGAAGGGGGATTAAAATTAAGTGGTGGCGAGAAACAACGATTATCCATAGCAAGAGCGTTGATCAGACATCCTCAATTACTAATTTTCGACGAAGCAACATCTGCGTTGGATAGTATCACTGAAGAAGAAATTACCAATACCATCAGAAATATATCTGCACAAAAGGAACAGATCACCGTTATGATTGCGCACAGATTAAGCACCATCATGCACGCCGATAGAATTTATGTATTAGAAAAAGGCCAGGTGGTGGAAACAGGCAGTCATGCCGAACTATTGGTAGAAAAAGGATTGTATTATGCTATGTGGCGTCAACAGATTGGAGAAAGAAAAGCGATGGCGATGGCTTAGCAGCTATTTACTACTTAATCCTTTTCGAATTTCTTTTTTAGGTATTCCATTACCGAAGGATCATCTAATCCTTCAATGTCGCTGAGCTCTAATTCAATGGCTTTTGTACTCAATTGAATTTCTAATAAAGAAAGTGCCAAAGATGCTGCAAAAATAAAAAGGCTTAAAGCAAATACCCAATGAGCCATTATCATCCATTCGTTATATATAAAATACATACACAGAATACTGCTTAAAAAAGTAAGTACTCCAAGCGCCTGCATATTTTTTATGAGTTTTAATCGATAACGGAGGTTTCTTATTTGCGCATGAATGATATGCCTGTTTTCATGCCCTTCGTATTTATCGTGTAATGATCGTACGCGGTTAGATAATGCCAAGAAGCGATTGGTATAAGCGAGCATTATCAAACTAATGGCCGGAAAAAGTAATGCGGGTGTATTAATGGTAATATCCATAATAAAGTATATTATTAGCAAGGTAGTAATAAACCCTATGAATCTAACAAAGAAGCTGCCGTCCGCTCGGCCAAGAGACTATATCTTATGTATACCTATAAACAGATTTATTATTTTTTTACTGCAAAATCCAATGGCACATTTAATTTAACACTTAAATTTCTACCCATATTAAATACACCTGTTCTGCCGGTAACTAAATTTTCTCCGGCATACTTAATTCTGCTTAAGTGATTTTGATAAGCTACATCAGTGAAATTATTCAATGCTATATGCAACGAAAAAATTGTTTTTCCTTTTTGTACAAAATCCGTTCCTACTGCAAAATTAAACAATGTATAACCTTGTGTAGCTGTTTCTGTATCGTAAGCAGAAAACACCCTATTCTGTGTACCCACATTATCCATTTCTAATTTTAAATATGCATTACGCAATGCATTGCCCGATTTTTTAAAGTCTCCTCTTAACTCAGTGAGTAGTCGAGCGGATGGAATAAAAGGCAAACGATTCACTCCTTCAAAAGATTCATTGAATTTTCCGGCAACCATACTAAATGTATTGGAAAAATGCAACCAATCTAAAGGATGTGGATGTATATCTAATTTGGTTTCAAAGCCATACAATGCAGCACCAGATTGCTTAAATTTAAAAGCCATGATGTCTTGACCATCTACATTTACCAATGAATCTCCTCCTGCTTTATTAGACAGCTTGCTATAAAAAATATAATTATTGATATTATTATAAAATGCATTGAACATAAAACTTACATGCTGTGTATTCAACTCAATGCCAGCATCAAACTGTAAAGAAGTTTCTGTTTTCAAATTTTGATCACCGTATTCATATCGGTTGGTTCCTTCATGAGTTCCATTACTGGCTAATTCCGAAACAGATGGAGCACGGTATCCTCGCGAAAGATTGGCTTTAATGGTTAACGATTCTGAAGCATTGTAACTCAATCCAACACTTCCACTAAAATTGCCAAAGTTTTTATTGAAATTATTGAACTTAAGTATTCCAGCATCAACATATCGCTTGCTTTGTAGACTTCTGAAATCTCCGCGCAAACCTCCGCTTAGCGTTAGATTATTATTGAATGTTTTTCTTGTATATACAAATGCGCCCGCATCAAATTGTTGGTATTCTGGTATCAACACTTCTTCTGCTCGGTTCTTATTTTGTTGAAACATTCCATTGACGCCAACTGCCGTTTTCCAGCCATTTTTTTCTTGTAAATGAAATTGTACATTGTAATTCACGGTTTGTAAGTCGAAATACAAACTTGGCGTATTAGGTTCAAAAGGATCACCTAACTCTTTGCGTTGGTTTCTCTGATAACCAATATTGAGTATTAATCTATTTGCACCTATTGCAAAATTATTATCACTGGCAATTTTAAAATGATTGATTTTTTGACCAGGCACTAAAATATCCCTTGCATTTAAATCATCGTTATTGGCAATTTTTTCAAGCGGTGTACCAGCAAACAATAAAAATTTTCCTGATGCTGCATCTCTTTCCCCTTCAATTAAACCCAGGCTTTGATTAAAACTACTTACCATTAAATGACTGTATCCCCAAGAACGATTTAGGCCTACATAACCACCAAAATTCTGTTCGTTGAACCTGCTGTTCAATACTTTCCCATCATATTTATTTTGATAATCTTTAGCGGATTTAGATGAACCATATATATTCCAATTAAATCCATTCTTTAAATGGCCAGCGAGGTTGGCATTAGCGCTCATTAATCCATTATTGTCTAAATAACCTAGATTCAAATTTCCTTTAATAGTTCCTTGAGTTACTGGAGCATTGGAGATGATATTGATTACCCCACCCATTCCATCACTTCCATATAATAAAGATGCTGGCCCTTTTAGTACTTCAATTTTTTGAACACTACTTTCATCAATTTCAATTCCATGTTCATCACCCCATTGTTGGCCTTCTTGACGAACACCATCATTGATGGTAATGATTCTATTGTACCCTAATCCACGAATGATTGGTTTTGAAATGGCCGGACCTGTACTCAATGCAGCTACACCAGGCACTATCCTACTTAATGCATCAATAATATTGGTAGAAGTAGTGGCCAATAGATCTCCTTTTTTCACGATTGAAACTGGTTGAGCAGATTGCTTGACTCTCATAGCAGATGCTACACCAGTAACGGTTACAGCTTCATTTTCTACAACTGCAATGGCCAATTTGATTATTCTGTTTGTATTGGCTCCAATCTCTATTGTCTCTAAAAAAGATTTGTATCCCATAAATGAAACTTCCACTAAATATTTTCCTGCAGGAACTTGCGGGGTTGTAAAACTTCCATCCACAGATGTAACCACGCCTAATTTTGCTTCGTGTAAAAAGATGGAAGCGCCCATCAATGGTTTTCCGGTTAACGCATCGAGCACATTACCTTTTAAACTCCCTTTATCAAGGGGGGCTAGATCACCGATTGCATCTCCACTAAAAGGTTTTGCATCGATTTGAATAGATAACATTACAATGGATAAGAAAACAACAAAAAATCTTGATATCATGGTATATATATTTGCTACGAAGTTGCAAATATAAGGAGTATGGGAATATTTACATCGTTGTTGCAAATATTTTTTTTGGTAGCTTATCTACCAGCTTTGATCATGGCCCTCACCTGTTGAACACTCATATTTTGAAGTCGAGCATAATAAACACCAGAAGGCAAAGTACCTCCATTGAAAGTTACTGTATATGTACCAGCTGTATATGTTTGATCGGTTAAATTGGCAATTACCCTTCCCATTGTATCCAAAATTTGAACCAATGTATGCCCACCGTTGGTTTTGAATGTAATGACAGTATTGCTCGTAAATGGATTAGGATAATTACTGATCAATGAATCACCAGATATATTCACCGCTTTTTTACAACCAGCAGCATTTACCAATGGCATTGTTTGAAAATTCTTCAACATAACCTGCTGTAAATCTTGGTCATTTACACAGAGCCAATTAGACAATATGGTTGCATAAACACTTCTAAAATCGTATTGAAAAGGAATATTATCATTTACAGAAACAGTAGCGCCAAACATAGGTGTGTCGCCAGTTACGCCGCCCATTACATTTTTACCAAAAACAAAAGAAGGCGCTGCAGAACCATGATCAGTTCCTGTACTTGCATTGCTTTTTATCCTTCTTCCAAATTCAGAAAATGTCATTCCAATAACGCGTTCTTCGATATCTAAGAATTTAAGATCATCTTGAAATGCTTTAATGGCATTACTTACATTGCCTAACAAATTTGCATGAGAACCTGTAGAAGTATCTGTTGAATTTACTTGTGCCGAATGTGTATCAAACCCACCATAGTTAACCATGTACACCCTTGTTTGCAATCCTCCTTTAATTAAACGTGCAACAATTTTTAATTGATCGGCTAAACTATTTCCGGTAGGATAAGTTACTTGAGTAGTTACTTTAGCAGCAGCATCTTTAACTACTGTTGCATATTGTTGCGTTTGTTGTGCAATTTGGCGCAGAAACGTGAGTTCTTTTCCTGCAGGTGTATTGGGTGCAGTATCTTGCACTCCATTTACTAAATTATAAAAACTAGAAGGATTACTGATACTCATACCCATACTTACAGCTGGTCCTTGAAATGTAAGTGATGTTGCAGATCCAATTTGAATGGCCAATGGATCTTTCATTGATGAATTAGGATATCCATTAGGGAAATTAGGATATTCATAATTCAAGTATCTACCCGCCCATCCGCTATTAACCACATTATTACTATCACTTGCACTCATCCAAATATCTGTTGCTCTAAAATGAGAAAAACTTGGTTGAGGGTAACCCACAGAATGAATCACATTCAATTTGCCTTCGTTAAACATTGTTTGTAATCCGGTCATTGCAGGATGTAACCCTGTTTTAGTGATTCCATTTAATTTAAGCACTTTGTTTTCTGGAATATAAATATTCGGGCGAGCGGCAACATAATTACTAAAGTTCTCTAATGGAATGACCATATTCAATCCATCATTACCACCATTCAATTGCACGATCACAACAATATGATCGGTATTGGTTACAGGCAAAAAGATTGACTGTGCAAAAGGAGAATCGGCTCCAAATGCTTTAAACGAAAAGCCTCCAACCAAGGATGGCAATGCAATGCCGGCTGGTACAGTATTTCGTAAAAAGTCTCTCCTTTTCATATTCAATCAATTATGATAGCTGATATTCAGCTAGATTCATTAAGTATTTAATCAGATCCCTAATTTTATTTCTAACACTCGTTGTATTGGTAGTATTGGTTGGTGTTGAAATAAATAAATCCCAAGCCTCGGTCCAATAAAAATCTGTGGATTGCCCAGCTAATAAAATGTCTCTTTTTAGTTGAGCTTTTGAAGCTGCTGAAATATCAATTCGATACATTGCTGCAACCAGATCATTGATCAACACATTCGGATCCCTCGGATTGGATAATGTTTTTGCATATTCAGCCCCATCAATCAGTATTTTTTTACTATTGAAAGTATAACCACTCACTACTAATGTATCGGTATATTGATTTCTTTTCGGTAATGTATCTGCATTTACCCAAATTTGGTAAAATTGAGGTTCTTGATAGTAGGCTTTCCAACCACTTACATCTGGAGGATCTCCAATACTTTGTTGCATATTATTTACCCAGCTTACCAAGTAATTATAAAATCCATAATTGGTAGCATAATCAACTGCAGGTTGAAATGCAACGTTAAACTCTCTGCACAATCCTACAACCAAATCTACAGGACTTTTAATTTGACATCCTTTACTTAATGAATCAAAAAAATGTTCGCTCTTGAGCAATGCAGATAAAACAGGTTTGATCTCGTAATTACTATTTCTGAACAAATCAGCTAAAGGTGAAATTACATTGGTTTCTACAGAAGCGTCTATATCATAATAAACAAACCAACGATAAATTCTTCTACAAACATATTTTGCTACTTCTTGTGTAGAAAATATCATATTCAACATCTCATCTAATTCTAACTCTCCCCCAGTTGCTCCAGTTTTACCTACAATGATGGTGTTATTATAAAAAGAAGAGAATGTTTTATTGGTTTTATCGTGTCTGCTTTCTGTAAAATAAGATGTTACAGGATTACTCGTAACTCTCCAGCCAGTTAATACTTTTGCAGCGGCTTTTACATCATCTTCTGTATATCTAGATCCTGGTCCTTTTCCACAACAGAATAATTCTTGAATCTCTCTACCGTAATTTTCATCTGGAGCAGTTAAAGTGTTTGACTGTCCATTTAAATAAACCAGCATAGCCGGATCTAAAGTTACCGCTTTTGTAAGGGTCTTGAAATTTCCTAAAGCGGATGTTCTTAATAAATTATGGTGCCTGTAAACATAGGCTGAATTACCAATATCATTGGTTTCTGTGGCAAAATGATTGTGCCAGAAAAGGGTCATTTTCTCTCTGATACTTCTATCTTGATTGATCATCACTCCCATCCACCATTTTTTAAATGATGACCTTCTTAAAGAAGCAATTGTTCCGTCCGTATTATTATCATTCACCCAGGTAGTACCAATAGCAATATTATTATCAGGCACTGCAGCGGTTCCAACAGTATACTCTTTTAAAGGAGGGTCTGGAATTGCTGCTGAAGGATTGAGCAATTCATCCACCGTTTGATTCAAAGTTTTATTCTTAAAATAATTGAGGTCTGCTTTAGAAACACCAAATAAGGTTCTTTTCAATAAATGGGTTAATTCTAATTCAGTAAATGCTCCAGCAAATGGACTTAATCCTCCGGTTGGAGGCGGCGGTGTCATTTCAAAAGCGATTGCCGCTTTATAATTTTTCTCCGCCTTTACTTTTAAAAAGGACCTTCTGTCCATAATTCATCAATTATTAAGAATAGATACCAAATTACAAAAAATGTGGCTTTGTTATATTTATTCTGTAAAATACCTTAAAAGCCGCAAAAACATGCAGCAGATTGAATAAATATATGTCTTATATTTAGGGTAAATATTTTCCCCCACATGACAGAACAAGCCATTTTAGTAGGCTGTTTACAAAATGACCCATCCGCTCAACGCGAACTGTACAATCGTTACAGTCCCAAAATGTTGAGTGTATGTTATCGTTTTAGTCAAAGCAGGGAAGATGCAGAAGACATGTTACAAGAAGGATTCATCAAGATCTTTACTCAAATTCATACTTTTCAAAACAAAGGTGCATTTGAGGGATGGGTAAGAAGAATTATCGTGCATACATGCATTAATTTTTTGAAGAAAAACAAAAAGTTTAATGAAAATATCGATTTGGATCATGCTGGCTATTTAGAAGTGAAAGAAGAAACAATGCCTTCTATCATGCAAGCAAGACAAATCATAGAATGTATTCGACTATTGCCAATGGGTTATAAAACTGTTTTGAACTTATATGCACTAGAAGGATATAGTCACAAAGAAATTGGCGACATGTTGGATATTGAAGAAAGTACGAGCAGAAGTCAATTTACAAGAGCAAAGGCAATGTTAGAAATGATATTGGTGAAAAAGAGAATTATCGAACAACCAAAGGAGGATTATCAATGGTTAGCTGCTTTAAAAAAGTAGTTTCATTGATCTGTTTATATGGAGTACAAGAATTACCAAGACGACGAATTTGCGCAATTACTACAAGATGAAGTAAAGCATCATCGTATGTATCCGTCCGATCATGTTTGGAACAATATTCGAACAGAAATTCACGGTACACAAACATGGCCTGCACTTACTTTCATTGCGCTGTTTATTATTGTTGGTTTAACGGTTTCGACTTTACTCATGTCACCTGCAGCAGAAAGAATTCAATCTATTGCGGCAACTGAAGCAGCTCCTATAAAAACAATTATCAGAACCAATCAAATAGCTCCAAAAGAATCTACTGAATCTTATTTAGGAGTGATTGAGCCGCAACATATTACTGATTACACCATTTCCGCTATTGCCAATAATCAATTGCAAGAACTTGTTTATTTGCAGGATGAAAATGTTGTTTCAACAAACCCAGAATTAACGGTTGGAATAGAAAAAAATAGACCTTCAATATCCGCAGAAAATAATGCTGTTCGCATACCAATCACAGTAAATTCAAATACTGCAAATACATTAACAGCATTGAATTTGAACACTATCTCTTTAAAGGAAGAAGCTATTGAATCAAAAGAACTGGTCATTCCTAATTTATTAAAATCAATTCCTGCTAACCAACAACCTATTCAATTAGAAGATGAATATTTAAAAAACATTGTTACTTCAACCAAAACTATTCCTTGGAAAAAGGTATCAAGAGTAGGATTTCAGTTTTATGTAACTCCATCAAAAAGTTATCGTACCCTTTCAGATGCAGCAGTTAAACAAGTAATACAGCCAAGTACTGTTTCTAACACCAACACACAAAACGTTCCATTAGGACTCAATTATTCTGCCAATGTAAACGATATTGTTCGTCATAGCCCATCAATGGGTGTTGAAGTTGGTTTTGCAGCTTTGTATAATATTGCCAAAAACTTGAAATTTAAAACAGGTGTGCAATTGAATGTTCGCCAATATCATATTGAAACATTTAAAACATTAACCAGCCCAAGTACACTTTCATTGATCAATAATAATGGCGTACAAACCCTTAATTTATTCTCTACCTATAATAATAATACCGGATATAAATCAGAACAGTTGAACAATAAAACTTATCAGGTGTCTATTCCGGTAGGTGTGCAGTGGGAATTGATCAAAGGAAAGAGAGTTGGATTAAATGCCGAAGCTTCTGTTCAACCAACATTGTCAATTAATAACAGCACGTTCTTGCTTTCTACAGATTATAAAAATTATACCGACGGAAATAGTTTCATTCGTAAATGGAATGTTAATAGCAGTATTGGCATCAACTTCTCATACAAGAGTGGTGCAAATATTTGGCAAATTGGTCCTCAAATTAGGTACCAGCATCTTCCCACTTATACCAATCAATATCCTATCAAAGAAAATTTGATGGATTATGGAATTAGATTGGGCATTACACGTCAGTGGAAATAGACTAAATTTTGGATAGTTTTGTAACATGAATAAATTAGTCGTCTCATTTATTTCAATAGCCCTTTTGATTGCAGCATGTCAATCTAAAAGCAATAAACATTTAGGCAAACAGCAACCAATTGCAGATACTTCAAAATATTATCCAGTAGATAATTTAATAAGAGAACAAATGAAATTTGTAGATCTTAGGGATTTTGTAATACATAGAACAATCACTAAAGATTCATCTGAAAGCAATGAAATAATTGATAAATCAACTTTTTTAATAGAAGCAGCAAAGGTGCTTAGCATAGCCAACGACTTTATTAGACAAAAGCAACTCTATAAAGAATCTGTTTTTCAAGATTTAAGTACAGCCAGTTACACCATTAATTATACGCCTGCTGAACCTAGCCTTTCTATACAAAGAATAGATGTACTATTGAGCGAAGAAACCAATATCATTAAAAGGCTTTTTATTAGAACCTACGCAACAGAGAATGGCATTACTACTACTCAACAAATAAGCTGGTTGGCCGATCATCAATTTCAAATAAGCCAATCAAAAAATATGAATGGAACCACTTCTGAGGAAAAGACTGTTATTAGTTGGGATAAAGTTTTAAATAAATGACACAAGAACAGTTTCAACAATTAGCCCATACTATTCCAATTAACCCAGGTATTTATAAATACTATAACAAAGAGGGTACTTTAATTTATATTGGAAAAGCTAAAAGTTTAAGAAAAAGAGTCAGTTCTTATTTTAATAAAACATTCGTTGGATATAAGACCCATGAGTTGGTTCAACGGATTCACAAAATTGAATTCACCATTGTAGATTCCGAACAGGATGCTTTTTTATTGGAAAATGCATTGATCAAAGAATACCAACCCAAATACAATATCAATTTAAAAGACGATAAAACCTACCCCTACATTGTTGTAAAAAAGGAACCATTTTCGAGAATTTTTTTAACAAGAAAAAAAATCAATGACGGTTCTGAATACATTGGACCATTTACTTCGTCAGGTAGAGTTCGAGAATTGATTGATTTTGTAAAACAATATATTCCATTAAGAAATTGCAAACTGAACCTGACAGATCAAAACATTCAAAAAGGAAAATTTAAAGTCTGTTTGGAATATCATCTGGGCAATTGTAAGGGCCCATGCGAAGGACTGCAATCTAATGCTGATTATCAAGAAGGATTAGAAATGGTGAAACATATTTTAAAAGGAAATCTTGCTTCAGTAATTCAACATTTTAAATCGGAAATGCAAAAAGAGGTAGCTGCGCTTCATTTTGAAAAAGCGGGATTCATTCAACAAAAAATTGAGCATTTAGAGAATTACCAATCTAAATCGGTGATCGTGAGTAAACACTTGACCAATCTAGATGTATTCTCCATTGTAAAAGACGATGACAATGCTTTTGTGAATTATTTAATGGTTCAAAATGGTACCATTGTTCAAACACATACTGTACCAGTTGAAACCAAATTAGAAGAAACGGAGGAGGAAGTTTTAGAATTTGTAATAGGTAATCTAAGAACAAAGTTCAATAGCTTGGCCCATGAAATTGTAGTGCCTTTTTCGATCAATTATCCCGATCAAACAATTACTATTACCGTTCCTAAATTGGGAGACAAGAAAAAATTACTAGACCTATCCATCAAAAATGTTTTTTATTTCAAAGATGAACTCCGCAAGAAAAAATTATTACTCTTAGAAGGTAAAACAGATGTAGAAAAAAAGAAGGTATTGTATGAATTACAGGCGTTTCTTCAATTATCTGAAGTTCCTACCGATATAGAATGCTTTGATAATTCTAATTTTCAAGGAGCATATCCTGTTTCTGCAATGATCTGTTTTAGAGATGGAATGCCTTCCAAGAATGATTATAGAAAATTCAATGTAAAAACAGTTGTTGGCATCAATGACTTTGCAACCATGAAAGAAGTGGTTTACAGGCGATATAAGCGATTGAAAGAAGAAGACGCTCCATTTCCTCAGTTAGTGATCATTGATGGCGGGAAAGGGCAATTAAGTGCTGCCTTAGAGAGTATCAGGGAGTTAGGAGTAGAGGGAAGAACTACATTGATCGGATTAGCTAAAAATGAAGAAGAAATATTTTTTGCTGGTGATACAGCTTCCATCAAATTGCCATGGGATAGCGATTCTTTAAAATTAGTCAGAAGAATCAGGGATGAAGTACATCGTTTTGGAATTGGTTTTCATCGAGACCAACGGTCAAAAGGCACTTTCAAGAATGAATTAGAACAGATCGATGGAATTGGTCCTCAAACCATTTCTCAATTACTCAAGACCTTTCGTTCAGTAAAAAATATCAAAGCCCAGTCCGAATCTATACTTGCAGCAGAAATCGGCGCTGCAAAAGCTGCAATTTTGATGGCTTATTTTAAGCAAGTGTGATGGAGTATTCAAAAAATTTCTTTCCTCAGTCTGTTTCCAAATCTCGCTGCTGTCCCTTGCCTACTATTTTACTCATTCGGCTACAATGAAAGAACTCGCCCCTATTTTTATATGCTTATAGACATAGCTAACTCAGAGAGTTGGGGCTCAAACAACTTTCATTGTTACGCCTCATTCACAAAATAGCTTGTCGGCAATGCCCAGATGCTCAATTTGAAAATCAGCCTAAGAAAAAAGTCATTGGAAACTCCCGATTTAAGGTTCTTAAAAATGATGCCAATAGGAAAATTTATGTTAATAATTATTCTTTTCTAAAGTGATGAATCTGTCCCGATTGTTTTAAAATAAAAGTCACATCGGTTGGATTAAATTCTAAAACTATGCCCTCATCTGTATAACCAAATTTGTCTTTTGCTATTGCTTGTAAAGTAAGTGCATTTTGTCCTGTAGCTTGTGCAATTAGGTTCAAATTATTTTTTGTGATCGAAATTTTAATAGGCAGTTGTTTGCTACTATATACGCCCAAATATTTGTCTAGATCTTCAGTTGTAACATGATAGATGTTTACTACTGGTGGTGGAACATAATTGTAGGGAATATAGTTTTCCCATTTCCAAGGTGTAAATGTATCGGCTATGCTGTAAGCCAAAAATTCCTTGAATATACTTTCTCCATTGTCATTGTTGGTCATAATTACAACTGCAATTTTTTTTTCAAGGAAACATATTGAGTAATGCCCCCATCCTTCGTCATGGCCTTCTTTAAAAAATGCCCTACCGAATGGAGTTGTAAAAGTTCCTACACCAAAACCATAACCCAATTGAATTGTATCATTGTCTGTACTGTCAATTTTGGCAAGTGGCCCAAATTGACTTCTCGAGCGTATCCTAACTTGCTGGCTCGTCATTTCCTTAAAACTCTTTTTTGAAAGTCCTTTTCCACTTATCAATGCTGTATAAAACTTTGAAAAGTCTTCAAAAGTTGTACTCATAGAACCACCTGCACTCGCTTCCTTCCACTTCATTAATTCATAAGGCTCGTTTTTAGCATTGTGTCCATAAGAAATGCTTGTATCAAAACGAGTTTGCCAAATTTGGCTTGTGTTTATCATTCCAAAAGGTTTAAAAACTCTTTCTTGTGAAATAGTTTCATAATCTTTTCCAGTGACTTGCTCAATCACAAATTGCAACAAGTAAAGTCCTTCGCCCGAATAAGAGTACCGAGTACCTGGCTCAAAATTAATTTTTATTTTTTTATCTGCTTCGAACCAACGCCAATTAGGAAAGCCTGTTGTATGTGTCAGACACATTCGGGCTGTTATTTTTTCGTATCGATTGTCATCTTTTAAGTCTTGATAGCCTCTTCTAAATCCATTGATTTTGATTTCAGGCAATGGTTTTTTCAAATATTGCACAAGTGGTTTATCAAGGTCAATGACTTTTTCTTGAACGTACTGCATTACAATATATGCGAATACCATTTTAGCGAACGAGGCCGCATACATTACAGATGTCTTTTTAAGAGACTCATTCTTTTTAACATTTGCCAATCCATAGGTTTTGTTGAAAACAGGTTTGTTATCATTATAAACAACAACAGCTGCACCTGATACATTGGCAACCTTCATTAAATGCAGAATTTTTGCATTTAAACTGTCTGCAGAGATATTTGTTCCGTCAATTCGCTTTACATTTTGTGCAAACTGCACGGTTGAAAAAGCTAGAAGAAATATTACTAAAAATAATCTCCATTTTATTTTTGACTCTTTCGAGTTTAAGAGAATCAAGGATAAGAAATAAAAAAAACCTGAAAATTCTTTTCTCATTTTATTGCTGTTATCTTAATGTCATAATTTAAAGCATTATCACCATTGTTTTTTAAATCATTGATTGTTGAAAATACTTCAAAATTGGGAAATCTTTTTTTAGGATATTGCTTTTAAAGCTCTCCAAAACAAATAATTGGCATTCTGATTTTTAAAAGGACCTTTTTCAACACCTATTGCGATAATTTTCCATTTCAGTTGTTTGGATTTCTTGAGCACCTGCATTTGGGCTGATTTTCAAATAGAGCATCTGGACTTTGCCGTAAAGCTATTTTGAGAATGAGGCGTAACAATGAAAGTTGTTTGAGCTCCGGCTCTCTGAGCTAGCTATGACTATATAAGGCTTATAGATTATTGCAAAAGCAAAGCTTTGAGAAATGCAGCAGCGAAATTTCAATTTTGGAGCACCTTCATTTGGGGTGATTTTCAAATCGAGCATCTGGGACTTGCCGTTTAGCTATTTGGCGAATGAGGCGTAACAATGAAAGCTGTTTGAGCCCCGGATCTCTGAGCTAGCTATGACTATATAAGGCTTATAGGTATTGTAAAAGCGAACCTTTGAGAAATGCAGCATCAAGTACCCCTCAAAATAAAAGCAATGCATTTCTCATCAGAGAGCGTTGCAATATCTATAAGCATATAAAAATAGGGGCGAGTTCTTTCATTGTAGCCGAATGAGAAAAATAGTAGGCAAGGAACAGCAGCGAGATTTGGAAACAGACCAAATGAAGGTGCTCATATTGGTGATTCGCTCAAAATAATAAAAGTAAGGGGGTAATGCTTTTTGAAGCTCGGTCTAAAAACAAAAAAAGGGCCAGGATAAAAATCCAGCCCCGTTTTTAAAATCCAATATCCTATGAAAAACCATGGCTAAGTTAAGGGAATGTTATCATTTATCAACAAAAGGATGAACAATAAATTTTAAAAAAAGCCCTTTTACAATGAAAAAAGGGAGCAAATGCTCCCTTTTTATATAAAATTACCTACTACTTAGTAGAACCCAATTAGTAAGCCCAAAGGTCCTGCTCGTAGTTCAATATCTTTTGTTTGATGTTCTCACCTTCCAATAAACGGAACAAAGGGTCTTTGATCATTGCACTCAATGATTTGTCATTCGGGTTATTCATTGAAGATTTAATGATGTAACTGGAAAAAATACGGCTTTCGAATAATTCTTCCCAGGTCATTCTCGATGCAAAATTTCTTGGATTATACACTTCAAATTTGCTCAAAGTCTTGCGCATGTCTGGGTAATACACCCAGAAAAGGGTTCTAGGCAATGATTTTCCAGCTACTACTTGTTTCGCAATTGGTGCAATACCGATGATTCTAGTAAATAATCTACTCGATTCTTTATCGAAAACAACCTGCTCTTTAATTCTAAAAGTATATACAGAATCTGGACTAAATTTTGGTTTCTTGGTAATAATGCGCTCTACAGCTCCAGAAACCGGATCTGGCACATCTACAGTATCATATGCTCCACCAGTCATTGCCATAACCTGATTAACAGTAAGTGGAACAGTAAATCGGTCGTTATCAGCAGAGAAAGCAACTACACTGTCATTCTTGATAGCACTCAATAATATGGAGAAAAAACGTTGGTCACCATTATCGTCTTTACCAGGATAAACAAATGATTGATTGATCTTTTCTCTTCCATCAATTTCACGCCAAACAAAATGACTGAATAATGCATCATCATCTCTAAGATCTTCGTATTCTAAGGGTTTACGATCTTTTACTTGGCTGCGATCTACTGCATAGTTATTTCTTAAAGAAATTTCAGGCTTTACATCAAATCCACCTTGTATAGTTGTATCATAACTAATACTCACTGAACCAGAAGATACACTTGGATTAGTTGTTGGTGTTGAAGGTGCAGCTGTATTATTCCCTGGTCTGTATTTAGAAGAACCTGTAGTAGGAGTATTTACAATGGTAGTGTCTGCATTTAAGCTTGCACCTGCATTTGCGTATTTTGAAGTACTAGTTCCTTTTTTAGCTGGAGTAGTTTGTTTACTAGTAGCTGGTGCTTGAGTAGTTGTAGGTGCAGCTTGCTTTGGAGCAGCCGTTTTATACTTAGATTGCGCAGATGATTGCATCACTGCAATCAAAGCAATATTAGCAAATACCGATTGTAATACCGTCTTTTTCATACACACATTTATTGTAGAGTAAATGAAATATTTTGATCCAAAACCCTTGTACCGCCTGGGCCGTTTACTTTAATTTCATCAATAACAACAGTTGAACCAGCTTGGCATTTTTTTAATAATGCTATAGCTTCAGCACTAAAATAAGCACCATTCACTTCAGCTATTCCAAATCCACTTTCTTCAAATCCTTTGCCAGTGCAGATTAATGTGAATGAAACCACATTGAAACTTACTCCTTCAAAAATAAAATCTCTTAATTCAGCAGCTACTCCTTTTTGTACACGGAATACATTGGCTCCAATTGGCCCACCTGCTTTTCCACCAACAGTTGCTAATGGGTTAGGTACTCTTTTTACAGGAATTAATATTTTCTGACTATTCTTACCATCAGAAGCCGAAACAGTAGCAGATCCTAATTGTGAGCAATTCACCACATATTGACCAGGACCAGCTTTACTAAAACTTACTCCATTTCCTTCAATGCTTACATTCACTTTTTCATCTCCACCTCCACCTGTTACACTTAAAGGATTAGCCAAACCTTGATAAAATACCCTGGTTTTATCAGTAGATACTACTAAACCAGAAGGTACTCCAACTGTATATTTAATTTCTTTAGTAACTGATGCAGTAGTACCATCTGGTTTTACAAAAGAAATATTTACTTTTTTCATACCACTGCTGGTAGGCTTGAATTTATATTCAAAAGACCCATCAGGAGTTGGAGTTGCGCCAGCACCATCTACCGATACATTAGGTTTAGATGCACTGTTGAATGCTCCCACACCAGCATTGATAATGATTTCTTCGCCTGGCATTACATAACTTGCATTTGCATTGGCAATTGCTTGAAACTGATCGTATACTAATTCTACTTCACCAATTTCTTTATGACAATACTCAACCACTTGCGCTTCGCTATTTTTTATATCATTTTGAAATTTGCTTAAGATTGTAATACCTGCAACTGTTGGGGTCATATGAAAAAATGAATACGCCCAATCAATTTTTTCTTTATCTGTTAAATCTTTTCCATCTTTTCCTTTGGGTAAATCCAATGGAAGTGTAGCTCCAACTTCTTTTGCAATATCCGGATCAATGGCCATTAACTGATCTTTAAAACTGTTCAATCTATTAAAAAGTTCTTTGCCTTTTGCTTTTCCTTCTGGAGGATTTGATAAGAACATTCGTGTTGCTGCATCTAAATCATCTTCTTTGTAAACTTCTTTACCGTTCTCGTCTTTCTTTAATCCTGACTCTTTCTTTAATTCCAGCTTCAAAGTTTCTAAATAATTATACACTTCATCAGCCAAAGTTTTTGCTTTTTGGGCTTTAGGAAACCAAAGCTCCGCCTTATCTTTTGTGGTCGGATCTGCCATTTTTTTTGCAAAAGATTTAAAGATCCCTTGATTCTTTTGTTCAACTATTCCACTGGCAGTAGTTAAGCTTTTATCAACCGTTTTAAAAGCATTTAAGATCTCAGAAGACACATTCAATGCCAATAGTGCAGTTAACACTAAATACATCATGTTGATCATCTTCTGCCGCGGTTCCTTGGGTAGTGACATACTATCTTACGTTTATCAAAAAAATTTACAAATTAGTTTGGTTGTTCATTGTTGAAATGACTATTATCTTCCTTGCATAGCAGTTAACATGCTGCCATATACTTGGTTGAGCTTAGTCAAATTAGTAGCCAATGCTGCAATTTGCTCTTTCGCTTTCATTGCATCATCTGCACTAGCAGTCATTGCCACTGAAGCTTGATTCAATTTTCCGTAAAACTGATTCAATGCTTTTAAATGGTTGTTGCTTTCTTGCAACTCCAATTCGTAAATGGTATTTAACGAAGATAAATTCTTCGTTAACCCTTGTACTTGTAAATGAAATTGTTTGCCGATTTCACCAGCAGAACTGAAGCCAGCCATTGATTGTACAGCACCATTTACGGCAGCTGAAACAGCACCCATTGCGGCGCTTGCCTCTTTTGACTTTGCAGAAAAATCACCAGTAGATTTAACCACATCTCCAATTTCACCCATCTTATCTACTGTTACACCTAACTTTTGGAAACCAGCACTTAGCTTGGCTAAATTGGTAGGAGTAATGTCTGCTTCTTGCATCATCTTATCTAAATTATTCAAAGCCGGATTTCCTACGGATTTGTTAGGAAGATGTACTTCATGATCATCTATTGCAGGATATATTAGATAAAGAACACCATACCCTATAAAGATTACAGCTTCTGTTCCTAAACCGATTTTTAACATTAAATCAGCTATCTCTGTATGCAAAATTTTCTGTAATGCACCAAAGATTACCACCGCTGCAGCGATGGATACACCAACATCAAACCATTTTGTAACTTTAGGAGGAATTGCAGCAGCCATTTTTTATTTTTTTTAGATTAAGGAAATTTTAAAATTATTGATTGAAATTATTTTTTCACTTTTGGAGCCAAATCGATTACACAACGAAATCCTATATATGATTTAGCGGTATCCTGATACTCATAAGACCTTGTGCTAACTTGAATCATATAAGCAATGTCTTTCCAACTTCCACCACGAACTACTTTTCTTTTTTCACGAGGGCGATCAGAATCTTTTGCATCATAACGAATATCGGGGCTCATGTCACTCATGAAATTATATGCACCTTCATAAAAATATGACCCAGTCCATTCGGCCACATTTCCAGACATATTAAATAAGCCATAATCATTCGGCCAATATGCATCTGCTCTTACCGTATAAAAGCCTCCATCTTCAGCATAGTTTCCTCTGCCTGGTTTGAAATTGGCCAATAAACAACCTTTCTTATTTCTAGGATAATAACTTCCCCATGGATACATTGAATTGGTTCTGCCTCCACGCGCTGCATATTCCCATTCTGCTTCACTAGGTAAACGATAATCTCCCTCGATGGCTAATTTTTTCTTTTCTAAATAAGTATTTTGAAGATGAGATCTCCAATGGCAGAAAGCCATTGCCTGTTTCCAGTTCACTCCTACTACAGGATAGTTACCAAATGCAGGGTGGTTAAAATATCTTTTTGTCATTGGTTCGTTATAAGAATAAGAAAAGTCTCTCATCCAAACCAATGTATCGGGGTAAATCTTTTGATCTTTCTTTACAATAAAATTCTTGCGTGGAGCTCCAGCATTTTCTCTTTTGGCTGCCTCATTCAAATCGAAATATTCAACACGATACAACAATTTCTCTGGATCTATTTCCGGTTTACCATACAAACGATTGTCTGGTGCTAAATTTAATTCGTTTAATTTTTCAACGGTGTTCTTATCCCATTTAATAGTAGCCACTTTTTTCCAATCCACCGCCATGGTGTCGTCGGCTTTGTTAATGCCTTGGCCAAATAAGATTTTGAAAGCGAGGGAGTCCCTGGTCCAATTAATGAATTGACGGTATTCGTTATTGGTAATTTCTGTAGCATCCATCCAAAATCCTGGCATAGAAACCTGACGATTTCTGGTTGTGTAATTGTAACTGATATCCTCGTCACTAGGTCCCATATGGAAAGTTCCTGGTTGCACATAAACCATGCTTCTAGGATTACTCATGCTTTGCTTGGCAGTTGGCGCAACGCCATGTAGTTGGCCATCATCAGCTAAGCCCTTCGTTTTCTTACTCTTAAAGCAAGACACTAAACTTAAAGCTACCACTGCAGTGGCAATTATGGAAATTTGGATTTTCATTTTCTGAAACTGGTTTTGACAGTGGCAAATATAAGTTTTCCAACGACTGTTAAGCCTTAAAAATCGACTAAATTTTATTATTTAACAGTAGCAAGTAAATGTAACGTCAAATACGATTGAATTATTATTTTGTTGAATACCAAACCCAAAAAAACACTGTCAGAGGCAAATTACAAATAAAGTTGTTACATATTTGCTAAAAGCGATTCTACAGTTCTAAATGCCGGCCCACAAGTATAATTTTCACACAAATAAAACGAAACGGCCTCTTTTTCGAACTCTTTTCCGGTTAATAACGGAAAAACGGCCAAATTAGTTTCTGAAGCCTGAATTATTTTATTGGGTATATACACTATATTGATAGGATTCAGATAAAGCAATGCTTGTTGCCCAGTCACAACTATTTCCTTATACCCTTTCACCATTGTTTGAAGTAAAGTTGCCCAACAAGCAAATGAGGTAGGATGCTTTAAAATGGCGTTGGATAAAGATGTATTTAATAGGGTTGATCTTTTTTGCCAAACAGAATGATCAAAAACCACGGATAGATAATACAAATTAATTGCCATGATTGCATTTCCGCTAGGGGTTGCTCCATCGTACACTTCTTTTTTTCGTACTATAATATCTTTTTGAAAATCGGGTGTATAATAAAAAAAGCCAGATGATTCTTCGGAAAAATGGTCAATAACCCATTCCGTTAAATCTTTTGCCTTTAATAGATATAGCGTATTGCCAGTAATTTCTTGTAAATGGATATAGGCTTGAATCAAATAAGCATAATCATCTAGAAATGCTGGAATTTTTGCAACTCCGTTTTTATAGGTATGATGCCAACCCGATGGGCTATTGATGTTAAATTTTTCTTCTAAAAATCGAATAGTTTGTTGAGCAATTTCCAAGTATTCGGAATTTCCTAAAGCTGCAGATGCTTTGCAATAAGCTGTTATCATTAAAGCATTCCAACCCAATAATATTTTATCATCTAGTAATGGCCTGATTCTATTGGCTCTTTTTGCTAATAATTTATCCTTGCAAATAGAGATCAAAGCATGCTCATGGTCAGACGGGTAACGGTTGATCCAAAGAATATTTGTTTTAGGGTTCTCCTGCTTGCCTTCATGCCAATTCCCTTTTTCATCTACTTGATAATATGAACAGAAAAAATCAGCATCCTCTCCTAAAACCGCCTTTAGTTCGTCATAATTCCATGTATAAAATTTACCTTCTACGCCTTCGCTATCGGCATCCAATGCGCTGTAAAAACCAAGCGAGCTGTCGGTCAATTCTCTTTGTATAAACTGAAGCGTTTGTTCTATTGCTAATTGATATTGATTGTTTTTAGTGAGTTGATACGCTTCTGATAAAACCATTATCAATAGTGCATTATCGTACAACATTTTTTCAAAATGTGGTACCAACCACTGTGCATCAGTGCTATATCTGGCAAATCCACCACCCACTTGATCGTAAATGCCTCCTTGAATCATTTTATCGATACTCAATAGTGCTTGATCTAAAGAAGCCTGGTCTTTTGTAAAATGATAATGTCTCAACAAATAAATGATACAATTGCTTTGAGGAAATTTGGGCGCATTCCCAAAACCTCCATCGATGGTATCTGCTTGCTCCAATAGTTTTTGTGCAATAGTGTGCAATGATTCATCTGAAAAAAATAAGTCTTGCTCCGTTTCATCTGATTGAACCATTCCAAATGAATTGCTTTTTACTAAATGATTTTTAAGTGTTTCTGCTTGTGTAAGTATGGCTGATTTTTTTTCTTGGTATCCTTTACTTACCCCTCCTAATACATCTAACCAGCTTGGTCGATTATGCATGGCTGTTGGAGGAAAATAAGTTCCCCCATAAAAAGGTAGTTGATCGGGAGTTAAAAATACATTTAAGGGCCAACCGCCACTCCCACTCATTGCCTGAACTGCATCCATATATATATGGTCTAAATCGGGTCTTTCTTCTCGATCAATTTTGATATTGATAAAATGCTCATTCATAAATGAAGCTGTTGCTTCATTTTCAAAACTCTCTCTCTCCATCACATGACACCAATGACAGGCAGCATAACCTATACTTACTAAAATGGGTTTGTCTTCTGTTTTTGCTCTTTGCAAAGCTTCTTCTCCCCAAGGGTACCAGTCAACAGGATTATGAGCATGTTGTAATAAATAGGGGCTCGTTTCATGAATGAGTTTATTTCCGGATGATTTTGTCATGATGATAAATATAAAAAACAAAACCCCTCAACGGAGGGGTTTGTTCAACTATTTAATGGAAGGATTATTTCTTAGTAGTTTTTGATGCGCTTAAAAACTGGTCTAATGCCGATACCATACTTGGCTTTTGAGGAGATGGTACTTTTATTTCCAATTTAAACCCAGCATCTTCAACAGCTTTAGAAGTATTGTTTCCAAAAGCTCCCAAAATGGTTCCGTTTTGTTTAAATAGGGGCATATTGTCTAATAGACTTCTTACTCCACTTGGAGTGAAAAAACAAATAACATGATAATCTTGTTGTTCCATCACCATTTTAATGTCGTTGCTAATAGTTCGGTACATATATCCTAACTGATACTCGCATTTATTGTTTTTTAACCAACTCACAATTTCATTATCCTGCTGATTTTCACTGCATACATACAAGAATTTCTCTGCTTCTTTATGCTTATTAATTACATCGAATAAGCTTTTATTGGTACCATCTGCACCATAAAAAACTTTACGCTTTCTATATAAGATGAATTTTTGGAGGTAAAGTGCAACTGCTTCGGTAATACAGAAATACTTTGTATCCTGGCCAATACTAATTTTCAATTCCTCACTCATTCTGAAAAAATGATCAATGGCATTTCTACTGGTAAAAATGATTCCTGAATAATAACCAATATCAATTTTTTGCTTCCTGAATTCGCGGGCTTGAATGCCTTCTAAAATGATAAAAGGATGAAAAACCAACTCTACATTGTGTTTTCTCTCCAAATCAAAATAAGGTGATTTATCACTTTCCGGCCTGGGTTGAGAAATCAGGATTTTCTTTATTGATTTGATTGTTACTGATTGTTTAGCCCCTTTTTTGATCATACCGCAATTCTAATAATTTTGCAAATGTAACCTATCAGCCGATATAATTCACCAATAGCTTATAAATCAAGAGCATCGGTAAAATTTCAACAGCACAAAGGTAGATAAAAAAATGGAATGGGTTGATTTTCAAGTCATTCCGTAAAGACCCGAAAGAAACTAAATAGCGGTATAAAAACAATAAAACAACCAAGCCAATTGAAATGGTAATGGCTATTTTGAGCATTTGAGGATTACCAAATGCTAAAAAAATAATGAAAGGAATCAATAATATTCCCATAATTCGGTTGACCATTGATACTAAAAACACATAACTCTGTGCAGCTTCTTTATTATTAAAGACCCAACCGGCAAAACTGATAAAAAGAAATTTTCCTACATATATCAATATGATGAATGCAGTAATATACCCATATAAATGCCAGAATGGAAGTGCGGACCAAGAATTATAATTGGTTAATAGGGTAACAAATAATCCTGCAGACAGAAAAAAAAGCAAATTAATGAGTAAAGAGGCCCAACTATCTTGTAAGAGTTGCTCTCTGGTTTGCTTCTGCCTTAATGAAGTTTGAAAAAACAACATGAATAAATTCCGAAAAAATTTAGGGAACACCAACTTGATAAATGCCAGTAAAAACACTACCCCCAATATGAGATAAAACAAGAAATCTTTGGAGGCGTTGATTTTATAATCGATGAACATCGAAATAGGTATTTTATCCATAGGTAAAAAAGGATGCACCATGTATTGTTGATAGGATGTTGTATCGATTAAAGGCAGTGAAGGAACAATGATTGATTTTGGAATTGAATCAATACCAGCTAAACTGTCTTTTTGAGCATAAAGATGGGTATTGCCTATCAACAATAATATCCATAAAAAAATGCTCCGAAATAATTTCATGCACACAAAAATATTGAATGACATTGATTAAACGCAAATGCTGGCTCAACATTGCTAATTTTATTCTTTATTTAAACTATGGCAGGTATCTATATTCATATCCCTTTTTGTAAAAAAGCTTGTAATTATTGTAATTTTCATTTTTCAGTGAACAATGCCCTTCTGCCTGAAATGATTGATGCTATTGCCATTGAAGCAAAATTGCATCAACACTATTTAAAGGAATCGATTGAAACTATTTATTTTGGAGGCGGAACACCTTCTTTATTAACCAATAGTCAATTAAGCACCCTCTTCAATGTTTTAAAGGAATTATTTGTATTTGCACCATCAACAGAAATTACGCTGGAAGCCAATCCGGATGATATCAATGAAGAAAAATTGGGTTTTTGGAAATCAGTTGGAATAAATCGATTGAGTATAGGCGTGCAATCTTTTTTTGAAGAAGATTTACAATGGATGAATCGGGCCCATAATTCAAGACAAGCTATTGAAAGTATTCAATTGGCCCAGAAAGCTGGGTTTGATAATATTTCTATTGACCTGATTTATGGTGGACCTACTTTAACGAATGACCATTGGAAACAAAACCTGGAGACTTGTTTTACATTAAATATTCCGCACCTTTCGGCTTATGCGCTTACAGTAGAACCCAAAACCGCATTGGCTCAAAAAATCAAAACCAAGTTATTACCAGATATTGATCCTGAGAAACAAGCTAGCCATTTCAATACTTTGGTAACATTAACGAGTAATGCAGGATTGGAACAATATGAAATTTCTAATTTTGCAATTGATGGTAAAAAAAGCAAGCATAATTCCAATTATTGGTCGGGTAAACATTATCTAGGTCTTGGTCCAGCGGCTCATTCATTCAATGGAGAAAGTAGACAATGGAATGTTGCCAACAATAGTTTGTATTTAGCTGCCATTCAAAAAAATACCATTCCATTTGAAATAGAGCACCTAAGTCCTGTACAACAATTGAATGAATATATTATGACGGCATTGAGAACTTCCGAAGGAATCAGTCTAGATAAAATTCAATCAATTGGTGGAGACAATGCCACAAAAAGACTGATCGAAGAGGCTCAACAATTTATAGTGATTGGCAAAATGAAAAGGAAAGCAGCATATTTATTGTTAACGGATGAAGGTAAATTTTTTGCAGATGGAATTGCTGCTGAATTATTTCAGCTTTAATGAACTTGATCTATTGTACTATCGAGGGTTTGACAAATGGACATCAACACAGGATAAAATTCATGTTTTTGCGGATATTTAGCAGCCAATTTATTTTTTAAATTATCCAGCATATGTATTAAGTGTTCTTTACTTACACTTTCTGTTTGAATATGATTGGGCTTATGAATTTCGAAATCATCTCTTAATAAATCTAATATCGACACTTCTAATACACGCGATAATTCTTTGAGATGATGAACAGTTAATTGGGTATTGCCATTTTCTATTTTACTATACGCATTTTGAGACATATCCATTTTCTTAGCAATAAAATCCTGTGTAAAATTTTTTGCTTCTCTATGCTTTTTGATGATACTTCCTGGCACGTTTAATATTTTAAAATGAATGTATGCTAAATATATAAAATAATTTTATTAAGCAAGAAAAGATTCAATGGAAATAAATCCTTCTTCTGCTGGTAAATGTTCCCAAAGAATATTATAAATGATAGAAGCAATCGGCATTGCTGCATTTACCAATTGATTCGTTTTGAAAATACATTTACTGGCATTGTACCCTTCTGCTACCATATTGAGTTCTAGTGTAGCCGATTTTACTGAATACCCTTTGCCAATCATGTTGCCAAAAGTTCTATTGCGGCTATATAAAGAATAACAGGTTACCAATAAATCTCCTAAATAAACAGAAGCTGCATAATTAGGGATTTCATGATTAGGAAGATTCTCTGTAGCAGTTATCTTTTTTAAAAAACCAACCATTTCATTGGCACTTGCTGCTATATAAACACTCTGAAAATTGTCGCCATATTCTAATCCATGCGCAATTCCTGCACCCAATGCATAGATATTTTTTAATACAGCAGCATATTGAACTCCAATGATATCTGAGTTAATAATAGTATTGATATATTCTGTTTTAAAATGACTGGCAATTGCTGCAGTATTTTGTTGATCTTTTCCAGAAAAAGTAAGGTAGGATAATTTTTCAGCAGCTACTTCCTCTGCATGACAGGGTCCTAAAAGCGTAAAATATTGATCAACAGGAAACCCGATGGAATTGGCTAAATATTCATTCAGTAATTGATTCGATCGAGGGAGAATTCCTTTTACTGCTGAAATGATTTTTTTATCAAGCAGTAATTCTACGGGAATACGCTCTACTATTTCTTCCACAAAAGCAGAAGGAACTGCAATAACCAATACATCGGAAGCAGCAACTACTTCTAGTAAATTATCATTCAATGCAAGTTGAGCTGGATTAAAATAAGCCCCACTTAAATAGTGTGGGTTGTGCTTTCGCTTTTTAATGTATTGAATACTTTCATTGTTGCGAATCCACCAATTAATTGAATTGCCATTATCTGTTAAAATTTTAGCAATCGCTGTAGCCCAACTTCCTCCACCTAAAATTCCAAACTGCATACGCTCTGTTTATACAGCAAACATACTAAAAATGGAACAAGGTATTAGTTCTTCTTCTTGTCTTCAAATAGTTTATCCTTAGCAACAACTGTTACTAAATTGCCGTCTTTTAAGGTTTTACTTACTATTGAATAAGGACCTGTAATAACCATATCACCTTCTTTCAAACCACCAAGGATCTCAATATTATTCAAATCCTGAATGGCAGTTCTTACGCGCAGTTTTTTAACTGTATTGTCTTTTTGTAAAACAAACACCACTTCCTGAATATCATCATCTGCATTTACCGATTTTGGTTGGTCGGTTTGTACGGTAGTTTCTTTTTTGTCGCTGGATTTTGAATTGCTACTATCTTTTGAATCTCTTGTAGTTACTGCATTCAAAGGCACAGACAATACATTGAATCTGCTTTTAGTTTGTATATCTGCGCTAGCAGTCATTCCTGGGCGAAATGGAAAGCTTCTGCCTTTGCCAATCAAGTCTTGATAGCTTTCTGGCAACAAACGTATATGTACTTTATAATTGGTCACTTCAGCACTTGATGCTGCACCACTTAAGTTGGAACCAGTATTTGGATTGGCAATTTTATACACCAACCCTTTAAATTTTCTACTAGTATAAGCGTCTACTTCTACAATTGCTGTATCTCCTAATTTTACTTTTGGTATATCGTTTTCACCTACATCTACGCGAACCTCTATACTACGCATATCGGCAACACGCATCATTTCTGTACCTACATTAAAACTATTACCCGCTACACGCTCTCCTTTTTTGATAGCCAATAAACTAATTACCCCATCCATTGGAGAAGTAATTACCGTTCTACTAATGTCTTTATTGGCTCTGTTTAATTGTGCTTGTACACTTTGTACTCCAGCTTCAGCACTTTTAATACCTTGTGTTGCTGCTGTGTAATTGGCTTTGGCACTTCTGTATGCTTGTTCGGCTTGTTCAAATTCTAAGCGGCTGATCACCTTTTCATCCAATAATTTTTTCTGGCGATTGTATTGAGTTTCTGCCTGATCAAGATTGGCTTTTAATGCCCCCAATTGTGCTGTTGAATTATTTACCTGTGCTTTTTGTTGATTCACTCCAGCAACAACTTGGTCTCTTTGAGAATTTAAAATGTCTGCATAAATTCTGGCCAATACCTGACCTTTTCTAACACTATCGCCTTCGGCAACTGTTAATTCAACAATTTCACCACTAACATCGGGGCTGATCTTTACTTCTACTTCCGGATAAACTTTACCACTGGCATTTACTGTTTCGGTAATGGTTCTTAACTGTGCTTTTTCAGCTGAAACAGTGATGCCTTCTTCTTTACCAATGACTCCAGCTTTCTTTAACCCAACTAATAATCCGATCACAACAACCAGACCAACAATAATCCAAATCAATTTCTTACTCATAACAATTATTTACAGTTTTATTCCTTCTAATGGGGTTATAATTTAATTCCCTGACCTTTATAAAATTCAAGTAGTTTAATGCGAAATATATAGTCAAATTGAGTATTTAGCCTATCTAATTTGGCCCTTACTAAATTATTTTGATTGGTGATTAAATCGAGTGTATTCGACAATCCTGCTTCATATCTTTTCGCAGCAAAATCATAGGCTTTTTGAGATGCTTCTACTGTTTTTTGAGTAGCATTAAATCGCAACATAGAAGCCAAAGCTGTAGTGTGAGCTTGGTAAATATTTTGCTGCAAAGTCAAATCAGTTTGTTGCTTGGTTATTTCTGTAGTTCGTTGATTTAATTTAGCCCTTTCATACCCAATTTTTGCAGAACCATTATTGAAAATTGGTACTGATAAATTCACGCCAAAACTCTGACGGAAGTTTTGGTCTAATTGGGTTCCCCATCCATTCCAAAATTGACCGAAAGATCGTTTGCTAGTGATCAATTGTACATCTGGTTGATATACCAAATAATTTTGACTGGCTACAGTAACAAAACCAGAAGTAGGCTTTGTTCCCAACACATTTGCACCAGTTACCAATTGAGCCGTATTGGCAAAATTCGTTCCTAAGGTTCCAAAAGCAGACAGTGTCGGATAAAAAGCTGCTTTAGTTCGTTTTACTGATTCCTCAGCAGACTTTAAACGAAGGGCATTCGCTTTTTGTGCCGGCTGATTGCTTAAAGCCATTTGATACAAAGCAGCTGGCTCTAATTCAGTGAGCGGCTCTAAAGGGATTTTATCAACTGCTGGAATATCTACTTCAAATGGAGCTGCCATATCTAAATTAATGGCTGCTTTTAATTGGATAACCGCTTGTGTGAAATTAGCTTGGGCATTTACTAAAGATGAAGTATCTCTAGCCAATTGAGCTTCAATTTCTGCTGCATTTAATTCTGGCAAAGCGCCTGCTTCCACTCTTTTTCTAGTAAATCCTAATTGCGATTTGGTTTGTGAGATTTGAACTTGAGCTATATCGATCTGCTGTTGTGCAGCAACTACTTGTAAGAAAAAAGTAGCAATATTTAGGGATACATCATTGATCACTCTCTCTAAATCTGTTAATACCGCTTGTGAGTTAAACCCTGCAATTTTCTTATCGGCTTGTAGTGCTCCCCAGTTATAAATTGGCACATTTACATTTAGGTTTAATCCTTGAAATAACAACTGTGTAGTGGTAAACTGGTTGGTTGTAGGGTCAATAGAACGACCAAACTGGGTACCTAAATTGGTATTGAAGCCAATATTGGGATATTGAATTAATTTAGTACGCTCTATATCCAAAGCAGCTAAGCGAGTTTGAACATCGGCCTGCTTTACAGAAATATTATTCTTGGTGGCATATTCAATACAACGTTGTAAATCCCATTTATTGGATACCCCCTGTGCTGTCAACTGGGTAAAAAACAATAAAACGCCTGTACCCAAAATAAAAAATTGCTTCATAAAACAAAAATACTCCCATTCTTATTGGTGTAAATAAAAATTAGACAGACGGAAAGGAAAGCGCTTGTTTTGCCTTTAAACTGTTATGAAAGGCGGTTATTTAACTAATGGAGTGCTTTTGAACCTTTGTGATACAAAATAAACAAGCATAAAAGCCCCTAGAACGATTAGCCCAATAACTGCTGTTTTAGGGGTTTGAATAGCAATACTGATTCCAACAAAACAATACGTAAGCATGAAAATCAGGGGAAGTAATGGAAATAGTTTCATCTTATAAATACCCGTTCCATCTAAATGTTTTGTTTGCCTTCTGAGTTTAAATATGGTAGCACTAGACGCAACCATACCAAAACAATCTAAAAAAATGGTAAAATTAAGAATAGCATCAAAGGTTTGAGCAAAGAACAAAATAATTAAACAAGTAAGGGCAAATACAGTAAGTGACACTACAAGCACACCGTTTTTTTCATTTTGCTTGGAGAATATTTTAGGAATGGTACCTTCATCGCTCATAGCATACATTACCCTAGGGTTACTCATCAACAAGGCATTTACATAAGCTAGTACACCGAAGAATAAAAAAAAGGAAAAAATCGCAGCTCCTTTTGCACCAAAAACTTTATCAATTACTACATAAGCAATTTCTTTTTCTCCCTTCATTTGATCAAATCCTATAATCTGAAAATAACTGAAGTTAACCAGTAAATACAGTACTATGATAATACCAATTCCCATAAAAATTCCTTTAGGAATGTTCTTGGCTGGGCTTTCTACCTCACTTCCAAAATTAATTGTCTGCTGATAGCCTCCATAGGTAAATGACACTGCGATCAAACTATACCCTAGGCTCTGTAACCAGCTCATAGATGGAGTTTCAACAACTGTGGATGCTACTATGGTAGATTGTTCGTAAGGAAAAAACAATGCAGCAATTAATACTAGAATCATTCCGATTTTAATGATCATGAGTATATTCTGCGCACGTGAACTCATGCGAAGCCCTCTTAAATTAATTAAATAAAATAAAATAATAGCACCTGCACTCAACAGTGCTTTATGAACGTCGGTCCATGGAGTTCCGGGAAATAATTTAGCAATATAGCCACTACCAATAATGGCTACCACACTTAAACTTGCTGCATTACTAATAAGAATAATACAGTTGATTGCAAATGCAATACTAGGATGATATGCATAGGAGAAAACCTTGTAGTACCCGCCAGTTACTGGAAATCTACTCCCGATCTCTGCATAAGTAAGCGCTCCACATAGGGCTACAAATCCGCCGATGATCCATGCTGAAAAATAAACCGAAGGCTCAATTGCGTTTTGAGCACTTGTTGCCGCAGATCTAAAAATTCCCATACCAATCACCAGACCTACCACAATCATGGTAAAACTGAATCGATTCAATTTTTGGTTGCCTTTCATGCACTGAAAATAGGAAATATGAGTTATACAGAGCCATGTTTATAAAATTAATACTGCTATTATTGATCAGCCCTTACATTTGTATTGTACTTGGTTTACCTGACTCAGTCAGGTGATTAAAAGGGAAGTTCGGTTCAATTCCGGCGCTATCCCCGTAGCTGTAAACCCACCGTCGCTTGATCAATTAGCGGCCTTTTTTGAACAACTACAACCACTGTTCTACTCAATTAGAATGGGAAGGAAGTTTAAAAAAGTGGGAAGCCAGAAGACCTGCCAGATACAAACAATTATTCACGGCTTTCGGGTGAAAGGCATGGAATTTAAAATGCTGCTGCAGCAGTAGTTTATGTTTCTTCTCTTGTAATTTCCTGGAAGCTCATTGTTCAAATTAAAATAAAACAACAATGAGCAAAACACTAACGCTCCTATTAACAATGCTTGCAAGCAATGCTTTGCTAGCACAAAAAGACAGTACTAGTACACGTGTGCTAGACGAAGTAGTAGTTACTGCTAATAAGCAGGAACAAAAACAAAGTACCACTGGAAAAGTAATTACCGTGATTGGTAAAGAACTGCTGGCAAAAAGCAGTGGCAGAACATTGGGCCAAGTATTGAATGAAACCGTTGGGCTCACTATCAATGGTGCACTAAACAATGTAGGTACCAATCAAACGGTTTTTATGCGTGGTGCTAACAGTGGAAGAACATTGATCCTATTGGATGGCATACCGGTGAACGATCCATCTCAAATCAACAATGAATTTGATTTAAATCTTTTTTCGATCAATGATATTGAAAAAATTGAAGTATGCAGAGGCGCGCAAAGTACTTTATACGGAAGCGATGCAGTTGCTGGTGTGATCAATATCATTACTATCAAAAACAATGTGACCAAACCATTGAATGTAAAAGCTACTTTGAGTGGAGGTAATTTAAATACTCTAAGAACCAATTTGCAAGTATACGGGAAACTAAAAAAGCTTACTTATACAGTAAGACATGCGCGTTTAAAAACCGATGGATTCAGCGCGGCTTATGACAGTAGTGGAATTAAAAATTTTGATAAGGATGGATATGATGGAAGCAGTAGTAGTGCAAGTATTCAATATGCGGCTACAGATCGTTTAACTGTTAAGGCGTTTGGTATGTACAATGCCTATCAAGCTAGTATTGATGCTGGTGTTTTTAGTGACGATAAATATTTTCAATTAAAAAACAATATGCTTAATACCGGGGGTGGATTTCATTATAAAGCTCCTAAAATAAATATTACGGGGAATTATCAGTTTAGCCAAACTAATAGAGGATTTGAAAGAGATAGTTTGGATAAAGCAGTATTTAGTTTTTATCAACGGAATAATTATTTTGCTAAAACACAGTTTGCAGAATTATATGCGAGTGTGCCAATCACTAAGCAATTATCATTATTGCAAGGCTTTGAATATCGCTACGCTAGTATGAATAACCAATTTTTTTCAGTAAGTAGTTTTGGCCCTTTTAATAGCGGTTTTAAAGATACGAATGTCACTCAGTCTTCAATGTACAGTTCTCTTTTGTACAACAATCAAAAAGGATTTGCAGTAGACTTAGGATTTAGATTGAACAAACATTCGATGTATGGCAATAACCAAACATTTACGTTTAACCCTTCTTTTCAGGTAGATGAGCATACAAGAGTTTTTGGAAGTTTAGCAACAGCATTTAAAGTACCTTCTCTGTATCAGTTATTTGATCCATTCAGTGGTAGAAAAGATCTGCAACCAGAAAAAAGCACTAATATAGAGGCTGGTATTGCGAATGCAAATAAAACATTTAGTAGCAGACTAGTATTGTTTTATAGAACTACTAAAAACGGTATTGATTATGATTATGTAAGAAATAAATATTACAATTTCATCAAACAAACTGCTTTTGGTGTTGAATATGAAACCAGCGCTAGCATTACTAAACAGTTGAGTGTAAGGGCTAATTTTTCTTTTTTAAGCATGGCAGACTCTACTCAGAGCAGGGTGAGTTTTAAGGATACTGGTTATGTTTACGGATTGAGAAGACCCGGCATTAATGCCAATATTTCTTTGAATTATGATTGTCAAAAATTATCATTGAGTGTAAGTGGCAAATATGTAAGTAGCAGAAATGATATTGGTGGTTTTAAAAGAGCTGATGTGGCATTGGCAGAATATTTTTTACTGAATGCTTATGGTGAATTTCGATTTAATTCCAAAGTAAAATTATTTATAGACACACAAAATCTAACCAATAAAACATTCTTCGATTTGAGAGGATTCAATAGTATTCCTTTCATAATTAATTCGGGGATCAGCATTAATTTATAATGATGAATAATTTACGAACGCTGCTGCAACATAAAATTGATCAAAAAACAAAACCTGTTGGTGCATTGGGTCAACTAGAATCCATTGCTTTACAAATAGGATTGATTCAAAATACCGAGAAACCCACCATTCAATCCCCTGCAATTATTGTATTTGCAGGGGACCATGGTATTGCCAAAACAGGTTTGGTAAACCCTTATCCCCAATCAGTTACCGCACAAATGGTATTGAATTTTTTGAGAGGCGGGGCCGCAATCAATGTGTTTACTCGATTGAATCAAATTGATTTATGGGTGGTTGATGCAGGCGTAAATGTTGATTTTGATTCTGTTATTGATTCATCGATTGATACCGCTCGATTTATTCGAGCCAAACAAGGAATGGGTACCGAAAATTATTTGGAAACCAATGCAATGAGTGAGCAAGAAGTTGTTCAATCGATTAAAGCGGGTAAAAAAATTGTGGATGATATTGCGCTGAAAGGCACTAACTGTATCGGTTTTGGAGAAATGGGTATTAGCAATAGTGCATCAGCTGCATTAATTATGAGTGCTATAACTCAGTTGAGTATAACCGAATGCACAGGAAGGGGAACTGGCGTAAATGATGAGCAATTGAAAACCAAGATTGATACACTGGGAGAAGTATTTAGCAAACATGAATTGAGTAATTATGCTTTTCAACCCTATCAATTACTCTCTAAAGTGGGTGGTTTTGAAATAGCCATGATGACCGGAGCTTATTTACAAGCATTTCAACATAAAATGGTCATAGTGGTAGATGGATTTATTGCAACTGCCGCTTTATTAATTGCTCAATTAATAGACCCTTCTATTGTAAAAAATTGCTTATTTGCTCATACAAGTGGAGAACAAGGTCATCAAAAAATGTTGCATTATTTAGGTGTACAACCAATATTAAATTTGGGTATGCGCTTGGGAGAAGGCTCGGGTTCGGCGGTAGCATTGCCAATTATTCGATCAGCCGTTGCATTTTTAAATGAAATGGCTAGTTTTGAGGAAGCAGCAGTAAGTTCAAAATCAGTTCAATAAAAACTGGATTGGATTTAAAGAATAATTTAAACAGATTCCAATTTTGAATTTAATCGCATCTTTAAAATACCAGTTGATTTTGTTCAGAACAGCCCTCATGTTTTTAACAAGGATACCTGTTGGAAAAAATCTCCCTTATTCTACAGTACATCTGCAATGTTCTGCTCGCTATTTTAGCTGGGTGGGTTTGCTTGTTGGATTGATTGGAGCAATCGTTTTGGTCATTGTAAATCTTTATTTTTCTTCCCCATTAAGTATTGCATTATCAATGTTAGCTACAATTCTATTAACGGGGTCTTTTCATGAAGATGGTTTAGCCGATTGTTGTGATGCATTTGGTGGTGGTTGGACCAAAGAAAAGATCTTGACTATTATGAAAGACAGCAGATTGGGCACTTATGGAGTAGTTGGCCTGATTAGCGCATTATCCATCAAATATTTATTGCTGTTGGAACTATGTGCTGCATTTCATTTTCCTTTTGTTGGACTAATACTAATTGCTGCTCATAGTATCAGCCGTTTTTTTGCAGTTACAATCATGCAGCAAATACCTTATGTTCAAGATATTGTTACTAGTAAATCTAAACCCTTAGCAGATAGGGTATTGAACAAATCTGAAATGATGATTTTAAGTATAGGATCGTTGTTTACCCTTCTATTATTATATATAGGAATAGCACCTAACTGGTTGAACCCTACGGGCTATTCGTTGAATTTCAATTTATCTACCCTCTACTTGTTTCCATTATTTATTGTTATCGTAATATTGCCTGCATGCATTATGCGTTATTTTGCAGGGAAATTTTTTTATAAATGGATTGGCGGTTATACCGGTGATTGTTTAGGAACCACTCAACAACTCACGGAAATTGCCTTTTATATTGGATGTTTATTATTATGGAGATTTATTTAATTAGGCACACTACCCCATTAATTGATAAGGGTATTTGTTATGGTCAAACCGATTTGGATATTACTGATACTTTTTTAGAAGAAGTTAGTATGATTCAACCGCACTTGCCTACAACAAACATTAAAGTATATAGCAGCCCTTTACAACGTTGTAAAAAATTGGCAGATGCTCTTTTTGTTAATACCACTATTCAATGTGATGCAACCTTAATGGAGTTGAATTGCGGTGATTGGGAAATGCAAAAATGGGATGATATACCCAAGCAAGAAATTCAACCTTGGATGGATGATTTTGTAAACGTAGTAGTTCCAAATGGAGAAAGCTATGTAATGCTTCACCAAAGGGTGGTTGATACATTTGAAACCATTAAAAACAATGGAGAAAATGCGGTGATAGTGGCCCATGGAGGTGTACTAAGAAGTATTTTATCGCATATTACCAATACTCCTTTAAAAGAATCCTTTGATGCATTTACACTTCACTACGGTTGTGTAGTAAAAATTGAAGTGAAAGAAGATAGCACTACACACGAGTTATTGTACAACTATTCTAGGCAAGGAAAAGAATGGCATCGACCAAGTAGTAATTAAGTATTTACGAAGAAGATAGTACCTTTAAATAAACAGGTACTATGAATCTTCAATTAGATCAACTACTTACGGTAACATTTACTTTATTCGCAGTAATTGATGTGGTTGGTTCTATTCCACTATTAATTTCATTGAAAGAAAAAATGGGAGGTATTCGTTCAACCCAAGCCACATTGGTTTCAGGTGGTTTAATGATATTATTTTTATTTGCGGGCAAGCCCTTTTTAAGTATTCTAGGATTAGATGTACGCTCTTTTGCAGTTGGTGGTTCAGTGGTCATTTTTTTATTGGGATTAGAAATGGTATTAGGGCATGAAATTTTTAAAGGAGATGCCAATGCAAAATCAGGAACAGTTGTTCCAATCGCTTTTCCAATCATTGCAGGAAGTGGAACACTTACTACTATTATGTCTTTAAAGGCCAATTTTGATGAATGGTATATTTTAGCTGGCATTATCATCAATCTCATTATTGTGTATGTAGCACTCAAATCTTTAACATTCATTAAGCGTGTATTGGGTGATTCAGGTCTCTTGGCTGTTCGTAAATTTTTTGGTGTAATACTTCTGGCAATTGCCGTAAAAATATTCAGTACCAATATTTCAGCATTCGGAAAATAAATCAGCGTGTTAGTATTCATTCGCAAATACGGATCTTTAGCATTCGCTCATTTAGAGTTGATAGTTTGGACTACCGCCATTATTGTTTTGTTTTTTTTGCCAGAGACTCCAGGCCCATCGCTTTGTGTTTTTAAAGCAGTTGGATTTGATCATTGCCCCGGCTGTGGAATAGGAATGTCCATTCATCATGCACTTCATTTAAAATTAGCGCAATCCTGGGAGGATCACCCTATGGGTATATTGGCTGTTTTTATTATATTTATGAGAGTAAAACAATTAATCCCAAATAAAAAAAACAATCATGCAACCTAATTTAATGAATCTTATTGAAGCCATGGAAGGAGAAGAACTAGTATTCCTTCAAAATTTTACGCAGGATCTAACTCAAGATCAGCTTCAAAATTTTGTTATGGTATACAATGGTAAAAGAAGAAAAACCGATCATATTTTATTGGGCTGTTTGGTGGGTTTTGTTGCTGTGGGTGGCGTACAAAGATTTATGGTAGGTCAAACAGGTATGGGTATTTTATACCTATTTACTGGAGGCTTATGTTTGATAGGAACTATTATGGATACCATCAATCACAAGAAATTGGCTTTTGAATACAATCAGCAAATGGCCAGAGAATCAATGGCAATGGTTCATTCTTTCCGATAGATTATTAGTTGATTCTTAGCGGAAAATATAGGTGTTCATCGATCTGGGAAGCGCATCGGTTGGTGCGCTTTTTCCATCTTTCCATAAATAAAAAGGAATTTTCTCGTCGCTTGCATTCATAACCAACACTACCATACTTCCATCTGGATTTTCAAAAGCTGTGGTGATTAATGCAGATCTGCTGGCTGAACTAATGATTCTCTTCGCTCCTTTTTGTAAGAATTTAGAAAAATGTCCAATATAATAATAGGCATTGGTATACATTAATTGCCCTGTTTTAAGATTGGCATGTACTGGAGCAAAACAAAAATTACCAACATGATTGGGGCCGCCATTTTCATCTAATAGAATATTCCAATCGGTAAAAGCTTCCATACCATTATTGAAATCGTTGATCATATTCAATCCATATTTTTCTCCCAACTCCCATGCATTCATTCTGCTTGCATTAAAACTTTCCGCACATCCTTCGGTGAAAATTAAATGAGTACTAGGGAATGCTTCTTTTAGTTTCTTTACATTCTCAAACATTGGTTTACCGCCACTCCATGGTTCATACCAATGAAAACCAATTCCCCATAAATATTTAGCAGCAGCTGGATCACCTAATAACGTACTTCCTCTTTGATAGATCAGATCTCTATTATGATCCCATCCAATAATTTTTTTTGCACCAAGCCCAGCTTTTACCATTGTTGGACCTAAATAATTTTTTAAAAAATTGGTTTCTTCAACACCAGTATAAATGCAGGATTCCCATGTTTGTTTTGCCATGGGTTCATTTTGTATGGTGATTCCCCAAACTGGCACTCCTTCTTTCTCGTAAGCTTTGATGAACTTGGTATAATAATTAGCCCAAGATTGATAAAATTCCTTTTTCAATTTTCCACCCTGCAACATATTATTATTGTCTTTCATCCAAGAAGGAGGGCTCCAAGGACTTGCATATAGGGTAAGATTTTTTCCTGCAGCAGCCATAGAAGCTTTAATGAATGGAATTTTGTATTGCAAATCGTGCTCAATATTAAATGATGTTAATTCCTTGTCTCCTTCCTTTACATAAGTGTACATATCGCTGCTGAAATCGCAACTATTGATATTGGTTCTTGCAATGGTATAACCTATGCCATTTACTGGATCAAAATAGGCCGATAATAATTCTTCTTGTTTAATAGCTGGTAGTTTATAAAATGTTTCAGCAGAAGCATCTGTAAGGGCAGCACCAATTCCCATATAGGTTTGAAAATGTTTTTTATTGTCTACAAAAACGCAAATTTGAGATTCAGCAGGTTGCTCCATCGGAGAAAAAACAATACTGTCTTGTTTGGTTATACGCAGTAAAGTATTATTTGCGGTGGTGTAAACAAGGGCTTTGTTGCTCTTTTGTGCATTCAAAAAAAATGAAAAAGTAAAAAAACTCAATGCTAGTACTAGTAGTTTTTTCATGGTGGTTTTTTATAAATGTACTGATATAGTTCAATACTTTAATAGGTATCCGTTCCTTTCAAATAGTGATTGTGAGGCGAATAATTGACCTAATCGAATCATAATTATCGTGTATTTAAGCCGAATAAGTCAATAAATCGGCTCATGCTATACAATTGGCAACAAAATGACTGGTGTGTTTTTCACTATAATATTGGTGTAGTTGAAGAATTGCTTTTTGTAATTGCTGAAGAAATTTGCAACATCTAACAGAAATGGGCTTACTTATTTTAAAGGGGGGAGGGAGAAGTACGCATTATCTTATAAAACACTAATTGCCAAACCTCGTTATCATACTTGAAAGTAGATATTCTAAAGTCATTTCATATAAATACAATTTTTAAATGTATTGTTTCAAAGAAAAAGTTATCTCTAATTGTTCAATTATTTGTTCCAATGTAGTATTGGCTGCACCTTGCTCTTTCAGTAATTGTTTAATATCAGGAATTTCTGTTCTGATTAAGTTTATATATTCAGTTAAATCTTGTTTTACAATATCAGGAATTGTAATTACAATATTTGGTGTTAAAGTTGTCGTTAGACGAATGACATCATTTTTATGTTTAGTAATATCCTCCGACTTTACTATTTGCCCTTCCGCTTTTCTTTTTGCGTTATTTATAAATGCCCTTGCCTTCAAACAAATTAATGCAAATTCATTTGCAAGATGAAGACCATTTAAAAGTTGTGTATTGGATAGAACAAATTTGTAGTAGTCTTCATCCAACAAAATTGCTGACAAACTGGATGCTTCTTCTCCTGTAGGAATATCAGTTAGATACATACCTTCAACTTCCTTAATTAAATCAGGCCTGCGGGAAAACAATTCAATCATTTTTGGAAATCCTGTTGCCTGAGGTTTAATAAATCTGAAATACTGCTTTTTCTCCCCAACTTGCGCAATTGCATATTCACCATCTTTTATAAATTGCCAAAAATGGTTTACAAATTCATCTGTGAGTGCTTCAACTATTAGAATTATGTCAATATCCTTTGTGGCTCTAAATGGCAAACCCTTTTGTTCCATTTGCCAATCAAATGCACTACCGCCAATTAAAACATAATGATCCGTATACGATTCAAAATGTTTAATAAATACATCTAAGCCAGCTACCATTGTATTTCATTTATAAGATCCTCCATAGCGCCCTTAACCCTTTCATCGTCTTCCTGGTTAAGAGATAAGTAAAGCGATAATTTATCCACGATTTTGTTTTCTGAAAGTATTTCTGGATCATATAACCATACTTCAATTCTATTATCTCCGTATTTTTTGTCTAAACTCTTCAAAGCCCCTAATGATTTCATAGAACGAAATTCATCTTTACTAATAACATATGTTTTCCGATTACTCTCCGATAAAATTGTAAAAGTTGACAAAGCAGTATCGCCACCAATTCTGAAATGATCATCGTTCAGAATTTGATCTGTGAACCAAACTTCACGAACAGGTGAACTGAGCATAGGAAGAATTTTTTTCCATAGGTCTTTACCTTGTGAATTAAATTGGATTGATTTTTCTTTGACACCTTCAATTACTACTAACTCAAAGTGATGAAGCTCTTTAATAACTCGAGATACAGTCATTGTTGAGTACTGAAGTAATTTTGCAATTTCTTGGAATGGTATTTTTTCTAGGGAAGCTACCTCTAAATGATAGAGTATTAAACACTGGGCAGGAGGCGTTAAATATTTAGAACGAGATTCACTTTTTTTATTAGAAGAACGTAAAGTATCATTTAATTGTAGAAATAATTCAGGTATGTACAATTGTCTAAATGGTTGAACAAATGATATTCTTCTTTCAATTAACCTTTTCCGTTCCCAACTTTCAATCTCATCAAAAATAAAAACAATTGGAAGGCCTAAAAACTGTTTGAGCTGTTGTCCTTGTTTTTTAATTTGGTCTGGAGTATAGTTCCCATCAGATTTCACTTTTGCCCATATAATATTTTGGTCAACTATTGAGCCATTATATAGGATATAATTTCCTCTGAGATACAAAGGAAGTTGAGCCAATACATTTTTATTGAGTGGCGAAATTTTTGGAATTACACCAAAATGCTCTTTAAGAAATACACTTGTTGCTTCCATTCAAACACAATACTAACATAATAAAAGCACACTAACAAATAAAATGTTAGTGTGCATGAAGATTTATATTATATTGATTATCATTTATTTATAAATAAATCTACTTGAATAATCGCCAAGAATGCCAAACCTCGTTACACTCGGTTTGTCTTCTTGCTTTAGGCCAAGACTGCCAGCCTACGCTTCGCTCGGCTGTCTTCTAACTATCGCCAAGATTGTTAGCCTACGGCTAACTTCTTCCCGTATTGAACATACTCAAATCCCCCACACCAACCTTCGGTTGTTGCAGGGTTTATTTTCACTCATCCGCTCAATCAAGCAAGCTTGTTTCGCGGCTTCGCAAAAATAAACCCGCAGCTTTCGCTGCGGGTCTTTGTGGTCTCGCCAAGAATGAGTTCGAACATTTTAAGGAATGATATCCTAGAAATTTTAGTATCAAAATCATTTAAACAACTAAAGTAATTCAGTTAAAGTTTAGTAAAGTGGTTAGTAGAATAAAGTATCTAGTATAATCTAAAACGTTGAATCAGTTATTCTGTCTAGTCGTATGTTTGATTTCTAAGTATTTTAAGATAGTCCCTATTTACCATTTTGTTTTGACCCCCATTTAAATTTGATTACTTTACTACTATAAACATTGTAAGTTTATCATATGCGATAAGAATTAACGGGGGATACGCATAGATGTTATTAGGGGTATAAATCTTGAGGATTTTCAAGTTTAACGATGTAATCCGTTATTTCACCGTATTTTTTGTAGTGATCTAAATATCAAGGTAATTATTATACAATTTTCTGAATTTAAGTTAAATTACATAATCTAGTTTAAAAGCAAAACTTATGAAATTTGTTGGTTTCTTTTTTTGTTCTTTTTTGATATTACTTTCTTGTAAAAAGGATACAGGGATTCAGCCTGCACCTATTGCAGGTAAATGGGTTTGGTGGAAAAATACCTATGCATTACCCTTGAGCCCAACAAATCCACTAACACCCCAAAATTCTGGTATTATTGAGTCAATGTATTTTACGCCTAATGGTGATTTTAAAATTATACGTAATGGTACTACAATAGATTCTGGCACTTATTCTTTGGGACATGGAAGCTATTTACCCTATGTAGGTGGTTATAATTATGTTTATGATAGTATAGGTTTTTATCGAGGAGGTAATTTTTTAGGCTGGGATTCTTACAATATTAGTAATGATTCACTGGTTTTTAGTCCTGGTTTATCAGGTAGGTTTTCTTCCTATTTATCACCTTATAATGGCTCTAGGTTCTATACAAAGCAATAATTAATTCTAAATTTCAAATATCCAATTTTATGAAAAATAAACTGATTGTATTTGTTTTCTTTAATTGTTTGGTAGTTTTTAATAACAAAACATTTGCCCAAACTTATGGAACTGGTGCTTTATTTTTATCCAGTGCAGAATATGCTCAACTACCTAGGCCTAACTGGGATACATTAAGAAAATATTCCTTAAAAAACTCAATTAATCAATCAACTATAAGCTCAAATAGTATTTCTAGCAGTAATGCAGGTGTAACTATGTTAGTTAGTCCATCAGTTGGAAATCAAGGATCACAATTTTCATGTGTGGGTTGGGCATTTGGTTATACTGCAATGGGTATTCTAACGTATCCTAAATATTATTGTTGGTCTGCAGCTGAAAGAAGCCCAAGTTATGTGTACAATCAAATAAAGCTTAGCTCAAGTTGTAATTCTGGATCATATGGAAATCTAGGAGCTGATAAGGTAAAATCACAAGGTGTATGTTCTTATAATTTGATGCCGTATATTAACAATGATTGTGCCACACAACCTAACTCATCACAGTTTTCAGATGCAGCCCAAAATAAAGCATATGATTGGGTTACATTAGAAGGCAATGATGTAAACGGTATAAAAATGGCTTTGGATTTGGGATTTCCTGTAGTTAATTTGTTTTATTTAACGTCTTCGTTTCAAAACATGTGGTATTATGGAAATGGAATATGGAATACAAATACAATAAATGTAGGAGATGATAAACACGCTACTTGTATAATAGGCTATGACGATACAAAACAAATGTTTAAAGTACAAAATCAATGGGGTACATCTGGTGGTGATAATGGGTATTATTGGGTTACATACGACTTAGTGCGCAATAATTGCATGCAAGAACTTTATATACTATATGGAAATAACAATTCAAATCTACCATCTATTAATGGAAACGATCTAATATGTTCAAGTGAAAATTATTCAATCAATAATTTACCAGCTAATGTTTCAGTGAGTTGGTCATCTGTTCCTGCTAATGTAGTTTCATTTAGTTGTACTAATTGTGATCAAACAACTATTACACAACAAGACAATTATTTTGCTACTATTCAAGCTACTTTAACTGATAATTGCTCAGGGCAGGTTTCTACTTTGTATAAAAAAGTTACATTAGGCTTAGGTGGTTCAATCAACTTCACTCAGAAAACAATTACTTGCGAAGGTTCTAGACATTATTTTTATGGAGCAGTAGAACCCAGCCCATTTACTACCAACTATGCATGGTATGCAAAGGATGAGAGTAACCCCAATAATCCATTTGTATTGTATGAGTCAGGACCTAGCAATACAGCCGACTTTCCACTTGGTAATGGAATTAATGACAAGTATTATACTATTAAAGTAATTGCTACTAATGCCTGCGGAAACAAACAATCCATTATTGAAGAAGGATTAATCTTTGCATCGTCTTGTAGTAGCGGCGGTGGTAATTTAAGAATTGCTGCAAGCCCTAACCCAGCAAATTCGATCATTTCTGTTGAAATTATGGATGATAGTAAAGATAAATTGATAAATAAAAAAGAAAAGATTTTCGAAATTCAGTTACTCGATAAAATGGGTGTTACTAGAAAACAAATAAAATATAGTGGAGGAATGGAAAAAATAAATATCGCCCTTGATAATGTAGAAAGCAATATTTATGTGTTAAGAGTTTTTAATGGAAAACAATGGATTTCAAAACAAATTATCAAAAAGCAATAAATAAAAACATCTTTCATTTTAACTAAACAATTTATCTATAAGATTAGTCTTATAAATGGAAAATCCACAAGTGACCAAATTTATGTATTTGATAAGGGATATAATGATTACGAGCGTTTTGAATACTTTAATTCACATCAAATACCCTTTGTAACAAGGTTAAAATACAATGCAGCTTTTAGACCTTAGAAAGAATTTAAACTAGCTGCTGATAGTAATCAAGCCATTTTACTCGACGAAAAAATCGTTTTACCCTTGCATTAATACGAGAAAATCAATAGAGGCCTACCGCTTCGAAGAGTGGTTTATTGGGATGAAAAACTAACCAGTCATGTTAGCAGACATAGTTTCGCTTATTATATGTTGAGTTCAGGTGCTACGGTTGAGGAGATTTCCCATGCATTGAACCATTCAAGTATTGAACAGATCCAAAATTATTTGAAACAGTTCCCGAGTAAGTATTCAGATAACGCCATTGAAAGGTTCGGGGATGGGTTTGAGATTTAATATTCAATTATTCTCTTTAAATTACAGTTGAATCAAATATAATTTTGGTGAGTAAATTATCCATCTTTTTGCAATCAATCTGTTTTTTGTTTATAACTACAATTTCCTACTCTCAAAAAGCAATGATTAAGGAAATCATTGAAACCAATTCAAGAAAAAAAGCAAAAAGCGTTTTTCCAATAGTCACAATACCAGCGAATATTAGTTCATCAAAGAAAATTAATAGCGTATTGCAAGAGGAAGCACTTGACATTGATACTACTGGATATGAGAAAAGCATTTTTGAAGTTGCATGGAATAAGGATCATAAAAATTCCTCTGGGTGGGAATACAATTACTTTGATTATGAAGTGTTAAGCAATACCGATCGTTATCTTGATTTAGTTATCAGTTTTGCTGGAGGAAAACATGAACAAACGCAAGCCTTATATTTTCTGTTTGAAAACAGTACTGGCGAAAAGATTGAATTGGCAAATCTAATTACATCTGAAGGTAAAAAATGGCTACTGAATCAATTGGTTAGCACTCAAAAAAAGCGAATTCAAAAATTGCTTCCAACTTTGGAAGACAGTCTTAAATGGCCACCTAATCCATTATATCAGTATGATTCATTAAGTAGGGAAGATTTCAAAGAAGAAATTCAGATGTATAAAAGTTGCCTTGAAGATAAGCTTGTATCTTATCTAAGCGATAGAGATATTTTTGAATATCTCACTTTATATATAAAAGATGAAATGCTCATTACGGAAGGATGTGCATGTGGAAATAGAGGATTCGACGAATTAGGAGAAGTCAAGTTTTCAAGACCCTTAAAGGCAATAAGCCAATACCTAACAGCAACTGGCAAGAAGTTACTTTTGGCTTTGGAAAAATGATATCTTAATCCTCCATTCTGCTGCACACCCTGCTACACAAATAACAAAACAGAATAATATCACTCACTCCTATAAAAACAAAAAACCCTTGAAATTCAAGGGTTCTGAGTGAATGGTGGTCTCGCCAAGACTGTTAGACTTTGGCTAACTTCTTCCCGTATTGAACTTACTCAAAGCCCCAATCGTTGCAAGCCAAGACTGTTAGCCTTCGGCTAACTTCTTTCCGTATTGAACTTACTCAAATCCCCTAGGCAACCTTTGGTTGCCTAGTCTTTTCATTTTTGTCAACTTACGAACGCAAGCGCTCGACGTTGCCTCAAATAAAAAGACCGCAGCTTTCGCTGCGGGTCTTTGTGGTCTCGCCAAGAATGAGTTCGAACATTTTAAAGAATGATATCCTAGAAATTTTAGAATCTAAATCATTTAAACAACTAAAGTAATTCAGTTAAAGTTTAGTAAAGTGGATAGTAGAATAAAGTATCAATTTTAATGTAAAACGTTTAAATAGGTATTCAAATTAGATTAGTTTGAGATACCACCTTCCTTGACCCCTATTTAAATTTGATTACTATACTACAATAAATATTGAAAATTCAACTTATGAGGTATGAATTAAAGTGGGTTAAGTATAGATGGTATTAGGGGTGTAAATCTCGTGGATTTTCCAGATAGTGCTAGTTTATTCAAAATATCTAAGCAGAGCAAAGAAGTTCAATTTGAGTTTTTTCCCTGCAAATTGATTGAATACTTT
>JANOZT010000096.1:0-53769 GCA_031429515.1 Sphingobacteriia bacterium
TTTTGTTTTACCATTTTCATCAATAAATTCATCAGCAAATAGATAGCGATTCAAAAAATGTCTTCGTGTGGGTTTATCTATATCCGAAGGATAAATTACTGCTGGATAAAAATCAAGATATAATGCAAGCCTATTTTTCGATATTTTTTTATTTCTTAGAGCCACTTTTACTGACATAAAATATTGTTTATGATAATAAAGAATCAATTAATTTCTGTGGAACATATGCATACCAACCCTTTCTTAACTTTGGTATTTTATGGTTTATAATTAACACACGGAGAGCACTTTCTGAAATGTTATACTTTTCTCTTACTTCAGCGGTGGAATAACACTCAGATAAACTAAAGTTATCCTGTGTCATTTGCAATTCCTTAGTTGAGGGTAAAGAGTTAGACTCATTAATTGGGATGAAAATTCCATCAATATCAAGACGTCTAATAATGGTTCTGTTTCCAAACTTTCCAACGGGCACTTTTCCTAGTTTTATCAGCCGATAAAGTGTTCTTCGACTAATACCTATAATCATACATGCTTCACTTACACTTAAATAATCTTTTGCTTGTAACTCTGTTATTTGATTCGTTGAAATTGATTCATTTTCTTTATTACTCAATTCGATTTTTAAGCTTCGTAAGTTCCCTTTGTAAGCTCTACTGGCGCATCTGTGAGAACAAAATTTTGTAGTGGTTTTTTGAGCCACGAACTCGCTCTTGCATTGGTGACAAACTCTCTTTATTTTTAAGTTAGAGCTCATAATGGTTAAGTCTTGCAGGGTCTTATTGCGACTATAATTGACAGAGTGTGCCAAAATTGGCGAAATAAATTGCCCTTATTCTAATTAATTCATCACAAGGTACAAATAAGGTACAAATATTTGCTAAATAAATCATAACCATCAATAAACAAACAAACAATATTTTCAATACAATGCAATACTGAAAAGGTTTTCAGTTGTTTTACTATAAATTTATTTATGATTTGTTTTGGTTGGCTACTTTCCGATACAGAACTTACTAAAAATAAAATCCAATTGATCTTCGTGGGTAATTTGCCCAGTAATTGTGCCTAAATAATGTAAGCATTGTCGAATATCGAGTGCCAATAAATCTCCAGGAATTCGATTTTCTAACCCTTCTCTTACTTCTTCTAATGAAGCCGCTAATTGAAGCAATGCCTGATGATGCCTTGCATTGGTTACAATGGTGGATTCTGTATTGATATTTCCAGTGATGGTTTTTTTAACCAACATCGATTTTAATTCATCAATATGTTGATTGGATATTGCCGAAATGAAAATGCATTTATTGAATTGCCTGAATTTATCTAAAGCAACTTCTCTAGAATGGTCAGCCTTATTTCCTACCAAGAAATAATTCAATTTTTCAAGTTCAAATTCTTGCACAATTTTTTCTAACTCAACTACTTCCATTTCTTCAACATCAAATAAATACAATACTACTTGAGCTGACCGCATTTTTTCTTTGCTTCTGCTAACTCCAATTTGTTCGATGCTATCTTGTGTATGCTCTCTTATACCTGCTGTGTCTATTAATCGAAATAATACACCTTCTATATTTAATATTTCTTCGATGGTATCTCTGGTTGTTCCAGCGATATCGCTTACAATAGCCCTGTTCTCATTTAATAAAGTATTTAACAAAGTAGATTTTCCTGCATTTGGTTTTCCAATAATGGCTACTTGAACCCCATTCTTAATTACATTACCCAATTTAAATGAATCAATTAATTGATGTGTTGCATTTTGCAATAATGCAATAAGATTTTTAAACTGAGTTCTATCAGCGAATTCAACATCTTCCTGAGAGAAATCCAATTCCAATTCTATCAATGCAGAAAAGCTAATTAATGATTCTCGCAGCTGCTTAAGGTCATTTGAAAATCCACCACGCATAGTATTCAATGCTGCTCTTTGACTTGCTTCTGAATTACTAGCAATTAAATCGGCTACCGCTTCTGCTTGGGTTAAATCTAGTTTTCCTTTTAAGAAAGCTCTTTGAGTAAATTCACCTGGCTTGGCCATTCTTACACCTCGTGAAGCAATCGCTTGAATAATTTTTTCTTGTATAAATGGAGAACCATGACAACTTATTTCAATTACATCTTCGCCAGTATATGATTTTGGATTTTTAAATAAACTTAAAACAACTTCATCTAAAAGAATACCATTTTCTTTTAGCAATCCTACATGAATGCTATGAGATGATTGTTCTATTAAATTTTTAGAAGGGAATAAGTCATTGATTACTTCAAATGTTTTTGGACCACTAACACGAATCACACCAATTGCACCAATACCAGGCGCTGTAGCGAGAGCTACAATTGTGTCATCCCAACCCTGCAATGAAATATTCATACGCAAAGGTACAAAAGCAAACTAAGCCAGCAGACCGTTTCAAGAATTTTATACAACAAATATGAAACTTCGTTGGTAAAAGTTTAAATAACAAGATAAAAATAAATCAATAAATCCATGAGGAGCCTTTCAAGAATTTTATCCATTGCTACTTTTATTGATTTACAAAAATTATTTCAGATAAAATTATTGGGCAGCGACGAAGGGAGTTTATTGATTTATTTACCTGCATAAATAAAATCAGCGACGAAGGGTCATTTTTGTTTTATTTAATCTTCAGCTACTTGAAATGTAATGCTTTGCTTATGTCTATAGATCACGTTTCTGCCGTTTTGAACTGCAGGCTTCCAATTGGGGCCTTTAGTTATTACTCTCAATGCCTCAGCCTTTGTACCATATCCAGGATCATTTTCAGCAACTACATCACTAATACCGCCGTTTTTATCGACAATAAAAGAAACTACAACAGTGTATTTTCCTGCAGGAGCCCCGTTGTCTACAGGTAAGGCACTGTTTAAATTTCTTTGCAAATATTTCATCCAACCATTCAATCCACCAGGAAATTCTGCAGGGATTTGTACTATTGTAAAAATCTTATGGTTTTCATCATCTTCATAAATTTCATTAACTCCAGTCCCAGATTTTTCTATTGGTGCTTCTACAATATCTGTAGATTTTTCACCTTCTTTATTAAAGTTGCCAATTTTAGTGTCTTCAATTTCTTCAATAGGTTTTACTTCATCGAGCGGGTCTATTTCGTTGTCTTTAACAATTAAAGGTGGAGTTACAGAAATAGTTTTAATTAGTTGTTCTATCTTTTTGGGAGGCGGTGGTTCTATTTTTTTAGTTTCTTCTTTAATTGATGAAAGTTGAATATCTACTACTTGTTGTAATGCATTTGTTTTACCATAACTATTGGCTGATAAAACAAGCGCAACAACGATTGCAGTAATTGTACATGTTGTAAGTAAGGCAATCTTGATTCGTTGATCATAGGTCTTTCGGAGATCATACGCGCCATAGTTTTTATTTTTGCCATCAAATAAAATGTCTAGAAAATCGCTTTGAAGAATTGATTGAGTTTCCATAATAATTGATTTATTACTATGATACATCAATGAATCATTTTCCATAAATAAATCAATGAACCTATGAGGAGCCTTTCAAGAATTTTATCCAATACTACTTTTATCGATTAGTATAAATCAATACAGATAAAATTATTGGGCAGCGACGAAGGGGTTTATTGATTGATTTATTAATTCAAAATGCAGGCAGCGACGAAGGGGTTTATTGCTTTAAAAATTAATTAATGCAAAAAAAATGCCCCTTCTTTTGGAAGAGGCATTAATAATTAGATGAAGTTTATTTATTCTTCAGAAACTTGGAAAGTAATACTTTGTTTGTGACGATAAATTACGTTTCTACCATTTTGAACAGCTGGTTTCCAAGCTGGCCCTTTTGTAATTACACGAACAGCTTCTGCTTTTGTACCATATCCTGGATCGTTTTCAGCAACTACATCACTGATTTTTCCATCTTTGGCAACAATAAAAGAAACTACTACCGTGTATTTTCCTGGAGGAGCACCGTTTTCAACAGGTAAGTCTCTATTCAAATTACGCTCTAAATATTTAGACCATGCAGGTAATCCACCTGGGAATTCTGCAGCAATTTGAACTACAGTAAATACTTTATCGTAATCTTCTTCTACTTTAGGCGCTTCTACAACACCAGTACCAGATTCAACCGGAGGAGCTACAATACCATCATCCTTAGCACCTTCCTGATTAATAGATCCAATTTTAGTATCTTCTAATTTATCTACTTCTTTGATTTCATCATCTGCTTTCACTTCCTCATCTTTTACGATTTTCGGAGGAGTAAATTTAGTGATTTCCACTTTTGGTGGTTCTTGTTTTGGTGGAGGTGGCGGAGGAGGTGGTTCAGTCTTTTTTTCCTGTTGCACATTCTCCAAAGACACGTCCTGCACGATTATTTCAGCCTTTTCTTTTTTTGCAGTATTGGCAATGATCGATCCTACCAATAATAAAGCACAAATGATAAATGTTCCTATCAAAGCATATGTAATACGCTTATTATAGGTCTTACGTAAATCATAAGCGCCATATTCTTTATTCCTACCATCAAAGATGATATCCAGAAAATCGGCTGATAAAATTTTATTTACGTCCATTGTAAAGTTTGTTAAATGTTAGTTCTTATTATACTTATTGTGCTCCTGATACCGCACCTGCTTTATCTGATATTTTAACCAATTGTTCTTCAATATCAGAAATATCAACTAGCGCATAACGTTTTAGAACATTGATAGACATTTCATCCAAAATATCTATTACGTTTCGATAGGTGCATTCAGATGACGGTTTTAAAATAACTACTAAATCCTTTTCAGGAGTGCGTTGTTTTTTATCCATCAACACAGTTCTAATTTCTTTGAAAGTAGTCGATTTGAAATTAGATGCATCAGGTAATAACTGACCTTCATAATAAAAAACGTTATTGTTATTTCCTAAGAGTAAAGTAATTACGCCTGACTCCTTAGCCTTATTTTGATCCTCAGGCTTATCAGCATCTTTTGGTAAAAAGAGCTTCATAGCCGTTGGCTGACTCATGGTAGTAGTAAAGATGAAAAACGTAATCAATAAAAATCCTAAGTCCACCATGGGTGTTAAGTCAACCCTGGTTGATAGCTTTTTACCTTTTTTGACGCCGGGGCTTTTCTTGTGTCCGCCGCCGCTCGAGGTATCCATTTCTGCCATGTCGGTAGAATTTAGTTTTCGTTAATAATTTATTACTCTTCTCTTTTCTCTCCAGATTGATTCATTTTCCATAAATCTGTTCCAACAGGAGCAGGTTCTGGTTTAGTAATCATCTGAAATTTTAAGATATCATTCTTTTTAAACGCATCAATTATCGACTTGAATGCAGGGAATTTAGCAAGATTGTCTCCTTTTAAAAGGAAAGCAGGTTCTTTCTGCCCTAAATAGGCATCTTTAATTACCCTCATCCAGATAATCAGTTCGTTATTGGCTGTATCTTTTACAGGAATTCCTGGTAATTTATCGCCTTTACGTTGATCTTCAGGCATTGCTAAAAAAGAAGCCATACTTCCCAAAGGCGCTCCGAAAAATAGTGCACTTTGAAATGCTTTTACATCAAGATTAAGATTTCTAGTAGTATTTAAAGTATTGGCAATAACTTCTTTTTTGGCCTTGTCATCCATTTCCAAAAAAACCTTGCCATCCTTATCTAAAATTACCATTACATAATCTTTCTGTGGTGCTACTTTAGCAGCTACCGAATTGGGCGTAGTTACAGCAATAGCTTCGGAAGGCTTAAACTTGGTCGTTAAAATGAAGAACGACAACAAGAGAAAGGCCACGTCGCACATCGCCGTCATGTCGATACTCGTACTCTTACGAGGTAATTTGGCTCTACCCATTATTATTATTTTACGATTTCACTAATTAAGATTCAAAACAGTTGCAATTCCATAAATAATCAATGATTATTTATAATTAGCTGCAAAGCTTTGTGTTAATGTGAAACCAGATTCATCAATACCATAAGTGATACCATCAATACGGGTAGTGAATACGTTATACATAATAATTGCTACTGCAGAAGTACCAATACCTAAAGCCGTATTAAACAAAGCCTCAGAAATACCTTTTGATAATTCACGAGCAGCATCTCCACCACCTTCATCTCCTAATGCAGAGAATGATTTGATCATTCCCAATACTGTACCTAATAGACCTAACAAAGTTGCAACAGATGCAATAGTAGAAAGGAATACCAAATTCTTTTCTAACATCGGCAATTCTAATGCAGTTGCTTCTTCTACTTCTTTTTGAATGTTCAATACTTTTTGTTCTGTATCGAACTCAGTATTGCCAATCATTTCTTTGTATTTTTTCAAACCTGCTTTCATTACATTACCAACAGATCCTTTTTGCTTATCGCAAGCAGCCAATGCTTTGTCTACTTCTTTATTAGCTAAATGAAACTGAACTGTACGAACGAATTCAGCAATACTTCCAGCACCAGCAGCTCTAGAAACAGTTAAAAATCTTTCAATACAGAAAGTTAAAACAGTTAAGAAACTACCAATCAAAATTGGAACGATGATTCCACCCTCATACATTTTACTTAAACCAGCTTTAGGTCCTTTGTGCTGTGGCCAAAAACCACCATTAGGATCAGGCGTCGTAAAATTGCCCGGTGCTCCTAATACAAATCTCCAAATTACATAACCCAAAATAATACAAGATAATGGAGCGATCCATGAAATTGAGTTGCCACTCTTCTTTGGGTGAACAGAAGGTGCACTTTTTACCGCTGTGGTTGGTTTTGTTTCAGCCATGACTCGATTGATTTTTGTTTTTTAAAAATTACAGTTGGTTTAAAAAATTTGACTTCACAATGCTACATAAAAATTTTATGATTCTTAAAAACTTTTCAATAGCACCGAAAGGGGTTACAAAGTAGGTATTTTATTTAATGCAACAAATTCTCAATCAATAAACTTTCTTTAGTTTTTACCGATTTATTCAATAATTATTGCCTTTCATCAAAGAGTTCCACAAAAAAATTGTTGAATCAAACTCATATATATCTTTATCGCTTTATCAAACAACTAATTATGTCAATGAAAAAAATTCTAATTACATCATCTACTTGGGTGCTTGCAGTTGGCTTATTTGCTCAACAAAGGCCTCAAAATCCAAACCCACAAGGGCCTTCAAACCCAACCCCCACATCTCAAACACCTACTGTTGGTGCTCCCCCTGCAGGCGGATTTGGTAATTTTGGTGCAGCACAGCGTCAAGGTCCAAGAGCTTATAAGGATGTTATTACCGATAAGGCAGTTTCAAAAAAAGGCCTTTTTACAGTTCATAAAGTAGATGAAAAGTATTATTTCGAGATTGCAGACTCTATTTTTGGAAGGGAAATACTATCAGTTGTTCGTTTTATTAAAGTACCTGCTGGAGCAGGTTATGGTGGTTCTATGGCCAATGGACGTGGTCAAATGATCAGCTTCGAAAAAGGGCCAAGTAATACCATTTTTTTAAGAACAGTTACCCTAGTTAATACTTCTGATAAAGACCAAGACATCAATAAAGCAGTAGATCTTTCCAACTTAAATGCCATTGCACAGGCATTCCCGATTGCCGCATTTAATAAAGATTCTAGTGGTGTAATCATTGATGTTACTGATTTTTTCAAAGGAGATAACCAAGCAGTAAGTATTAGCCCAAATACAAAAAGAGCTTTAAATCTTACCGCTTTAGCTGCCGACAGATCGTTTATTTCTAAAATAACCACTTACCCGATCAATACAGAAATAAAAACAGTCAAAACATATTCTGCTGCACCTTCTATTGGTGGGTTTGGCGCACCTACTTTTCCAGGGGCTCCTACTTCTATTCAGGCAGCTAATGAGGCCGGTGCTGTAACAGTTGAATTAAATACCTCTTTATTGCTTCTTCCAAAAGAACCAATGGAGAGAAGGATTGCAGACAAAAGAGTTGGATATTTTACCCGCAATTTTGTTCGCTTTAGCGATAATCAACAAGAAGTTGAAAGAATTAATTTCGCTGTTCGTTGGAGATTAGAACCTAAAGACGGCGAGTGGGAAAAATGGCGCAAAGGCGAATTGGTTGAGCCAAAAAAACCAATTGTATACAATATTGATCCTGCTACACCAAAACAATGGCGTAAGCATTTGATTGCCGGTGTTAATGATTGGCAAGCTGCTTATGAAAAAGCAGGTTTCAAAAATGCCATTATAGGAAAAGAATGGCCTGAAAATGATACAACAATGAGTATGGAAGATGCTCGTTTCTCAGTAATCAGGTACCTAGCGTCTGATATTGAAAATGCATCTGGCCCTAATAACAATGATCCAAGAAGTGGAGAAATTTTAGAGAGTCATATTCAATGGTATCATAACGTAATGAAGTTGGTGCACGATTGGTATATGGTTCAAACAGCTGCTGTTGATCCGGGTGCTCGCAAAATGAAATATGATGATGATTTAATGGGAGATTTAATTCGTTTCGTATCATCTCATGAAGTTGGTCATACGTTAGGATTAGCGCACAACATGGGCAATTCTAGTAAAACTCCGGTTGAAAATCTACGAAACAAAGCATGGGTGGAAGCCAATGGCCATACAGGATCTATCATGGACTACGCTCGTTTCAACTATGTAGCACAACCAGAAGACAATATTGGTAGAAAAGGATTGTATCCAAGAATTGGAGATTATGATAAATGGGCAATGAAATGGGGTTATGGATATATTCCAGGAAATAATGAAGAAGAAAGAAAAACCAATAGTAGTAAAATGGTTACTGAAGCATTGAAAGCGAACCCTCGTCATTGGTTTGGTACATATGAAGCTGGAAATAGCGCAGATCCTAGAAGCCAAAGTGAAGACCTGAGCGACAATGCTGTAAAAGCTTCTGAATATGGTATCATGAATTTAAAAAGGGTTTTGAAAGGATTACCAGAATGGACCAAGGAAGAAAATGATCAATACGAAAACATCAGTGTAATGTATGGTCAAGTTTTAGGTCAGTTTAGAAGATATATGGGACATGTTACTGCCAATGTTGGTGGTGTTTATGAAACTTTTAAAGTAGCAGAACAAAATGAACCTGTTTATGAAATAACACCAAAAGCTCGTCAGAAAGAAGCGGTTGCGTTTTTAAATAAGCAATTATTTGAAACCCCTAATTGGTTGATCGATCGTGAACTTTGGAACAAGTTTAATAATCCAATTTCTAATGATCCGATCATGTCTTCACAAGATGGCGTTTTAGGTAGTTTGATTAGCCCTAGTAGACTAGGTCGTTTACAATTATCAAGCAACCGCTTTGGTGCTGATAAAGCATACAATGCAATGGAATTGTTGAATGATGTTCAGTCTGGTTTATTCAGCGAATTAAGTTCTAAAAAAACCATTGATCAATATCGCAGATTATTGCAAATGAGCTATGTAGATAAATTGGTTGATATCATTACACCTTCTTCTACAAATGCAGCATTAACAATCATTACTGGTGGCGGAAGAGGCGGCGGTGCTTCTCTTGATATTAATAAAAGCGATGTTCCTGCAATTGTAAGAGCACAGTTGGTTGCTTTACGTGCACAAATCAATAGTTCAGCAGCTGGTTTTGGAGATAAATTAAGTAAGATTCATTTACAAGATTTATCAGAAAAAATTAAACAAGGATTAGACCCTAAATAAGGAACCTAATAAAAAGTTAAACCGATTATAAACCTCATAGGATAAAACCTATGAGGTTTTTTTATGCATAGCTTTGTTAAAATCAATTTTGTGAGAAGATCTATTTTATCGCTACTATTTATTTTCATTGTAACGATTTCTTTTGCTCAAAAGAAATTAACTATTTGGGGCGTATTAAAAGATAGCATCACTAAAGAACCAATAGCACTTGCCGCAATTACTAATTTAGATAATAAGAAAACGGTTATGTCCAGTAATGTTGGCCGTTTTAAAATAGAAGTTGCCGAATACAATATACTTTCTTTTGCTGCAGTAGGTTATTTTTTTGATACCACCATTTACCATGAAAACGCGTTAAAGAAAGATACGTTGTATTTATACCTTTCTCCCCTAGCACATTCATTGGGTAACGTAACCGTTTATTCTAAAGGAATTAGCCATTATCAAATGGATAGTATTGAAAGAAGAAAAGAATTCTTACAAGATATTGTGAACTATACCATACCCACTGTTGCAGCGGCTAATTATGGCGCTGGCATCGCTTTAAATCTAGACCGTTTCTCTAAACATGAGAAAAGTAAAAGAAAGGCATTTCAGTTTTTTGAAACCAATGAAAAAGAAGCTTATATCAATTATCGATTTCCCCCAGAAATAGTGGTAAAATATACTGGTTTTAAAGAAGAAGATCTACAATTGTTCATGCAACAAAATCGGCCTTCATATGAATGGCTGCGCAAACACAAGACCGAAGAAGATATTAAATATTATATCAACGACCAGCTAAAGAGAATTAAGAAATAAGAATTATGAATTATGAAAGACCTTTATCTTTCTTCTTTCTTCTTTCATCTTTCTTCTTTCATCTTTCTTCTTTCATCTCTCCTATTCATATCTGAGCGCAGCAATAGGATTCAATTTTGCGGCTTTCATTGCTGGATAAATACCTGCAGCTAACCCTACTATAGAACAAATGATTATTCCAATTGCAACCCAGGCCCATGGAACAATAAAACCTGTTTTTAAAACTATTCCAAATATATTACCAACCAATACACCGAGTATAATTCCGAATAGCGCTCCTAATAAACTAATGATTAAACTCTCAAACAAAAATTGCTGACGCACATTCCTGCTTTTGCCTCCAATGGCTTTGATCAGACCAACTTCTTTGGTTCTTTCATTTACAGAGACCAACATAATATTCATTAAACCAATTGCAGCACCAATTAGTGTAATTAATCCGATAGCACTCGCGGCACCAGTTATACTACTTAAGAACCCAATAAACAATTCTGCAAATTTGTCGCTCTTCTCTACAAAGAAATTATTGTCTTCAACTGGTTCTAATTTTCTTACAGCCCTGAATACAGAGGTAGCTTCGTCAGTAGCAACAGGCAACTCCTTTACATTTTTCACCACTATGCCTAATAAATAAGAATTACTTGCATTGCCGAAGCGTCTTACATTGGTATACGATGTGAGTACCATATCATCCTGTCTTAACAATGCACTTGATCCTTTACTTTTCAATAACCCTATTACTCGGTAAGGTGTACTTCCAATTTTGATGATTTTTTCTAAACATTTTTCGGGATAATCTCCAAAAAGTTTAATCGCAACATTACTTCCTATCAAACAAACATTTCTTCCACTTTGAATATCCAATTCGTTTAGATTTCTTCCTATATTAATAGAATACCCATTTACCGCTAAATAATTCTCGTCCCCACCCCACATAGTAATTTGAGGATTTGTTTTTTTATCTCCATAATGTAATTCTTGCGATCCAGGTCCTCTGCGATATATGCAAACAGCAGCTCCAGGGAAATCATAGTTTGCTTTGAAAAATTCAGCTTCTTCTAATCGAATTGGTTTTCCTAAATTGGATTTTTTCTTCTTTAAACCTTGTTTGGTTTTACTAATCTCATTGTTGCCTTGAGGTGGACCGAAACGCACCCTGCTTTCCGCAAAGCGGATATTAAATGCATTTGCACCCATTGAAGAAAAACTCTCTTTCAAGCTTTGATTCATTGCTTCAATTGCCGTAATAATACCAATCAAAGCCATTATACCGAAAGCAATAATGGCTACAGTTATACCTGCACGTAACTTATTACCCTTAACGGTACGCCAAGCCAGACTTAAAGAATCTAAAGAATTCATGGAATAAAGGTAATTGGGAATGCGGAAACCCTTGCAGCTTTGAGCTTATTTATGAAGAGTGGTTAAAAATAGAACCAATTGAGCACTATTGAAGGAAGAACGCCAATAAGAATCACTGCTGCAGCTACCAACAAGAGTCCGGTCTTAAAATTTGGCGTGATAGTGGCAATCTCAGGTGTTCCTTCTTTGAAGTACATAGATTGTATTACTTTAAAATAATAGTATACACTTACTGCAGCAAAAAGTACGGCAACCACTACGATCCACAATGATCCTCCAGATTTTACAACTGAAGCCAACATATAATATTTGGCAAAAAAACCTGCAGTTAAAGGAATACCAGCTAATGACATCAAAAACACTACTCCAGTAAAAGCCATAACAGGTTGCGCTTTTCCAAGCCCATTGAATCCATCAAAAGTGTAATCTTTCACTTTAATTAGAATAGCAAAAAAACCAATGGTTGCTAAACAATAAGCAACTGCATATAAGAGTATCCCTTCTTTTGCCAAATCGTTATTGCTGTATAATGCAAATAACATAAAGCCTGCTTGTGAAATACTGGAATAAGCCAACATTCTTTTAATACTTTGTTGAAATACTGCAGTGATATTTCCTACTAATAAAGTAGCTACAATTACAAATGATAATAATATTTTCCATGAAGGCCCAAGGATAGCTGAATTAGATTCAAATAAATTTAAGAATGCAAAGAAGCCTGCAACTTTAACTACAGTTGCCATAAAAGATGTGAATACACTAGGCGCTCCGTCATATACATCGGGTGTCCAAAAATGAAATGGTGCTGCAGATACTTTAAAGCACATCGAAACAAATAGTAAAATCAACCCTGCAATTTGCAAGAATGAAGTAGGCATTACGCCAGCAGATGCTGCCATCGTAGATGAAACCTGTAAAGCAAAAGAACCGGTAGCCCCATAAATTAAAGCAATCCCCATTAATAAAAGTCCAGTAGAGAAGGCGCCCATTAAGAAATATTTTAAAGAAGCTTCATTGCTTTTTAGATTTCTTTTTTCTGCACCAGTTAAAATATACAATGGAATTGACATGATTTCAATTCCTAAGAATAACATCAATAAACCATTAAAAGAAGTTAAAATACTGGTTCCGCATAGTACAAAGAAAATCAACGCATAATAGTCTGCAACATTCACTCCCGTTTTTTCAATTTCTGATCCACACAATACCACAAAAATTAAAGTAGCAGCAATTAAGATGGAGTTAAAAAATAATCCGAATTTATTAAAGTGTAATAAATCATGTGTGTCTACATTAATGGAAAAAACACTATAACTATCCAGTAAATTCATGGACAATAATAAAAGCAATGAAACAATTGCAGTAGTTGTTACTGCTGATTTTTTTTGAAGTATGATGCCGCTAAACATCATTACTACACCCATGATTGCTGAAAATATAATTGCGTTCATAATATTTAAAAATGTTCCATTTACTTTTTTACAAATAATGCTTCTACACTGGTTTTAGTTAAATCTATTATTGGCTGTGGAAACACTCCGAATCCAATAACAACTATAGCTATAATTACCAATACCAATTTTACATTAAAGCTGATATCTGTCGCATTTTCGGTAACAGCATTCAAATTACCATAAATTACTTTTTGTACCATATTCAATGTATAAACTGCCGCTAGAATAATACTAATACCTGCAATAGCTGCAACCAACATATTGTATTGAAAGAGTCCACTAAACATTAAAAACTCTCCAATAAATGCATTGGTTAAAGGAAGTGCTACATTGGCCAATGACATAATAACTAATAGGATTGCCAAAGCAGGTGCTTTTTGGGCCAGGCCTCCTAGATCACTTAATTTTCTAGTTCCTAATTGATTTTCAATTAAATCGGCTATGATCCATAATCCAATCACATTTACTCCGTGATTAAACATTTGAATCATGACACCATCAAATGCTGCTTTATTATTAGTAAACATGGCGGCACACATTAATCCGATATGCGCAATAGAAGAATAAGCGATCATCCGTTTAATATCATCTTGTTTTATAGCTATTAAAGAAGCATATAACATTCCAGTAACCGACAAAATAATGATGATCATTGAATTACTCGCAGCTGCATTAGGAAATATGGGTAATAACCAACGGAATACAGCAAATACACCCATTTTAACCATCACACCACTCAAGACCATTGTAGTAGCGGTGGGAGCTTGTTCATATGCATCTGGCTGCCAAGTATGCAAAGGGAATATCGGCATCTTTATAGCGAATGCTACAAAAAATAACCAGAACATATAAGATTGTTGATGATCGCTGAGTTGAGCTTTGTAAAACGATTGTAATGCAAATGAATGATCGGCTGTATGAAAATACACATACAATATTCCAACCAACATTAATAATGAACCAATAAAAGTGTACACGAAAAATTTAAATGTAACCGCAATCCTTTTTTCTCCACCCCACAAAGAACACAAAAAGTAAACTGGAATTAATGCCAATTCCCAAAAGAAATAAAACAACAACGCATCGGCTGCTAAAAAGACTCCCATCAAACCTGCTTGAATAAGTAACATCAAACCAAAAAAAGATCCTGGGTTTTTATATTCACTTTTATATACAGCTGCAAAAATCAACGGATAAGAAACTGCAGTGAGCAAACAAAGCATTTTGCCCATACCATCCAACTTCAACGTAAATCTGCTGCCTAAATCGGTTAACCAAGCAGTATCAAATGAACCACCAGTTGGCGAACCAATAGCTAATAATGCCAACACCAAAGTGATGATGGATACTAATAAAGAAAAGTTCTTAGCAGTAGACCCCTGCTTCATTGCAAATGAACAGAATCCAGCAACTAAAGGAGTTAATATGAGTAATAAGGCTATCATTATACTATGCTACTTGATGAATAGAATTAAAATAATTTATTTAAAAATTTCATGATAGTAATATCATTGAACCAAATGATAAAAAATACCACAATCGATAAAATCATAATTAACAGATAACTCGCCACTTGACCACTTTGAATGAGGCGCAATTGTCTTGAACTATATGATACTAATTTACCTACCCCATTGACCGCACCATCAATTCCACTCTTTTCAATAAAGTTTTTACAAAATCCAGCAAAGGCATTAATTGGATTAACAACTAATGTATTGTACAACTCATCGATATACCATTTGTTCTCCAATAATTTACCTACACCAGTTTCTGCTTGTTCCTGTTCATCAGTGTATTTCTTAAACTTATTTACAGCAATAAATATTATTACGGCAATTAATACGGTTACAATACCCATCATCATATATTCTTGCGAATGACTTAGGTGTTCGGTCGTTGCTAATTTAGTTGATTCAGCAAAAATGGGCGATAAGAAATGTTCTAACCAATTTTTGTTTTCAGCAAATACTTCAGGTATTCCAATAAACCCTCCAAACACAGACAATACTGCTAATACAATGAGCGGGATGGTCATTGCTGAAGGGCTTTCATGCAAATGATGTTCTTGATCATGAGTTCCTCTGAACTTTCCTAAGAAAGTAAGGGAATACAATCGGAACATATAAAATGCAGTCATCAAAGCTCCGCCAACTCCAATATAATAATAGAGCGGATTTTTTGCAAAAGCAGCAGCTAAAATCTCATCCTTTGAAAAGAAACCGGAGAAAGGAGGTATTCCTGCAATTGCCAAGCAAGCTAATAGAAAGGTAATATGTGTAATAGGCATGAATTTTTTAAGATTCCCCATTTTACGAATATCTTGTTCATGGTGCATTGCATGAATGACAGAACCAGCTCCTAAGAAAAGTAAGGCCTTGAAAAATGCATGAGTCATTACATGAAATACTGCACCTGTATATGAGCCCACTCCTAAACCTAAAAACATATAACCCAATTGGCTCACTGTAGAATAAGCCAATACTTTTTTAATGTCATTCTGTTTTAGCGCAATTGTTGCAGCAAAAATGGCCGTCGCTAATCCTATGATGGCAATCAATGTTTGCGTGGTTGGTGCCATGGTGAATAAAATATTGCTTCTAGCAATCATATAAATACCAGCTGTAACCATTGTAGCAGCGTGGATCAATGCTGATACAGGTGTAGGACCCGCCATTGCATCTGGCAACCAAGTATATAAAGGAATTTGTGCACTCTTACCCATTGCCCCAATGAATAACAATGTTGTAATTGCGGCAATATCAAAAGTACTTAAGCTGGCAACTTGAGAAAATACATCTCCGTAGTTTACAGTACCTAATTTAAATAATAACCAAAATACTGCCAATAGAAATCCTAAATCGCCAATGCGATTCATGATAAATGCTTTTTTGGCTGCATAGTTGAAGTCGTTATTTTTAAACCAATATCCAATGAGTAAATAAGAGCAGAGCCCTACTCCTTCCCACCCAATAAACATGATCACATAGTTGGCTCCCATTACTAAAAGCAACATTGAGAAAACAAACAAATTGAGATAGGCAAAATATCTACCAAAATGTTGCGTCTCTTCCTCTTTCATATATGCCGAAGAATAGAGATGAATTAAAAATCCAATTCCAGTAATAATTAATAAAAAGAGAACAGATAATTGATCAACTTGAAAAGCAAATGGAATGGTAAATGCATCTACCGAAATAAAATTGAATAATGTTACTACTGTTTGTAATTGTCCTTCCCCTGCCGAAGCTACTATAGAAAATAAATAACAAGAGGTAAGGAAAGACAACAATATTACACCAGAACCGATTATTCCAATGGCAGATTTAGATAATGATTTTCTTCCCAATCCATTGATCAGAAATCCCAGCAAAGGGAAAAGAGGAACTAAAAAAACAATTTTATTCATACTAGTTTTTCAATCTGTTCAAAAAGTTAATGTCTACCGAATGTGTATTTCTATACATCATTACAATGATGGCCAATCCAACACTTACTTCTGCTGCTGCCACTACCATAATAAAAAATACAAATAACTGACCATCAATACCAGCCGTAGTATTCGGGTTAGCCGCCAAAGCAGCGCCATAATGCATTTTGGAGAACGCAACCAATAATAAATTCACTGCATTCAACATGAGTTCAATACACATAAACACAATAATGGCATTTCTTCTGGTAAGCACACCAATGATACCAATGCTAAAAAGTGCTAAACAGAAATAGATATAATATTGTATAGGCATTTCGAGAATTATGAATTAAAAATTATGAATTAAGAATTACCAATTTTTTATTCCTTACGGATGTTAACAAAATATTTCAAATCGACCTATCCCACTTAGTGCCTATCACAGCTCCCCCTTTAGAGCCTGTCCCGACTAGTCGGGAGGGCAGGGGGGTCAATCTTTTTTTCCAATTACAACTGCTCCTACCATTGCACTTAAAAACAACACACTGCTTATTTCGAATGGTACTACATAATCGCTAAACAATGCTTTTCCTAAATTTTTAATTAATCCGATATTTCCCTCCTTCATTAATACCGTTTTACCGGTCAACTCCACCGTTTGACGAATCAATGAAACCAATACCATCAAAAAACATCCACCAGAAATAACACCTGCAAATTTCATCCAAAGATGTTTGCGTGGCTCTGATTCTGCATTCAAATTCATCAACATGATTACGAATAAGAATAACACCATAATTGCGCCTGCATAGACAATCAAATTTACAATTGCCAGAAATTGTGCATTCAATAATATATAATGCCCTGATATAGCAAAAAATACAGTGATCAACCACAATACACTGTGTACCGGGTTTTTACTCACGAGTACCATAATCGCACCAAATAGTGCAAGTACAGTTAAAAAGGAAAATAATATTTGTATTATACTCATCTCTATTAATTATTTCTATGCGCTCCTCTTGCTTTAGCAAATTCTTCTGGAGCAGTTATTGGATCTGGAATTAATAAATCTTCTTTGCCATAAATAAATCCTTTTCTAGTGAAATTTGCCGGAGCAAATGTTTCACTTAAATAAATGGCATCTTTCGGACAAGCATCTTCACATAGACCACAGAAAATACAACGCAACATATTGATTTCATACTTAGCTGCATATTTTTCTTCACGATATTTATTCTCTTCCCCTTCCAAACGTTCGGCACCTTCCATAGTAATTGCTTCTGCCGGACAAGCTACTGCGCATAATCCGCATGCAGTGCAACGCTCTCTGCCTTCTTCGTCGCGATTGAGTACATGCAATCCGCGGAATACAGGACTAAATTCTCTTTTTTGCTCCGGATAATGAATGGTGGGTTGTTTCTTAAAAATATGGCTAAAAGTAATGGCCATACCTTTTAGAATAGAAGGGATGTATAATCGCTCCATGAAACTCATCGGCTTCCGGCTGACTTCTTTCCCTCTGTTTGTTAATGCTTGCATCTTTTATAATCTTTTTACACTAAACTCTTAATTCTTCTTTCTTAATTCTTCTTTCTTAATTCTTAATTCTTATCTACCCTTGTTTCCACAATATTATAGCCCCCGTCAACAACATATTAAATAATGCCAACGGAATTAATTTTTTCCAACCCACATTCATTAATTGATCGTAACGGAAGCGAGGGATGGTCCACCTGATCCACATAAAAACAAAAATGAAAATCACAATCTTGGTTAATAATGCAAGCAGTCCTAAAATTGCTGCAATATTTGGTGCCAATGTTGCTTCATTTAAAAATGGAATATCATACCCCCCAAAAAACAAGCAGGCCATAACCGCACTACTCATGATCATATTAATGTATTCGGAGAATAGATAAAATCCCAATTTCATGGAAGAATATTCTTGGTGATATCCGAAATTCAATTCATTTTCTGCTTCTGGTAAATCGAATGGGGTTCTGTTACATTCTGCTAAAGCACAGATGAAAAATATTACAAAGCCCAATGGTTGATACGCAATATTCCATAATGAACCTGCGGCCATTTGTTCCTCAACAATTGTTTTTAAACTCAAAGAACCTGAAATCATTAATACAGCAATTAAAGAAAGACCCATTGCTAATTCGTAACTAATGGCTTGAGAAGCTCCTCTCAATGCGGCCATCAAAGAAAATTTATTATTCGAAGCCCAACCTCCAATCATTATTCCATAAACGCCTAAGCTCACTACACCAAAAATGTATAAGATACCAATATTGATGTCTGCAATTTGCAAATCTATTTTTCGATCGAATAATTCTACATGGCTACTCCATGGAATAACCGAACAAGTCATTAAAGCAGCAGTCATGGCTAGGCCAGGACCCAAAATAAATAATGCTTTACTGGCAGAGTTGGGAATGATTTCTTCTTTCATGATCAATTTCAAACCATCCGCAAATGGTTGCAATAATCCAAAAGGTCCTGCCCTGTTTGGACCGGGCCGATCTTGCAATATAGCTGCCACTTTGCGTTCTGCAAAAGTGGTATACAAAGCAATCCCCAAACTTGCAAACACAATGATTGCAATCAGAATCAATTTCTCTACCATTAAAATCCAATCAAAAGCCAATAGTGTCATGCGTTATGAATTAATCTTGATTAGGTTTAAAGTCGGTTGAATGAGCTGGTCTTTCCAACAAACTCAAATGAATTTCAGGCTTGTTTACATTACTCACATCATGAATATCCATCAATAAATTAGGTTGACGTCCACTGTGTACTTTTTCGAATGTTTCAGTTGGAATAGTTGTCCCTACATTTCCTGCATAATGCCCTTGAGCAATTACAGAGTGGCGATCGATCATTCTCGGGCCTTCTATTTCCCAGTCATTGGTTTTCTTTTTCTCAAAACGGCAAGTATTGCAAATCCATTCTTCTACTTCACCCCATTGGTCTTTTCTTGCTGTTACTCTAAACACTTCATCGCCTCTATTCCACAAAGTAACTTTTCCACTGCAAGTAGGGCAATCTCTATGTGCATCCATTGGTTTTAAAAACCAAACACGATTTTTAAAACGGAATGTTTTGTCGGTCAATGCTCCCACAGGGCAAACATCAATTACATTTCCGATAAAATCGTTGTCTAAGCTCTTTTCAATGAATGTAGCAATTTCCGAATGATCTCCTCTATCGAGAATACCATGTTCTCTTTTATTGGTTAACTGGTCTGCAGTGTATACACATCTGTAACAAAGTATACAACGTGTCATGTGAAGTTGTATATAGGGGCCGATATCGTGTTTCTTGAAAGTTCTTCTTTGAAATTCGTAACGAGTACCTTCTTTACCGTGCTCGTAACTTAGATCTTGTAAATGACATTCGCCTGCTTGATCGCATACTGGACAATCCAAAGGATGATTGATCAATAAAAATTCTACCACTCCATTGCGTGCATCAATTACTTTTTCGCTGGTGATATTTTTAACTTCCATTCCATCCATTACCGTTGTTCTGCAACTAGCTACCAATTTTGGCATTGGTCTTGGATCTTTTTCAGAGCCTTTGCTTACTTCTACTAAACAGGTTCTACATTTTCCTCCACTACCTTCCAGCTTGCTATAATAACACATTGCAGGAGGAGCTACTTCGCCACCAATTTTACGTGCAGCATTGAGAACGGTAGTCCCTGCTGGCACTTCAATCGTGATATTATCAATTGTTACTTTAAATAATGTAGAATCTGACATATACCCCAACCCCTAAAGGGGCTTTGTCTTAAACTTTTTTAAGTTCAAGTGGTTAAAAAATATTATTTCAAAACTCTTATCTCTTAATTCTTCTCTCTTAATTCTTCTCTCTTAATTCTTATATCCTTCCCCCTTTAGGGGGTCAGGGGGTTGCTACATATATCGGATCGGCATAATGCGCCAGTCCGTAATTTCTATTTTGTGATTCTTCTGGATTCAACACATGCCATTCAAATTCATCCCTAAAATGACGTATCGCTGCAGCAACAGGCCAAGAAGCAGCATCACCCAACGGACAAATGGTGTTCCCTTCTATCTTGCGTTGAATATCCCATAATAAATCGATATCGCTCATCTTACCATTTCCAGTTTCGATGCTTTTCAAAATCTTTTCCATCCATCCGGTTCCTTCTCTGCATGGAGAACATTGTCCACAACTTTCATGACGATAAAAACGAGCCAATGTATATGTGTTCTTTACAATACACTGGTCTTCATCTAAAACAATAAAACCACCTGACCCTAACATCGATCCGGTTGCGAAACCACCATCACTCAATCCTTCATAATTCATTAAACGAGGCTCCCCTTTTGCAGTACGCAACAATAAATTAGCTGGTAAAATAGGAACGGATGATCCGCCAGGAATGCAGGCTTTCAATCTTTTACCATTGGCAATACCACCACAATATTCATCGGAATAAATAAATTCTTCTACTGAAATGGTCATATCAATTTCATACACACCTGGTTTATTGATATTGCCGCATGCTGACATTAATTTTGTACCTGTTGAACGACCCACTCCGATTTTTGCATATTCATCTCCACCCATTTTAATAATTGGAACAACAGCCGCTAGTGTTTCTACATTGTTTACCACTGTTGGTCTTAGCCATACGCCTTGAATGGCAGGGAATGGAGGCTTGATACGAGGATTTCCTCTTTTGCCTTCCAATGATTCAATCAATGCAGTTTCTTCTCCACAGATATAAGCACCTGCTCCACGATGTACATAAATATTACAATCGAATCCGGTACCTAAAATATTTTTCCCTAAAAATCCATTTGCTTTTGCTTCTTCAATGGCTTGTTCTAAAATATCTACGATCCAAGCATACTCCCCACGGATATAAATGTATGTATCATGACTACCCAATGCAAAAGAAGAAATAAGCAACCCTTCAATCAATAAGTGTGGCAAAAATTCCATCAAGTACCTGTCTTTAAAAGTACCCGGCTCACTCTCATCGGCATTACAAACCAAATGACGTGGAACACCTTCTGGTTTTGCAATAAAACTCCATTTCATTCCTGCAGGAAATCCAGCACCACCTCTTCCTCTCAATCCACTTTTCTTCACCTCTTCAACAATTGCATCAGTAGACATTTCTTTCAATGCTTTCTCCGCTGCTTGATAACCCCCTTCGCGGCGATATACATCAAAGTAGCGTATGCCTTCTACATGTGCTTTGTCTAATAATATTTTTACACCCATAACTTTCAGTTTGCGAATACGCGATTGATAAAATCGGTATTAGCCCTTTATTTTAATTATTTGCTGCTGCATTGTTTCTGCATTCAGCTATTATAGTGTCTACTTTTTCTTTTGTTAAATGTTCTCTGTATGTTTTTCCCATCTGCATCATTGGCGCATAACCACAAGCACCTAAACACTCTACTGTTTTTAAAGTGAATAATCCATCTGCAGTTGTTTCACCAGGTTTAATGCCCAATGTTTTTCCGATATAGTCAATGATATCATCACAACCACTGATCATACAAGGGCCCGTTTGACATACTTCAAACATGAATTTTCCAACTGGCTTTAAATTGTACATGCTGTAGAATGTTGCTACTTCATACACTTCAATAGGTTTGACTTGTAACAATGATGCTACATAATCCATAGTATCCGAACTCAACCATCCGCCAAAACTATTTTGCGCCAAATGCAAAACAGGAAGCATAGCGCTTTTCTGTTTCCCTTCGGGATAATGACTAACGAGTCTGTTAAACTCGGTCATTTGCTCATTTGAAAATTGTACATTACTCATAATTCTTAACTCGTATCTCTTAATTCTTAATTCATATTTCTTAATTCATAACTCTTTAGAGTTATGCGTCAAGCTCCCCCGCAATTAAATTCAAACTACTCATTGTTACAATTGCATCACTGAGCATTCCTCCTTTAATTAATTCAGGATAAGCCTGATAATAAATAAAGCAAGGTCTGCGGAAATGCAATCTGAAAGGCGTTCTTCCTCCATCGCTGATCAAATAGAATCCCAATTCTCCATTACCGCCTTCTACCGATTTATACACTTCACCCTTTGGCATATCAACTTCACCCATGATGATTTTAAAATGCCAGATCAATGCTTCCATCTTGGTATATACATCTTCTTTTTTAGGAAGATAATATTCCGGCACATCTGCATGGTATATTTCTGCTTCTGCACCTTTGAATGCTTGAACTTTTTTATAGGCTTGTTCAATGATGTTTAAACTCTGCCACATTTCTTGATTGCGTACCAAGAATCGATCATAGTTATCACCTGTTTTACCAACAGGAATATCAAATTGAAAATCTTCGTAACTACTATAAGGACTATGAACGCGAACATCATAATCAACTCCTGCTGCACGTAAATTTGGACCGGTAAATCCATAATTCAATGCGCGTTCTGCACTGATGGCACCACCACCAATAGTACGTTCCATGAAAATACGATTACGAGCAAAAAGTCCTTCAAACTCAATCAGCACTTTTGGATATTCTTTTAAGAATTTCTCGAGTTTCGTAAACGCTGTATTTGTGAAATTCCTTTCAAAGCCGCCAATACGCCCAATATTAGTAGTAAGGCGGGACCCACATACTTCTTCATATATTTCATAAATTAATTCTCGGTATTGCATTACATATAAAAATCCGGTGTAAGCTCCGGTATCAACTCCAACAATTGAATTACAAATTAAATGATCGGAGATTCTTGCTAACTCCATAATGATCACCCTCAAATAATCAACACGTTTTGGAGTTTCTACACCCAATAATTTTTCACAGGTTAAATGCCAACCCATATTATTAATAGGGCTGCTGCAATAATTCAAGCGATCGGTAATAGGCGTTACTTGATAGAGTGGTCTTCGTTCTGCTAATTTTTCAAATGCGCGGTGAATGTATCCAACAGTTTGTTCTGAAGAAACCACACGTTCTCCATCCAATTCCATGATATTTTGAAACACCCCATGTGTTGCAGGATGGGTAGGCCCTACATTTAATGTAGTGGTTTGTTTTTCGATGGAGCCCTCAGGTAATGTTATATGGTGTTGTTCAGTCATTATTAGTTTGATTTTTATCCTCTTCCAAACATTTCATCGTCTTTATCAATTCTGGTTTGATCTTCTAGTGGATATTCCTTTCTTAAAGGGAAATAATCCATTTCATCTACATTTAAAATTCTTTTGAGATTATGATGCCCTACAAAATTGACTCCATAGAAATCATAGGTTTCTCTTTCCATCCAATCAGCAGCAGCATATAATTTAGAAGCAGTATATACATCAGTATTTTCAATGCCAGTAAACACTTTAAAACGAATTCTGGTATTTTGGGCTAGATTGTGTAGATGATATACAACTGCTAATTCTCTTCCTTTATCATCAGGATAATTTACAGCACAGAGGTCTGTTAAAAATTGAAAACCCAGCGTAGGTTCATCAAACAAGTACTGCAATACTTTCAAATTCTGCTCTTTGGGTGCTTCAAAAGAAAGCATACCATAACTGTCTTCAAAGTTGGAAACCATGTCGCCAAACTTTTCAGTCAGTTTTGTTTGTATAAATTGGTTTTCGATTGCCATTCAAGGATTAATTATTGTTTATTCTATTCCGTATCCGTTCAATAATGCTTTGTATTGTTCTCCATTTCTTCTTCTAATACTTTCTTGCCCTACCAATTCTTGGATTTTCATAAATCCATCTAAGATAGCTTCTGGTCTTGGCGGACAACCAGGAACATATACATCTACAGGAATCACTTGATCAATTCCTTGTAACACACTGTAGGTATCGAATATGCCACCGCTACATGCACAAGCGCCAACGGCAATCACCCAACGAGGTTCAGCCATTTGTAAATATACTTGACGTAAAACCGGTCCCATTTTTTTGGCGATTGTTCCCATCACCATTAGTAAATCGCACTGGCGTGGAGAAAATCCTACTCTTTCCGATCCGAATCTGGCCAAATCGTAATGAGACCCCATTGTACCCATGAACTCAATACCACAGCAAGAAGTGGCAAATGGCAAAGGCCATAAAGAATTTTTACGAGCCAAGCCTACCACATCACTTAAACGAGCGGTAAAAAATCCATCACCGCCATACCCTTCTGGAGCAGGAGCATTTCCTATTGCGTCAGCTACATTCGCTTCGATAGGGTGTATATTAAATCTTACAGGACGAGACATAGTTCATTTATTTTGATTCATTAATCTTCCCATTTTAACGCTCCTTTTTTGATGATATAAATAAAGCCTACCAAAAAGAAAGCAACAAACATCAATACGGCGTAAAATCCATGCCAACCCAGTTCTCTAAAATTAACTGCATATGGGTAGAAGAAAATTACTTCTACATCAAATAAAACGAACAGAATAGCCACTAAGAAATACTTGATTGCCATTGGCTGTCTGGCATTTCCATGGGATTCGATACCACTGGCAAAGTTCTCCAATTTATCTGCTGTTTTTCTTTTGGGACCTACCCAAGCCGATAATGCTATCATCGTAGCCACAAAACCACCTGCGAAAATCAATTGTAACCCAATCGGAAAAAAATTGGCCGCTGAATTAGTGGCGCTTGCGTCGATTAAAGAGAAAATCCAACCCATATTGCTATTTAAGTACGCAAAAATAAGCCTGTGAAGCATATAAAAGAAATACTCCTCAAATTGAGGAGTATTTTATAGAAGTTATTTATCGATTTTGCTAAAAAAAGTCATTTTTTAGCGTTTCTATAGCCTATTTCCCTTGTGGTTTGGAATAATAATCGATATTTTTTTGAATACTGGCTTTTTGCTCTACAGCAAATTTATTGTTCTCGTCGGCAATATCGGGATATAAAGCAACCATTCTGTCTGTAACTTCAATGGCTTTTTGACAAGTGGCTAAAAATTCTTCTACTGCTGGCGTTTTCTGACCAGTTGTAGTTACTTTAAAATCAGGCCTTTTTTTGATATCATTAAACCTGTTTACATAATAAATTAATTTAAAATATTCATCTACAAAAATGCTTTTCTTGTTCTTTTCTTTATCTACAGCAGCATATACAGAGTCCAAATAATTTAATTGAACTATTATCATGGCAGAGTCAGTGCTATGGGCCATCGCCGCTCTTTTAAAGAAACTATATGGCTGTGATTTATCAGGAAATGCAGTCATATACCCTTTTGCAAAGTTCATGGTTTGAACATATTCTTTGGCGTTGAATGCTGCTGAAGTAATTGCATAATAATCTCCTTCAGTCATTTTTCCTTTTATATCAGCCGCTTTAGTTAACCAATACAATTGCTCTTTATAGGCTTTTGACTTTCCAAATGAAGTGGCTGCTTGACTCATCAAAGCAATTTTATTCGCTTTAACAGTATCCATATCAACTGCTTTTTCTACATAACCTGAAGCAAGCGTTTCATTGCCTGGAAACTTTGTGGCAATTTTAATACCCAATTCGTAGTCGGAAGGCTGAATTTCCGCTACTGGTGCAGTTTGCAAGAATTCATCAATGTATTTTTTTGCTTGTACTGAATCGCCTTTTCTGTCGTAATTATAGGCATAAACCACACCTAAGCGAGGCAGTGTTTTTAACCCTACCGCAGCTTCTAGTTCCTTGGTTTTTGCCAAAGACTCGTCGTATTGTCCTGCACGGAATAAGTAATCTGCACGAAATAAATCGTTGCGAGGGTCTTTATCTGCATTGGCTAAATATTTATCTAAATATTCTTTTGCTTTTGTAACATCTCTATTAGAATAATAAGAATAGTATGCATAATAAACTGGGGGGAAAGTTGGATCCGCAGCAATAGCACTATTAAAATATTGCTCAAACTGCTCTTTATTATTTTGACTTAAATAGATTTTACCAATTTGAAAATTACCCACAGCACTCTTTGGATCTCTAACAATGGCTTCTTGAAAAGCTTTTACAGCTTCACCTCCATTTTCACCACCAGTTTTACGATAATTAATACCCATATTGATAAAAATATCAGCATTCAACAAATCTATTGTTCCTGCTTGTTTGAGTTTATCAATGGCATAGATAGGATCCCCTTTTGTAGATGCTCCATCGGCATTGGCACGACCTATTGCATTCAAAATTGCTGCATTCGGTTTACCTCTGTTCTTTCCTTTTGTTTCGGTAGAAGCTGTAACGGCTTGCTCAAATTTTTGTTTAGCCGAATTCAGGTCTCCTCCTTCTAGTAATTCAAGATGCCCCATTCCAACTAAAAGAAAAGGATCACTACCGATTTCTTGTAAGCCCTTTTGGTATAAGGCTTTTGCTGCAACTAAATCTTCTTTAGTTACTACAGTTCCACTTCCTGCTAAAAAAGCTTGGCCCAACCAGTAAATACTTTGAGGGTCTTTAGGGTTAGCATCATACACTTTCTGCAACAGTTCTTTTGCAGTTTTCTGTTTGTCGTAATTCAGCATTTTAATGCCTTCCGACAATTGTGCTGTTAAAATTTGCACTGCAAACAAAGCTGCAAATAGCAAAGCAACATTCTTCTTCATGTTTCTTTTTTTTATAGTTGTTCTTTATTCCTGTTTAATAGTACTTAACCTTTTTTGAAAAGCCATCTTAGCCGGTGCTAAAAAAGCTCTTCTGAAAATCAATTGACCTCTTTCTAAACTCATGAAATTCATAAAGCCAGTTCCTAAGCCAGCTGTATTTTCTTTCAGTATATAATACAAGGGGCGTGCCAAAGGATATTCTCCTCTTGTAATCGTTGCCTGTGAAGGCTTTGCGTAAATGTTTTTTTCTAAACAAGCAGTGCATTCGATTCTCGACAACCTGATTTTTTGTAAATAAGCCACCTGTTTAGGATCGTATGAATCTCCGATCCAGCTTAATCCAACAAAACCGATTACATCCTTTCTTTGAGCAACTATATCAATGACCTCTTGACTATTATTTACCGCCACTACATTTTTTCCAAACTCCCCTTTTTTCAATACACTGTCTTTTAAATAGCGAACTGTACTTGTTGCTGTTTTCCCATCCATCACTGCTGTAAGTGCCTGTTTTCCACTCAATATTTCCTGCATGTCTTTGAAACTGAAAATACTGTCTTTTGCATCTTTATTTACAATTACTGCAACAGCATCGTAAGCCAGCTCTCCATACTGAGGCTTGTAAGATAATATGCTTTTGTAATACTCTGCTTCTTTTTCCGTTAAACCTTTGGCAACAATGATCATTCGGGTACTATCTTTCTGCAAATCCCTAAAGCATTCTGCCTCTGATTTATAGCTTACATTGATCTTCGTTGCCGGAAAAGAACTATGATGTACCCTAATCTGTTCTTCAATTACTGGCTTAAAACTCTCATCTACACTTATATTGATACTCCCTTTTGTTGGTGTATCTCTGGTATCTTCCTCTTCATTGTTAGCATTACAAGAAACAAATGTCAGGGCAATAATGATGATTGAATGTAAAATGTAATTGCTCCTCATATTTTCTCTTGCTGCTTTATTCCTCTATACAATCTAAAACCCCCGTATAACAGGCATATAGATCCAAAAAAGTACCTGAAACCAATATCTTCTGCAATGACCAAATTCAACTTAAAACGATCCATAAAAAACATTGCAATAGCCATCGATAAAAATAGAACTGCCATGGTAATATCATAGACACGCCTGAAATTATTATACCCCTTATTACTTCTTTCTCTATAACTATTCTCCATATGCTGAGTTTGGGATGGGCAATTTAGTAAATATTTCTTCTGAGATGCAGGGTTTTTATATTTCCATAATTAAGAATGTTTTAAACTAATAATTGTTAGTATTAATAAAAAAAATTAAATCAATTAGTTTTGTGCCATGAGTAAGCCATCCATACCACAAGGAACCAGGGATTTTAATGCTGGAGTTGTACAAAAACGCAATTATATATTCAATACTATTCGCTCTGTATTTGAATTATATGGATTTCTGCCTTTGGAGACCCCTGCTATGGAAAATCTGGAAACTTTGATGGGTAAATATGGCGAGGAGGGCGATAAATTGATCTTTAAAATATTGAACAACGGACTAGATAATCCAACTAAAAAAGAACAAGCTATTGCTGATTTTGACAAAATTTTGGAGGGTAAAAATAACAAAGGAATAACAGAGCGTGCATTGCGCTACGATTTAACCATTCCTTTTGCCCGTTATGTGGCCATGAATTATGGTCAATTAACTTTACCTTTCAAGCGTTATCAAATTCAGCCCGTTTGGAGGGCTGACAGACCTCAAAAAGGAAGATATAGAGAGTTTTATCAATGTGATGCAGATGTAGTAGGTAGTCAATCTTTGTTAAATGAAATAGAATTAACTAACCTCTATGCAGCGGTTTTTGAAAAACTACAATTACCTGTTGAAATACGAATTAACAGCAGAAAAATATTAGCTGCTTTGGCTACCGTTTGTGGTGGCTCGGAAATGCTTATTCCTATAACAATTGCGATTGATAAATTAGATAAAATTGGATTGGAAAAAGTAAAGGAAGAATTATTGAATAATGGTTTAAGCAACGATCAAATCAATATCATTGAAAAATATTTATTGATTAATGGAACGAATGACCAAAAAATAATTCAAATAAAAAATTTACTAGGCGAAAATGAAATGGGCAAAGTTGGCATTTCAGAGATAGAGCATGTCTTAAATAATACCCATCTCTTATCTCTTAATTCATCTCTCATAATTGACTTAACCCTCGCTAGAGGGTTAAATTATTATACGGGAATTATTTTTGAAGTAAAAGCCATTGGAGCACAAATGGGAAGCATTGGCGGTGGTGGCAGATACGACGATTTAACTGGCTTATTTGGAGTACCCAATGTGCCTGGAGTAGGCATCAGCTTTGGTGTTGATCGGATTTATGATGTGATAGAAGAGTTGCAATTATTTCCTGATGAAGTGCAAAAAGGAACTAAAGTATTGTTCTTTCATTTAGGAGAAGCAGAAAGTAAAAAAGCTTATGAACTCATGCAACAGTTAAGAAATCACGGAATTGCTTCGGAACTATTTCATGAAAATACTAAACTAGATAAGCAGTTTAAATATGCTGAAAAAAAGAATATTCCTTTTGTAATTATTTTGGGGAATAAAGAATTAGCAGAAGGAACTTGTAATATTAAAAATATTCAAACTGGGGAGCAGAGAACAATTCTACAAACTGATCTTGCAAAACAACTATTTTAAGTAAAAAGAAGCCCCACATCTTGAGGCTTTTTTAATGCTATCAAATTGCAGCTTTGAAAATTTGCAACACTCGCTGCTTAGAAATGCATTTCCGTTTTTTTGGTTTCTACATTTTAGCATTTCTAAAAGGCTCGTTTTTGCAAATTTTTTAAAGCATTATTTATTATATGGAGATTTTTGAAATAAATACAAGAGTGAGCCTTTGAGAAATGCATTATTAAAGAGAGTCAGTAATTGAGTAAATGCATTTCTCAGCAGCGAACGATGTATTTATTTCAAACAAAAAAATCAAATAAAATGCATTGCTTCCCTTATTTTTTCCAGTTTTTTCGTTCAACTAAAAGCATTTGAAATAGTGTCTCTACTTTTGTACCTTCCAAAGTGTAACCCATTGCGTTTATACTAACGCCCACTACTTTTTTATCATCATTTCTTTTGAATGCAGCAGTGCCTTGAAAAGCAGTTACTGCGAACACATCGTCTGCTTGCTTAACCATTGGAGAACTTCCATAAGAAGTAACTACTACTAAAGCGCCATTATCTACATTAACCACAGCTTCTGCAATAACACTGCCTTCGCCAAATTTGTATTTACCGGCATACTGTTGCAAAGTAGTATCGGTTTGAGCGCTTGCTGCTACTGATAACCCAATTATCATTAAAGAAAACAGAATCAATTTCTTCATAAAAATGTTTTTAAATTTTGTACAAAATAAGGATTTTTTAAACTCCATGATGTTAAACAATCAATTGCCCAAAAAGTTACACCCCTTCATAAATAATCGCGGCCCCCTGACCAACACCTACACACATGGTGGCTAAACCATACTTAGCTTTTTGTCGGAACATTTCATGTAGTAAACTGGTAGAAATACGTGCCCCACTGCATCCTAGCGGATGGCCCAATGCAATAGCTCCTCCATTTACATTCACTTTATTGGGGTCCAAAGCCAGATCATTCATACAAGCAAGACTCTGCGAAGCAAATGCCTCATTGAGTTCTACCAAATCCAGGTCTTTAGTTGTTAAACCGGCTCTTTTCAACACTTTTTGTGAAGCTGGAACCGGTCCGATTCCCATTATAGATGGGTCAACCCCTGCTACTCCCATGCTTACAATTCTCGCCAAAGGTTGTAAATTAAATAATTTAACCGCTTCTTCACTGGCCAATAACAATGCTGATGCTCCATCATTAATACCGGAGGAATTGCCTGCAGTGACCGTTCCATCTTTTGCAAAAGCTGGTTTTAAGGAAGCCAATTTTTCCAATGTGGTTTCGCGAGGATGTTCATCTTGATTGAACCATGAAATCATTCTATCATTGATCATTTCTACTGCAACCAGCTCATCTTCCCATTTACCTGCTGCCAATGCAGTTGCATATTTTTGTTGAGATGAGAAAGCAAATGCATCTTGCATTTCCCTATTTATACCCCATTGTTTGGCCACATTTTCAGCCGTTTCGCCCATACTGAACGGATGATACATAGAAGCCAATTTTTTATTGGTAAACCTCCAGCCGATGGTAGTATCGTAGGTTTCTACTTTTCTACTCCAAGCGCCATCTGATTTTGCAGTTACAAATGGGGCCCTAGTCATACTTTCTACCCCTCCAGCAATATAGAATAATCCTTCATTGCACATGATGGCCCTGGATGCATCCATAATAGCTTGTAACCCGCTGGCACAAAGCCTATTCACGGTATTGCCTCCTACAGTAATTGGCAAGCCCGCTAATAATGCAGCCATTCTTGCTACATCTCGATTGTCTTCTCCTGCCTGATTTGCAGCTCCTGCAATCACATCTTCAATGGCATTTGGATCTATATTAGGGTTCCGCTGCATCAAAGCGATAATTACATGTGCCAATAAATCATCAGGCCTGATACTACTCAATTTCCCTCCATATCTGCCTATTGGGGTTCTTACCGCATCTATCACATAACAAGCATTTGACATATAATAATGGTTTCAATGAGCTTGCAAGATATAATTTATAGTATAAATAGGGGTTTGGGGCTTATCGGGCTATCTTTGCTAGATGAGTGCTCCTTTACCAAATATTCGCCACCTGAGCCAAGATGAGTTGGAAAAATACTTTAATGAGATTGGCGAGAAGAATTTTAGATTGAAACAAGTACAAGAATGGCTATGGCAGAAACATGCCCATAGTTTTGAATCAATGAGTAATCTTAGTAAAGATTTGAGGGCAAAATTATCCAAGGATTTTTCATTACCCGCATTAAAAGTAGATGCAACTCAATACAGCAGCGACGGAACCGTTAAAAGCCGTTTCAAAACATTTGATGGCCATGCGATAGAAGGCGTTTTAATTCCTACGGAAGCAAGAAAAACAGCCTGTGTATCTTCTCAAATAGGATGTAGTTTGAGTTGTAAGTTTTGTGCAACCGGATACATGGACAGAAAACGAAACCTCACATTCGATGAGATTGTAGACCAAGTGGTGTTAATTAATCAGCAAAGTGAACAGGTTTTTGAAAAGAAATTATCCAATATTGTTTTCATGGGAATGGGAGAACCATTGATGAATTATAGCAATGTATTAAAAGCGATTGAAAGAATTACAGCAGAAGATGGATTGTTCATGAGCCCTAAAAGAATTACCGTTTCTACTGCTGGTGTTTCCAAACAAATTAGAATGTTAGGCGATGATCAGGTAAAATTTAAATTGGCTTTATCCTTGCATGCTCCCAATGATGAGAAGCGCAATAAAATAATGCCGATCAACGAAACCAATAACATTAAAGTGTTGGTTGATGCATTGAATTATTTTTATAAAAAAACGGGGAATGAAATTACCCTGGAATATATTTTATTTAAAAATTTAAACGACTCTCCTGAAGATGCAGCTGAGTTGACTAAATTATTTCGCCAGATTCCAGCAGACTTAATTAATATTATTGAATACAATAGTATTGATGCTTTTAAGTTTACTAAACCAGACGAAGAAGATGTGCAGCAATTCATGGATATTCTATCAGCTAATAAAGTGAATGCTCGCTTAAGAAGAAGCAGAGGTAAAGATATTGATGCTGCTTGTGGCCAATTGGCAAATAAGAATTAAGAAAGAAGAATTAAGAATTAAGAGATACAAGATTTGAGATATTGGATATTATAAATTCCTGTTGTAAAACAGCAAACTAAAAAAAATGCAAAAGAAAAGAACCGACAACTTCAGCAAATTTGCTGAAAAGAAAAAAGGAGCAGCAATTAAAGAATCCTATCGTCAAGAAAAAAGAAAAGTGAAAGCCGATGCTCGTGCTGCTGGAGAAGAAATGAGGATGCTTAAAAAAGCAAAAGCAAGAGGTGAAGCCATTGAACCTAAAAAAGAAGACGATAAAAGAGCGATTGGCAAAAACCCTGAAAGAAAAAAAACTCCCTACGAACAAAAAGATTTTAAAAAAGGTCCGAGAAATGCTGTTCCAGGAAAAAACAAATTAGTTAACGGACCAGAGCAAGCAACTGATACAGCAATTCAAGACCGTGATTCATTAATCCCTCTCAATAAGTTTATTGCACATGCTGGAGTATGTGGCAGGCGCGAAGCGGCTGAGTTAGTGAAGGGAGGAAAAGTAACGGTGAACGGTGACAAAATTTTTGAACCAGGCTTCAAAGTTTCTCAAGCAGATAAAGTTACTGTAAAAGGCAAAGCCATCTTCTTACAGAAGAACAATGTGTATATACTTTTAAATAAGCCAAAAGATTTTATCACTACTGCCAGCGATCCGCAAGGAAGAAAAACGGTTTTAGATCTGATCAAAGGAGCTACATTAGAAAGGGTTTACCCTGTTGGAAGATTAGATAGAAATACTACTGGCGTTTTATTGTTAACCAATGATGGGGAATTGGCACAGAAATTAACGCACCCATCTTTTGAAGTTAAAAAAATCTATGAAGTAACATTAGACAAAGCTGTTACTAAAAAAGACTTGGATCAAATTATCACTGGAGTAACTTTAGAAGATGGTTTTGTACAAGCAGATTCTGTTGGTTATGCCGATTCGAAAAGTAAGAACGTTGTTGGAATTGAAATTCATAGTGGAAGAAATAGAATTGTTAGAAGAATTTTCGAACATTTAGGATACGATGTAAAAGGATTGGATAGAGTAATGTTTGCCAACCTCACTAAGAAGAATGTAGAAAGAAGCAAATGGAGAATTTTAAATGAAAAAGAAATTCGATTATTAAAATTCATGAATAAATCATTTATCAGAAAAAATAAAGAAGCAGTTTAGTTTATGCAGTTAGATATTATTTTTGAAAATGATGATTTTGTTGCGATCAATAAACCTGCTGGTTTATTGAGTATTCCCGATAGAATAGGAAAAGAACTTTCTTTAAAAGATTTTTTGAAAGAACGTTACGGAAATATTTATACCGTTCATCGCTTAGATAGAAATACCAGTGGAATCATTGTATTTGCCAAAACAGAGGAAGCACATAAAGCCTTATCGCTATTATTCGAAGGCAGGGAAATGGAAAAATTTTATGTTGGGTTGGTGAATGGTCAAATGATTTATCCTTCAGGAACTGTTGATGCTGCTATCACGGAGCATCCAGGGAAGACTACCAAAATGATCACCCATGTAAAAGGGAAGCCATCTATAACTGATTATAAAGTAATAGAATCATTTAGATTGTATTCATGGGTTCAATTTCAAATTCATACTGGCCGTACGCACCAAATCAGGGTACATATGCAGCACTTAGGTCATAGTATTGTTTGCGATGAAATTTATGGAGACCCTAAACCAATTTTACTTTCTTCCATCAAAAGAAATTTTAAATTAGCAAAACTGGCCGAGGAAGAAAAACCCATTTTAGCTCGATTGGGATTGCATTCTTACCAATTAAACTTTACATTGAATGGGGAAGTATATAATTTGGAGGCCCCTATTCCAAAAGATATAAAAGCATTATTACAACAATTAAGAAAATGGAAAGGATAAAAATCAGTATTCGCCCATTGAGTTTTATACTTATGCTATCAATATTATTGATGGTTGTTTTGTTCTTTGTACAATCAAGATCGGATAAGAGTATTCGATCGATGCAAAAAGGAAATGAATTGGCTGTAAAAACATTCCAAATCAATAATGCTTTACAAGAGATCATCAACCATGTATATTTTTTAGAAAGTGAAACAAGAAAACAAATCAATACAGGCAATCTAATGCTGTCTAAACCCATTAATGACAGTGTAGCTAGTCTTAAATTGTTGATACTTGAAGTAAACAAATTAACGCAAGATGGAAATGCAAAAAATAATTTTTCAGATTTAAATAGGCTATTACAAGAAAAAATAAATGCTACAACTGATATTTTACAGAATAGCAAAAGCATCATCATAGCTAAAGAAAAATTGACCAACCCAGCTAATAAAAATTTAATTGACAGTATATATATTACCGCTTCCGATATTCAGATCATATATGAAAATGACCTACAACAAACCATTTTAGACAACTCTACTATTTCTAATCAGGTATTATTGATCAGCCGAGCGCTTACATTATTTGCATTGATCACTATATTATTATCGTCAACACTTATCATAAGGCATTTAGTAAAAAACAATCAATTGATTATTGCTTTGGGTAAAGCAAAAGAAAATGCAGATATCGCTGGTTCTATAAAAGAACAGTTCTTAGCCAATATGAGCCACGAAATAAGAACTCCACTCAATTCAATTATTGGATTCAGTAATCTGGCTGCCGATACTCAACTCAATCCTGAACAAAAAGAATATATCAGTTTTATTAAAAATTCAAGTGAAAATCTATTATATATCATCAACGATATATTAGACTTCTCAAAATTAGAAGCAGGTAAATTATTAATTTCTAAAGCTCCCTTCAATTTAAAAGATATAGGCCATTTTATTGAAATGCTTTTTCAAGTACAGATCACCGAAAAGAAAGTACATTTTTCTTGCCAGTTAGAAGAAGGTATGCCTTTAAATTTAACCGGTGACGATAATCGTTTGAAACAAATCTTAACTAATCTTGTATCCAATGCAATTAAGTTTACCAGTGTTGGTGGAAATATTTCATTGAAAATGTCAATGGTAAAAAAAGATGATGAAACTGCCTACATACAATTTTCGGTAAAAGATACAGGTATTGGTATACCTGAAGAAAAATTGAAAACAATTTTTGAAAGATTTGAACAGGCAGATTCGGCAACAACCAGAAAATATGGGGGAACAGGTTTGGGTTTATCCATTGTAAAGCAATTGATCACTTTACAAAATGGAACCATTGATGTTAAAAGTGCTATCAATGCTGGATCAGAATTCATTGCAGTGATTCCGTATAGTATTAATTTATTGGCAACGCAAGAATCGGCTACTAAAGGAAAAATTACGGTATTAAAGAATTTTAACACCCATGCCAAATTACTAATTGCTGAAGACAATAAAATGAACCAGATTTTATTGAAATACTTGTTTAAGAATTGGGGATTTGCCATAACGTTATCAAAAGATGGAAATGAAACGATACAGCTCTTAAGTAACAATGAATATGACTTGGTTTTATTAGATATTCAAATGCCGATTATCGACGGCTATGGGGTTGCAAAATGGATCAGGGAAACTAAAAAATCTACCGTACCGATTATAGCGATGACCGCACATACTATGCCAGCAGAAATTCAAAAATGCAAGGAAGCAGGTATGAATGATTATTTGTCAAAACCTTTAGATGAATCAAAAGTAATTGCCCTTTTCAATCAATACATCCCTAAAAACGCAGCTATGAACTCCCCCGAAAAACAACAATTTGTTGACCTTGAAAATTTACAAAGAATTTTTGGGGATGAGAATGAAATCATTATTGATTTTCTGAATCAATTCAATCAACACTATCCTTCAGAAACCAAACAACTGAACGAAGCTTGTGAAAACAGGAATATGGAGCAAGTATATACATTGGCACATAACTTAAAAACGACCTTTACTACATTAAGTCCTCAATCACCATTAATTAATCCTTTAAAAATAATTGAAAAATACAAAAACATTGAACCGGACTGGATTACCATTAAAATTCAAATAGAAAGTGTTAATGAAGCAACTGATTTTATAGATGCAGCAATTAAAAAAATACAAACCGATTTAGCCAGCAAATAAGTTTGACACAAGAACAACCATATATAGCAAATATTCACAAGACTTACCTAATTACCATTTGGTTAATTGGGGTAGCGCTAATTATTTATCTTTGTTTGCCATTTATGAGCAAAGGATCAGGAGTTTATTTGATCGATTTAATTGAAACAAAAAACCAATCAATTGCTATATCTAAAAACTTAAATAATAGTCAATCGATTGAGAATTCAAATCAGGCATTGCTATTTGTTACCATCAATAAAAAGCAATTTTTGACGAAATTTGTAACCTATATCTCCGACGAAGACCTTGCTGCCAAAGAATTAGCAGATTCTTCATCTGAAAAGACCAATAAAAGTTTTATTATTGTAGGAAGAAAGAAAAGCGCAAAGCCCCAAAAAAGCAGAGATGACTTTTTTATCAAAGCTGCCCCCAAAATATAATTACCCATGAAAAAGATTTTTTCTTTTGTATCGATTTGTAGTATTTCTATGCTGGCTGTATCGTGTTATAGTGGGAAGAAAGCGCAAATGAATCAACAGGTTCAAGAGGCAGATTCTGTTCAAAAAATGGAAACCAAATTAGTGGAGGATACCAAGAAAAAAGTAGATGATCGATTAAAATCTGAGGTAATTGATGCTGAAATTGCTGATAGTATTAAAAATAAAATAGCTAAATATTCTTCTGATCTAGATTCATTTAAAAATGCCGTTTCTTTTATAGACAAAACCATCAATACTTCAAGAAGGTCATATAAAAGCAATCAAGCAAAAGTAGATTCATCTTTTGGATTAATTGATCGCTATAAAACCAGGTCTAATTATCGCTTACGCAGATTCACTATGATCAACGAGTCATTGGACATCATTGTGAACCAACAACATATCTTTGATCTTGCGGCTTTTTTTGGGCCAGGCAAGTATGATATCCCTTCTGAAAAAATAGAAATTGCTGAAAAATTATTTTCACCATTGGTAGATTCATTGGTTGGATTTTATAATAAATATGCAGATGTAGAAAAGAAAGCAACATTGGTCATTTTAGGATATGCAGATGCAAGTGGATTCAATCCAGAATCAGATATTTATAAATCTATCATGGATAAACTAAAAGATAGTTCGGTTACTAAAGAAAAAATGAATCAGCAATTATCGGAATGGCGTGCAGTAAGTATTGGAGACCTAATGGAGTTTTCTATAGATAAGAAAATTCCTAATTACAAAAATATTAAAGCCATTGATTTTTTATTTGTTGAAAAAGGCAAGGGCGAAGAATATCCAAGTAAATTAGTTACCGATTATAAAGTGGACGATGAAAGAAGAAGGGTTGTATTGTTATTTTGGAATATTCTTCCAAAATAAAGGGTTGAATCATCATTGAACAGTTTTATAAACAATACCGTTCTTCATTACAAATTTTACCCTGCCCATACTGGAGACATCTTTTACTGGATCTCCATCTACTGCAATTATATCAGCTAGTTTGTCTTTTTCTATACTTCCTAAACGATCATCGCCAAGCAGATCAGCAGCATTTACCGTAGCTGTTTTAATGGCTTCTAAAATTGGCATGCCGGCTTCGGTCATGTACTGAAATTCAATCCAATTTTTTCCGTGAGCATACACACCGGCATCAGTACCAAACGCAATTTTAACACCACGATTATAGGCTTTTGCAAATGTTGCTTGAATATAATTTCCTACAACTAAGGCTTTGGCTTTAACAATTTCTGGGTAATAACCTGGTTTTTTAGCAGAATCAGCAGAAGATTTGCCTGCAATAATAGTAGGAACTAAATAAGTGCCTTTTTGCTTCATCAAATCCATGACTTCTTCGTTCATATAAGTTCCATGTTCAATGGAGTTTACTCCAGCCAATACAGCACGCTTCATTCCTTCTGCACCATGTGCATGTGCTGCCACTTTAAATCCATAATCTTTAGCAGTACTAACAATGGCCTTAATTTCTTCCTCTGTAAATTGAGCACCGCTGCCGTCTTTGGCCATACTTAACACTCCTCCAGTAGCAGTAATTTTAATCAGATCCGAACCTTCTTTATATCGTTGACGCACTGCTTTGGCGCAATCTTCTACACCATTAACTACTCCTTCTTTTGGTCCCGGGTCGCCCATTAGATCTTTTCGATAATTATTGGTTGGATCTGCATGACCGCCAGTAGTTGCTATTGATTTGCCTGCAGTGTAAATTCTTGGTCCAACCACCCATTCTTTATTGATTGCATTGCGTAAAGAAATATTTACACCTGTGCCGCCTAAATCTCTTACTGTTGTAAATCCGGCCATCAATGTTTTTTCTGCAAAAACGATTGATTGAAATGCAAAATCTCCTGCATTCCAAGTAAAGCCTTCTAAATACTTATTAGGTCCAGTTTCACTTTCCATGTGAACATGCATGTCAATTAATCCAGGCATTACAGTCAGTTTCTTTAAATCAATTGTTTTATCTCCAGAGCCAGCTGCCGTATATCCTTTTTGTAGGTCTACTATTTTATTTCCATCTGTAATAATGGTCATTTCTTTTAACATGGATTGATTTTTTACATCCACTAATTGTCCGCAATAAATCAACGTTTTTTGCGCTTGAACCAATCCAACCCAAAAAAGGAATTGTACAATAAGCAGCTTTCTCATAATAATCGTTTAAGGAAAGTTAGCTAATTTTTTGAAAGTGCTTACATTAAAAAGCCCTGAAAAATTCAGGGCCTATCAATCAAAAAAAAAGTATCGTCGTTTATTTATTTGGTTGAGGAGTATAGCGCAGATATGGCTTCACTACTCTTACTCCTTTAGGAAATTTTTTGATGGCATCTTCTGTACTTACTGCAGGAACTACAATTACGTCTTCACCTTCTTTCCAATCTGCTGGAGTTGCAACACTGTAATTAGCAGTTAATTGAAGTGAATCGATCACTCTTAATACTTCTACAAAATTTCTACCTGTTGATGCTGGATAAGTAATCATTAGTTTTACTTTTTTATCCGGACCGATGATAAATAAGGAACGTACAGTTGCAGTTAGTGAAGCATTTGGATGAATCATATCATAGGCAGTTGCAATAGATCGATCTTCATCGGCTATTATAGGAAAACCAACAGTAGTATGTTGTGTTTCATTGATATCATTGATCCAACCTTCGTGCTTGCCTAAACTATCTACACTCAAAGCCAACACTTTTACATTACGTTTTTCAAACTCAGCAGCCAATAATGCTGTTTTACCCAATTCCGTTGTACAAACTGGTGTGTAATCAGCCGGGTGAGAAAAAAGCACTCCCCAACTATCTCCTAAATATTCATAAAAATCAATTTCCCCTTTACTGGTATGTGCTTTAAAATTGGGTGCATCATCCCCTAAACGTAAACTCATATACTTGTTTTAGGATACAAATATAATATATCCTAGTAAACAAGTAGACTAATTAATTTATTTTTTGGGATTTACCGTCCTAGCTTTCTGCAATGCAGATTTCCCGAATTTGTTTTTTACATCGTCGATGGCTTTATAGAGCTCGTCTTTTTTGCCGATATCGGCAAACAAACTTCCTTGCAATACATGGCTGGTCAGTTCGCTTAATCGAACCCCTAATAATCTAATGGGCTGGCCCTTTTTGTACAACTGATGAAACAAATTAATGGCTATGGGAATCAATTCGTCATCTCGCATAGTATAGTCAATGGCCACTTGCTTAGAAGTTGTTTCAAAATCGGGATATCGAATTTTTACTGCAATGCATCCAGCTAATTTTTTATCGCCTCTTAACTCAAAAGCAATTTTTTCTGTCATTCGCACGAGTTCGCTCAACAAAAAACTTTCATCGGTTTGATTGGATTCGAATGTATGTTCGGTTGAAATAGATTTTGCCTCATGGTATGGTTGAACAATTCCATCATGAATTCCCTGAGACTTCTTCCATAAATCAATTCCATATTTGCCAATTTGTTTTTCTAGAATGGCCACAGGTGTTTCGCTCAAATCTTTGATTGTAATGATGCCCATTGCATTCAAACGTTGATGCAAGTTATCTCCAACACCTGAAAATTTATTCACTGGTAATGGCGCTAAAAATAGTTTCTCCATTCCAGGTTGTACAAATAAATAACCATTGGGCTTGGCTTCATCGGTAGCTATTTTCGCGACCATTTTATTGGTGGCTAATCCAAATGAAATGGGCAATTGTGTTTGATCAATAATTTCATTGCGCAAATCAATGGTCCATTGATAAGGATCAAAATATTTATCCATTCCGGTAAGGTCTATGTAAAATTCATCGATGGATGCTTTTTCAAACAATGGTGCTTTTGCAGCAATAATATCAGTAACCCATCGAGAAAAACGGGAATACTCGCCCCTGGTTCCTTGCACTAAAATAGCGTGTGGACAGAGTTGCATGGCTTTGCGCATTGGCATGGCGCTCCTCACACCAAACTTGCGCGCTTCATAACTACAAGTAGTTACAACACCTCTGTCTTTAGAACCTCCTACAATAACGGCTTTGCCTTTTAAACTAGGATCGTTCACAACTTCAACACTTACAAAAAAAGAATCGAGGTCTAAATGGGCAATATAACGTTGAGGAACAGACACCATTAAAATTAAACTTCTTAGCGATACACATCTAATAATCCATCCGGTAAGCTTACAAAAACTTTGCGCGCTTTTCTATCTATCTTATCCAAGGTTTCTTGATGCAATGGAATGAGCGCTTCTTTACCATCTAATAATACTTGTAATAAAACCTGATGAGGTTGCTCTATTACTTCAAGAATCGGTCCTAAATTTTCGTCTTCATCGGTAATTAATTCGTATCCTAATAAAGATATGGGCGCATCTTTTCCAGCCTGCTTTCTAAAATCGGCATCTAGTAACCAAACAGGTTTAGTGTTGAGTCTTGCTGCTGCTTCTTTGGTATTCACCCCTTCCAATTTCACAATGGTTTCTACCAGATCTTTTGCTTTTGCTGTTTCTACGAAATAAGGGATATAAGATCCTTTTACTTCTTCAACAAATAATGCTTTGACTCCCGTGAATGATGATTTTTTTCCTAATGAATGCGTAAGAATGACATCGCCTTTCACTCCAAAAGCAGCAACTATTTTTCCGATATGAATATAATCGTTCATTGTATGCAAGATAATTAAACCCCGGTTGGGATTGATGAAAATAAAAAGGGCTCGGTAAACCGAACCCTTTTCTAAAAATATCGAATGTACTAAGCTTCTGCAGGAGCATCTTCTGCAGGTGCAGCGGCTACTACTTCTTCTTGTTTTTCTTCTACTTTTTTCACAACAGGAACATATGCTTTCTTAGCACGTTGCTTGTTCTTGTGCTCATCATTTCTACGAGTGATATTAGCTTCATGTTCTGTATGCCACTCTTGGAATTTCACCATCGCTGCTGCATCATCAAACAAGCCTAATTTAACACCACGTAATAAGTGTTTCAAATACAATACTCCTTTGAATGAAAGGATTCTGCGAACTGTATCTGTAGGTTGAGCTCCTTTGTTCAACCAATCCAATGCTTTTTGACGATCTAACTGGATAGTTGCAGGAACTGTTAACGGATTGTAAGTACCAATTTTTTGGATAAACTTACCATCTCTTGGCGCACGACCATCAGCTACTACGATAAAGTAGAATGGTCTTTTTTTACTCCCGTGACGCTGGAGTCTCATTTTTACTGCCATAAATAGAAATTTAAAGGCGTGATTAAATATTGGTTTAACTAGGTATACTAGGAGCGCGAAATTATGCCTTTCAGCATAAAAATCCAAAGCTTTTTATAAAACTATCTTCTCATACCCGGGAATTTACCTCCCATTGGCATATTATTCATCATTTTCATCATCTGCTTCATTTGTTCAAACTGCTTCATAAAAGCGTTCACATCTTGAATATCCTTACCACTTCCTTTAGCAATTCTTACTCGTCTGCTTTGGGAAAGTGAGTCAGGATTAGCCCTTTCAAAAGGAGTCATGGAGCTGATCATGGCTTCAATTCCTTTAAAAGCATCGTCTTTGATATCAATATCTTTTACTGCTTTACCCACTCCTGGTATCATTCCCATCAAATCTTTCAGATTACCCATTTTTTTAATCTGTTGCAATTGATCCATGAAATCTTGAAAATCGAACTGATTCTTGCGAATTTTCTTCTCTAATTTCTTGGCTTCTACTTCATCAAATTGAGCTTGGGCTTTTTCTACCAATGAAGTAATATCTCCCATACCCAAAATTCTCTGTGCCATCCTATCCGGATAAAACACATCGAGGGTATCCATTTTCTCGCCACTACTTACAAATTTGATAGGCTTTTCTACGGTGTATTTGATGGTTAATGCGGCACCACCTCTAGTATCGCCATCTAATTTGGTTAATACAACACCAGTAAAATCCAATCGATCATTGAAAGCTTTTGCAGTATTCACTGCATCCTGGCCTGTCATTGAATCCACTACAAATAAGATCTCTGATGGATTCACTGCTTTTTTAATATTGGCCACTTCGGTCATCATCACTTCGTCTATTGCTAATCGGCCCGCAGTATCGATGATGATTACATTCTTATTGGTTGCTTTTGCTTCTTTAATGGCATTTTGTACAATGGCAACTGCATCTTTATTCTCTCTTTCACTATAAATACTCACTCCAATTTGTTCAGCTAAAATAGTTAACTGATCAATGGCTGCAGGGCGATATATATCAGCCGCAACCACCAATGGAGATTTCCCTTTTTTGGTTTTAAGGTAATTGGCCAATTTTCCCGTGAAAGTAGTTTTACCACTTCCTTGTAAACCTGCAATTAAAATGATTGCCGGATTGCCGTCTGCATTGAATGAAGCCGCAGAACCGCCCATCAATTCAGTTAATTCATCTTGCACAATTTTGGTCATCAATTGCCCAGGACTAATGGCATTGATTACCTTCTCACCAACTGCTTTATCCCTTACTTTCTCGGTAAATTCTTTGGCAATTTTGAAATTCACATCGGCATCTAGTAAAGCCCTGCGAATGTCTTTAACCGTATTGGCAATATTGAGGTCGTTGATGCGTGATTCACCTTTGAGGTTTTTAAACGCCGACTCTAGTTTTTCTGATAAATTCTGAAACATAATTACACCCTCCCATTATTGAAAGACTGCAAATATACTGGGTTGCGCAAAAGCAAAGAAATTGTTATCCCAAATAAACCTTTAATTGTTTAGATCGATTGGCAGATTGAAGTTTGTTGATGGCTTTGTCTTTTATTTGGCGCACTCTTTCTCTGGTGAGGTTGAATCGGGTACCAATATCTTCTAAACTAAGCGCATGATCTACCCCAATTCCAAAGAAAAAACAGAGTACGGCTTTTTGCCTATCTGATAAGGTTTGTAGGCTCCGAGCTATTTCAACATGTAAAGATTCAAAATGCTCCAATTTTTCATCGGTTCTGGAGGCGTTGGTATTTTCCATCAAATCCATTAAAGTTCCGCCTTCACCATCAGCAATTGGTGAATCCATACTCACATGTCGGAATCCTACACTCATTGTAGCAATTACCTCTTCAATAGGCATATCTAAAAACAAGGCCAATTCCTGCGCATTGGGTTCTCTTTCGTATTCTTGTTCTAATTGTTGATACGCTTTACTTATTTTGTTGGTGAGCCCTACTTTATTCAATGGAAGACGAACAATTCTACTCTGTTCTGCCAATGCTTGTAAAATACTTTGACGTATCCACCAGACAGCGTAAGAAATAAATTTAAATCCCTTTGTTTCATCAAAACGCAATGCAGCTTTGATTAATCCCAGATTTCCCTCATTGATTAAATCGGATAAAGTAAGGCCTTGATTTTGATATTGTTTTGCAACAGAAACCACAAAACGTAAATTCGATTTTACCAATCTGTCTAATGCTTGTTGATCTCCATTTTTAATTTGAATGGCCAATTGAACTTCTTCTTCTGGCCTAATTAATTCAACTTTGCCTATTTCTTGCAGATACTTCTCTAAACTCTGCGATTCTCTATTGGTAATCGACTTTGTTATTTTGAGTTGACGCATACTCATAATAAACCAATTTAAAGGGTAAAATTTTGAATATTGAATTTAATGAAATAAATATGGTTTTCAAAAAAATGATACAATAAATTGATTATCAATGATATACGAATTATTTATGGGATAACTATTATTATAAATACATAAAAAAAAGGTTAATTATAAAAAAACATTTGGGAGATAGGTATTATTTAATATTATTGCACGGCTACCATGAAGGTTAAAGAGAAATTAATGAGCAAGAAGCAGTTATTTACGTTAGAATTTCCAGTTAGATGTTCTCCCGTTATTTTATATGATTTTTTAGCAACTCCAGCTGGTTTACAGGAATGGTTTGCTGATAAAGTAGATGAGTGGGAAAACGTATATAGTTTTTCTTGGAGTGGTGGTGAGCCAGATAAGGCTGAAATTATGGATAAAGAAGAAAATAAATTTATCCGTTTCCATTGGCTCCATTCAGAAAAGAATGAATATTTTGAATTCAGAATTGAAAAAACAGAAATCTCTAATCAAACTATTTTGATCATAAAAGATTTTGCTGAAAAGAATGAAATCAAAGACCAGAGCCAATTATGGCAGTATCAAGTGAAAGAATTATTTCACCGATTAGGTGCCTAAAAGCTGGATTAATATTCAGATAGAATGGATAAAATTCTATTAAAATGAATGACAAAAAACTGATCAATATCATCCCACTCTTGTAGTGGGATTTTTTTTGCCAATTTTAAAAAAGGCAATTTGGTTACAGTTTCTCCATTCCAATTGGTAATAGGAATATAATTGGATGTATCAAAATGATGTTGCCAAGGGTCTGTTCCTACACCAATGAACCAATCTTTTGTTTCGTTGGCATATTTTCCAAATAAATTAAAATAACGATCAACAGACGGGCCATATTTGGTCAGATATGCTCCTTTCAAGACCAAATGAATGCTACAATGATTGCCCCACCAGAAAAAACTACGGATAGCAAAAACGTCTTGTTCGGTAAAGAAACGGGGGAAATCGAGCATTACATAGGGCAATTGCTGGTATTGTTCTCCCCTAGATATTTTTGGGGCAATTGTAAAAGTGGTGGTAGCATTAAACGCTGTAAACCTTGCTACATCTTGTTGATAGGTAGCAGCAACCTGCCCAAATAAGTCGTACACTTTTTGAATAATAAGATTCTTTGTTAAAATCCAGTCTGCATTATTCACCAATTCGAGTTCCTTTGGTGAAAGTGTTACTTTTGCTTCACTCATAACAACAATATTAAGACAGGTTAGTGATAAAAAAACTCGACATATTAATTATTAAATCTTTTATTGGTCCGTTTATAGCCGCATTCCTTATTTCGATCTTTGTTTTAACCATGCAATTTTTTTGGTTATACATAGATGACTTGGTAGGAAAAGGCCTTGATATAATTACTGTTTTAAAATTGGTTGGGCTGGTTACTTTGTTTTGGGTTCCAACTGCTTTGCCGCTTGCGCTTTTGTTTTCTTCGATCATGACTTTTGGAAATTTAGGCGAAACTTTTGAATTGGTTGCCATTAAAGCAGCAGGTATTCCTTTATTGCGTTTCATGCGCCCTTTATTAATTATTACTTTATTCATTTGCGGACTGGCTTTTTTATTTGCTAATAATATTATTCCAGTAACACAATTAAAATTGTCTGCATTAAAATATGATATCATTGTTTCTAAGCCATCCATTGATATTAAAGAAGGAATATTTTATGACAAGATTGATGGTTATGTTATAAAACTAGGAAAGAAAGAAAAGAACGATAGTATTATTCGTGACGTAGTGATTTTTGAAAAGGGATATAATCTTCAAGATAATTTATTGATTGCAGAAAGCGGTGTAATGCGAGTTTCAAAAGATAAACAGTTTTTAGAATTCATATTGAAAAATGGTTGGCGTTACGAAGAAAAAGGGGCAAGAAATGTTACGAATACCCAGTTTACAAGAATGGGATTCAGTCAATACAAGAAGGTATTTGATTTGAAAAGTTTCCAAATGAATAAAACCGGTGATAGTGCTTTTTATGACCCTAAAATGTTAAGTATTCGTCAATTGAATCATGCCATTGATTCTTTAAAACATTTGGATACTTTTTATGCTAAAAAATCAAATAAAGAAATTTCCCCTTATTTGCGTTTTGCCAGATACATAGATACGGGATGGACCAAACCGATTAAGCATCCACTTCCTTCGGTTGCAAAAAACAAATTAGTGCCAGATAGCTTAAAGCTTTCTATTGAAGAATCTGCTACCAACCAACTGGCTACTATTAAAGGCACTGTTGATATGATGGCAAGAGATTATACTGAAAAATACCAATCATTGCAATTGCATGAAATTGAATGGCATAGAAAATTTACATTATCAGTTGCTTGTTTAGTATTGTTTTTAATTGGAGCTCCGCTAGGATCAATTATTAGGAAAGGAGGATTAGGCACCCCATTGGTTTTTGCTATTATTTTCTTTGTAATTTTTCATTTGTTCAACACTTTCGGTGAGAAATTTGTAAAGTCTGGTCAATCCAGTGCCATTGTTGGAATGTGGTTGTCTACTTTTATTTTAATACCTATCGGGGCATTTTTAATATTCAAAGCCATGCGAGATTCTCAATTATTTAACCAAGAGTTCTACTATAGAACTTTTAAAAGAGTCCGTGAATTAATCGCTAACTTTAGAGAGAACAAATCAATAAAATCAAATGAAAACGCCCAATAGTAGAAGGTCTTTTATTAAAACTACTGGAAAAGCAGGTTTAATGGCAGGAATAGGATTGACTGTTTTACCAAAATTTGGATTTACCAATACCAATAATAGTTTTGCCAATTTTGTTCAACAGCCATTGCCCTATAGTTACAATGCATTAGAACCATTTATAGATGCAATGACTATGGAAATTCATTACAGCAAACATGCTGCTACTTATGCAAAAAACTTAAATGATGCTTGTGTTGCAGAAAAAGTAGATATCAATAATCAGTCATTAGAAAATATACTCCGAACAATTTCTGCCTATTCTCCAAAAATGAGAAATAATGCAGGTGGACATTACAATCATGAATTATTTTGGCAATGCATGAAACCAGGAACTGCAGCTAACCCAATTGGTAAATTAGCCGCAGCAATAGATAGTTCATTTGGTTCATTCGATGCTTTTAAAACGCAGTTTACCGATGCAGGTAAAAATAGATTCGGAAGTGGTTGGGCTTGGTTGGTATTAACGACAGATAATAAATTGGTTATTGGTTCAACTCCCAATCAAGACAATCCATTAATGGATATCAGTGAATTGAAAGGAAAACCATTGTTGGGTTTAGATGTATGGGAACATGCCTACTATTTAAAATACCAAAACAAAAGACCCGATTATATTAATAATTGGTGGAACCTTGTAAATTGGGATTTTGTTGCTACACAATTCAATTAAAAGAAACATAAACAATGAAAGTTACTACTACTTGGAAGGAAACACTGGCTTTTGATGCCAATGCAGATGGACATATTGTACGATTAGATACTACTAAAGAAGGCGGCGGGTTAGATAGTGGAATGAGCCCTAAGAAAATGCTATTGGCTTCATTATGCGGATGTAGTGGAATGGATATTGTAGATATTCTAAATAAAATGAAAGTTCATTTTACTCAACTAGAAATTACTGCAGAAGCCGAGCAAACCGACGAGCATCCTAAAGTGTTTAAATCAATTGATTTAGTCTATCGCTGCAATGTAAGTGCTGAAGATGAAGATAAATTCAAACGTGCGGTGAGTTTATCGATGGAGAAATATTGTGGCATTTCAGCCATGTTGGCTAAACATTGTACAATCAATTATAGTACTCATTTGAATGATTAATGCTTTTATAAAAAACGGTTTTTAAAATACTTATATCCCATCATATATTTTAAAAATAATTTTGCAGAATAATTGAGTGTTGTAAAATTAAGATGTAGCCTTAGCGCAAATATAGCTTGATAAAGTGCGTCAAGTGGACTATTGTAATCGTGATAAACTTTATGAGAAAGCCTAGCATAATAAACTGAAAAGTTTCTTTTAGAAAGATTGGTAACTCTTTTGATTTCAGTTTCAGGTATAAACTTTTTTATTTCATTTATTACAAAAGTCATTTCCTTTATATTCTTGGCTTTATTTAAAGATCTAAAAGAAATATTGGTATTGTGAACTCTATAAAGTGCCAAATTCAAGGGAGAGAAAGCTACTGGAAAATAAGCTGCAATACTCACCCACATCAACCAATCCTCTCCATAATGTACGCCATAAAAACTTCCTATTTTTTCATAAGTACTTCTTTTTACAATAACTGCAGGTGGTTGCAATACTTGTTTACTGGCAATTCTTATTAACCAATTTTTTAAAATTCCACGATTTGTATCGTCAAAATCATTCCCCCACATTTTCTCGCCATTCTGATCAATATAATCATAATTTGTAAATGCAGCACCAGCTTCCGGAAAATCTTTAAATAATCCATCAATTTCATCATAAAATCCCATTTTAACTCCATCATCACCATGTAAAATATGAACATATTCTCCTGTAGAATGATTGATACAAGTTTCGAAATTGCGTAAACTTCCAATATTTTTAGGTTGCTTATAATATTCAATTCGACCTTTGCCAATTGTTTGAACAAGACCTTCAACATCTCCATCGGTACTATAGTCGTCAATTACTTTTATCTGCATTTGATCAGCACCTTTATCTTGCTTTAAAACAGATTGCAATGTAAAAGGCAAATAAGCTATGCAGTTATATACAGGAATCATCACAGACAACTTTGTACGTTTTACTGTACTTGCCAAAGGAAGAATCTCTGGAGGGGTTTGAGGGGTTCTCTCCAAATCAATATTTTTTAGAATCATAATAATAATTTTTCCAGTTTATTAATCCTTCTTCCAAATTCTCCATTTCCTCCTTATTTGTTATGAAGTATTTTTGTTTCATTAAAATTTGTTGCACCTTATCCCACATCAATTGTTTATTGCTAGATTTACTATGGCCATGAAGTCGATAAAAAGCTACTGTTTTATCATGTGAAAAAACAGGAAAGAATCTAGCAATACTCAAATTAAGATCATAAAATTCACCAGTATTTAAATTGACATCAAATTGAAAACAATCAAATAGAGCCTTCCTGTATAAAATGGTCCCTTCCATTCCAATATAATTACCGCTTAATAAGTCTTTGTAAACATATCCTGCCTTATTACTAGCAATTCCCTCGCCTAATGTAGCTCCATTTTTATCAACTTTTTCGTAATTCCCAGAAATATAAACGGATTTTGGAAAATAATTAAAAAAATACAAATTTATTTGTATGGCATTAGTGGGGAGAAAATCGTCTGCATCTAAAAAAGTAACATATTCGCCATTTGCCAGTTTTACACCAATATTTCTAGCAGCAGATACATCAACTCTCTTGGTAATAATGGATTGAATATTTGTGTAAGATGCGATGATTTCTTGTGTATTATCCGTTGAACCATCGTCTACCACTATTATTTCAATATGTTTATGTGACTGATTCAATACACTATCAATAGCCTGTTTTAAAAAATGGCCGTAATTAAAGCAGGTGATTACTACACTTACTAAAGAATCCTTATTAACTGAAGCATCATCATTCAATTTCAGCGGATAGGGATAATGCATTGAAAGAGGCTTTTTGTTTTTCCAGTAAAATAAAGCACCAGAAAAACAACCCTTTATCTCTAACCAAAGAGTAAAGTTTCTTTCTTTATCTTTTCCGCAGATTTTGTGTTTAATTCTTTGCCAATAATACAACGGCAGCCATTTAAAAACTCTAGCTAAATTGCCTTGATGCTTGTACTTTTCATACTGAACTAGCAAAGAGCTTACTTGTCCTCGCATATAGCTGAACAATTGTCTATTCAAAGATTCTATATCTTCTCGGTGGTTATGAAATACCACTAATTGAGGAAAGTAATTACAATGCCAACCATCTGCCAATACTTTATACCAAAATTCAGAATCGCCACTACAACCAGATGCTCCAACATCTAATCGTTCATCAAAATATCCTACAAGGTTAAATGCAATTTTTCTAAATGCCATATTTGCTCCAGCTCCAATTTCCCAAACTGGCACACCAACATGTAGATTATTATTAAAAAAAGTTTGGCCAAAAACAATTGGAATATAGCCCCTATTAAAACTCCAATATTTTTCAAACAAATATTGCGATTTTGTTTGAATGGCTACAGGTAATACCAAACCAGTAACGGCCATTGTTTTTGGATTAATGAAGCATTTCTTTAGCATTGATGTCCATTCAGGAGTTACTTCTACATCGTCATCAGTATACGCTACAATATCTTTTGTTGCTGCTTTTGCACCTGCATTGCGGGCATTGTCTAAGCCTTTTTTAGGTTCCTTCAAATAAACAACATGTTCTAAATTAGCCACAGCAATTTCAGTAGATCGATCATCAGGAGCATTATCAACAATAATTAATTCAAAATCAATATCGATAGAATTATTTAAAGATGCTATGCATTTTAATAAAGCTGCTGTTCTATTTCTAGTGCAGATAACAACAGATAATGAAGGAAAATAAATTGAATTTGGGAAAGCTTGTATAAATAATTTTTCTAAAGATGTTATAAAGTCTGTATTATTATTTGCATCAAATGCGGCAAAAATAAACGATGCAGATTCCTCATCCACATAATAATTAATAGTTTTTTTTATTGCATTTCTAATTGCACTTTTAAATTCTTCTTTATTGTTAAACCCATTTTCTACCCAAAAATGCCCGAGTGGTAAATGCTTATACCAAACAATTACAAAATATGATTCTTTTGCAATTTCAAATGGAACATATTGTTCAAGTTGAATATTAATTATTTTATAGGGTATATTCAATTATTGATGTTTGTTGATTTGAATTGGAAAGTTTGGCCTTACTGCTCCCCAATTTTTCTGATACCATTCTGATTTTAAGTCTTGATCATCTTCAACATTAAAATAAACGCAGTTTTCAAACTTATATATTACTTCAGCTCCCTTTTTTAAAAATGTTAGTGAAATGCAATAGGTATCATCATTCAAAAAACTACCAGGGATTGAAAAGTATAAACTATATAAACCATTATCCATGTGATGCACAGGTGAAAAAATATCTAGTATAGTTGTTCCCGAAAAAGTAAAAAGCATTAATTCTACCATTACCGATTCGGGTTTATCAAAAAGTATTTTAAACTCTACATCAAGTGTCAACGAAGTATGTACATTGATTTTGGTATTCGTAGAATTGTTAAATTTTAATTCTGATCTGACAATGCGAATAAATTCATTTCCTGGCGGATTCAACTCATTTGAAAAATCTCTTACCAATAAAGTGTCTTTCCCAGCAGCCGAATAAAGGTTCGCAATATTAACGGCTGTTCCTGAATGAATAATTTTACCATATTCCAACCAATATGCTTTAGTACAAAGTTGTTTAACAACTCCTAAATCGTGGCTTACAAATAAAATAGTTTTATCCTTTTGCGAAGCAACTTGCTTCATTTTTGCAATACACTTCTGCTGAAAAGAATAATCTCCTACCGATAAAGCTTCGTCAATAATTAAAATATCAGGATCAATATGTGCAGCAACAGAAAAAGCTAATCTTACGTACATTCCAGAAGAATATCTTTTCACTGGAGTATCTATAAATTTTTCGACTCCAGAAAATTCTATGATTTCATCTAATTTTTGATCAATCTGTTGCTTATTCATTCCAAGAAAATGTCCATTTAAATAAATATTTTCTTTGCCAGTTAGTTCTGGATGAAAACCAGTTCCAACTTCTAACAAGCTAGCTATAGTTCCCATTCCATGAATTTTGCCCGTGGTAGGTGCAACAATTCTCGAAATAATTTTAAGCAATGTAGATTTGCCAGCACCGTTATTTCCAACAAAACCAACCACTTCACCACGTTCAATACTAAAGTTTATTTCAGATAAAGCCATAATAGTTTGTGCTTCCGATAATAAATCTTTTTTTACAACTTGCTTACTTCTAATGTCGTTCCACCATTGTTGCACATCGTTTTTTAACGAGCCAGAATTGAATACGCCAATTTTGTATTTTTTTGAAATATTTTCAGCTAATAATACAACTTCACTCATATAATTGAATTAAATAGTATCCATAATAGTTTTTTCTTTCTTGTGAAAAAGTAATACTCCAAACATAAAAACTAATAACGAAATAATACAACCTGGTATAATTTGCATAAAACCAAATGACTGGTGTGTAAAGAAAACGGATCTGAATAGTTCAAATAAAACGGTAAGTGGATTTAACCAGTATACTATCTTAAATTCATTCGGTACCATCGAAGCAGGATAAATAACTGGGGTAATAAACATAAAAAGTCTAATAAAAAATTGAACAAAGAATTCAAGGTCTTTATACTTAGACATATATACACTTATGATCATTCCTAAGCCCATGCCAAATAAAATAATTTGGATGAAAATAAATGGAAGCCAAATTAAGGACCAGTTTACCGTTAGACCCCCATACAATATACCCCACCCTAAAAAAATAAATAAAAACAAAGAAAATTGAATTGCAAATCTAATTGTATGGTTAAGAAC
>JANOZT010000097.1:0-4751 GCA_031429515.1 Sphingobacteriia bacterium
GTATAAATAAACTTATGCCATTTCAGTAGCCCATTTGTCTCTATCATCTGGAGAGAATTTCCAAGGAGCAAAATTATTTTCAATATTGCTAAAAGTACCATTCCACTCTTGTGGCGCATTGCTTTCTTCCATAATCAGCGATCTACGTAATTCTGTAATTATGTCTAATGGGGAGATGCTCACAGGACATTCTTCAACACATGCATTGCAGGTAGTACAGGCTCTTAATTCTTCCACACTAATATAATCATGCAGCAAAGATTTGCCATCCGTTTTAAACTCCTTATTTGTATTGATGTTTTTGCCGACATCTTCCATTCGGTCTCTGGTAGCCATCATGATTTTTCTAGGGCTTAATAACTTTCCAGTGCTATTTGCTGGGCAAGCAGCAGTGCATCTTCCACACTCTGTGCAACTATAGGCATCCAATAAATTTTTCCAACTCAAATCAAAAATATCTTTTGCTCCAAAACTAGCAGGTGGTGCGGCATCTGTAGGAGCTAATTCCGGTTGCATGGCATACAATACTTCATTTTGTACTGCAGGCATATTTTTCATTTTTCCAGGAGCATCTAAACGAGCGAAATAAGCATTTGGAAATGCCAGCATTATATGTAAATGTTTAGAATAGGGTAGGTAATTTAAAAAAGCAAAAATGCCTGCAATATGCAACCACCAGGCGGTTCTTTCAACAGCAATCAATGAATCTATACTCATTCCATTGAAAATTGGAGTAAGCTTAGAAGAAATAATAAACGCAGATGTTGTATGATAATGTTCTGCCCCTAAACCTTGCAATACCTGATCTGTTGCATTCATTGTAAGGAATAAACTCATCAAAATAATTTCTATAAACAAGATATAATTGGCGTCAGAACGAGCCCATCCATTTAAATCTTTCGACATAAATCTTTTCAACTGAATGATATTTCTGCGAGCTAAAAAGATAACACAAACGATGATAACACCAAATGCCAACAACTCAAAAAAGTTGATCAGAAATGAATAGAATCCTCCTAAAAAAGGAAGAAACAATCGATGCGTTCCGAGTAAACCATCTAAAACAATCTCCAATACTTCTAAATTGATAATGATGAATCCAGCATAAATAACCAAGTGCATAATGGCTACCAATGGGTTCTTAAACATTTTCTTTTGCCCAAGTGCCAATAAGAACAGATTTTTCCATCTTTTGCCCGGTTGATCATTTAAATCTTCATCCTTTCCTAGAAAAATATTTCTTTTGATTTCGCTGGCTTTTTTAGTGAATAAGCCAACACCCAAAACTGCTAAAAGAAGGAACCCAATTTGAGGAATAAATTGCATAGAATCTGATTATGTTGCTAAGATAGTTAATTAGTACTTGCACTTACCAATTGTTGAATGCATTTATTGTTGTTAATTTGATCTATAAAACAAGGTTATGGCCGAAAAAAGATATATTCTAAACCAAAACGAAGCTGCTCAAAAAATACATAGAATGAGTTTGGAATTGGCAGAAAACCTGAGTGGAAATGATGCACCTGTTATTTTAATTGGCATTAGAAATAGTGGTACAACAGTTGCCGAAAAAGTTGGAAAATTACTGCCCCAATATATTGCCAATTCAATGCAAATTGTTTCAATGCAATTAGATAAAGATCATCCTACGGATGTGGTATTGAGTGAGCAAGTAGAATTGAATGGAAAAAACATTGTTATTATAGATGATGTTTCTAATAGTGGACGCACTTTAGTGTTCGCTTTGAAGCCCATATTAGAAGGTCATCCAAAAAGTATACAGACAATGGTTTTGGTGGAAAGGATGCACCAACTATTTCCTGTAAAGCCCGATTATGTAGGTCTTTCATTAGCTACTACCAAAGAAGATCATATTCAGGTGGAAGTTGTAAATGGGGAAATCATCGGAGCATATGTAATTTGATTCGGGAAGGTTCTCGGAAAATTTTAATCTTTTTTTCATAACAGATTGGTAATTAATTGTATCTGCATTTTAATTATATTTATCATCTTAATAAGTTTAATTATAAATGCGTCCATTTTTACTGCTTTTTATTGGGGTTTGGTTTGCGTTAATTGGAAATGCTCAAACTAATCAGGCTAAATCTGTATGTAGTGGGGGGACGGTAACCTTAACGCCTACCGAAGTTGGATTAGCGGGAGCTAGTTTTAAATGGACAGCTGATGTTACAGTCGGTTCTGTCACAGGTTCTTCCAATGAAAGCAATGGAGCTGCTTCACTTAGTCAAATCTTAGTAAACACAAGTGGTGCAACAACGAGCAGTATCGGCACTGTGGTTTATTCAATTATCCCTTCTAATGGAAATCCTTTTACTTTAACTGTAACTGTAAATCCGACTAACGTTCAAGTTGATGGAAGTGCAATTGCTCCATCTATTTGTAGTGGAGGAAGTTTCTATGCTAACATAAGTGGTGTACCAGCAGGAACTAATTATACATGGTTAGCTCCAACACTAACAACTGGTGTGACAGGTGGATCAGTTCAAACTACTGCTCAACCTTATATCATTCAATCTCTTTCCTACACTGGAGCGCCAACAACTTCTGGGACTGCAACTTATACTGCAACCCCTTTTATTGGAGGTTGTGTGAATCCAAGTTTTAGTTTTACAGTCACTGTTAAACTAACTGGAGGAACAGCCCCAACCATTTCATCAGGAACTTCAGTAATTGCTCAAAGATGCAGTGGAAGTGCTAATCCCAATTTTACTCCTACAATTACACCTGCAGCTACAAATATTACTTGGACCAGGCCTGTTGTAAATGGGATTAGTCAAAGCGGAGCTTCAGGGAATGCTAGTTTAATTTCACCAGAAATACTTAATAACACTACTATTGTTCCCGTAACAGTTTATTATTTCTATAATTTAAACTATTCTTTAGGCGCTTGTGCAACTTCTCAGGTAGTGAGTGCTGTGATTAATCCAATAGCTACAGTTACTCCAAAAGAGGCAATTGTTTGTAGTGGAAGTAATTTTTCATTAGCTATTCAAGATTTGGTTCCAGCAAATACTAAATATTTTTGGGCCACTCCAACAACAAATGGTGGTGCCGTATCTGGAGCTGTGGCAGTTGCTCAAGCTAATGCCGTTGCGGTTATAAGTCAGCCTTTAACCAATAATCCTACAAATAGAACAACATCTGTAACCGTAAATTATCAAGTTTCTGCTATTGCTGTTTCAGGATTGAGTTGTATTAATCCAATAACTTTTCCAGTTACAGTTACATTAAATCCAGTTTCTACTATTACTGCTCAACAAAATACTACTGCTTGTAGCGGTCAACCATTTAATTTTTCAGTAGCCTCTTTTCCTCCTAACACAACTTTTATTTGGGCATTAGCGCCAACCATAACTCCAACATCTGGTGCCCTCACAGGTGGTAGCGCTCAAACAACAGGTTCTAGTGCAATTAGTCAAACATTAACCAATACTACTATTGCTTCTGCAACTGCCACTTATGTTGTTACTCCTACAACAGGAACATGTCAAGGGCCAAATTTCAATGCAGTAGTTACAGTCAACCCTACACCAACTATATTACCTGTTGTTCAAACAAGAACTATTTGTAGTGGATCCGCATTTACAAATTCTTACACAGGTCAACCAACAAATACGCTTTATAGTTGGACAGTTCCAACAATTACTCCTGCAAATGCAATAACAGGTCAAACAGCATTAAATAATCAAGCCGCAATTGTTCAAACGTTAACCAATACAACCAATGCTCCTGCAATAGCATCCTACACCATTGTTCCAATTTCAGGTTCATGTGCAGGAGCTCCTTTTACATTAGATGTTACTGTAAATCCTTCTCCGAATTTCACAACTCAAGCTGCAACTAGTTGCAGTGGACAAGCATTTAATTTACAGCCTGCAAATGCACCAACAGGTACTACTTATTTATGGACAGCTCCAACACAGTCTGCAGGTATAAGTGGAGGTTCAGCACAAACTGTTGCACAAAATAGTATAAGTCAAATTTTGACCAACAATTCAACTACAATTAACACAGCTACATATTCTATTACTGCTTCTGCAAATGGGTGCAGTGGTGCAACATTCAATGCTGTTGTAACCGTAAATCCTTTACCAATTGTAGCTAATTATACTAACAGTAGTTGTAGTGGAGCTTCTTTTACTTCAACACCTGTAAGTAGTTTGCCTGGGACCACTTATACTTGGGCTTTGCCAATCAGTTCTGTCAACGGAGCCATTACAGGGGGAGCTATTCAAACAATTCCTCAAATTAATATCACCGATGTTTTAACCAATACAACTACAATACCCAATAATTATATTTATACTATTACTCCATTTGTAAATGGTTGTTCAGGCAATACTTTTACATTAACGCAAACTGTAAATCCTACACCAATTGTAACACCAATTAGAACGGAAGTATGCAGTAGGGCTCCTTTATCTATATCTCCATCTAACGTTCCTTTTGGAACCACTTATACTTGGGGCGCTCCAATCATTGCACCTGCTGGTTCTATAACAGGAAGTTCATCTAATGGAGCACCTTTATCAGTTTTCAGTCAAACATTAATTAACACAAGTAGTTCAAATGGGGTTGCTTTATATACGGTTACTCCAAGTACCAATGGATGTATTGGAACTAATTTTTCTATTGAAGTAACGGTAAAGATTGCAGCCAACTTAAGTACACAAAATGCAACTATTTGCAGCGGACAATCTTTTGATGTAAAACCAACAGGCGTACCAAAT
>JANOZT010000098.1:0-34631 GCA_031429515.1 Sphingobacteriia bacterium
CATCGCAATACTCAACAGCTGATGCCTTGCCCTCTTCATTGGTGAAATTGCAGTTACAATCAATTGCCACATAATTATTTTCTGAAAACACATTAGAATTGTTCAATTTAGATGTACACATTTCAACCATCATTTTATTGCAAAAAATAATTGTATTTTCCTTTCCTTTAATAGTTTTATCACCAATTATTCTCCATTCAATATCATCGGCAAAATGATTATACGTGGCTGAGAAATTTCCTTTTTAAAACTCCTCGCTGATTTTTTTAAATGCTGTTGTCATCTTAGTTTGTTTTACTTTTTTGTGAAATTGAACATCCAACGAATTCCAAATTTGTCTAAGCAACAACCCCAGTATGCTCCCCAAAACATATCCTGCATTGGTGCAATGTCAGAACTCCCTTCTGAAAGTGCTTAAAAACAATATATCTGTTTCTTCTCTTGTATCAGGTTCGAGATTGATTGTTATGTTGTTACCTATTTTTAGTTTGTGTCCCATGTTTTCAAGCATATCGGTTCCCATAATTTGAGTGCCTCCTAAAATGGGTAAGCATACGTGCATCACCTTACCTTTTTCATTTTCGGGCAGAGACGGCATACCTTCATGAGCAGGTATATCTTTATTGTACATAATAGGTGCTACAAATGCTGTTTTGAATACTGACTTGTAAAAATTGAATGCTTCTTCTGTGTTGCCTTGAAAGTTTAGGTAAATGGAAACTTTTGACATGATGTTTGATCTTTTGTATGTTATTAATTTATTTGAATGAACGGTACAAAGATGCAACGTTGTTTTAATATAAGTAGAGTGTAAAAAAGACAAGAAAAGGGCTATTTACGACATATTTTTTTACATTTGTCTTGTAATTAAATCGCTTACCTAATGATACATGTAAGTATTCTTGTACCTGAAAGTTCGGTGCTGCAAGCCATAGCTGACCCACAATATTTGTTTTCAGCAGTCAATCAATTTATGGCTGTCTCGGGTAAAAAGCCATTGTTTGATGTACAATTAGTTGGTTTAAAAAAAGAAGTAAAACTGAATGGTGGGCTGTTTTCAGTAAATACTTCTCAACTTTTGAAAGATGTTAAGAAAACAGATTTAGTTGTTATCCCGGCGTTATTTGGCGATATGAAAAGTGCAATTACACAAAACCAAAAATTGTTGCCTTGGATAAATGAACAATATACAAAAGGGGCAGAAGTAGCTTCGCTTTGTGTTGGTGCATTCTTAATGGCTTCAACAGGATTACTTAATGGTAAGAAATGTTCTACACATTGGGGTTTCCAAAATGAGTTTAGGGAAATGTTTCCTGAAGTAGAGGTCATAGATGGAAGCATAATCACTGAAGAACATCGAATCTATTCAAGCGGTGGTGCAAATTCATACTGGAATTTATTATTGCTTTTGGTAGAAAAATACACCGATCGACAAACGGCAATTTTAGCTTCTAAATATTTTGCAATTGATATTGACAGGGAAAGTCAGTCGCCATTTGCTATGTTTCAAGGTCAAAAAACTCATACTGATGATTTTATAAAGCAAGCACAAGAATTTATTGAAAATAATATTCAGGAAAAAATCACGATTGATGAACTAGCTGATTTAGTGTTGTTAGGAAGAAGAAGTTTTGAGAGACGTTTTAAAGTTGCTACTAATAATTCTGTATTGGAATACATTAATCGTGTAAAAATTGAATCTGCCAAACGAAGTTTTGAATCAAGTCGTAAAAATATAAATGAAGTAATGTATGATGTAGGCTATACAGATACAAAAGCATTTCGTACCATTTTCAAAAAAATTACTGGTCTAACCCCAGTTGAATACCGCAATAAGTATAATAAAATGACCCTTCAATAAAATCAACCCTTTTAGTGTTTTAAATCATGTACTGATGGATTCTATTACAAAAAATATTCAATAATCTTAATAACATATTCGGATTTGGGCAATTATATAAATATTGATTTAGTTTTTATACCCCATTGAGAGTGATGAATTAGATTTAATATCCAATTCTACAATTGCTTTTTTATCTGATTTATTTTCAATGTATAATGCTGTATTTTTTTCGATTTTAATTATAGCAGACTTATTTGAGTTTAAAACTTGGATTAACTGTTTAGTTCCACCCTTTTGGATTTGGGAAAGCAGTACATCATCTTTAGATATTTTTTTAATAGTTACTTCATAAGCTTCGTGATCATTGTCGCCTAATACAAATGATTTTTTTGCTTCGATTGTTGTAGTTGAATAAACTTTTGAGTAAACTGTTTTACAACTTGAAGCTGTTAAAGTGAGTGCAGTTAATGCTATGAGCAATTTTTTCATTTTATTTTGCATTTTAAAAGATGGATTTTTATTTTTTGTTGGTTATCATTTTTTTTACAAATTCTACTTCGGTGTCAATTCCATTCAACTTATCAGAAATGGTTGGTATCACTTTATAGTCTAGGAATTTTACTATAGGAATAGAATAAGGAATATCATCGCCGCCACCCGTTACAGGTATATTGAGTTTAACTTTGCTATTGGGTAAAATAAGATCTAAACTCCAACCGCCACTTCCTACCCCTGCATCCATATCATCGCCATTGTCTTCGCCAATTACTTTTATAAAGCCCCCATCTTTTTGAATGAGATATTTCATTTTACCTGCAAACGCGAAACCAGCTGAAAAGGTCAATCCATTTTGAAGCAAATAAACTTTCCCTTTATAAGCATTTTGCATTAAGGCTCTGCCCTTAGTGTCGTGTTCGGTATATTGAGGTTTCAATTTAAATCTACCATCAGGTAATTTATCTATAAGAGCATACGGATTAGATTGGAAGGCAGTTAATAGTTGTTTATTATCTTGCGTTTGTTCTACATACTTTATTTGAGTAAACTTGTCGCTTTGCAAATAAGCGAGTCCAGCATTACTATCAGGCGGAATCGCTCTAAAATAACTGGTGGCAATTTGCCAATTATCATCACCACCTTCGTTGTTGCGTATGTCCACAATCAAATTTTCAATACCATCTTTCTTTATTTCTGTAAATAATTTTTCAAAAAGTGATGCAAATTTTACACTATCATTTTCAACCCTAAAAGACAAAAATGTTTCAAATTTTAAATAGCCCAATTTCAATTTTGGGTCAAGTTGCTTATACTCAATTAATTTTCCCCAATAATTTATGCTTTTTCCTGTTTGGCTTAAATAAGTGTCGGCAATAGTTTGAGGTAGTTCGGTCTGAACTTGAACTTTTACTTTCTTTAATTTATTGTATGGAATGATTTCTATAGTATAGGTATCAGAAGGATGCAATGTTTGAAGCAAATACTGAAATTGAAAATAAAAACCTAAAACTTGGTATTTGAAAGATGTGTTTCTTCCGTTTGCAAAAACGTATTGACAAAATTCCTTGGAAAGCTCTTTGACTGAAATACCATTTATACTTAGAATTTCACTTCCATTTATTACCTGTTTATTAGAACTGCAATTGTTTATAATATATAATTTTTCACCTAAATAGTTGAGTACAAAGGGCAAATGTTTTCGGCTTTTTGGTAAAGTATACATTTTGTAGTTAATTCCACCCTCATTATTTGTCATATTTACACCATCGTGTCCGTGTTTCAATGCCGCCATACAATACCTTACTTTCAAATAAAACTGTTCGGTTTGTGTATCGTTAGTCAATGAATTGTCAACGCTGTCGCAAATTGTATCAAACCTTTTGGGGGTAATAAACCAATTCAAGCCCGCGTGCATTTCTTGCATACTGGTTCTAAAGACCTTAAAATCGTCTTGCTGTTGTTTAAGAGAAAGCCCGTTTTGAGCAAAACTTTTATTTGTACCCGATAGAAATAAAAGAGTTATCGTTACAAAAACATATCTATTCATTGCAGTCATTTTTTTGCTTTGCAAATATTGATTGTTTTTGAGATTAGAAGGTCTCAGTATATGATTTGAGACCATGTTTTTATTGGTGTTGCATAAATAAATACCTTACACATACTGCATCAATCGAAGCAATGCATCTGCATCAGGGCAATTACTCAAATAATGAACTCGTTTATCAATGGAACAGACTCCCGGATAATCTCCTTTCTTTCCTTCCATATCAAAAATGATCTGAAAATGTAAATGCGGCGGCCAATGCCCGTTTTCTGGTGGTGGGCCAAAATGTGCTAATAAATTTCCTCCTGCAATGAATTGCCCTTCATGCAATCCATCTAAATCTTTCAATGAAAGATGTCCAAACAAAGTATAAAAATCAATTCCATTTATATGATGTTGTAAAATAATGGTTGCGCCGTAATCGCCAAAATGATCATTAAAAGCGAAACTATGAACTACTCCATCCAAAGGGCAAAAAATTTCGGTATCAGCTTCACCCCAAATGTCAACGCCCAAATGGATTCGTCGAGGCTCTTCTCCTTGCTTAGCATCAAAAACCCGACTGCGAGCATAAACAGTTCTATGTTCATCATACCCGCCAATCCCATATTTAGCTCCATCTGTAGCTAAAGAGTTATTCACATACTCACTAAACAATGTAGTTTCTTCTAAAATGTGAGCTGTTAATGCTGTATTAGTTGAAGTAAAATTCATCAACTTTAATCGATCAACAGCCGCATCAAAGCTTACTATCGGAAAAATGGCTTGCTCCGAGATTTTTCTTTGCCATTCTTCAATATCTATTGTTCCCATGCTTTTTTGTTTCTATATTAGTACTCTTCAAAAATAACCAGATTATGCAAAAAACAATATTAGCCTTTTTACTGCTTGTAATCACAGGTAGTTTGGCCGCACAAAACAACCCACTTTGGATGCGCTATCCAGCCATTTCTCCAGATGGACAAACCATTGTATTTAGTTACAAAGGCGACTTGTATACCGTACCTGCTGCAGGTGGAGCTGCTACTGCACTTACTATGCATGAGGCGCAAGACTTTTATCCGGTTTGGAGTCATGACAGTAAAACCATTGCATTTGCATCTGACCGCTATGGTAATTTTGATGTGTTCACCATTCCAGCAACAGGAGGAACTCCAACTAGAATTACTTTTAATAGTACTGCTGATTATCCTTTTGATTTTTCGCCTGATAACAAGCAACTCATTTTTGGATCTCCTCGTCAAATCAGCAATAACAATATTCGTTTTTACAGTCCGAGATTATTCATGAATTTATATACTGTTCCAGTAACAGGTGGTAAAGCCATATTAATGAGTGAAGCCGGAGTTGAATCTGCTCATTATAATAGTAATGGCACCCAAGTAATTTATCAAGATAGAAAAGGATATGAAGATCCTTGGAGAAAACACCATACATCAGCAGTTACCAGAGACATTTGGGTGATGGATATTAAATCGGGCACTTATAAAAAAGTCTCCAACTATGAAGGAGAAGACAGAGAACCTCTTTTTGGAACAGATGATAAAACCATTTTTTATTTGAGCGAAAAAAATGGTGATCAAAATTTGTTCAAACAAACAGAAGATGGCAAAATGACCCAGTTGACCAAATTCAAAGATCATCCTGTAAGACATTTATCTCGTTCGAATAATAATCAATTTTGCTTCACCTGGAACGGCGAGATATATACCATGAAAGAAGGTGATCAAGCAAAAAAGTTAGCAGTTACTATAAATGCTGATGCTAGAAATAATGCAGAAAAAATTGTACCGATCAATGGAGGGGCTACTGAAATTGCTTTAGCACCCAATGGAAAAGAAATTGCTTTTGTTTTTAGAGGAGAAATTTTTGTTACAAGTGTAGAAGGTGGTATCACTAAAAGAATTACCAATACACCTCAACAAGAAAGAATGGTGAGCTGGAGCCCTGATAGTAAAAAAATTATTTACGCTGGCGAAAGAAATGATAACTGGGATATTTTTCAAACAAGCATTGTACGTAAAGAAGAGCCTTATTTTTATGCATCAACCGTTTTAAAAGAAGAAGCGCTTATTGCAACACCAGAAGAAGAATTTGGTGCAAAGTTTTCTCCTGATGGCAAACAACTTGGATATATAGCTGACAGAAATATTTTGAAAGTCTATACGCTTGCAGATAAAAAAACAAAAGTCATTCTACCTTCAGGTAGAAACTATAGTTATAGTGATGGTGATTGGGATTTTCAGTGGAGCCCAGATTCTAAATGGATCATTTGCGATGACCAAGAAGGGTCTTGGCAATATGGAAATTTGGCATTGATCAAAGCAGATGGAACAGGTACTATAGAAAAACCAATTCGTTCCGGTTTTGGTCAAAACAATATTAAATGGGGTATGGAAGGCAAAACCATTACTTGGGTGAATGAAAGATTAGGCAGAAAATCAATTGCCAATCAAGGTAGTAGAGAAGTTGATATTTATGCCGGGTTTTTAGATCAGGACAGTTATGATCGTATGCGTTTGAATAAAGAAGATTTTGCTTTATTGAAAGAGAAAGAAGAGAAAGATAAAAAAGCAGATACTACAAAGGGTAAAAAAGACTCTTTGGCAAAAGCCAATTTTACACCAGAATTAAAAGGGTTTGAAGACAGGGTACTTAGATTAACCATCAATAGTTCTTCTATTGCAGATTATTTTATTGCAGCAGATGGAGCTAAAGTATTTTATTTATCTGCTTTCGAAAAAGGATATGATCTATGGGTTACTGAACCAAGAACAAGAGAAACAAAAATATTGGCAAAACTAAGCGGCTCTCCTAGCAGTATAGAATCCAGTAAAGATGGAAAAACTTTATTCATTGTAAACAATGGTTCGATACTAAAAATAGAAACTGAGAGTGGCAAATTGAGCCCTATAGGCATCAGTGGAGAAATGGTATTGAATGCTTCTGCCGAAAGAGCATATATTTTTGAGCATGCATGGAGACAGGTGCAAAAGAAATTCTATGATCCTAAAATTCATGGTATTAATTGGCCAATGTACAAAGCCAATTATGCTCGCTTCTTGCCACATATCAATAATAGCTATGATTTTCAGGAATTATTGAGTGAGCTATTGGGCGAATTAAATGGTTCACATACAGGAGGCAGATTCTCCCCTCAACCTACAGTAGGAGATGCAACTGCAGCTTTGGGTTTATTGTATGACGAAACATATGCTGGCAATGGATTAAAAGTTACTGAAGTAATTGCAGGCGGTCCATTAGACAAAGCAACTTCAAAAATTAAAGCTGGTCATATCATTGAAAAAATAGATGGTGAAGAAATTATTTCAACAGAAGATTGGGCTAAATTATTAAATAGAAAAGCAGGTAAAAATGTTTTGCTTAGTTTATTTGACCCAGCTTCAAATGCGCGAATAGAAGAATCTGTAAAACCATTTACAGCAGGTGAAGAATCAGGCTTAATGTACAAGCGTTGGGTAAATAAAATGCGTAAAATGACCGATGAATTAAGCGGTGGAAAAGTAGGCTATGTGCATGTTCAAGGAATGAATGATGGAAGTTTCCGTGTAGTATTAGATGAAGTGTTGGGGAAAAACGTTGAAAAAGAGGCATTAATTGTAGATACCCGATTTAATGGAGGAGGTTGGCTACATGATGAATTAAATACATTCTTAAGTGGTAAGCGTTATCTAGACTTTGCTCCTCAAGGAAATAAAGTATCTGCCGGAGAGCCTTTTATGCGCTGGCAAAAACCAAGCTGTGTATTAATGAGTGAGGGAAATTATTCCGATGCGTTTATGTTCCCTTACAGTTATAAGCAGAATGGATATGGCAAATTAGTAGGTATGCCTGTTGCGGGAACAGGAACTGCAGTTTGGTGGGAGACTCAAATAGACCCTACGATTGTTTTTGGTATTCCAATGGTGGCTTCAATTGGAAAAGAAAATAGACCAACAGAGAATTTACAAGTAGAACCTGATGTGAAAGTATTATTACCTTATGAAGAGTTTATCAAAGGGAAAGATGCTCAGTTAGAAGCAGCTGTAAAAGAAATGCTGAAGACAATTAAAAAATAATTATTTGTTAAATATAAGAGCCCCGTAGCAAAATTGTTACGGGGCTTTTTTATGACTATTTTGTGTAGTTGTATTCGTTTCGCTTGATCCATTCGGTGGTTCCTTCAAATTGTACATCTTTACGATTGATGAATACGTTTTTTCCAATGGTATAAGTTTTTCTAATGATGGCATTCTTTTTATCATTCCCATCCTGGCCATTGTGCTTTGTGATAATTTCTACAGATCCGTCAGTCAATGATTTTCTTGAAACGATTGTATAACCATCAAAAGAAGTAAATCCTGCATTCACCAATAAAGTATCTTTCCCATTGGCTTTAGGTTCATCTGGATAGATCATTTCCACTAATAAATTGTTCGAATTAGATAATGTTGAAATATTGGCATTTGCCGGCATGGTATAGGGCTTACCAGATTGGTAGTCTAAGTAAGTTAAGCTTCCTTTCCATGAACCACAAAGCATTGCTAGATCAGCCTTTTGCAATACCGTAGGCTTTTGTGCGTTGGCATTAATAAATAAACTAAAAAAAATAATGGTGATAAAGAGTATACAATTTTTCATAAAGGTTGATTGATATAATTATTAATTGTTGTGTAGATTTTATTAGACATTTTTATTTTAAATAAATTACTTTTTCATTATCCGACTCTTTTATAATCATAAATGGCGGATCATTATCAATTCGTTTTCCACTCATCACTGTATTTACTTGAGGCTGATTGGCTAAATATATTTTTGTTCCTACTTTATAAGTCACTATTTTTTTAAACCCTGGCACTATCCAGAAACCATTGGTTCCATTTCCAGTTTCACTTGGGGCATAGGTAATGATAAGAAAATTTTTCGGAAGCCATGTTCCGTTTTTTAAATAAACTTTTACGGTTTGAACTTTCTGTTCTTGTGCAAAGAGAGCAAGGGAGATTGCCATTATACAAATAGCAGTAAGTAAGATTGATTTTTTCATAATTGTTGTTTTAAAGCTTAAAATATTTATTGTTAGTCTGATTAATTAATCAATTAATTATTCGATTTGATTCTTCCTAATTCATCACTGGCACCAGTTTCTCGGTCTCTGGCAGATTTAATTTTGCTATTTCCAAATCGATAGCTAAAACTGATGCTGATACTTCTACTCTCCCATTTACGATAGGTATGCAAATTAAGGTTGCTGGTTAGCGCTGTTTGCTCCCATTTTTGGGTATTGAAAATATCATTAATGCCTATTTTAAGGGTAGCTTTTTGCTGTAGTAATTTTTTACTAAACCCCAGATTGATACTACCCAAAGGTTTAGACTGATAAATAGTAGTAGCATTTTGAAAATTATACCAGGCACTCAATTCTGCTTTCCAACCTTTAGTTAAATCAATAGAATTACTGAGGTAACCATTAAATCCCCAGCTTTCTTGTTTTACCCATTCATTGGTTCCAAATCCGTCTAAACGGGTTTCATACTGCTGAAAAAAGGGCTCCGCATTGGCATATACATTCCACCATTTAACTGGAGAAAATGCGCTACTGAAAGCAATGTTCAACATTTTCCTTGAACCAACGTTTTGAGGAATAAGAATCGTTTGATTACCTGTTTGATAAGTGATTGATTCTATATATTGATTGGTAACAGCATATTTTAATTTAACGCTATGAGCATACTTATAGGTATAATTCAATTCAACACTGTTGGTCAATTGCGGAATTAAATAAGGGTTTCCTTGCTCACTATTAAATGCATCCAAAACATAAATAAACGGGTTTTGATCTTGATAAGTGGGCCGATCAATTCTTCTACTTAGAGAGAAACCAAATTGATTATTTGCATTCAATTGGTATTGAATAAATAAAGTGGGAAACAGATTTAAATAGCTGGTATCTGGTTTATTGGTCAATTGGTTTTTTAAATCAATAGACTGCCCGTTTACTTTACTGTACTCTCCCCTCAATCCTGCCTGCACAGTGAATTTGTTCCATTTGGTTTGAAAACTCAAATAACCTGCTTGAATAAACTCATCATAACTAAACTGATTGGTCTTTCCTGTATCAGTTAACCAACTGTTGTTTTTAAATTGCTGAACAGTTATTCGATTATTTGAATTTGAATAAATAGATTTAAACCCTCCCTCCCATTTTGTATGTTCATTAATTCGATGCAAATAATCCAACTTTAAACTACTAATCCGAATATGCAAGGATGCATCATTTTGAATAGTAGAAGAAGCAAACTTGGTCTTGGATTGATTCAACATTTCGGTTGAAATAGCATTATTTAAAAAAGAGCTAAATGAAGTATGATCTGCATCGATATTCAATTCCGACTTTTTATCTGACAGTAATCGATAATTGATATTGAAATTATCTCTATTGGTGGAGTTTGGTGCAATACTTCTAGTAAGTACATTGGTATCGGGAGAAGCAATTGTATTTACAATAGTCAAATTACTATTATCCATTTGGGTGAATCGATTATTATGCATCCAGATTATGCCTAGCGTGCTTTTTTTGCTTAAAGTGTAATCAATTCCTGTTCTCCAGTTTGCTCCATTGAAATTCTCTCCTTCAAAACCCCTTTGAATAAAGTTTCTATTTAAGCTTACTCTTTCATTATTGGCTATGGTAATTTGATGTCCTTTATTGATGCCACCATTTATAAAAAAATTCCAATTGTTTTTTCTTAGGTTGATATTGGCAGTTCCACTTCCTCTTGCATGTGTACTTTGAACGTATGAACCGGACAATGTGCCATTCAAACCATTGGAGATACTTTTCTTTAATTTGATATTGATAATGCCCGCATTGCCAGCTGCATCAAAACGGGCAGATGGATTGCTAATGATTTCTATTTCTTTGATATTGTCTGCATCGATACTCTTTAATATTTGAGCAAGGTCTTGACCATCCAATTGGGTATTGCGGTCATCTATGAGTACTGTTACCCCAGTTTTACCGCCCATTTGAATATTATCATTAGGATCAACTACCACACCTGAAGCAGATTTCAGTAATTCCAATGCATTTTGACCTGCTAAAGAAGGGCGTGCTCCAATATTCAGAATTGTTTTATCTACTAGGGTTTGAACAAATGGTTTTGAAGCAACAACAGTGATTTCACTGATTTTTTTGCTCACCAAAGTGTCTTCACTTGTTTTAGTCTGACCTTTTGCAGCAATTGAGATTAAGAGGATGGAAATGAGGAGTAATTTTTGCATCGTTGATTAATTATGGATGCAAATTGCCAATCTTGTGTTCCTATGCCGCCTCAAATCATTATTTGAGGCTAGTTAGCCTGGTATCAAATAATGATATACTGTAAATCAATGAGTTAGAGAATGAAACTATTTAATTTGATACTCACTAGGATTGGTTCCAGTATGTTTTTTAAATGCCCGATTAAAAGTGGCTTTGCTATTAAAGCCAGCATCGTAGGCCAAACTCATAATCGTCAAATGAGAATTGGCTGGGTCTGCCAATTTTGTTTTTACCGATTCTACTCTATATAAATTAATAAAGTCATTGAAATTCATTCCAAAACTTCTGTTGATGATCTTAGATAAAAGAGAAGCATTGGTCCCCAATTCTGTAGCCAAATCGGTCAACGTAAGCTCAGGGTCCTGAAACATTTTTTTAGTTTCTATGGCTTCTTTTACTTTTTGCTTCCATTGTTCAGGAATTTCATATTCAGGCTTATTACTTGATACTACTTCTGTTTCTATAACCTCATAAGAGGTTTCTTCGGTATGAACAGCTGCATTTTCTAATTGGAGTGGCAGTTGATATCGAAGAAAATCGAGCTTGAATTTCTTTTTCTGTACAATGGAATGTGCATATCCTGTTATAGCAATATAATAGAACAAAAGCGCAAACAACAAATAATACCACCATGTAGTTGTGTATTCAATATCAAATCCAAACAAGTTGAGTAAATTCAATAACAAAGTCGAAAGAAAATAGATAAAACAGGCAATTAAGAAATTACTGACCCATTTATATTGCACATTGTCTGCATAAGATAATTCCTGCACTATAAAAGCCCTATACCTTTTATAAAATTGAAGGCTGAGTATCAAATAGATCAATAAACTCAACAAACCAGCAGCTATATACCAATCTTGAAAATCGGGATCATTTTGCCCATCCATTAAATAATATTTTTTCAAAATAACATTATCAACAATAGCAACGATGATGTTCCAAATAATGTATAAAGTACCAGGCAAAAAATGCCAAAGGTCTTTTTTTGAAAATTCAAAACTCGGATTTAATAGACTTTTAATGTAAAAAAGTATGATGGGTGCCATCAACAACGGATGTGTCATCGGCATATAGAACATGAAATTCCTACAAGCCATACATTCAGTTCCATTATACCAACCAGCATAACCCAACATCCAAGGGCAAATAAACAAAACTGATAAAAACAAAAATGCACTCAACCAAATATCAGAATTAGTTTCCTTTTTGAGCCCTTTGTTCAGTAACAGGATAGCATAGACCAATCCATGAACAAAAAAAATCAACAGTAAACCACTGCGCCAGTTAAAATTGAAATACATAACTTAATATAATAATAAAACCATCCTTTTGTTCGGGATGGCTTTAATTTTTAGTAAATCATTTATCGCAAAGCACCTTTAGGAACAGGCTTTTCTAATAAATACTTATAAATAAATTTAGTTTTAAAATTGCTAAAATGAACTCCTTTAGCTCCACCCCAGCCATGTCTTCCGCCAGGGTACAACATAAACTCAAAGTCTTTTCCCTTATCTTCTAAAGCACTAATCAATTGTATACTATTTTGCATATGCACATTGTCGTCCATGGTGCCATGTACAATTTGCAACATTCCCTTGTATTTGTCTACATAGGTTAACACATTTCCGCTCTTATAACCTTCAGGATTTTCAGCGGGCGTATCCATAAATTTTTCCGTGTAATGACTATCGTATAATTTCCAATCTACTACAGAGCCACCTGCCATACCATGTGTAAATACACTTGAACCATAAGTCAACGCATAAGCACTCATGTATCCACCATAGCTAAATCCAGTGATACAAATTTTTGTAGGATCTGCCTGTCCTTTTTCAATGAACCATTTTGCCATGGTCATATAATCTTCCATCTCCCAATATCCTAAATTTCGATGCATATAATTTACACCTGCTTTTCCAAAATGTCCGCTAGCCCTATGATCGAATGCCACTTGAATCATTCCTTCCTGCGCATAGAATTGTTGATTGGCATTCCATTTCCAACCGTCCATAACAGTTCCAGCATCTGGACCGCCGTAAATACTTACTAATAAAGGATATTTTTTGTTAGGATCCATATTGGTTGGCCAGGTTACCATTGCTGGCAAATCGAATAAACCATCTGCACTTTTTATACGAATCAATTCTGTTTTTGCCAAAGCATAATTGTCTAAATCTGTTCCTTTAGCATCCCCTAATTCACGAACTAATTTTCCCTTTGTATCAAACAAAGCAACTTTAGCTGGAGATTGTGTATTGCTATAAGTAGTGATGAAATTTTTTCCATTAGGAGATAAGCTTACCTGATGCTGATAATCGCCAAACGTCAAACGTTTCATATCAGCACCATTCAACTTAACTGAATATAAATCTACGCGAGCAGAATTCTCTTTTCCTCTTGCAGTGAAATATACCAAACTATTTTTTTCATCGATCAAAAGTACATTCAATACTCTAAAATTACCAGAAGTAATAGGATTTACTAGAGTACCATTATTGTTATGTAGGTATAAATGGTTCCAACCTGTTTTATCACTTTCTAAAATGAAGGCTGGCTTTGTTTTTAAGAAAGTAATTCTACCCCCAGCTTTATCTTCTAAATCAACCCAAGTTTTTTGCTCTTCTTCATACATAATTTTTTTTGCTCCACTGGAAGGGCTTACGTCAAATATTTTTAAATGATCCTGTCCGCGATTGATCCATTGAACCAATAAACTAGATCCATCTTCGCGCCAAATAGGCCATCCAAAATATTGGTCGTCTTTATCATTAAAATCAGCCCAAGTGGTAGCACTACCTTCAACATTTACAAATCCCACTTTCACTTCAGGGTTTCTTTCTCCTGCTTTAGGATAACGTGTTTCTTCAACAAAGCCACGCTGACCTTCACTATTATAAATGGGGAACATAGGAACCATACTTTCATCGAAATGCATATAAGCCAATTGTTTGCTATTAGGATTCCACCAAAACGCACGGTAACGTGTTGCTCTACCAAAAATTTCTTCCCAATATACCCAACTTGCAAATCCATTTAAAGTAGTGGTTGTTCCATCTGTAGTTAATCTAATCTCTTTACTGGTGCTTAAATTATAGGTATATAAATCATTGCCTTTTGTATATGCTATATAATTACTGTCAGGAGAAAATGTAGGATTCTTCTCTTCTGTTTTATCAAAAGTAATTTGCTTTTCAACCGAACCATTTTTATAAAACAAATCATTGTTTTTTACACTCACTGATTTAGTTGGAGGAACTGCCCCTTTCATTTGGTCGGCAGTAGCTTCTGTTAGTTTACCTGTTTTAACATCCATCACATAATTTTTCTGTGCAGAATCTGGATGAACTCTTTGTCTTAAAATCACCGATTCATCATCCAACCATTTAACCACAGTTGGAATACCATTGATGAAATTTTTTGGCAATTTATTGGCCAACAAATCGGCATTGTCCAATTGCTTTTTTTGAGCACTTGAAACAGACAGTATCGCCATCATAGCAATACCAAAGAATACTTTATACATAGCTATTAATTTGGAGGATAAATATAATGATAATAGCAGCAGAAAAAGGGTAAAAAACTTAATTTACATGAACGGCTAGAAAGCCTCATTCAACTTAATATAAAATGCAGATCCCCCAGAACTATTTCTTGCATAGTCTAATCGGAGAAACATCCTATTCTTTTTATTTACTAGAAATCTGAGTCCGCCACCACCGGCATATCGTGTATTATTAGATTCATAAGTCGAAATAGATTCGCCTACTATTCCAACAGCACCAAATGCAGATCCGTATAGCCAGCGCCAAATATGAAACCTAAATTCTGATTGAGCAGCTGTAAAAGATTTATCCCTGAATCTCCCTGTAAAAAAACCTCGCATTAAGTTTGAACTTCCCAATCTTGGCATTTCTCTTAGAGGCACATCCCCAACGGTTGTTTTAGTCATGAATTGAAATGCCAATGTATTCAACTTTGAAACAGGAATAAATTTTCGCCAATCCAACATCCACTCCCCATATTTATATTGATCTCCTAAAACAGGAATATGGTATTGATAATATACTTCTAAATAAGAACCTTTATGTGCACTAAAAGGGAAGTCTCTTCCCTCATGTAAAAACGCAGGGCCCAGACCAAATACTTTACTGCCATTAATACCATCAATCGAATTATCTAGATTACTTAATGGTTTGGAATAAGTGAGGTTATAGGTATCACTAAAATTAACTGCCAAACCCAAATAGTTTTGATTCTTTAATAATTTATAAGTTCTGCTTTCAAAATACAATCGATTATAAAATTGACTATTAAAATCGTCGACACCCACTGTATTATTTCCAACCCCCCAATATCTTTCATTGAACCGTTGAAAACCAGCATTACCTCTAAATACATATCTTTCTCCTCTACCAAATATTTGCCAACTACTACTCAAATCCAATTGGCTTTTGGTGCTATAGGTTATTTGTCCATGCACATAAGAACCTCTCGCTTCTGTATTCTTTCCTATTTCTTTTGCATTGAAAAAATATTCCAATGCTAATCCAAAACGCACACCTGTTTCTGGAGTAGAAGTTAAAATTGGAACTGGAACCACTTTTAAATTGATCAATACCAATGAATCGGGATTCATGAAATTGCGAATGGTTTTCTTTGGCTCAGGCCTAATAGTATCTTGCGCATTCAAAGAATGAACTACTAAAAAAATGATTGCTATAGAAATGCCTTTTTTAAATAACCACATTGATCATTCTTCCTTTTACAAAAATGAATTTCTTTACAGGTTTTCCTTCTAACCATTTTTGCACCAACTCGCTGGCCATAACAATACTTTGAACAGCAGCTTCATCAGCATCTAAACTGATATTGATATTGGTTCTTACTCTACCATTGATGCTTACTGGATATTCTTTAGAAGATTCCGTTACATAAGCAGCATTAAAAACAGGAAACGATGCATCTAAGATTGAACCAGTATTGCCCAAAGCCATCCACAATTCTTCACTGATATGCGGAGCATAAGGAGTAAGCATGATCAACAATTGTTCTAATACTTCTTTTTTATTACATTTTAAATCGGCCAATTCATTCACACAGATCATAAATGTACTTACTGCCGTATTGAAACTATAACGCTCCGTGTCTTCTTCTATTTTTTTAATGCACTTGTGTAACACTTTTAAATCTTCAGGTGTTGCTGCATCCGTATTCCAAACTTTGCCTTTCATTTCATCAAAAAACAAACGCCATAATTTTTTGAGGAATCGATGAACCCCTTCAATTCCCTTGGTATCCCAAGGTTTGCTTTGTTCTACAGGGCCTAAGAACATTTCATACATTCTGAAAGTATCGGCACCGTATTTTTCTACCAAAATATCTGGGTTAACTGTATTGAATTTGCTTTTAGACATTTTCTCTACTTCAGCACCGCAGATGTACCTCACCCCCGACCCCTGAAGGGGGGTGTTAGATTCTAAGACTTTACCATCTTCACAAATAAAAACAGCATTCGCATATTCCCCGTTTCTCCATTTTCGAAAAGACGCTATATCAAGTTCAAAACCATCTACCATGTTCACATCAACATGAATTGATTGAACATCATAATTGGCAATTAATCCTGCAGAAATGAATTGATTGGAATTATTTTTATCGCGATACACAAATCGACTACTTCCCTGAATCATTCCCTGATTCAATAATTTTCTAAAAGGTTCATCAAAACCGATATGGCCTAAATCAAATAAAGCTTTCGTCCACATTCTGCTGTACAATAAATGGCCCACAGCATGTTCTGTTCCGCCAATGTATAAATCAACTTGGTTCCAGTAATCGCTCACTTTTCTATCACAAAAAGCTGTGTTATTTTCAGGATCCATATAACGCAAGAAATACCAACTACTTCCCGCATAACCAGGCATGGTATTGGTTTCCAACAACCCCCCGCCCCCTAAAGTGGGAGTATCATTTGAGAATTGCTGAATCCATTCTGGAATATTAGCCAATGGCCCTTCACCTTCCGGTCCCGGTCCATAAGAGTCAACTTTAGGCAACAACAAAGGCAATTCAGATTCATCTAATGGATAGGCAATCCCCTCTTTCCAAACAATCGGAAATGGTTCGCCCCAATAACGTTGTCTGCTAAATGCAGCATCACGCATTTTATAATTCACTTTCTTTTTACCAATACCCTTCTCTACTAATTTGTCGATCACAATGGATATCGCATCTCGCATCACAATTCCATTTAAGAAATCGCTATTGTGCAAAATAGCGTCCTTAGTGGAATTGGCTTCAGTGCCATTATAATGCTCGCCTATAATATTGGTTATCGGAATATTAAAATGTTGTGCAAATTTATGATCACGTTCATCTCCACATGGCACAGCCATGATGGCGCCAGTTCCGTATCCTGCCAATACATATTCCGAGATCCAAATAGGAATTTTTACTCCATTAAATGGATTGATGGCATACGCTCCTGTGAAACATCCAGAGATCTTTTTCTCAGCTTGACGCTCTCGATCGCTTCTACTTTTTACATATGTTATATATTCTTCAACAGCTGTTAGTTGATCGGGAGTAGTGATCAATTCTATCAATGAATGCTCTGGAGCAACCACCATAAAATCTACACCGAAAATAGTATCAGGTCGAGTAGTATAAACAGTTAATATATTTGGCTGTTCAGAATCAGCCAAAGCATTATTTGAAGTTGAAATATCAAAACTAATTTCCGCTCCATAAGATTTGCCCATCCAGTTGAGTTGCATTTCTTTCATGGCATCACTGAATTCAATTTGATCCAATCCAGAAATTAATCGATCGGCATATTCTGTAATGCGCAAATACCATTGACGCAATTTTTTCTTCACTACCGGATGGCCACCTCTTTCACTCACTCCATTCACTACTTCATCATTGGCCAATACCGTTCCTAAAGCTTCACACCAATTCACTTCACCAAATCCACAAAATGCCAAACGATACTGCATCAAAATATCCTGTTGCTCTTTTTCACTAAAACTATTCCATGAGTCAGCAGAAAAAATTAATTTATCGTTTGCAGGACATTCATTTGATCGATTGCCTTCTTTATTAAAAATCTCAATCAATGAATCAATACTTTCTGCTTTTTGAGTTGAACGATTAAAATAAGAACCGAATAGTTGCAAAAAGATCCATTGGGTCCATTTATAATACTGTGGCTCACAGGTTCTCACTTCTCTACTCCAATCGTAAGAGAATCCAATATTATTCAATTGATTCCTGAAATTATTGATATTTTGAACAGTACTAACTGCTGGGTGCACTCCATGCTCAATCGCATATTGTTCTGCAGGTAATCCAAAAGCATCATAACCCATTGGATGTAACACATTGAACCCTTTCAATCGTTTGAATCTGCTATAAATATCTGAAGCGATATAACCCAAAGGATGACCCACATGCAATCCAGCACCACTGGGATAAGGAAACATATCGAGCACATAAAATTTTGGTTTATTGCTGTTGTTGCTTACTTGATATGCATTCGTTTCTTCCCAAATGCGCTGCCATTTTTGTTCGATTGATCTGAATTGATAGTCCATTTTTAAGGCCTCCGAAGCAATTTATTTTTGTTAGGGTTTAGTTTATTTGCATTTCATTAACGCTAAGCCACCATGAATCCCCTAATTTCAAGGATAAAATCAGCGTTTTAGTGGCTGCAAATGTAAGTCTTTAGCCACCAAAACCGTACATTTGTACATCCGTTAATACTATTAAAAAATAGCGAATCACTCATGGCAGAAGTCGGAAAATCATCTCTTAAAAGAAGTAAGCCTAATTATATATATACTATTGTAGGGGTTTCCTTGGTACTTTTTATCATGGGTATCATGGGTTGGTTTTTTCTAAATATCAATTCTGTAGGCAATACATTTAAAGAAGATATTCGGTTAAGTGCTTATTTAAGAACCCTCAATAAAGACACGATCGGTCAAATACAACAATTTATTGCATCTAAGCCCTATGCCAAAGATGTAATATATGTAGATAAGAATTCAGCTAAACAAATCTGGAATAAAGAAAACAATGAGGACTGGGCAAAAATTTTGGATGTGAATCCTTTGCCTGAGAGCATAGATTTTTATGCCAAAGCTGATTATGTAAACAAAGACAGTTTATTAAAAATCTCCGATGATTTAATGGGGGCCTATGGCAATCAGATCACCGATTTGCAATACCCTCAAACATTGGTAAATAACCTTAATGAAAAAGCATCTAAAATTGGATTGATCTTTCTTGTAGTTGCCATTCTATTGAGTTTGATCGTAATTTTTAGCATTGATAATACCATACGTTTGGCGATGTTCTCCAACAGATTTTTGATCAAAACCATGCAAATGGTAGGCGCCACTCAAGGATTCATTGCAAAACCACTCAATATTAGGGCGTTAATAAATGGATTGATCAGTTCAGGCATTGCCATTTTGTTGCTCTTTTCTTTAATAGGATGGGCAGAAAGCCAGTTCCCTCAATTAAAAGTGATTAGAAATATGAGTCATACCCTGATTCTATTTGGAGGAATTACGATACTTGGTGTGGGCATATCTGTAATTAGTACCTATAGAAGTGTGCTCAAATACTTGAAAATGAAATTAGACGAACTTTATTAATAACTTTAGAAAAAATTACAATGGCTAACGAAACAGTAAAAGCAACAACACTATTTTCAAAAGATAATTATACATGGATGTTCATCGGAGCTGCTGTAATTGCCTTGGGTATGGTATTAATGAGTGGGGGAAAGAGTGCAGACCCCAATGTATTTGATACCAAAGAAGTGTATAGCACTACTCGCATTACTATTGCACCTTTAATGATCGTTTTTGGTTTATTGATTGAAGTGTATGCAATTTTTAAGAGTCCGAAGAAAGCGATTTAATTCACTACCTCCTCCACAACCCTCTCCACTGATATAGTAGCCGATCGGCTAGAGAAGCATTTTCAGTAATGATTTCAGCGGTGCCTGATAAATTATTGGAGAACAATACTTGTTTATTGTAATTCGTAACTAACCCTTTTGGTAATTCTACTTTGATTAAAAATGCAGTATCTCTATATGGCACAGCAGGTATGTTAGTGATAATTCCATCGAGTACCCCAAATTCATTGCGCTGATAACTGTTGAGTGCAATATGCACTTCTTGTCCTTTTCTGATTTTTCCAAAGTTTTGTTGCGATGCTAGTACTTCCGCAAAATAACTGGGTTGCGCAGGTATAATATAAAAAAGTTCTTGACCGGATTTGATCCAACTATTGGTTTGATAATAACTCGCCATTTGAATCTTACCTGTTTCAGAAGCAATGATCATATAGCGATTCTTCCATTCTGTGATGGCTGTTTTAGCATTGAGCAGTGCAGTGATAAAATTCTGCTGAATGTCGTTAGAAGTTTTAGCAATCTCGATTAATTCTTTTTGTTTGGAGATTGCACTATTGTTTTGATTGATGGTGTTTGCATCTACTTGTACTAATTGCTGTTGTTTTGCAATAACGGCAGATTTGTCTTTGTTTAGTTCAAGCGGAGCAATTACCTTCTCTTTAACCAATCCTTCATTTACTTTTAGTAAATGCTGTTGCATCTGTAAATCTTGTTCTATCAGTTGCTTTTGTGTTTGTGCATTTTGACTGAGTGCATCTATGGTGTTTAATTCCTTAGCTATGGTTTGTTTCTTTTGTTCAAAATAACCTTTGGGTGCAGACCACCCTAATTGGTAGACCTGTTGGCTTAAATCTTGATAATTTTTTTGTATGTCACCTAAAGTATTGAGTGTTGGTAGTGTTTGTACTTTACTCCACCATGAATTTGTAGAAGTATTCTTAGAAGTTGTTAGATTTTTCAACTGTGCTTCTATCCACTTGTCTAAAATCAATATTTGTTTATAATTTGCACTGCTCTGTATAATTCCTAGTAATGCTCCTTCTTGTACTTGATCGTTATCCTTTATAAACAATGCAACCAGTTTGCCTTCAGATTTACTTAATACCTGTTTGGGTAAATTATTACCTACTATTCTTACAGGTGCTTTGATAATATCGGGGTATTGAATAAAAAAGCTCCCTGTAAATAAAAACGATATGATGATGAAGAATAATGCAATGCCATTGCGTACCATCCATGCTGGTCTTGAGCTGATGATCTCTCTTACCTCACTACTGTATATACGATCAGCCTCATCCAATCTTTCAACATTGGCTGCTTGTAGCATATCATCTAAACTATATGTTTGATCTGTTGGCATATTTTTTATTAATCTCTTATCTAATCACCAAGTTCTAATTGATTTTTAACCAAGGTAAAATATTCACCCTTCAAGGCGGCTAACTCAGCATGGGTGCCGCTTTCTACAATAGCACCATTATGTAGCACTACTATTTGATCTGCATGTTTTACCGTGCTTAATCGATGTGCTACTACTACCACAGTTTTGCCTTCAAAGAAAGTTTGCAGGTTTTTAATGATGGTGCTTTCATTATTAGCATCCAGTGCATTGGTAGCTTCATCCAGTAAAATCATGTTGGGGTTCTTGTATACAGCCCTTGCAATAAGTATACGTTGCTTTTGGCCTGCACTTACCCCTGTACCTTCTGCACCTATCTTGGTGTTATAGCCCAATGGCAAGCTTTCTATAAATGGCGTGATATTGGCTATGTTTGCTGCATACCTTAATCTTTCTCTATCAGGATAGTCTTCTCCTACAGCAATATTCTTAGCAATACTGTCCGAAAAAATAAAACTATCCTGCATCACTACCCCCGCTTGTTTGCGCCATGCCCTATGGCTGATTGCGTTTAGGTTAAGGCCATTTGATTCTTGTTTATCACCTATATAAATATCTCCTTTGATAGGGTCGTAAAACTTGAGTAGTAATTTTAGTAAGGTGGTTTTTCCACTACCACTCGTTCCAACTATAGCTGTTACCTTACCCTCAGGTATTACCATATTGATGTTCTTCAGCACTGGTTCATTGCCTGCACCAGGATAGGTAAAACTAATTTGTTCTAAGTGAATGGTTCTGTTCGTGGGTAGTTCGCTGGTTAGGGTTTGATGAATGTTTTTGCTATCATCCAAAACTACTGGCTCTTCATCAGCCAATTGATTGATCTCGTTCAAACGCTCTAAGCTGATCTTAGCGAGTTGCCAGTTTTGTACAAAACCAATCATCTGTTCAATCGGTGCATTGAGTTGACCAATGATATATTGTATGGCAAGCATTGCTCCAAGAGTTATCTGCCCCTGTATTACTGAAGTTGCTGCTATAAAGGTGATGACTATATTCTTTCCTTCATTGATAAAAAAAGCACCTGCTTGTTGCCATTGGTTAAGAGATAATCCCTTCATTCCCAGCTTAAACAATTTTGCTTGCAAATGCTCCCATTGCCAGCGTTGTTGTTTTTCACTGCCATGCAGCTTAATCTCTTGCATGCCTTGCACTAGTTGAATAGTACTGCTCTGCTCGGCAGCAGCCACATCAAATTGTTGATAGTCGAGTTGTTTTCTTTTTTGTAAAAACAGAATAATCCATCCGATATACACTACGCTCGCTCCAATAAATACTCCAAATATGGTTACATTATAATTAAGCAGTACAATCGAAAAAACCAATAAATTAAACATTGAGAAAAGTGTACTCAATGATGTGCCAGTTAAAAAGCTTTGGATGCGCTTATGATCGTTCATCCTTTGTAGGATATCGCCTGTTTTCTTACTATCAAAATAAGATAAGGGTAAGCGCATCAGTTTGATTAAAAAACCAGTAAGGATGGTAATATTAATCCTACTGCTGATATGGTATAGTATCCAACTACGGATAAACTCAACGCTCAATCTGCCTATAAATAATGCGAGTTGTGCAAATAGCACTATATATACAAACTGTAGGTTCTGGGTATTGATACCAACATCTACCACACTCTGCGTTAAAAAAGGAAAGACCAATTGCAATAAACTACCCAGTACAACGCCTAAGAATAATTGAAACACTAATTTTTTATGTGGGCGAATATAGCTTAGCAGTTGGCTGGCGTGCTTAGTAGTCTTTTGGTCAAAATCTGCACCATAGGCATTATTGTAAAAGTTGGGACCAGGCTCTAATAACAATGCAATACCTGTTGGTTCACCATGCGTATTTTTATCGCTGATCCATTTTAGTAGAAACAGTTCTTTACTAATAGTTAAAATTCCCTTTGCCGGATCAGCAATGGTAATATTGTTGTGATGTTTCTGATTGAATAAAAAACTGAAAGGTGTTTTTTTTTGTGGTGGTAATACAATAAAATGATTTTGTCCCCAATGTAGAATGGCTGGTTTGGGAGAATCAATCATAAGTTTATCGAAGTTCAATTTTAAAGCAGTTGTTTGAAAACCAATTTGTTCAGCTGCATCACTGATACCCAACATATTTACTCCCTCTTTACCAATCTCTGTTAATTGTCTTAACTTCTCCAAACCAAATACCCTTCCATAATACCTGCTTACCATATACAAGCAAGTTGGACCACAGTCCATCTGGTGTTGTTGTTTTAAAAAAGTAAATATCATTATTTTTTTAGGGAAGCATTTAAATGTTTAATGAAATTTGGATCAGATGGTGGATAAAAATCCTCGTTTAATAATTCACCACTGCTAGAAATCAACATATATCTAGGTATTTCCGTAATTTTAAAATACTTACAAAATTCATTTTCAAACCCTCGAATTGATTTTAAGTGAATTTCACCTTTAACAACTTTTTTTCTCCACAAATCGATGTTGCTATCTTCGTCAAGACTAATTTTAATTATTCCAATTTCATTGGAAATATTATTGATTTTTGAATTTAAAATTTCATTTTGCTTACTGCATGGTACACACCAAGTAGCCCAGAAATCAAGGAGAAATATTTTTTTATTTGCTGTTAGTAGTACTTTATTAAAGTCTATTGTTTTTTTATTAAAGTCAATTAATTTGAAATTAAGGACTGTATTTTTTGATGAGAAAGCATTAAATTTAAAGAGTATACTATCAACTTTTTGTTTATTCTTTTGATAGTATAATGTTGTAGTTAGATTTTTTGTTGCTTGTATCCAACACGAATCATTTTTAGAAGTACTAGATTTAAGATCATAAAGAATAAATGCTTGTGCTGTATAGTTATTAAAAACATTTTTTAACTCTGTAATGTAACTAAACTTTTTACAATAGCTTTTTGATGAAAGATTTCTATTTTCAATGTTATTTTTAATTATTTTGAATATTTCAAGTAACTGTAAATTAGGAGATAGTATTGAATCATATTTATAAAGAAATGCCTCAAAATCAGAAGTTTGATTTACTAGTTGTGGGCTAGTAGTCAATTTTAAATTGGTAAATCTCATTACTGAATATAAGTATGTTTGCTTTATGTAACATTGTATCTCTTTCTTTTGTTTTTCCTGAAAACTACTATTATTTAATCTCAATGTTGCTATTTCCATTTTTTTTTCAATTTCTAAAACTGACTTTAATCCTTTTATACTCGCTAAGTCATTTGTATACTCATCGATGAATTGAATAGGTTTTTTATTATCTTTTGAAAAAAATATATCAAGTGAATCAGTTACACATAAATGAATTGTATCGTATTCCTTACTAAGAAGAAAAGCGTGTTGAAAAGTCAGTCTGATTTTTGGGTTGGGCGTATAAATTCCAAATTGTGTAATTAATTTAGTTCTTGAGATAGAAAGGGTTCTGTATAATGTTTTTTCTACTGAAGAGTCATTAAAAAAATGTAGTTCTAAATTATCATAAAATTGATTAGCTAAGTTTAAAATTGTTCCTTTTTGAGGTTTAACTTTTATAGCAATAGTAACTAGTTTGGCAGAATCATTTTTGTAAATATTCTCAATATTAGTTGGACTTTCTTTTGTTCTACAATAGCATGAAGTTAGTGGAATTAATAAAAAAATAAGTTTGAGTACATTGTTCATCATAAGATGTAAGATTTTTCTTGTTAAAAGGTTATCTTAAAAAAATAAATTCGATTTTTTTTAAGATAACCTTAGTTTGAGCTTTTGACTTTAAATATTGTTTTACTTTAAGCAATTACTTCTCTTGCCCAAGAAGATTGTAAACCATCATAAACACAATCATACTGACAGCGTCCGCCGTTATTGCTAACATAATCTGAACAAAATGAATTCGCTGCAGCACTTGGGTTACCAGATCCGAAATTTATTGCCCCAAGAGTAGAACCATAGTCGCCTCCAGTAATACGGATAGCACATACACCAGATTCGCCACCTTTGATATTCTTTTGTGCATCTCTACTCAAAATAACTCCTAAATTTTCAAATTTCTGTTTCATAATTAAAGTTTTAAGCTATTCACTTATTATGAATAGTGGTTAATAATAATTAATCCTGCAGCTTTAAGCATCAGCAGTTTATTGGCTCGCCCAACCACTTGTTCATGATCAAGTGTAGTACCGTTGAGCTATTCTTTTGGGTACTAAGCAAAAGAATGAGTTTGTGCTTTCGTTAAGAAAGAAAATAATTTACATCTTTTAATTAATAGTTTTTTGGTAATTCATATCCATCAATAAAAATAGTTGGCGTATATTGAATCTTCACCTTATCACACCAGCTTTTCATTAAATCTATTTTTCCTGCCTGTTTTTGCAATTCTCCATTCATGGGATACTTAATTGCAAATTGGTCATAATTCTTTTCTTTAGCTAAATACCAATCATCCAATGCATGTTCCGTTAAAATCTCATCTCCTTTTGATGCAATGGCTAATAGATGTTTAACGGGCTTAGAACCTCGATCATTTTCATTATTGGTGGTTGTAAATATAATTTGAGCTTTAACTTCTGGGTTTTCTTTTACTATCTTTTCTAACTCCGGATGTGCAGTAGCACATGGCCCACAATAAGGATTGCATACTTTTACTATGCTTTTAGTTGCATTGGGGTTACCAATGGTGATTCCTAAACCTTCTGTGGGGAAGGCTAAAATGGAGGACTGATTTTGTAATAAAGATGTGAAAACTTGCTCATTGTATTTCAGTTGCAAATAACTTCGCTTTTCGTATTTGGCTGCTTGGTTTCTTTTTAAAATTGGTTTCAGTAAAAACCAAAGAGCAATTGGGATAATGAGCGCGACCATTGCTGATGGCCAATTACTCTTGATTGAGTGTTCGATTGCTGCAAAAGAAATTGAATTATTAATTAAAGTTAGTGCGCCCTCTATAAATAATACCGATTGTACTGCCAAACACAATACGCACCATTGCTTTGCAACCTTCCATTGGTAATAAATAGAGAAAATTATATAAGGCAATGCCAATAATGAAAATAAATTCAAAATAGGAAGTACTGTATTAATACCTGCAAAAGCTGCAAACAAAAGAGAGGAAGCAAAGTAGATAAACCCAACTTCACTCCAGGTAATTATTCCACCAATTGAAGCTGCCTTTGTATTTAACACTGCACTGCAATTAGCCTTTTGTATACCCGAACAGATTTGTTTTAATAATGGATTGCCCTTATCAATATCGTACCACAACAATAATACCGATGCGGTTAGACCTATTAATTTAGCGAATATGTATAATGTGGGTACTAAGTTTACTGCCCCATTTATAAAAGGAACAAAGACAGAAGTAAGAATTCCTAATGGAATTAGTGCAATTGCAACTGTGTTCAATATTTCTGTTCGTTGTTTTTTGTTATAATCTTTTTCACCAGATTGTTCGTTGGATTCTGCTACGATAATAGTTTCTTGCCATTGAGCTAAGAATTGATCCATCTTTATCAATTCTGTGTTCCCATACTGGTTAGTGATTTTGATTTCATCGCCCAACAATTCCTTCACTACAATGAACTGTCCGTTTTTATAGTTTGTAATGAATGGAGTTGGAATGGATAATAATTTATCAGCATTGGTTTGTAACGCCAAAGAATCTATATTCCATTTCTTTAAAGTATCAGTAATAGATAAAAAACTCGGATAGTCAGGATGTTCTTGTAAGGCTTGGTCAATGGTGTTTAAACTAACTTTTACTTTCATCAATTTTAAAAAAGCATCAACCACCAATACTTGGTTTTCGTACATGCTTTTAAAAATAAACCCTGCAATCATACTAAAATGAATTGTTGAGTAAACTTCGTTGGCAAAAACAATAAATCCAAATATGATAGGAGTATATTTTCTGTACACTTTTAATAAAATTGTGCTTTTACGTCTAAAATGAATAAATCGTGTAGAAAATATACCCCCCCCCCCTTCACAAAACTTTAACATATAAGCGAATTTCCACATCAAGAATAGCCTAGTTTACATCATCAATTTTCTCCCCCCAGCAAATTGTTACTATTCCAATTGTAAAATTCATTTATCTATGATTAAAGTAATGATGTGTGATGATGATATCGCACTAATTGAAGGGGTGAGTTCTTTTATAAATAAGTTTGAAAACATAAAAGTTATTGAAAAAGTGAGCAGCGGAGATGCCTGTATTCAATTAATTGAGAGTGGTATTATTCCTGATATTCTTGTCTTAGATATTAGAATGCCCGATGGAATTGCTGGTTATGAAGTTGCCAGATATATCAAGCTAAAGAAATATCCCATAAAAATAATTGTTCTATCTATGCTTGATGATTTAAATGCTATAAAAGCAATGATACGTTTAGGTGTAAAAGGTTATATTTTTAAAGCAGATAGCCTTAAAGACTATGAATTTATCTTTCAATCTATATATGAGGGGAACGAATATTATAGTAAAATTTTAAATTTTACTCTTGCACAAATTGAGGAAATAAAAAACACTCCGATTGCCTGGCTAGAAAATATGCATCCCCAAGAAATGAAAGTACTTGAATTAATTGCAAACGACAAATCCCAAAAGGAAGTAAGTCAAGAATTGGCTATTTCAAGTTCCTTAATAGCTAAAAGATTGAGATCATTAGGTGAAAAAACTGGAGCCCAAAAAAGCAGTATCGGACTAATTAATTTTTTTAAATCGGTTGGCCTGATTAAATAATGATATTCGGGGTACAAACCTTATTTTTAAGGATCATTTCTAATTAAATCATCCTTATGACCATTTTCGAAGCCATTATAATAGCCGTTGTAGAAGGAATTACCGAATTCCTGCCCATTTCCTCTACCGGCCACATGATTATTGTGAGTTCCTTTATGGGAATTGCCAAAGATGATTTCACCAAATTATTTGAAGTGGCCATTCAATTAGGGGCCATTTTATCGGTGGTAGTTTTGTACCGAAAAAAATTCTTCCCCCTCAATCATTGGAGTTTTTATTTAAAATTAATAGTTGCTGTTATTCCTGCACTGGTATTGGGTTTTCTATTGTCCGATAAAATTGATGAACTACTCGAAAGCCCGATGACTGTTGCAGTAACTATGCTAGTGGGCGGAATAATACTCATTTTTATTGATGCGCTTTTCAAAAACCCAACCATAGAAAAAGAAGAAGACATTTCTTATGTTAAAGCATTTATTGTTGGTGTTTTTCAGTGTTTGGCAATGATACCTGGCATGAGCAGATCTGCTTCCAGCATTATTGGCGGAATGCAACAAAAATTAACCAGAAATGTTGCAGCAGAATTTTCTTTTTTCTTAGCAGTTCCTACCATGGCCGCTGCAACAGGATATAAATTGCTGAAAGCCTTTAAAGAAAGCCCTCACATGCTTAGCACTAAAAGCAATTTGGTTTTATTAGGAATTGGAAATGTAGTGGCTTTTATTGTTGCGTTGATCGCTATTCGTTTCTTTATATCAGTTTTACAAAAATATGGTTTTCGCTTTTTTGGATGGTATAGGGTAATTGTTGGATTGATTTTGATTACACTCATTTATACAGGGTATTTAAAATAATCGTTTATGAAAACAGCAAGTAAAAAAGTGATCAATGGTTGGGCCATGTACGATTGGGCCAATAGTTCTTATAACCTAGTGATCACTTCTACTATTTTTCCTGCATATTACGAAGCGATCACTGGAGATGGCAATGAAAATACTTCTGTAGATACAGTTAAATTATTTGGAAGAGAATTTGTGAATACTTCTTTGTATAATTACTCATTAGCAATCGCATTTATTGTTGTAGCAATCTGTTCTCCTATACTTTCCTCCATAGCCGACTATCGGGGCAATAAAAAGAAATTCTTGTTTTTCTTTTGTACCATAGGAAGTATTGCTTGTTCGTCTATGTATTTTTTTACCAAAGACAATTTGGCTTTTGGTTTAGCTTGCATGATCATTGCTTGCATTGGATTTTGGAGTAGCTTGGTTTTTTACAATTCTTTTTTACCTGAAATTGCAGCTCCAGAAGATCAAGACAGGGTAAGTGCAAAAGGTTTTTCAATGGGTTATATCGGTAGTATGATTTTACAAATCATCTGCTTTGTTTTTGTATTATCTCCAGAAAGTTTTGGCATAACGGTGGGCAAAGCTTCTCAAATTTCTTTTTTATTAGTAGGTATTTGGTGGTGGGGTTTTGCGCAAATAGCTTTAAAGCGTTTACCCAACAGTATTCCAATAGGTAACACAAAAACAGAAAATATATTTACAAAGGGTTATAAAGAATTAAATAAAGTTTGGCATCAGGTAAAAGCAATGCCAGTTTTAAAAAGATATTTATTGGCTTTTTTCTTTTATAATATGGGGGTGCAAACAGTCATGCTCGTAGCAACTTTATATGGCAAGAGCGAACTCAATATTCCTACAACCAACCTCATCATCGCCATATTGATTATTCAATTGATCGCCATACCAGGAGCATTTACCATTGCTTTTTTATCTAAGAAAATAGGCAATTTTAAAGCGTTGATGGTAACCGTATTTTTCTGGATTGTTCTATGTGTAGTTGGTTACAACCTACCCAAAAATGGTATTTATGAATTTTATGGCTTAGCAGTGATGGTTGGCTTTGTTATGGGAGGCATTCAATCTTTAAGCAGAAGTACTTATGCCAAATTAATGCCCGAAACAAAAGACACTACTTCTTTTTTCAGTTTCTACGATGTTACTGAAAAGATTGCCATTGTAATTGGTATGTTTAGTTTTGGATATATTAATGAATTTACAGGCTCACAAAGAAATTCCGTTTTGGCATTGGTGGTATTTTTTGTGATTGGTCTTGCTATTTTATACAGTGCAGCAGTAACAGAAAAAAGACAGAAAAATCATGCAGTTATTTAGTATCAATACAGGCTATTTTAAATTAGATGGTGGGGCTATGTTTGGCGTAGTGCCTAAAAGTATGTGGAATAAATTAAACCCTGCTGATGAAAATAATTTATGCAATTGGGCTTTGAGAAGTTTATTGATCAAAACCGATGATCGACTGATTTTAGTAGATACGGGAATGGGTAATAAACAAGATGTTAAATTTTTTGGTCATTATCACCTCAATGGAAACGACAGTTTAGAAAGTTCATTGGCTAAGTATGGATTTTCTAAAAATGATATTACCGATGTGTTTCATACCCATTTGCATTTTGATCATTGCGGTGGAACCATCATTCAACAAAACGGTGAGTTGATACCTGCATTTCCAAATGCTCAATTTTGGAGCAATACAAAACATTGGGATTGGGCGGTTAACCCCAACGAAAGAGAGAAAGCCTCTTTTCTAAAAGAGAATATTCTTCCTATTCAAGAAACTGGTAAACTACATTTTGTTCATACTCCTCTTGACAATTTTGATGAAGACAACCATTTAGGTTCCAGCGATTTCATCAAAGACATTACCATTCGATTTGTAAATGGACATACCAACTCCATGATGCTTCCTCAAATCATTTATAAAGGAAGAACCATTGTGTATATGGCCGATCTGTTACCTTCTGTTGCACATATTCCTTTGCCGTATATTATGGGGTACGACATGTTTCCATATACAACTTTGCAAGAAAAAAAATCTTTCCTACAAGAAGCTGCCGAAAATAATTATGTATTGTTTTTTGAGCATGACCCCATCAATCAATGTTGTACCGTTCATGAAACTGAAAAAGGGATTCGGGTAAATGAACTATTTTCTTTAGATAGTTTATAACTATCGTTGGGATATCAAGGAAGCAAGTGGATGTCTTAAATTTTTGTATCCCATCATATCCACTTTAACAGAACCTACTGAAATAGGGCTTTCAATGCGAACAGGAATATGGTTGGCATCATCGGTAACCCAAACAGTCATTTTTTCACCTCCTGAAAAAATAGTTCCTTTTACCAATAAGGGGCTAAATTTTATTGCTTTAAATGTTCCATACTTGGTTTTAATTTGTTCTTTACCCAAGTATTTGATGTATAGACTATATACTTCATTGTCTAGAAACATAGAGAATGGAATTTTTTCATCAGGATTGTACTTGCTATAATCGATATTTCTAGCATAGTATATGGCACTTAATACGTCTTGCACACATGCAGGAATTTTTTGAACGCCCTTACTTGATACCGCAGTATTTTGATCCTTATTAAATGTGATGTTCTCGTTTATCTTATAACCCCCTTCATCAACATTTCGTATAAATTTCAAAGGTTGCAACGTATTGGTGTCTATAAAAGATTCATATTGATCTCTTACTTTAAAAATCCAATCGTATCTGCTATTTGAAGTTCCAGAACCTATTACATGGTATACTGGTTTATTCATGAGTTTTTCTGTATTCACCGAAAAAGTAGCAGCTCCTGCATTAAAATAAATGCCAATTACTGAATAGTAAATAGTATAACTAATTGATTCTCCTTGTTGAAAAGCATTATTGCGCAGTCCACAAAAATCATCTCCTGCAGAAATAGATTTTGTGGAAATCAGTATAACCAATAAAATAATAATGCGTTTAATCAATGTCAATTTATTTTTTTCTGAATAATCTTAAGCCCAAGATAAATAAAGTACCGCCAATAGCTGGTAAGATTAAGTTAATTAACCAAATACCCCCTGCAGTTGCAATAATTCCGATTGTATTAGAACTAACTAAACCAAACAATAGCAAGCTCACTTTCCCTCTTACCCCCATTTCTGCCAAAGTAATGGTTGGAACTATGGCTAAGACTATAAAAAGCACACCAACTAAAGCACAGGCATCAAGCCAAAAAACAGACACATTAAACATATCCAACAATAAAATATATTGAACCAAAAAGACAAAATACCTTCCAAATGAAAGGGATAGAATCCTAATCAATTCTCTCCAATGAAAATCCTCCAGTTTTTCAATAAAATACCTGTATTTAGCAACAATGGGAATTTTTTCCAATAATTCTATCAATCCTGCTAATCTAAAATAAGCCAATGTAAAAAGTATAATTCCCCCTCCAATAACATAAATCAAACCATCTAACCAAAACTCCGACAGCCCGCTTAATTGGCTAGTATTATTCAAAATAAAAACCTTCACATAGAATAAAGCCCCAACCCCCATTGTAAATGTGGCAATAATTTGTGCCATACTTCCAACAAAAGAAAGCACTACCCCTCTTAATCTATTTCCTTCTTTTAAAAAAGCTGCTCTACCCGCAGATTCACCAATTCTATTAATTGTATTGAATCCTAGCGCCTGCCCTGCCAAAATCTGCCTGAATGCATTCAAGAAACTAATAGATTCAATCCCTTTTATTTGCAATTGCCATTTTCTTGCTTCAATACCCCAATTCACAAACATCAGTGCTATTGCAGTAATGAGTTTCCAACGATGTTCCTGTTGAAAGGCATTCAAAATTAAGCTCCAGGATTGTTGAACATCTACTTGGCCTTTTATTTGATGGTATATAGAATATGAAAGCCAGATAAAAAGTATTGGACCAACTATATAATTGAGGATATTTTTAAGCTTTTTGTTCAAACAAACGATTTGCACAAAGATAAGGCACAAGATGAAGTGAGTTGGAAAACGATTCGTATTTTCACGAATAATGAAATTCGATACGATTATATTGGGAGTTGACCCAGGAACTCAAATAATGGGCTACGCATTATTGGGCATTCAAAAAGGCAAACCCAATTTGTTGTTGATGGATGTGCTGAAATTGACCAAAGAAAAAGACATTTATGCCCGCCTAGAAATGATCCATACAAAAATAACTGCACTCATTAAAGAATACCAACCCAATTCATTTGCCATTGAAGCTCCTTTTTTTGGAAAGAATATACAGAGTATGTTAAAACTGGGCAGGGCACAGGGAGTGGCCATAGCAGCTGCTATGCAAGCCCAATTATTGGTTACCGAGTACGCTCCAAAAAAAGTGAAACAATCTATTACAGGCAATGGAAATGCCGACAAAGACCAAGTATGGAAAATGCTTCAACATATTCTGCAAATAGACGAACAGCCAAAACATTATGATGCAACCGATGCATTATCTGTTGCACTTTGTCATTTTTATCAAAGCAATACTGTGATCAATAAAACAGGCAAACCATTAAAAGGTTGGGGAGATTTTTTGGCAAAAAATCCGGAAAGATTGAAGCGATAAAATGTCAATGTTAGATTATTACAAATGTTCCAAGATTGCCATTTGCACTTCTTTAAGTTCATCAGAAGATAATTGCAGTTTAGGACGATTGAAATTTAAATTATCAGCACTATTTATTGGCACTAAGTGAAGATGAGCATGAGGTACTTCTAATCCTACAACGCTTAATCCACAACGATTACAAGGAAAAGCTTTTTCAATGGCTTTAGCAATTGGTTGCGCAAATACCAAGATCTCAGATAAATACTCAGCAGATAAATCAAAAAAACAATCTGTTTCGATTTTTGGTACTACCAATACATGCCCTTTTACCAAAGGAAAAATATCTAGAAATGCAAAAAAGCGATCATTCTCTAAAATGACATAAGATGGAAATTCACGAGCAATCAATTTAGAGAAAATGGTCATTTGAGCAAATGAATTAAACGGTGATTTTTTCAATTTTAAATTTCATCACTCCATTTGGTGCACTGATCTCTGCAACTTCACCAATTACTTTTCCCATCAAACCTTTTCCAATAGGTGATGCCGCAGATATTTTTCCCAATTTCAAATCAGCTTCTTTTTCTCCAACTAATTGATAAGTAACCGTTTTCTTAGTAGCTATATTAGTTATAGTAACTTTAGTTAGTATAGTTACTTTACTGGTATCAATAGTTGTAGTATCAACAATCTTTGCATTAGCAATCATGCCTTCCAATTGCTTGATTTTTGCCTCCAACATTCCTTGGGCTTCTTTTGCTGAATCGTATTCTGCATTTTCCTTCAGATCGCCTTTCTCTCTTGCTTCTCCAATTGCCCTCGAAGCCGCAGGACGATCTACCGATTTCATTTGATGTAATTCTTCCCTCATTTTCTCGAAGGTTTCCTTCGTTACATACATATTCTCACTCATACAATGGCTTTAA
>JANOZT010000099.1:0-5301 GCA_031429515.1 Sphingobacteriia bacterium
GGTTTTGCAAATAATGTGAACCAATAGGGTTTTAAACCATTGATTTCCCAGGCCATCCGATCGCCCTTATTGGCGAGTAGCCTGTTTTTGATGGATTGATTACTTGCTCCACCCGTTCTCATTTTCACCATAACTTCCTGCAAATATGCAACCTTAATACCAAATCTGTATATAAAACGGAGCATGAGTTCGTAATCGGCAGCAGTATATACATTTAGATTGAATTTGCCATATTGTTGGTACAATTCAGCTTTTACAAAAAAAGTAGGGTGCGGAGGCATCCAACCATATAAAAAGGCCTTTTGGGTGAATGGGCCTGCATTCCATTTACGGGTAATTTTTTGGGTATCGGATGCGTCTACATATTCTAAATTTCCATAAATCGCATCGGAATTGCTTATTTCAAAAAGGTCTATTAATTGTTGAATGATTGTCTCGCTAGCATACAAATCGTCGGAATTTAAAATGCCGATGATTGCTCCAGTGGCCAAATCAATGCCTTTATTCATCGCATCATAAATGCCCTTATCTTTTTCGGAAATGAGTTTTCCTGAAAATTCATTTTGTTGAATGATATCCAGCGTATTATCAGTTGATCCGCCATCAATAATGATGTGTTCAATATTTTGATAGGTCTGATTTTTTACAGATGCCAAACAATGAGCAATAGTGGCTGCACTGTTATACGTGGCTGTTATGATGGAAACTTTCATAAATGGCAGCGAATTGGAAATTCTATTTTCTTTCTACAATGATATTTTCCATTACCAACATATCCATGTTCGTTCTTAAATAACAATCCAATGCTTCTTCGGGAGAATTTACAATCGGTTCGTTTTCGTTGAAGGAGGTATTGAGGAGAATCGGAATGCCTGATTTTTTTCTGAATGCATCGATGAGTGCATAATACCGAGGAGATATTTTTGCATCTACTGTTTGTAATCTTCCGGTACCATCCGCATGTGTTACTGCAGGAATGATAGAGCGCTTTGATTCTCTTATAGGAAATACTTTTTCCATGAATGGAACATCATCAACCAATTCAAAATACTCGTTGACGTATTCTTTTAAAATGCTTGGTGCGAAAGGCCTAAAACTCTCTCTGCGCTTGATTTTACTATTGATCAATTCTTTGGCATCTTGCCTGCTAGGATCGGCTAAAATAGATCTTCCACCCAAAGCGCGAGGGCCAAATTCTGCACGTCCGTTGAACCATCCCACCACACCAGCATCGATCAATCGATCGGCTACATAATCAAATAAAAATTCATCTTCTAAATTGATGTATTCAATATTTTTTGATTGAAGCATTTGCTCTATATACTCATTGGTAAAATATGCTCCTGTATATGCTGAGTAGATCGGTGCAACCCTTGGCTGATTCAATACATGATGATACAGATATTGAGCAGCACCCATGGCAATACCAGCATCATGCCCTGCAGATGGAATATATAATTGAGTGAAAGGCGTCTGTGACTTTATTTTTCCATTCGCCACACTGTTCTGCGCTACTCCACCAGCCAAACAGCAATTGGATAATTTAGTTTCTTGGTGCAAATGATTAAGAATATGAAAAATACTTTCTTCTGCCATTCGTTGAACAGAAGCTGCCAGATCTTTATGGTGTTGAGTGAGTGGAATATCATTCGCTCTTGCTTTACCAAAAACGGATTCCATTTTTGTACTATAAGCAATAGGGATGGCTGGAATATGATCGTTATTATAAGCAACGAATCCTTTTCCAGGAGATCGGAAATAACTTAAATTCAATTTAAATAAGCCCCCTTTTTCTAGAAGAACTACATCTCTTAGTTGATCAAAATAGATTGGATTTCCATAAGGCGCGAGACCCATAATTTTATATTCATCACCATAATGAGGAAAGCCTAAGAGTTGGGTGAAAGCAGTATAAAAAATTCCCAATGAATGCGGAAAATCAATTGAATCAATTACTTCAATTTGATTGCCTTTGCCAATAGCCAACATGGTGGTGCTAAAATCACCAGACCCATCGATACTCGCAATAGCAGCAGTTTCAAAAGGAGATGCAAAGAAAGCACTGGCTAAATGAGAACGGTGGTGTTCTACTTGGTGAATTTTTTGTTTTACTGCATCGATGGCAATACCAAAATGCGTTTTGAACTCTTGTTCTAAGGAAGATACTTTTTTCTGATTGAGTAATCGTTCAATAGTATGGATAAAAGATTCAATAGGCCTCGAAGCAAAAAACAATAATTTGTTTTTGAATTTAGCTTTGGGATCTCTACCTATGGCAATATGGTCTACCTCGTTTATGCTAACTCCAGCTTCATGTAAACAAAATTCAATTGCTTTGGAAGGAAAGCCCGACCAATGTTTAACTCTTCTAAAACGTTCTTCTTCTGTTGCTGCAATCAATATTCCGTCTTTAAATATTGCTGCAGATGAGTCCGCGTGATAGGCATTTATTCCAAGTACAATCATAAATTAGTTATTACTCGCAGTTATATTTACAACAAATTTAGTCTTCCAATTTTGATAGCCTGTTAGGAATATCCATTTGTGAATGAAGAATTCTTATTACATCAAGTTCAAATTCTGTAGTTATATAAAATATCAAATGTGAATTAACTTTAAAAGACCTATACCCTTTCCGCAAATGTTCTACAGACTTTCCAGTTTTGGGTTCTTCGCAGAGAAATTCAATAGCTTCGATTAAGTCATTGTAATATTTGTCTGCTTGACGTAATGACCATGTTTCAAGCGTATAGGTCCATATATTTTCTAAGTCCAAATAGGCTTCTTCTCGAATAAATAATCGAAGCTTTTTCATTTTAAGCGTTCATGCAATTTTTTAAGATGCGTTTTTGGATCAAAGTTTTTTACCCTCGCGCTTTTTTCTCCAGTAATTAATGCCTTAACAAGTAGTTTTTTCTTTTTTTCTTCTTCTTCTAATATTCGGAGGGCGGAGCGTATTACTTCACTTGCCGAATTATAACGGCCAGAGGACACTTCCTTAGAAATAAATTCGTCATAATGAACACCCAGTAAAATTGACGTGTTTCTTGCCATAAAAATTAATTTATAAACCAAAAATACCAATTATTGGTATACAATCTTAGAATTTGTGGTCAGATTTTGGTTAAATATATTATTTCGTCATCCTAAGTGTATCGATCCATCTAGCATTGCTACATATTCATTCCTAAAATCTTGCTTTGCCAAATACGCTTTAGCAAGTTGATGAGCACCACTGCAATAATTCAACCATTCATCTACATTTAAAGCAGCTAGTTGATCTAATTTTTTAGCAACCAATATTGGTTGCTCGAGGGGTAAATTCCAGCCTGCATTTTTTTCTGCTAAGTTATCCCAACTGGTAAAATCGCTGCTGATAATGGGCCTGCCGGTACCCAATGCTTCAAAAATAGCATGTGAAAAGTTTTCTCCCTTACTCAATAAAATCATAGCATCCGAATTGGATACAATGGTTTGCATTTGATCGGGCGAATAAGCCCCTTTGTATGAAACTAAAATATGTGCTGGCAACTGATTTATCACTAGCAGACATTCTTCCCAATAAGATTGTTCTTTTATAACGCCATAAATGGTTAATTCAATAGAAGCGTTACAATGCATCAGGGATTGCAATACATACAAAAGGTTTTTCTTTTCTGTAATGATAGATGCATACAAGAGCGAGAGTACTCCTTCGCGTTTTGATGTTTGTTGTATAGTATCTACCGGATTTCTGGGGATATTACCTATACAGGTAATTTGATTGTCTGTCGCAGTAAAATATTTTCGAATACCCGCTGTTTCAATTGGGGAAGTAATATGCCAGTGTATATTTTTTGTAAGATTTAATAGTTGAATGATTTTAAGGTACCATTTTTTCTTAACCGATTTAACAGCAATAGCTCCTTCTTGCAACATGCCCCTTGGAGCAATAATTGTTTTAATGGTTTTGAAAGAAGTAAATCGAATAACTAGTAATGGATTCATTAAAAATGCAATATGCATAAAGCCATTGATATAAATGATATCAGGATTGGCAGAATGAATGAGCTCATTCATTTTTGAAGGAGTCAACTTTTTTTTATCGTCGTACCAAACTTTGATAGTTGCCTTATTATCAATGGTGATGTTATTCCAAGCATTAATCGCAATACCAGCTAATGGTTCCGTTTCATTTAAATCGTACCCACTGGTAATACAATAAAAGTCATAGTCATTGTACAACAATGTTACCATGTTGCGCAAAGATTGCACTACACCACCAGCTTTATATGCAGGGTAGAAGAATTCGTAGATGATGAGGATTTTTTGTTTGAGCACAACCATTGTTAATTTCTTTCAAAAAGATAAGAACCAGCAATTACTTGTTTCAATTCAAATCCATCATTCTTAATAGATTGAATAATTGCTTCTTGGCTAATTAATTTATTTTTATACATTCCTCCATGCAATTCAATGATGATTATATTTATATTAATCGGAAGATGAAAGTCTTGATCGAGAATTACTTCTTCACTTCCTTCCACATCTATTACTAATATGGACGGCTTAAAATTGAATTTTTCCTGAATAGTTTTAATATCTATAATCAACTCATTTTTATGTACGATACTTGATTTTACAGAAAAATCAATCTGTGTACCTAAGGAACCTAAATCATCGGAGTATCCATCTATCGAAAGATTTTCAGGAACAGTATAAACAGGGAACCCATATCCTTTCACTAAATTAACATTAGGATAATCAGAAGTCCATCTTTTGCAACTTTTATATAAGGACTCATTACATTCAATGGTAATAATTTTACCAGTAGGGCCCACCAAATTACTCATGACGCGTGTTAATACTCCGATTGATGTGCCCATTTCTACTATTTGTTCTCCTCCATTTAATACTTGGTTTACCAATGCAATTTCAGCACCTTCATACTCATTTTTTTTTAAAATCCATTTTGTTCCAAAGCTAAAGGGCTCATTTCGGATTGGAATAATGGCTCCACTAATATTAACTGAAACTGGCCAAAATATTTCAGGAACAAAATTGGCTAAAATGGTACGTCTTAATTTTAAGAAAAATGTTTTCATTAAATATTGTTAATTCAACTGAGTGTTTAATAGTTGGAGATTGTTTTTAAATCGCTCAAAAGAAAAGTACTGACGAGAAATTTGTTGCATTGCTAAAGGATCAAAAGTAGTATCGTTCAATGAATTGATAATGGAGAGTTTGAGTTGATCAAGATTGTTAGGATCAACCAAAATTCCTAATTCACCGTTCATAAGCGCATCAACACTTCCGTCTTTA
>JANOZT010000100.1:0-3366 GCA_031429515.1 Sphingobacteriia bacterium
GGAAGCAATGGAAAGACCACCAGCAAAGAATTGATCTATACTGTTTTGAATAGTCATTTTAAAACATTTACCACACAGGGAAATTTAAACAATCACATTGGAGTACCACTTACCATTTTAAGTATACCAGCTAATGCTGAAATGGCTGTGATTGAAATGGGCGCCAATCATCAAAAAGAAATAGAAAGTTATTGCGAGTATACATTACCTACACATGGTGTAATTACCAATTGCGGTAAAGCACATTTAGAAGGGTTTGGTGGAATTGAAGGCGTGAAAAAAGGGAAGGGCGAATTGTACGATTTTATTCGTGCAAATAATGGAGTTGCATTTATTTATGCCGATTATGATTATTTACAACCAATGAGTGCCGGTATTCAACAAAAAGTTTTGTATGGACAAACAGATGGATTGGTTCAAGGCAGTGTTGCAGCCAACGAACCATTTTTAGAAGTTACAATTACCCTGGGTTTATCAATTGATCGCATCAATTCTCAATTAGTTGGTGATTATAATTTACCCAATATTCTTTGCGCAGCAACAATCGGAAAATATTTTGGAGTACCAGACACTTCTATTAAAGAGGCTATAGAATCATATGCGCCTTCGAATAGTCGTTCTCAATTAATAGAGAGAGGAAGCAATCATATAATTTTAGATGCATACAATGCCAATCCATCGAGTATGCGGGCGGCTATTGAAAATTTTGTGCATCTTAAAGCAGCTAAAAAAGTATTGATATTAGGCGCCATGATGGAACTGGGAGAAACCAGTATTGAAGAACATGAAAACCTGATTCGATTTATTGAACAATTCAAATGGGAAGCGGTGATTACAGTTGGCGGAGACTTTAATAATATTGATTCGGAGTATATATATCTAGCAGATTCGAAGTTGGCAAAAACTTTTGTAGAAAAACAAGATTTTGAAAATGCCTATATACTCATTAAAGGCTCGAGAAGTTTTAAAATGGAGAAAGTGTTAGAAGCGTTTTAGTACCTGACACCGTCAGACGGGGTACACATGGTACACATGGTCAGACGGGGTAGAATCGGCAAAACACCGTCAGACGGGGTACACATGGTCAGACGGGGTGGTAATGTTTAGACACCGTCAGACGGGGTATACATGGTCAGACGGGGTGGTAACGTTTAGACACCGTCAGACGAGGTTGGCATATTAATCCTAATTTTACAAACTCATAATTCTTATCTCATATCTCTTAATTCATAATTCTTAACTCCTAATGCCTTATTCTCATTCATATTTACTTAGCGCTCTAGCCAACAAATGTCCTCGATGCAGGAAAGGCAATATTTTTAAATCATCTAATGCATATCAATTAAAAGGCAATATGGAAATGCATGAGCATTGTCCTGTTTGTGGTCAGCCAACAGAAATAGAAGTTGGTTTCTATTATGGAACTGGATATGTGAGTTATGCTTTAACCGTTGCATTAACCGTTGCCACATTTGTTGCTTGGAAAGTATTGATTGGATTGAGTTTTGATATTGATGATAACCGAATTTTTTATTGGTTAGGAACCAATATTGTCATCCTAATTGTTTTACAACCAATTATAATGCGCTTATCACGTAGTTTATGGTTGAGTTGGTTTGTTGATTATGAGCCCGACTATAAGAATAAGCCAATGTAACAACGAACGCGCAGCAACAAAGTGTAATTATCTAATTATTATTCGCAACATTATTTGCATAAAAAAAGAGCAACTTTCGTTGCTCTTTTTTTAATCAATCCCCCGATTGATTTTATCATTCCAACTATTTATTGATTAACAAATCTTGTCCAACCTCTCCACCAATTGGCATCAGCACCAGCAGGTGCACAAGCTCCGCGGAATGTTAATGCAGATCCATCCTGAGCCAATGTTTTTTGAAAAAACGGATTGGCTAATTTAGGATCAGTAAAACTAGCTCTTACTAAAATATCTTGATTTCCATTAGATCCTCCAAAAGGTACAAAATCTGGTGCTGAATAACTAAATGGAGCAATCAATAATGCTTGAGCAGCATTGGTTAATACCACATTGAAAGGGAATACTGTTCCAACTCCTGCTGCTAAAAAACGAGCTCTTACAGAATCGGTTCCTGTCGCAACTGTTGTCCAACCTGGCAAACTTTGTGCACCATTAATATACTGCATAGAAATTGGATCTGCAAGTGCAGGTGCTACACCTGGAACCAACGGACCACAACCTGCTACTGTATTATTTTTAAATCTTGTAGTACTATCTAGAATATTATTTTCTACAGATCTGCCTAAACGAGAATCAATTAATAAACCACCAGTCCAACCAAGAAAAATTGAATTGAAAATAGAGATGCCAGAATTTCTTCTAATCTGTGCCGCAGTTAAAAACAATGAATTACCTGAGTTAGCTAATGTAGCTCTTGGTCCTATAACAGTCATATTACTAAATACCGCTCTTGTTTGTGGACCATTGGTAGAACCATTGGCATCATTATCGCTTTCAAAAGCTTCAGAACGAGAAATATCAGCAATATTTGAATCCCTTAATGCAATACCAAACTGTACGTTTCCGCTGTATCCATTATCGGTATCAAAATCATCATCTTGTGTTTTGTAGGCAATCAAATGTTTGCAATTAACTGTTCCACCAAACCACTCAAAAGCATCATCTTTGGCATAAGTAACTTGCACATAATCTATCACTGTTTTTCTTCCAACAGCAGCCATAGTTAAACTATTGATTTCTCTATCTGGTTGAAATGCATATCCTGCATATTCTATACGTACATATTTTATTACACCAGAGCTATCATCATCATTTGGGGTTGCTCCACCACCTGCAATTCCATCTCCAAATGAATTATCGATTCCACCTTCAATAGTAAGTGTACCTGCAGACCCACCTGTTGATGTATTTACAGAAGCTCTTCCACAAATAACCAATCCACCCCAATCACCTGAACGAGGTACTGGTGAATTTGACGTGAATACGATGGGATTATCTTGTGTGCCATTGGCAACAATTTTGGCTCCACGTGTAATAGTTAATGCAGCCACCGAAGTGCCCTGAAAATCTCCTTTGATAACAGTACCAGGCTCAATTGTCATGGTTGCATTGTTAACCATGTACACCAAACCGCTTAAGATATAGGTATTGCTGGCCTTTAATAAAGTATCTCTGGAAATTCTTCCTGATAATGTTATTGTTTGACCACCAGTTGTTGGAGGAGGAGTTACGGTAACAGTTGTTCCGCCATCCATCTCAATTTTTCTACAGCTGGTAATTGCTAATCCTGCAAAAGCTGCTACCCAAATGATTGAACTTTTCATGTTGTTTTATTTTTATAATGTATATCCGTAAGTGATTGAAATATT
>JANOZT010000101.1:0-2224 GCA_031429515.1 Sphingobacteriia bacterium
TTTACTAATGCAGATTATACCTGGCCCGAAATGGGCAAGCAATACCGATCGAATTCGTTTTTGATGGAAAAACTTACTGAATTAGCTAAGCAGCCAGATAAACTCTATGGTGCTATCCTATTAATTCATGTAGGAACCGATCCTAGAAGAAAAGAGAAATTCTATCAAGCACTTCCTTCAATAATTCAATTGTTGCGAAAAAATAAATTCAACATAAAGCGCATTGACGAATTATTACAATAAACCATAAATAGTCCTAAAAATAGAATAAACTGCCAAATCTTCCTTGTTGTAGGGTTTTTATATCTTAATTTACATTATCCAAACTTCATACTTTTATGAATGTAAAACAATATCCTTTTTATCTTAAAGCCACCGTAATTCTTTTTGGAATTATTCTATTGGTGTATATATTATTCAATTTACAAGACATTTTGATTCCGCTTGTATTTGCGATGATTTTTGCCATTTTATTAAATCCTATATATAATTGGTTTCAAAAACATAAAGTACCAATTAACTTATCAATCATTCTTACACTTTTGATAGCATTAATTGTTTTTGGGAGCATTATGTATTTTCTTTCTACACAAATAGCTAAGTTTAGCGATACACTGCCTGTATTAAAACAAAAATTCAGTATAATGACAACCCAATTTGGGCAATGGACGCAGTTGCATTTTGGTATAACCATTCAAAAACAGGTTGAACTTGTAAATGAAGCTTTGAACAATAGCAAAGCTTTAGCTGGTTCAACGCTTAGCACCGCATTAGGCACGTTGGGAATTATTTTTTTATTACCAGTTTATATATATTTCTTTTTATTTTACAAGACGCTTATTTTAAATTTTCTTTTTGAAGTTTTTGCTGAAGAAAACTCCAAACAGGTAAGCGATATATTGAATGAGACAAAATCTGCAATACAAAGTTATATGGTGGGGTTACTGCTAGAAGCTTTGATCGTTGCTGCATTAAATTCAATTGCATTATTAATATTAGGCGTTAAGTATGCTATTTTGATTGGTATAATTGGAGCGCTATTAAACGTGATACCATATATTGGAGGCGTGATTGCTATAGCATTGCCTGTACTGATAGCTACTGTTACTAAAGATGGCTATAATACACAGATAGCAATTTTAATTGCTTATCTTATTATTCAGTTTATTGATAATAATATACTCGTACCCAAAATTGTTTCTTCAAAAGTTCAAATCAATGCACTTATTTCCATCTTAGCTGTTTTACTTGGTGCTGCACTTTGGGGTTTACCAGGTATGTTTTTTTCCATTCCTCTTGTTGCAATTTTAAAAATTATTTTTGATAGGATTCCCGATCTAAAGCCCTGGGGAAAATTATTAGGCGATACAATTCCTACACGACATAAAGGTGAAATATGGAGTCTTAGAAGAAATAGATCAAAACCATCTTTGTCTGAAAAGATTGATTCATAGCGGAAGTAATGCTGTAAATTTTTGCTTACCAAGCATCTTCTGTAGCGTCTGGTTTTGGCTGTTTATATTTTTCTCTAGCCAACTTTTTTTCTATTTGCCTTTGAATAATGGCATCTGCAATAAGAATGGCCGCATTGGTATCTGTTCTGGTTTCTAATAAATACTTGATTTTGGCTTCATCTACATCAATTCGGTATAAGGCATATATCAATTTCTCAAAATCGTGTACGATTAAATAATTAACTGTATTGATCAATTCATCTCGGTTCAGCTGATCTACGGTTGCAATATCTAAATTGTATTCTATCATTTTTGTAAAGATTCAATATATTTAAGGTTCTAAAAGCGATTATATGAAAAAGGCATTTCTGGTATTTCAGTTTTTTGTTTTGATTGGGTTGATAACTGCTCAAACAAGTTCGACCAATCTGCCTGCTTATAAAAATACACAATTATCTATCAACCAGCGAATAGCGGATTTGCTAAAACGCATGACCATTCAAGAAAAAGCAGGTCAGCTGAATCAATTGAATGGCGGTGTATTTACTGGCCCTGCATTAAATGACCCAGGTCAAAAAGGAAAAGTACAAATGGTACGCGATGGTAAAGTAGGCTCATTTCTCAACGTTACTGGGGCCAAAGAAACAAGATCAATTCAAGAAGTTGCTGTAAAAGAAAGTAGAATGGGTATTCCTATTTTATTTGCTTTTGATGTAATACATGGGTATAAAACTATTTTTCCTATTCCATTGGCAGAAGCATGCAGTTGG
>JANOZT010000102.1:0-13781 GCA_031429515.1 Sphingobacteriia bacterium
GAAGTTAGCCTCACCGGAGAATTGGTTCGTATACAAATGAAGAAAAAAGGGGTGGAAGAATTTAGCCCTGAAATCAAGAAGATCCTTCGCAGAAGCAACGATCGAGAAATTGAAAGTTTTCAGATAAGCAAGAGCAGAGAAAAAGAAATTCTTGCCCGCAGCCGTGCCATTTCTCGTACGATGAATTTACAAATGAAATTGAGTGAAGTAGAAATTCAAGCGGATGGCAAGAAAGCCACTTTCTTTTATACTGCAGATGATCGTGTAGATTTTAGAGAACTCATTAAAATATTTGCCACAGACTTTAAGTTTAAAGTAGAAATGAGGCAGATCGGCATTCGCCAAGAAGCTGCTAAAGTAGGTGGTATAGGAAGTTGTGGAAGAGAATTGTGTTGTAGTACTTGGTTGAATGATTTTAAGAGTGTAAATACAACTGCTGCTCGTTATCAAAATTTATCGATCAATCAAACCAAATTAAGTGGACAATGTGGTCGCTTAAAATGTTGTTTGAATTATGAGTTGGACACTTATTTAGATGCATTGCAACATTTCCCTGATTATGCTGATAGTTTGGATACATCCATGGGAACTGCGCATTTAATTAAAAAAGATATTTTTAAAAACCTGATGTGGTATGTATTGCCGAATAACAATAAGCATTACCCATTGACCATTCAGCGTGTAAAAGAAATTAAAAAAATCAATCAGCAAGGTCAGAAAGTAGACGAATTACAAGCTGTAGAAATTATCAATAGCAAACAGAAAGAAGCAGAACCTGCGTTTGTAGAATTGGTTGGACAAATCAGTTTACAATCATTAGAAAAAAATGATCGTAAAAGAAGAGATCAACAAAGAAATGATCGCAGACCCGATAATAGACCTGGAGATAATCGTGGAGATAATCGCGGACAGCAACAGCAAGGACCTCGTGGACCGCAACAACAAGGACCGCAACAACAAGGACCGCAACAAAATAGACCATCACAAAATCCGCGTGGACCTCTGCAACAAGGACCGCAACAACAAGGACCGAGTCGGCCTCAACAAGACGGACCTCGTGGACCTCAGCAAAATAGACCACCGCAAAATTCACGTGGACCTCAGCAACAAGGACCTCATCAACAAACACCGAGTCGTCCACAACAGGGCCCTCGCGGACCACAACAAAACAGACCTCCACAAAATCCAAGAGGGCCAGAACAGAACAGACCTCCAAGAGATGCTGGCGAAGGCGCTCCACAAGAACCAAAAAATGATTAATATAAAAAACGCTCCGATGAATCGGGGCGTTTTTATTTGAATACTTTGAATGTTATAATTGCTCCATTTCGGTTTTTACAAAATCCATCAACTGCTTAATATATGCAGGTGTGAGATCGAATGATAATCCAGCGGCGGCATATAATTCAGGTAAGGTTTTGGTTCCACCTAAGCTCAATGCGTTCATATAATGCTGTAATGCTTGTTGCGGATTTTGTTTGTACTGCATCCATAGACCAATAGCACCTAACTGTGCAATTCCGTATTCTATATAATAAAAGGGCACTTCAAATAAATGCAATTGACGTTGCCATCCTATTGCCCTGAATTGATCCAAACCAGCATAATCGATAGCAGATGTAGAAAACTCATTCAATATATTCATCCAAGAAGCAGTGCGTTCTTCAATACTATGTTGTGGATGCTCATATATCCAATGTTGAAATTTATCGATGATGGCAATCCAAGGAAAAATGGTAATGGTTCTTTCAAGCTGATGCATTTTGGCTCTTTTCAGATCTGCCTCATTATCAAAAAATGCACCCCAATGGTTCATGCTAAATAATTCCATAGCCATACTTGCTACTTCAGCGATCTCCATAGGATATTCTTTGAAAGCACTTAATGGCAAGGGATGCGCTAAAAAAGAATGCACTGCATGACCTCCTTCGTGCACCATCGTTGTAACATCACTCATTTGACCAGCCGCATTCATAAAAATAAATGGTGCACCACTTTCGGCCAATGGACAATTGTATCCACCTGGTGCTTTTCCTTTTCTGCTTTCTAAATCGAAATGTTTCAGTTCGTTCATCTTGCGCAAACAATCAGCAAAAAATGGATGGAGCTCTTCAAAACATTTTACTGATTTTTCATACAGATCCTTTCCATCAGTAAATGGTTTCAAAGGGGTTGTTCCTGCAGGTTCTGCTTCGGTATCCCAAGGCTTTAAACTATCAAGACCAAGCTGACCTTTTTTGTGCTCATAGATATTATTAACCAAAGGAATCACATGCAATTTAACTGCTTCATGAAATTGAAAACAATCATTTTTAGTGTAATCAAACCTGCCAAGCTCTTTAAATTTATAATCGCGATAGTTCTCAAACCCAGCATTGACAGCTATTTGATGACGTTTGCCAATTAAATTACTGTATAGATCGTGCATGGCAGTTGCATCTTGCTTTCTACGTTCTTGTATTTTTAAGTACACTTCTTTTCGTAATTCACGGTCGGAGCTTTCTAAAAATTTTGCTGCTTGCTGCAAAGTATATTCTGTACCATTTACTTCAACAGCCATTTTTCCTGCTATGGCACCATATTGCTGTTGCAACACACTAAGTTCAGCTTGAATAGGAATGTTTTGTTCTCTAAATAAGTCAATACTTTTTTGTACACTTCTCAAATAAGTATGATACAATGATTGATCTAATTCTTTTGTAAAAGAACAATTCACTAATTTTTTGTTGAGTAAATCGGCATATGGTTGAAGCTTGGGCTGAATCTCCATACAGAAATATGCAAATGCTTCTTCCAATGTTTTATCGGTGGTGTCACAGGTCATTTTTATTTGTCTCCAACAGGCATCTTCGCTTACGACTGCTTCTAACTCACTCATGTCTTTCAACCATTGTTCTAAATCGGACTTACTATTAATTGGCCTATCAACCAATAATTGGAAATAGGGCTGAAGGGCCTCCCAATTAGTAATTTCAAAATTTTGAGGTAAAAAAGCTCTTTTGATCTTCTCTATTGCTGCATTTGGCATCATTCATGGAAATTTAGATCGCAAATTTAGTGCAAGAGCGCGTTAAGATGGATGAGGAATCTTATTTTTGCTGCCCCGTGGAAGATATCATACAATTATTACCCGATAATATTGCCAACCAAATTGCTGCAGGTGAAGTAATTCAAAGACCTGGAAGTGCAGTAAAGGAATTATTGGAGAATGCAGTGGATGCTGGTGCTACCATTATTAAATTGATCATTAACGATGCTGGTAAAGCATTGGTTCAAGTAATTGATAATGGAAAAGGAATGACGGTAGCAGATGCGAAAATGGCTTTTGAAAGACATGCTACCAGTAAGATCAGGAATATCGATGATTTATTCAGCATCAAAACCATGGGATTTAGAGGTGAGGCTTTGGCATCGATAGCTGCTGTTGCGCAAGTAGAACTCAAAACCAAAAGAGCCGATGATGAGTTGGGCACTTTTATAGAAATAGAAAATAGTAAGATCATCAATCAATCTTCCTGCGCTGCTCCTAATGGAACCAGTATTAGCATGAAGAATCTTTTTTTTAATGTTCCTGCAAGAAGAAATTTTTTAAAAAGCAATGCCGCTGAAATGCGTCAGATTGTAGAAGAGTTTGTACGTGTAGCCATTGCATTCCCTCAAATATTTTTCTCTTTATCGAGTAATGGACAGGAAGTTTTTCATTTAGAAGCTGGCAATAGCAAACAAAGAATTGTACAAATTTTAGGCAATAGTTATAACGCTAAATTAGTAACTGTTTCAGAAGATACCGATTACATGAATATTACTGGATTTATCGGCAAGCCCGAAACTGCTCGTAAAACCAGGGGTGATCAGTATTTTTTTGTAAACAATCGGTATATCAAAAGCGCTTATTTAAATCATGCAGTAAATGCAGCTTTTGAAGGAATTGTTCCGAAAGAAAGTTTTCCGAGCTATGTATTGTATATCGATTTAGACCCTGCTCAAATTGATATCAATGTGCATCCTACTAAACAGGAAATTAAATTTGAAGATGAGAAAATTATATATGCATTTGTACAAGCTGCCATTAAACATGCATTAGCGCAGTTTAGTATTGCCCCCTCTTTGGATTTTTCTTTAAATGCAGATATACAAGGCTTGGATGCAGTGAGTAAACCATTTACCAACGATCAGCAAAATGCAGCAGTATCTTCTAACTTATACAAAACATTTTCTCAAAAAAATCAGGCTCATTTCATTGAACCGAATGAAAAAAGCGAATTAAAACATTGGAAAGAATTTTTTACCAGTAGTGCTGCTGGTAATAAAGTGTCTACAGTAAATGAATCCTTATTTACTCCCGCTGCTAAAATAGTTTCCAATACGATCACATTAACTGAAAAACCACTGTTTCAATTACATCAAACATATATTGTTGTTACTATTAATCAGGGATTTTTATTGGTGCATCAACAATTAGCACACGAACGTATTTTATACGAAGGTTATAGTGCTTTGGCACATAATCAGCAAACGATTACTCAAAAAAGTTTATTTCCCGTTAGTTTGGAATTGGTAGGTGCAGATGCCGTTTTATTAACTGAGTTATTGCCTGAGCTACAAGCCATCGGCTATCAAATAGAACCTTTTGGTCAAAATAGTTTTGTAATTCAAGGTACTCCTGCAGATGTAATTGCTGGTGATGAAAAACATGCGGTAGAAATGTTGATTGAACAATTCAAACATTTTAGCAGTGAAGTGAAATTTAGTAAAAGAGAGCAATTGATACGCTGTATGGCAAAACAACAATCTATTAAAACAGGCCAGCAACTAGATCAAAAAGAAATGAACCAGTTGGTCACTTCTTTATTTGCCTGCTCCAGTCCCAATCTTAGCCCGAATGGAAGCCCCACTTATTTGGAATTCAAAGAAGATTACCTGGATAGAATGTTTGGTAAGTTGTAATTAATAGTTGTCTATTATTCCAGTAATAAATTGCTCAATTGATTTACGGATGGTTCCTGCCGCTGTTTGATGTGCGTTTACCAACACAGAAAAAATAAGTGCTTTCCCTTTCTTTGTAGTGATAAAGCCACTTAATGCAACATGATTACTTAAGGTGCCTGTTTTCGCATAAATTTTTCCTTCATAGCCTTTGTACAATCCTGCTAAAGTTCCTTCATTTGCGCCTGGCAAAATGGTATTAATGCGTTCCCATGAAAATAAGCTTTTCATTTGAGTAAGTATCCAAACAAAATCTTGAGGAGTCATTAAATTATACCGACTTAATCCACTCCCATCCACCCATTTAGGTTTTTGAGGTATCCCTAGAAAATCGGATTTCAATAAAGTGTCGATGGTTTTATTATCATCCATCATGCCAATTTTTTCATTTCCTACCATGAGCAAAGTTTGCTCAGCAAAGAAATTATCACTTTCGTGCATCATTTGCTTGAGCATTGAATCGGTGGGTTGAGAATAGAATTTTTTCCAGACTGCAGTTTGATCGTTGATAGCATTGGCAAAATGCAAAACTCGATTGAGGGTATCTTCTAATAAATTCAAAGAAACATCTTCGAAAGATTTCTTTGTAGTAAAGGGAATTTGAGTGGCAGTAAATGTTCTAGTACTTTTTACTATTTCAAAATGATTCTCCGATTTATCTCTGTTGATGGCAAACTTTCCATCTGCCATGCTTGCAAAAATATTGACCGAATCTTTAAATGCTTTAGGGATAATGTTTAATTGATTCCCCTTTTTAGAAAACCAAACTAAGTTGCTATAAATAGGCATTGCCGATCTTTCAGGCATATAATTGGCGTCGTAATCATTCCAGGCCCAGCCATTTCCGAATGGTGCCGCATTCCATCTTGGAGAAACAAAAGTGATATTGGGTGCATTGGTTTGTAAAAAGTTAAATGCTTTTTCTTGTTTGAAATCGGGATGTAAAAATGTTGGGTCTCCTGTAAAACGAACTGCAGTGTTTTCTGTGTTGGGTAAATATTCAAATGCAACCAAACTATCCTTTAAATTTTTCAACGCTGCATAACAAGTAAATAATTTGGTATTGCTTGCTGGCACAAAATACTTGGTGTCTTGATAGCTAAATAGGAATTTATTTTCAGCAGGGTCGTAAATACTGATTCCTACATGCGCTGGGGCAAACTCCGATTTATCGAGTATAGCAGTTTTAGCTAGCGAAGCTATACTTGTAGGGCTTTCTACTGTTGCTTTCTTTTGAACAGAACATGCAGAAAAAATGAGTGCTGTAGCAAGTACAGCTAATGAAATAGGATGCCTCATAAATTACTATTATCAAACTGTAATTTACAATAATCAAGCATTAAAAATTAAATTCTTTCAGCAGCGCGCATCCAACGTTCTGGAATATCGTTGTTACAAGCAGTAATATAATCGCGATAACTACAGGCTACATATTTGCCGTCATGCAATTGCATCCACCATCTTCCAGTTCTTTTACTTTGTAAAAAAGTAGTTTCTACTTCGGCAAAAGCCATTGTAAATTCATTGAATGCATTTCGGTTTTCAAGATCGGCCTCTTGCTTGCCTTTTTGAATTCCGTCCAATACATACCAAAGCATATGTGCCTGTTGTTTTGCAGTTAGTTGATGCAAATCTTGTTCTTCAATAAATCCATACAGTCCAATGCTATTGCAGTTTTTACTCATGCCGGCATATTGCATTAAAGTGCAAGCTTCTTCGCCATTAAAGCCATTGGGAGTAATATAATTAGCAGGTGCATGTGCATTTTGAATTGCAGCGATGTCAAAACTGAATAATTCGCTATTGCGAATAGCAGGTTCCATTTCTTCAATCGACTCTTTTACTTTTCCTACTCTATGGCAATCAAACCCCAATTTATCGATGGTTTCGAGCATATGCGGATGCATGAAATAACTCTGAAATCCGATATGAGTGTAATGCTTTAAATAATTAGGAATACCAGTAAACAAATCAACCAAAAATTGATCAGCAGGTTCAACGCTCTCCATATCCAAATCGATCTTTGCATCTACTACAACAGCATCAATGATTTTTTCATTATTACCATAAGCTAGATATTGCGCTGTAGTCATATCATGAGAACCACCTAAAATCAATACTTTCTTACCCATCTGAATGAGTTCAGCTACAACAGTTTTAACAGCCGCGTAACTATCGGCAATAGTAGCGCCAGTTTTAATATTGCCTAAATCGGCAATGGTAACTTCTGTATGCCAGTAAAACAATGCATAAAATTGAGAACGGATGGCGTTAGGGGCATTGTTGGAGGTATACTGCATCCCCATTCCACGCATATCACCACAACCTACAATTACCAAGTCAGCTGTTGAAATATCAGGAAGTGATTCTTCAAAAACCGATATATGTTTACCCAATTGTGTATCCTTGAATCCTTCATCATTAGACAACAATGCCATATTCACTGGCTCTAGAAAATCGAGTAAACTGTGTAAAGACATAGGGTGTTATTTGCCTTGAAATAACGCTTCTGTATTCATTTTATTGCCTTAATTAACGATAATGAAATGCCTGACTAGATAAGCATGCCTTTAGACGAACGGTGTGGTTTGAATTTTCGAAAGAAAATTCAGCCGTTCGGATGAGCAGGCGTTCTAGTCAGGCATTTCATTATTCTGTGTACTTATATCCCATTCCACGGACAGAATGGAAATAGCGGGGATTGCGGCTGTCTGACTCAAAATATTTTCTGAAACTTAAAATGAAATTATCAATAGTTCTTGTTGTCGGATAAACATTATAGCCCCAAACTACTTGTAAAATTTTTTCACGAGTTACTACTTCGTTTTTATTTTCGACCAATAATTTCAGCAACATCGCTTCCTTTTTGCTAAGTCCAATAGTTGCGCCATTAAAATTGATCGCTTCTAGTGCTTTAAAATCAATTTTATTATCACCAAAATGATAGACATCTCCAATAGATTCTTTAACCTGAATTTTTTTATTTTTTGAGATTAGTTTAGCTACCCGAAGTAACAACTCTTCCAAATTAAATGGCTTAGTAAGATAATCGTCGGCTCCTTTTTTCAGTCCTAAGATTCTATCTGACGCAGCATTTTTTGCGCTCAATATTAATATGGGAACTTCATTATTATGTACTCTTACATTCTCAGTTATACTTATTCCATCTATATCAGGAAGCATGATATCCATAATAATCAAATCAAAATACGCCGATTCTATTTTGTGCAATGCTTCTGACCCATCATATGCCGATGTAACTTCGTAACCCTCTAGTTCCAAATTGAGTTTTAAGGCTTCGTGTAAGTTTTGTTCGTCTTCTACCAAGAGTATGTTGGGCTGGTCATTGTTCATATTAAGCATTAAATTGAACGTTAAAATTACTTCCACTTGGATGATGATCTGTAACAGCAATTATTGCACCATGAGCTTCACAAATCTTTTTACATAAATACAATCCTAAGCCTGTACCCTGCGCCCTCCTTGTATTCTCATCACCAATTCTATAAAATTTTATAAAAATATTTTTCTTTTCTTCATCTTTTATTCCAATTCCATCATCAATAATTTCTAATTTAATCGATGTTGTTTTTTTCGACAAAACCACTTGTATGGATTTATCTTTAGGGGAATATTTAATAGCGTTTTCTAATAAATTATTAATAAGCATTTGCAACAAAAAAGGGTCTCCTTGCATGATCATTTCAGCTTGAATATTTTCTTCGAAATTCCTTAATGGAAAACGATTTTTACATTCATCAACACTGGTTTCTAGTAAGTCTGTTAAATTAATGGTTTGTTTTGCCGCAGTATAGTTTCCTCCATCAAATTGTGCCGCAAATAATATATTGTTGCATAAACTATTTAGTCGATTGGCCTCTTGTAAGGTATTAGTGATTAATTTTTGTTGTTTGGCTTCATCCAATTTGTGTTTCTGCAATGTCTCTAAATTGAGCTGAGTTACCGCAATAGGTGTTTTTAGTTCATGGGTGATGGCCATCATAAAATTTTGTTGTTGAGCAGACAATTTTAATTGACGGAGGGTTGCTCTAAAAACAAATATGGCCCCTAATAAAATTAATATTAAAAAAGTTAACCCTTCCCCAATATACTGAGCAGTTTTTCTACTATTGGCATTTTGAATGACTGAATATTTATTGAAATAAGCAGGGTCATCTTTTTTTAATTCATTCCACTTTATTTGGGTGATAATTGTATTCTGTTTTTCAAGTGCAATAAACCACCAAGCCAATGCTGCTATCATATAAAACAACAGGAACCAATAAACAAAAGTTACGAAGACTAATTTTTGTTGCCGAGGTTTACTCATGGCAGTACTTTTTCTATTCTAATACCAATATTCAATATACCATTCAGTGGATCTTCACGCATGATTTGTTGTAATGTAAATGTATAATTTCCGGCTTTTAACTTTTGTGGGCTTCTAGTTAACCTAATTCTATGATCGAAAATATCATCCATTCCTGTTCCCAACCAACCCTTTTTATTATCTGCCAATAGTAGGTTTACTCGCTGGGATTTGGCTGTGTCATTTGGCGAAACAGTAGTAATATTTAGCCAACAATTATTGTAACGATAACTATCTTCATGACGGATAATGGCATAAATCTGATACAATGAATTGGTATCTTTAATGGAGAAGGTAAAACTGGGTTTTACAGCACTGCTCCAGCTATGCTCCTTGAAAAAATTGTTTTTCTCGAATATACCAATGGTATCGCAACTCACTAAAAAGGAAATCAACAATAAGCATAAGCCTAGTTTTTTCACGTCCTGTATTTTAAACGAAGATAAAGAGAATCGCCAATTCTATAGAACGTTTAATATTTGTTCTTTGGCCTTTTCTAATTCGTCTTTCATTAGGATTACCGCTTTTTGAATGGTAGAATCATAGGCTTTAGAGCCAGTTGTATTGATTTCGCGGCCAAATTCCTGTAAAATAAAATTGAGTTTTTTGCCCTTTGCCGTTTCTTTTTCGGCTAGAATAGACCTGAAATAAGCACAGTGATTGTTTAGTCTCACTTGTTCTTCGCTTATATCAATTTTTTCAATGTAGAAAATGAGCTCTTGTTCCAATCTGTTGGGATCATAGTTTTCCTTACCCACATTGTCTTCTAACACTTTTTTCAACCCTTCAAGAATTTTGGTTCTTCTTAGTGGCTCTAACTCGGCTACAATTTTTTGTTGGGCTTCAATATTAGATAATCGCAACAATAAATCGGCTTCAATCGATTTTCCTTCGTTTAAACGATGCTCATTTAGATGTGCAATAGCTTCATTGATTAATTGAGCCAATGACTTCCACTCTTCATCAGTGAGTATTTCAGTGGATGCAGTTATTACTTCTGGTAGTTTAAGAATGGTACTTAATATATCTCCTTTTTCTAGATGGAGTTCATCTGCCAAAGCAGCAACTGGCAAGTAGTAGGCTTTTGCTAGTTCTGTATTAATAGTAACAGGTTTATTGGAACCATTTAATTTTAAATTGATATTACATTCTACACTTCCTCTTTGTAAACCTTCACTGAGCAAATTGCGTACTTCAAATTCAAAAGGTTTCACAACTGAAGGGATATTCAATCTTAAATCGAATTGTTTACCATTGAGCGACCTTACTTCAACCAGAAAATTTTTGTCTCCGATAGCTTTTTCGGCCCTACCATAACCTGTCATTGAATGCAGCATAAATACCTGTTTGGGTAAAAGTAATGGAACAAAGGGAGAATTTACTAAAAATCAATGCCTACCCATTTACGTTTGCTCTTTTCGTATTTCTCAAAATTAAATTTATAGAGCTTCCCTGGACGGTGAGATACATCCTGTTCTAACTCATTGATATCAATCAACAAATCCATAGAAGCAAATTTTTTACGGAAATTTCTTCTGTCTAAAGTAACGCCCAATATAGCTTCGTATAAATTCTGCAATTCCCTTAATGAAAATTTATCTGGAAGTAAATTAAAGCCCAAAGGATGTTCCTGAATATTTTTTTGCAACCAATCATGGCAGTATTCCATGATTTCTTTATGGTCAAAAGCAAGGTCTTTTATGGAAGAGTAATTATACCAGTCTAATTCATGATCATGAATATTCAGTGCATGGTGCTGAATATTTAATAGGGAACAATAAGCAATAGTAATAACCCTACCACCAGGATGGCGAGTAGGTTTTCCAAATACGCGAACTTGATCTAGAAAAACATTCTTCATTCCGGTTCTTTCTTTCAGAATTCTGTATGCCGCATCATCTAGGTCCTCATTGTCTTTTACAAAATCTCCTAATAAAGACAGTTTATTTTTATAGATTTTAAGGTCACTCTTGATTAGTAAAACTTTTAGTTTATTCTCTTCAAAACCAAAAATCACACAATCTACTGTTAAAGGCACTTTAGGGTAGGAAAGTACCAATGGAACAGCATCTTGTATCAGCTGGTGGGAAGCGATATCCTGATCCCGATTTAAATTCATAATAGCATCGTTAGAAAATGGGGGCGCCCCAACAATCGTTTAGCAATATACAAAGTTTAGGATTTATCTTTATCAACCCAAGAAAGAATTATGTTTACAACTGAGCAAGTGAAAGAAATACAGACCCTCGCTACAAATTGGTTGAACAACCAAAACAATCCTATTCCTATAAAAGATATTGCCCTTTTGCGCAATGTACTTCGTTTTAATGAATATCGATATTATGTATTGAATGATCCATTATTGTCCGATTTTGAGTATGACCAATTATACAAGCAATTAGTGGCCATTGAAAATGCCAATCCATCATTGATTGTTCCAGATTCTCCCACTCAAAGAGTAGGGAATAGTTTGAATCAGCAATTTGTAACTGTACCACATTTGGTTCCTATGCTGAGTTTAGACAATAGCTATAATGCAGAAGATTTAATTGATTTTGACCGAAAATCCTTGGAGTTGAGTGGTTTAGCACAAATTGAATATTGTGTAGAACCCAAGTTTGATGGGGCAAGCATTTCTTTGTTCTATGAAAACGATTTATTAGTAAGAGGAGTTACGAGAGGAGATGGTGTAGCAGGTGAAGACATTACACAGAATATTAAACAAATAAAATCCATACCCTTATCTGCTCCTTTTTCTTCCCTTGGTATCCAACAAATAGAAATCAGGGGTGAAATTATTTTACATAAAGCCGCTTTCGAAAAATACAATCAACAATTGATCGAACAAGGTTTATCTCCTTTGGCCAATCCAAGAAATGCTGCATCAGGAAGCTTGCGCATGAAAGATCCGAAAGAAGTAGCTGTTAGAAATTTGGATGCGTTTTTGTATCATGTGAGTTATGTAACTGGTCGGTACGCGAATGCGTCAACTGGTCCGTACGCGAATGCGTCAGACCAGTTAAGCAGCCATTCCAATACTTTAGACCTCTTATGGCAAATGGGTTTTCGCTCTCCCAAAGAAGAAAAAAAAGTAGTAACAGGTATACAAGGAGTCATTGATTATTGCTTGGATTTCGAGGCAAAGCGAGATGACCTTCCTTATGAGATTGATGGAATGGTGGTGAAAGTAAATAGCATTGTCTTGCAGGAACAATTGGGAATGACATCGCATCATCCAAGATGGGCAATTGCATTTAAATTTAAAGCACGTCAAGCTACCACAACCCTTATTGGGGTTGAATTTCAGGTTGGTAGAACAGGAGCAGTGACTCCTGTAGCTAAACTCAGCCCAGTATTTTTAGGCGGCGTTACTGTATCGAGTATATCTATTCACAATGAAGTATACATTCAACAAAAGGATTTAAAAATTGGAGATTCAGTATTAATTGAAAGGGCTGGAGATGTAATACCACAGATAGTTAAATCGTTACCCGAATTAAGAACTGGCAATGAACAAAGTATTGCATTTCCAACAACATGCCCGGTTTGCAAGAGTGAATTATTTAAAGAAGAAGGAGAAGCCGTTTGGCGTTGTATTAATATTGAATGTGAAGCGCAGGTAGTTGAAAAGATGATACATTTTGTAAGTAAAGATGCATTAGATATTAAAAGTTTTGGCGAAGCCAATGTGCGGAAGTTTTATGAAATGGGGTTATTAAAAGACATACCAGGCATTTATCAATTAGACTATTTGAAAATAGGTGGTTTAGAAGGGTTTGGTAAAAAATCACTCGAGAATTTAGTTGCTGCCATTGAAGCTAGTAAACAACAACCATTGTATCGATTAATCTATGGATTGGGAATACGATTTGTTGGAGAAACTACTGCTAAAACATTGGCTAATGCAGTGAATCATTTATTGGATTTTGCCACTAAAACAGAAGAAGAATTATTATTGTTAGACGATGTGGGCGTTAAAGTGGCTAAGAGTATTCAAGGTTTTTTTCATAACCCACAGAATATTGACATGTTGAAGCAATTGGAGGCATTGGGATTACAATTGGTCAATACAAAAAAAGAAACAGTTGAAGGAGGATCCTTAACTGGGCAAAGTTTTTTATTTACAGGAACTTTGAATCAGCTAAAACGAAGTGAAGCAGAAGCTTTAGCAGAATCAAAGGGGGGAATTATTTTAACTGGGGTGAGTAGTAAATTAAACTATTTGGTAGTAGGAGAAGATGCGGGTAGTAAATTAGAAAAAGCCAAGAAAATAAATACGATTAAAATTATTAGCGAGGAGGAGTTTATACAACTAATCAAATAAAACAAAATGCTTCAAAGTACAACATTACAGTTTTTAAAATTGTTGAAAAAAAATAACAACAAAGCCTGGTTTGATACCAATCGCCCAAAGTATGAATTAGCT
>JANOZT010000103.1:0-37534 GCA_031429515.1 Sphingobacteriia bacterium
AATCAACACCTGACTTGATCCTGTTAACAGGAGATTCAATTGATCGTGCAGAAAAATTGCCAGTTTTAGAAAGCTTTTTAGCTTTATTAGAATCTTCCATTCCTAAAGCAGCCATTGTAGGAAATTGGGAGTATTGGTCGAATGTAAATTTTGTTGAACTGAGTCAATTGTATAAAAAGTACAATTGTACTTTACTCATTAATCAATCGCAACAATATACCCTGAAAGGAAAAACTTTTTGCATAACAGGGGTAGATGATTTAGTTGGAGGTAAACCAGATATTCAAGAAGCGCTGCTTACTTATGCCAAAACCGATCACCATATTATTTTAAATCATTGTCCTGAATATACAGATCAAATTATACAACAGATCGATCCGAGCATTCGCCCAGACCTGATCTTGTCTGGCCATACACATGGCGGTCAGGTGAACCTATTAGGCTTCCGTCCTTATATGCCAAAGGGAAGTGGAGTGTATACAAAAGGATGGTATAAAACAGCTATTCCTATGTATGTATCCAAAGGTATTGGTACTAGTATTATGCCTATCAGATTTGGGTCTAGATCGGAAATAGCTTTTTTCCATTTTTAATAATCAGGAAGCGATTAAAAGTCAATCCCTTAATTTTGCCCATTCATGAAGGCAAAAACACTCCAAAAAGACAAAGTAAACATCATTACACTCGGTTGCAGTAAGAACTTAGTAGATAGCGAAGTATTGAGCGGTCAACTCGCTGCCAATGATATTGCAGTAGTGCATGAGAACGCTAAATTAGACCATAATATAGTAGTAGTAAATACCTGTGGTTTTATTGATAAAGCCAAAGAAGAAAGCATCAATACTATTTTGGATCAGCTAGAATTAAAGCGCAGGGGTAAATTAGACAAAGTATATGTTACTGGATGCCTTAGCGAAAGATATCGCGGAGATTTAGAAACAGAAATGCCAGAAGTAGATGCTTGGTTTGGAACACTTGAATTGCCACTTATTTTGAAACAGTTCGAAGCAGATTATAAAGCCGAGCTGATAGGTGAAAGAATGTTGAGCACGCCGAAGCATTATGCATATTTAAAAATTAGTGAAGGATGTAATAGAACTTGTTCGTTTTGTGCAATACCTCTCATGCGAGGGAAACATGTAAGCAGAACAGTAGAATCTTTGGTGGAAGAAGCAGAAGCATTGGTAAAGAAAGGTGTTAAAGAAATCATGCTCATTGCACAAGAGTTAACTTATTATGGATTAGATATTTATAAGAAAAGAGACCTTCCTCGTTTATTGCATGCATTAGCAGATATTAAAGGACTTGAATGGATTCGATTGCATTATGCGTATCCTAGTAAATTTCCATTGGAAATTTTAGAGGTGATGCAAGAGCGAGATAATATTTGTAAATACTTAGACATGCCCTTGCAACATGCAAGTAATAATATGTTAGATGCTATGCATCGAAATATTACCCGCGAAGAAATGGGTGTGTTGATTCAACAAATTCGCGAAAAAGTACCTGGAATTTGTTTGCGTACTACATTAATTGCCGGATTTCCTGGTGAGACCGAAGAAGATGTAGAAGAACTCAAATCGTTTTTACAGGAACATCGTTTTGATAGAGTAGGCATATTCAGTTATAGTCACGAAGAAAATACCAGTGCGCATGAATTGGTAGACAATATACCAGCGGATGTTAAAGCGGAACGTGCTCAATCTATAATGGAAGTGCAACAAGAAATTAGCTACGAAAAAAATCAAGCTAAGATCGGACAAGTGTTTAAAGTATTGATCGATAAAAAAGAAGCCGGCAGATATTTAGGAAGAACAGAATTTGATAGTGTTGAAGTAGATAATGAAGTGGTAATACATTCAACAAAAAAACTCCCGATAGGGGAGTTTGTAAATGTGCGAATCACTAAAGCGTATGATTATGATTTAGAAGGCGAAGTAGTATAATTATAATTTAACTCCAAAAGTGAGCATTACATTTCCTCTATAGCCTGTTTGTTTTGCAAAAGTGTTGGCCTTATCTTCTAATAAATAAGGGAATTGAAAATCTTTATTCATAATATGAGAGTAAGCAACATCAATAAAGAAACCTTTATTTCTATAGCCTAAACCACCTGTAGCAAGCACCCTATTTGCTTTCAATACATTATCGGCATAAGGGCTACCATAATAAGCTCCACCTAAACGAAACATCCAGGTATTGAATTTCAATTCACCACCTATTTTAAAATTGATATTGCCTTTGTAAGTGTCTTTGATGGTTTCATTCAATTGTTTGTAATAATTCTGCAATGTGATATTTTCCGCATTTTCATTACCAGTTCCAAAACGTGCACCACGATAATTTACAAATTCCAGATCGGCACTGATAAATCCTTTTTGTAATCGAGTATCATTTACTTCTCTGAAAACATAACTGGCACTAGCAATCACCCTGTAGGGGGTAGTTAACGTATATCTTGAAATACCTTCATTGCCACTGTTCAGGTTATTGCTTGTTTCAGTTAACTGTCCTGCATAAGATTCTGTATTGGTGGTCATCGAAGATCTAATTCGATCGGTCATCGTTAAAAACTGAGGGGTATGAATGGCAAGGCCCAATCGAATAAATTCTTTTGGCTTATAGATCAATCCTAATTTGGCACCAATACCAGCCCCTTTGGAACTAAACGTTTCATTGTATTCAAAAAAACGGAATTTATTGTTGGTGTTATTGGTAGCATCTTTTTCTGAATAAAATAGATCACGCGAATAATTAATGATAGGAATGGTAAAACTTCCACCAACATATAATTGATCATTCATATTGCCTGCAACTCCTATTGCAATTTCATTGTATCCACCTCTTGTTTGCGCATTGTACAATTGATTAACACCCGTAGAAATGGGAACTAAACTTTGATAACCAGTAAAAGCACCACCTGGTCCGCGAATGGTATCTACTAAATAAGTTCTAAATGCCAATGAAGATCCAAAAATATAATTGCTTAAAGCAGCATTGGTATCTGCACGATCTTTCACCAATTCTTCTAAATATTTTTCGGAAAAAGAACTGAAATTATTAAATCCTCCATACTGAATATTGTTGTTGTAATTGGCCAATTGATTTACTGAAATGGCAAAAGCGGAACTGGTCCATTTACTTCTTCCCGCATTATTTCCTGCAATAATAATTCCTGAAGCACCATATCCAAAATTCGATTTAGAAGTACTGGAATCTTTGCCTCTGTAATTAAATTGATTGTTATTGAATGAAAACCCTGGAGATAAAACCAACTCATGTGTTTTAAATAAGCCAAGCCCAGCAGGATTTATATGGTTGGAGGTGATGTCTCCGCCCAATGATCCCATTACGCCTCCAACAGCCATAACACGAGCGGTTCCGTTTTGCGTGAACCAAGCAGTTCTTAAAGCCTCATCTGGAGTTTGTGCTTGTGTAATTATTGCACAAAAGCTGAGTATTAAAATGAATATTTTTTTCATAGACAGATAATAAATTTCCTTATGATGCTTGCACATCAATTATTTCAATCAATTAAAGAATATATTAGTTTCCTCTTCCGGCTCTTCCAGAACTTGCACTGCTTCCAGTGCTGCTGAAACCGCCACTACTACCACCTGCAGAACTACTAGTTGAAGGAGTGCTAGTACCATTACTTTGGAAAGATCTTGCCGGACGATCATAACTGCTAGATCCATTACCATTAGAAGGAGTGCTGATTACACTTCTTACTAAACTACCAAAGCTTTTACCTGAAGTGCCACCAGGAGTGGTCCATTCACTGAATTTGCTTCCGCTGTTATTGTTGTTATATGATCTATTACGATAAGCATTTAAATTAGTACCTGAAGTATAAGTAGGAGCTACAATTTTAGGATTGGTATAAACTAACACAGTGTACAAAGGATTGGTCCAGCCAATGGAAGAGCCGCCCCAGCCACCATATCCCCAACCATTCCAAGGATTATTCATGTTTGGATGACCATAGTAATTATTGAAACCGTTATAGTTATAGCTAGGTGAGAAATTATAACGCATATCATTCCAATAACTATAATCATCGAGTGTACTCCACTGACTTCTATTGGTTACTTTCATTCTTAGGTAACGGTCATCTATAGTACTAACATTCTGTTGGTACCTTTCTTCATCATTGTTTTGTTTTCTTACTTCAGATGCACTCAAATCTTTACCTGGAGAAAAATACAAATCATCAGGAGTTTGACCCGATTGATATACAGCGCTACATCCAGTTAATAAACTGGCGGCGATCAATGAAACAAATAGTACTTTTTGCATAGGTTTTGCTTTAAGGTTAGCAACATTTGATGGTTGAAGTTACATACATTTGCGTGCAGTTGGCTCCACTTTAACATATTGCAATTTGCGTGCCAACTAACAATTGTTAGTATTATTTTTTTTTAAAAAGGATCAATTATTTATGGGTAAGGAATTAGTTTCGAGAGAACAGGATTATTCTCAATGGTATAACGACTTAATAATCAAAGGTAGTTTAGCCGATTACAGTGCTGTAAGGGGATGTATGGTTATTAAGCCATATGGGTATGCACTTTGGGAAAATATGCAAGCAGTCTTAGACAAAATGTTTAAAGATACTGGTCATCAGAATGCCTACTTCCCTTTATTTGTGCCTAAAAGCCTGTTTGAAGCAGAAGAAAAGAATGCAGAAGGATTTGCTAAAGAATGTGCAGTAGTAACCCATTATCGATTAATGGCCGATCCCAATAACAAGGGAAAATTAATGGTTGATCCCGAAGCAAAATTAGAAGAAGAATTGGTGGTCAGACCAACTAGTGAAGCAATCATTTGGAACACTTATAAAGGATGGATTCAATCTTACCGCGATTTGCCATTGCTCATTAATCAATGGGCCAATGTGGTTAGATGGGAAATGCGTACTAGATTGTTTTTGCGCACCGCTGAATTTTTATGGCAGGAAGGTCATACTGCTCATTCAACTGCTGAAGAAGCAATAGAAGAAACAAGAAGAATGCTTGATGTATATGCCGATTTTGCAGAGAACTGGATGGCATTGCCTGTGATCAAAGGAGTTAAATCTCCTAACGAAAGATTTGCGGGAGCAGAAGATACTTATTGTATTGAAGCACTAATGCAAGATGGAAAAGCATTACAAGCAGGAACATCCCATTTTTTAGGACAGAATTTTGCAAAGGCTTTTGATGTAAAGTTTAGCGATAAGAATAATCAACTAGATTATGTTTGGGCAACCAGTTGGGGAGTGAGTACTCGTTTAATTGGAGGATTGGTAATGGCACATAGTGATGATGATGGATTGATTCTTCCTCCAAGAATTGCCCCTATACAAGTAGTGATAGTACCTATATATAAAGGCGATGAGCAAAAAGCCCAAATAGGAGCTGTGGTTGCAGGAATTGTGGCGCAACTAAAAGGCATGGGCATTTCGGTGAAGTACGATGATTCCGATCACAATCGTCCTGGATGGAAATTTGCAGAATATGAAATGAAAGGAGTGCCTGTTAGAATTGCAGTTGGAGCGCGTGATTTAGAAAACAAAGTTGTTGAAGTTGCCAGAAGAGATACCAAGCTAAAAACAACAGTTGGCTTGGAAGGCATCGATATGTATATTCAAAATTTATTGGTAGACATCCAGCAACAAATGTTTAATAAAGCAAAGGCATTCAGAGATGATCATATTACAGTAGCAAATAGTTGGGATGAATTTGTTCAAATACTAGATACTAAAGCCGGCTTTGTATCTGCTCATTGGGATGGAACTGCAGAAACAGAAGATAAAATTAAAGAATTGGCAAAAGCAACTATTCGATGTATTCCATTGGATAATCCACAAGAAGATGGTGTTTGTATTTTATCCGGAAACAAATCTGTACAGCGAGTCTTATTTGCAAGAGCTTATTAGGTGATAGATGCAAAACGTTGATTATTTTGATGGCGTTACACCAGGCAATCAATTGGTTTCATTGTATTGTAATGAATTGGGTATATCCATACTTTCATTGCATGATTCAAGCCAAGTGATCGCATTCAGTAAATATGCCCATTGCAATTTGCATCAGATGCATCAGGAGATGGTGATATACCTGAATAATCAATCGAATCAGTTTATCATTGTTTATCCCAATTCACTTTACTACGACCTACTTCGGAAAAATATCGAACAGGCTACAATGCCCTGGCATAAAAAAATCAGGAGGATCAAAAGAGTTTGGCTACTATCGATAATTATTGGACTGATGATTGCCATTTATGCTTTTGTTGTTTATGCAGTTCCTGTTGTTGCCCTTCAATTTATTTCTAAGGAAAGGGAAATAGAAATGGGTGATCAAATCAATACATCTATTCTTTCAGCACAAAAAGTAGATGAGAAAAGAACCAAGTGGATCAATGCATTTGCCAGAGAATTGAATTTAAGTACCAGTTACCCAATTAGAATAAAAGTAGTAGAACAAAAAGAAGTAAATGCATTTGCTTTGCCTGGAGGGTATATCATTGTGCATACAGGTATACTGGAGAATATGCATTCTTCGGAAGAGTTGGCGGCTCTATTGAGTCATGAAACAGCACATGTAAATTTGAGGCATAGTATAAAGAGCATAGTAGGTTCTGCAGCTTCCGGAATACTTATTTCGTTGGTGTTGAAAGATGCTTCAGGCATTATCGGCGTAGTGGTTGAAAATGCTGATTTTTTGAGGACCTTACACTTTTCCAGGAGTTTAGAGAGAGCCGCTGATGAAGAAGGAATGACAATTTTATTGCGCAATCAGATCAATCCGATTGCAATGAATCAATTGATGAAAGATTTGAAAGAAAGCAATGATGAATTACCGGAAGCAATGGCTTTTTTAAGTTCTCATCCAACAACAGATGAAAGGATAAACAATTCTTTGGTGTTTGCAAAAAAATACCAACAACGATCATACACTACTAAACAGTCGCTCGATTCTATCTGGCTTCAAATAAAATTTTAATTGAATCATCATGCGACAAAAAGAAATTCATCCGGCTTTACAAAAATATTTAGATGGTCAGGTTATTTTAATAGATAAACCTTTGGATTGGACATCATTCGACATTGTTCGCAAAATTAGAAATATTACTCGAGTAATTAAAGTTGGTCATGCAGGAACTTTAGATCCTTTAGCGACTGGACTATTAATAGTATGTACCGGAAAATTCACGAAGAAGATCAATGAGTATATGGGGATGGAAAAAGAATATACTGGCACATTTACACTGGGCGCTATTACACCCACATTCGATTTGGAATCTGCGCCTGAGCAAGAAGTTGCCGTGGATCATCTTACTGATGAAATGATTCATCAGGCTACAGAAGCCTTCAAAGGGTTGATCATGCAAGTGCCACCATCTCATTCAGCCATTAAACAAGATGGTAAGCCAGTTTATTTAGCAGCAAGAAAAGGAATAGAAGTTGTGTTAGAGCCAAGGCCAGTTACCATTCATCATTTCAGTATCGAAAAAATTGAATTGCCCATTATTCATTTTAAAGTTATTTGTTCAACAGGAACTTATATCAGAAGCTTGGCCAACGATTTTGGAAAAGCATTGGGTGTAGGTGGATATATGAGTAGTTTGCGAAGAACCAGCATTGGAAATTTTTTGGCTGATGATGCACAAACAATTGAAGGGTTTGAAATAGCAATCAATCAACTAAAATCTTTAGAAGGGTAGGCCAATTCCTAACTGTAAAGCAAAGTTAGGAATCTTAACACCATTGGGTCTGGTATCGGTCCAATTGAAATTGTTGAAGCTCATCCAACCACCATTTGAAACACGTAATGGATCTTTTACTTTATAAGCAAAATCAAATCGAATTAAAAAATAACTTAGATCGAAACGCAAGCCAGTTCCAACACCAATGGCTAAATCAGATCCAAATTTGCTGATGTCTAGCAATGTATTTGAATCGTATTGATTTGATTTTTTTACATTCCAAATATTACCAATATCCGAAAATATAGTACTGCCTAATTTAAGGCTCCCAAAAGTTGCAAGCAGAAACCGATATTCAATATTCATTTCTAATTGTAAATCGCCATATCTATCTCTAAACGCGTTATTGGCGGTATCTAATTCACTTTGTTTGGATCTTCCTAATCCCAATTGCCGAAGTGTCCATGCACGCATACTATTAGGACCTCCTGCAAAGAATTGTTTATAAAATGGCAATGTTACTCCAAATAAAGAATCCTTACCATAATTATAGCCAAATCCTCCATATGCACGATAAGCCAATTCCGACTTTTTAAATTTCATGATATGTCGATACTCATTTTCGAATTTGATATATCGGTAAATTTTTCCTTGTATTCCTGGAATAAGCCCAAATAAGCCACCTGCTTCTTCCACTCCAAATCTATAATAATTACTGTTGTTAGGGTTTCTCTTGCTGATGACTGTTTTGTTAATCGAAAGCGATTGACTAACAATATTTCCTTCGTTAAATGAAGCCCTTAAAAAGGGGTTTTTAGCGATCAAACTTTCCAAAGAATCTTGTTTTTCTAAACCGTTGATTTCAATATTTAATGGTTTGTATAAATAAATAGTATTCCCTTTTTTCCATTCATATCCCCAACTGGTAATTATTGTTCTTAATGTGTAAAACGTTTTTCTATCTACATATCCAGCATTCACAGCAAACAATGTTCTCCGATTGTCTAGTTCATTCAATCCTTTGATACCTTTAAATGGTAGAATTAATTTTGGAAAAATATAGGTATGGCCAACATTGATAAAAAAGGATTGGAGTAGATCACTTTGTTTGCTGCTTGAGGTAAGTAAATTCAATTCAACTCCTGTTCTAAATGTAGCTACAGATTGAATAGCACGTTTCCATACATTACGGTTATTATAAGTAAGATTAGTAGACAGTCCTAATAAATTTCCAGATGCAATATCACCCGTATTTCTACTGCCTTCTAGATCGATGGTAAAGCTTTGCTTAACTGCAGGAGTCATAAAAAAATAAAAATCCAAACTATCTTTGTCTCTGATTACCGGACGAACATCAACATTCTGCCAAGAACCCAATTGGCTAAGCCCTGTTCCCGTTTTAAAATACCTGTCTTCGTTATATAGATCACCTTTTTTGAAATAAGTATATTCTTTCAAAGGTTTATAAATGAATTTCCCTTCCTTATAATACATAACGGCTTCGTCCTGACGAAATTGTTGGAAGCTATGGTCCAACATTAGACTATCAGGTGATTCGGTGATTTTGGTTTCGGGATAATAGTACAAATTGCCAACCTTATATTGAAATAACCTACTGCTATCTTTAAGGTCTTTTCTTTTAATTGTTACATCCCAATTAGGGTTTTCTTTTTTTGATTTTTCAATGGCAGCTAATAATTTAGCTTGCTCAAAAGGGTCGAGTGTTAGTTGTAATAATTGTTGATTGGTGGAGTCTACCAATGCAAATAGATCTTCTCTAGTAATTTTAAAATATCCATTATTTCTATAGAGGCTTACCAAACGGTCTAGTTCTTTACTGATTTGTTGTTTTGAATAAGGTTTCCCTTTGATCAACTCTGTCTTTTTAATAGCCGATTCAGTGATCGTTTGCATCATTGAATCATTTAGATCATAAGCTACCGAATCGAAGCTGATGTTCTTTCCTGTATGGATGGTAATGGTAACATGGGCTCTTACTTGGTCTTTAACGGTATCTAGAAAAAAAGAATTGCTGAAATTGGCATTGTAATATCCTTGAGAATTCAAGTATTCATTCATGAAATGAATACTTGAATTGAAATTGGCAGAATCAAAAACGGCAGGGTCTTTTATTTTATAAAAAAGAATGTAGTTCTGCGCTTTTTTTACTTTCAAGCTATCATCCCAATAATTATTCAATTGATTTAATAACCGTTTTTTCTCATCTTTGGGAACGTTATTGATTAATTCGATCTTATTCTCGTAAACAAATGGGCGATTTATTGGATGATTTTTAACACTCGTCCGGCTTTCTACGGAACAAGAAGATACCAATACCGTAAACAGTAACAAACAAGAAACAAAATTCAACATCGGCCCCTTAAAGGTCAAATACATAATCAATGTTAAGCAAGAATGAGACCAAATATATTCAATCTTTGTGCCATAAAAAACAAAGACAGCTAACAGGGCTTTTTATTGTAGAGGGAGTTAAGCAAATTGAAGAGTTATTATTGAGTGATTTTGTTATAAAAACTATTTATGCCACCCAGGATTGGGCATCTAAAAACCTGGGAGATGCCCATTTGGTAAGCGTTACAGCCGATGAGTTAAAAAAGATAAGTGCACTACAAACTCCCAATCAAGTATTGGCTTTGGTAGAAGTGCCCATTCCAAAAAAATTATTGATACCATCCAATAAATGGGTACTGGCATTAGATGGCATTCAAGACCCTGGCAATATGGGTACATTGATCCGAATTGCAGATTGGTTCGGCATCGATACTATTTTGGCCAGCCCCGATTCAGTGGATTGCTATAATCCGAAAGTGATACAAAGTACTATGGGAAGTTTCAGCAGGGTATCTGTTTATTACGAACCATTGGATCAGCTATTTTTGTCCTGTCAATTGCCCATTTATGGGGCTTTACTAGAAGGACAATCTGTTTTTGCAAATGACCAATACAAAAAAGGAATATTGCTTATTGGCAATGAATCTAAAGGGATACATCCAACGCTTCAACAATCAATTACACAGGCAATTAATATTCCAAGAATCGGGAAAGCAGAATCTTTAAATGCTGCGGTAGCAGCAGGTATTCTTTTGTCTCATCTTACTCGGTAATTTATTATCTAAATTGTAAAGCAGTGATTGGGCTGATTTTCTTAATTAGTAGTGCAGGCAAGATTAACATGAGAAAACAAATGAACAAAGTAGCACCGCATACTGCTGCAATTTGCCACCAAATAATTAATATGGGAGCTTTGGATACATAATAAGCACTCTCATCCAATTGAATGAATCCAGTGTATTGTTGTAGTAAACTAATTCCTGTTCCTGCAATAAATCCAATTAAAATACCCAATCCAGCAATTACCGTTGCATAATATAGAAATATTTGAATGATATTTTTATCAGATGCTCCAATGGATTTTAATACACCAATCATTTTAGTTCTTTCCAATATGAGTATTAACAAACAGGTGATTAAATTAATAATCGCAACAATGGCCATTATAATAAAAATGACATTTCTATTTACATCCTGAATACTGAGCCAATCGAAAATATTGGGGTAAATAGATTGAATGGTTCTGCTCATCCATTCAGTGGGTAACTCATTCAAGAGTGCCGAATTGATAGATTCTGCCTGATTATAGTCAGCTGTAAAAATTTCATAACCACCAATCTGGTCCGAATTCCAGTTGTTGATTTTCTGTATTAATCGGATATCTCCAATGGCGAATAATTTATCGTATTCTTCAATCCCTGTTTTGTAAATACCAGTTACGGTTAATTTTCTGTAAGTTCTTGTTCCATCTTCACTCCTGATAAAATAAATATTGATCACATCATTGAGATGGATCTTAAGCAATTGGGCCAATTGCTTTGACAAGATAATTTCTTTACTATAACTACTGTCTTTGAAATTGATCCATTTACCTTCAACCATATAAGGCTGTATCTGACTTGAGTCGTAAGTACTTTCAATTCCTTTTAATATAATTCCATCGATATTTTTATTTTTTTCAATTACTGCCGATTTAGTTGCAAATGCCTGAACAGTTTCAACACCAGTTGTTTTTTTAATAGTAGCTAAAACGGCTGCATTTTTTGTGATAGGCATTTCTTCTGCTACTAGAGATTTATCAGGCTCAAAATGTTGCACCCGAATATGCCCCCAAAAGCCATATATTTTTTGGGCTACACTCTGCTGAAATCCATTTACAAAACAAAGGGTCATGATCATTGCAGCAACACCAACTGTAGTTGCTCCAACCGAAAGTCGGATGATGAATCTCGAAAAGGATTGCTGTTTAGAAAAAGCCAATCTTTTTGCAATGAAAAAAGAAGTGTTCAAATGGAATGGTTTTTAACTATTTTTATGGTAATTGAAGTATGAAATTATCCCTTTCTTATTTAATAGCAATAATTAGTCCTATTTGGCTCTTTTCTCAAAGATTGCCCGATCAAATATATCGGCCAACCATTAAAACGGTTAAGTTATTCCCTAAAAACAATCAATTGGCAATACCCATACTCCAATTGAATGGGGGAGATGAGATGGAACTTCATTTTGATGAAATGGGACTAAGCCCGAGGAACTATTATTATACCTATCAATTATGCAATGCCGATTGGTCGGAAGCTGCTTGGAGCCCCTTTGATTATATAAAAGGCTTTCAACAAAATAGGATCAGTGCATACCGTATTTCTTCTATTGCTAAGAACCAATATGTTCATTATCAAATTGTGCTACCTGAACGAAATGCAGTTCCATCAAGAAGTGGAAATTATTTGTTAAAGGTTTTTCAAGATGCGGATACAGCACAATTATTATTTACTAAAAGATTTTATGTTGTAGATAAACAGACCAATATTGGCGCACAATTTTTACAACCTTACGACAATCAATTGACCAGAACCCATCAGAAGATTCAGTTAGTGGTGAATGCGCCTCAATTACAAATGATCAATCCGCAGCAATTTAAAACCGCTATTTTACAAAATGGAAGATGGGATAATGCTGCAATAAATATTCAACCAACATTTATTAGGGGAAATACTTTAGAGTTTAATACAGAACAAGATTGTGTTTTTCCAGCAGGTAAAGAATATCGTTGGCTTGATATACAAAGTTTACGATTTGAGTCGGATAGAGTAGAAAGCATTAATAGAGCAGCATTCCCTATTCAGGTAATGGTGAAACAAGATAAGGTAAGATCCAGTTTTCAATATTTATTTTATAGAGATCGGAATGGATTTTCGGAGATCAGTAATACAGAATCTTTAAACCCCTGGTGGCAAACAGACTATGCAGAAGTGGTTTTTAGTTTTGCACCTCCAAACAACCAAGCGTTTTATGGATCAAATGTATACCTGATGGGCGAGTTAACAGGCAATCAAGTTGGCGATAGTTCCATCATGCAATTTGATGCACAACAAGGGGTTTATACCAAAAAATTATTCCTGAAACAAGGCTACTATAACTATGCCTATATAACCAGAGATACAAGAAATAAAAAGGCAAAAGCAGATCCTTCATTAACAGAAGGCAATTATTGGGAAACCGAAAATGAGTATACCATATTTGTCTATTACCGGGCTTTAGGAGGAAGGCATGATGAATTGGTTGGCTACTCAGTTGTAAATACATTCAATAATCGGCAAGGCTTTTAATTTTGCTTACATTTTACCTGAATCTGATAGCGTAATCGTATAAAAACAGCTATTAAAAACACAATCACCAAACCTTCAGAAAAAAACTTTTCAGCATCCAACCAATCAGTTGGTCTGTCTTTTAATAATGGGTCCATTAGTAGTCCATGTATTAAAAACAGCAATGCAGTGGCATAAGCAATTAAGTGAATATTTTTCCAAGTTCTAAAGCCTAATTTTTTTCGAATGATCTTTTGTGAGCTGATCAGCACAATCAAAAATGCATAAAAACTCAAAACGCCGAGCAACACAATATTCGATTGCTTGGGTGCATCTAATGGTTTCAATAAATGTATTAAAGTAAAATCGCTTTCTTTATGTAAGAATAAAAAAAGCAAATGCAATACAACAAAACAGATGGCAGTATATGCAGTGAAGTTGTGGTAGCTAATGATCGGATATTTTTTTACCAATAGAGGAAGCTTTTTCCAATAGGTAGTATTTTTGAAATTCGTACCCAAAAACATTCCCAAAATCACATTAAGTGTTAAAGCACCACTAGCCACTAAGCCCATCGAACCGGAGATATCTAAAAAGGAGATTTCGAACATTTTTGTATTTTAACAAATCAAAAGCGTGAAGTTAAATGATTGGTAAATAGAGGCAAAACCGACTATTTAAGCGGTATTTGCACATTTGCAAAGGTTTAGAACCAGTTTAATTAGGTGGGGCACTTTAAAAACCTTACCTTTGCGCTTTAATAATTTTATAATTTTACAATGGACACACAAATTCAAGGAACTGTAAAGTTCTTTAACGAAGAAAAAGGTTTTGGATTTATTAAGCATGATGATTCCAACAAAGAAACTTTTGTACATGCGAATGGCTTGATCGATCAGATCGAAGCAAACGACAAAGTGGTATTTGACGTACAAGAAGGACGCAAAGGATTGAATGCAGTTAACGTAAAACGTTTAAGTTAATTTTAACTTTCATACCTTACCTAAGGCCATCAGCGATAAGTTGGTGGCCTTATTTTTTATTAATATATATTTGAGGATTCATCTATTTTTTATTTATGTCAACTATTTTATCTCAGCTAGCCGAAACAAAGGCATTTATTAGTAGTAAAGTAAAATCGGAAGCAACCGTAGGTATTATTTTGGGAAGTGGTCTTGGAAATTTAGCTAACGAAATTAAAACTGAAGTATCCATTCCATATGCAGAAATTCCTCATTTCCCTATAAGCACAGTAGAAGGTCATACGGGTAAACTCATCTTAGGAGAATTGAGTGGTAAAAAAGTATGGGTGATGTCAGGAAGATTTCATTTCTACGAAGGATATACCGCTCAACAAGTAGCTTATCCTGTTCGAGTGATGCATATGCTAGGTGTAAAAACTTTATTGCTTTCTAATGCAGCAGGTGGAGTTAATACTAGTTTCAAAGTAGGAGACCTCATGATCATTAACGATCATATAAGTATGTTCACCATCAACCCATTATTGGGTAAAAATGAATCTGCTTTAGGAACTCGTTTCCCAGATATGAGTGAACCTTATTGTAAAGACCTGATTCAAAAAGCAAGATCAATTGCAGCACAAAATCAAATTGAGTTGAAGCAAGGCGTGTATACTGGTGTTACAGGCCCTACATTCGAAACAAGGGCAGAATATAAAATGATCCATATTTTAGGTGGGGATGCAGTTGGAATGAGTACTGTTCAAGAAACCATTGCCGCTGTTCATTGCGGGATGAAAGTATTTGCAGTAAGTGTAATCACCGATTTAGGCATTCGCGAAGAGGACAATATTATTACTCATGAAGAAGTTTTACAAGCAGCCAAAGATGCTGAGCCTAAATTAACTTTATTATTCAGTGAGTTGGTAAATTTGGTTTCATAAAAGCAGTGGAAAATGAACCGCAGCAGTTGTCTTAGATATGTATTATTCTTTTTGTTGCTTTGTGGCAATTTGGTTCTAGCAAATGCCCAAAGTGTTCAACAATTGAGTAATTTTCAAAATGGCTCATTTGGTAGTGGTGGAAGAGGTCCTACAGGGGGTGGTTCAAAAAAAGATTCATTACAAAAACGAGATCGATTTGCAGATTCGATCACTATTTTCTATCGTTATTTCGATTCTACTAGAAACCGAACAATCGACTCTTCTATCAATGATTTCACTACAAGGTTTCCAATGCCTTATACTTACCACCATTTAGGCAATTATGGAACTGCTGCACAATCTTTATTATTTAATCCTTTAATGAAAGCAGGCTTTGATGCAGGTTTTCATCAATACGATATTTATCAATTTAGTTTGGCCAATACCAAATTTTATCAAACCACAAGACCCTATACCGAGTTGGCATATGCATTAGGAAGTAAAGCAGAGCAATTAATTGATATAAAACATACCCAAAATAGGAAAACGAATTTCAATTTTGGTATTGAATACCGATTCAGCAATGCTCCAGGGTTTTTAAAGAATCAGAATGTTAGTCATAATAATTTTAGGTTCACATCGCATTATCAAACCAATAATAGGCGATACGAATTTTTTATGGTCTTATTGTCTAATAAAGCCGCTTCATCAGAAAATGGCGGGTTAGTGGATATAAAAAAATTAGATAGTTTGGCTTTGAACAACCCATATGAGCTAGAAACCAGAATGGGTAAGGTAGGAGCTGCTAATAGTAACCCTTTCAATACAACAGTAACTACAGGTAATATATATCGCGAAACAGACTTCTTGTACCGACACCATTATGATTTTGGCAAAAAAGATTCCATCGTAACAGATTCAGTTACCTATAAAATATTTTATCCTCGTTTCAGGATAGAACACGATTTAAAAATCACCCAACAGGAATATCAATTTTTTGATACCAATGTAGATTCACTCAGATATAGAACCTTTTTTAATTATACAGCTAATACAGGGGTAAATTTCAAATACAACGACAAATGGAGTAATATACAAAACGTATTCAGCTTAATGACTTTTCCGGATAAGAATAACCAAAGTCAATTTTTCAAAGCAAGCATTGCATTACAAAATTTAAAAGGTCAGTTTGATACCATCAGTTCAGCCAATTTCTACAATGTATATACAGCTGCAGAATATAGAAATAGAACCAGAAACCAGGTTTGGGATATCGAAGCCAACGGAAAATTTTATATCAATGGATTGAATGCTGGAGACTATAGTATCTATGGAAATATGAAAAGACTGTTGGGAAAAAAAATAGGGTATTTGACCATCGGATTTCAAAATGTAAATCGTTCACCTTCTTTTAATCTCAATCCTTTGAGTAGTTTTCCGTTGAAAAATAAACAAGATTTTTCCAAAGAAAATACCATTCGTTTATTTGTGAATTACGAGAATCCTAAAAAACATTTCAAGTTTGGTGCAGAATATTTTGCTGTAAATAACTTCCTATATTTCGATAGTTTTTATACTGCCAAGCAAGAAGCGACATTGTTTAATGTATTGCATGTGTCGGCAGAAAAAATGTTTAAGTTGGCAAAACATTGGAACTGGTATACAGAAGTACATTTTCAACAAACAACTGGTAACCCTCCTGTAAACATCCCCTTTTTCTTAACCAGAAACAGAATCGCTTTTGAAGGTAATTTTTATACCAATCTATTTATTTCAACAGGGATTGAAATAAGGTATCATTCCGGATACAAAGCAGATAATTATAGCCCACAAATGGGACAATATTTTTATCAGAATACCAACACGATCAATAACAGACCAGATGTGAATGCTTTTCTGCATTTTAGGATCAAAAGCTTTAAAGGCTTTTTGAGAGCAGAGAATCTCAATTCTTTAAATCTGGAAGCTGGTAATATCGGTTTTACCAAGCGCAATCTAATGGCCAATGACTATGTAGCACCCGGTTTAATGATGCGATTTGGGGTTTGGTGGAATTTTATCAATTAATGCGTAACTTCGGACTGTGAAGCGTACAATATCTATATTGGTCTTAGCGGTATATCTATTTGGTGCAACTGATGCTTATCAACTATTAAAGCTTCCTTTATTCGTGCATCATTTTATTACGCATCATGAGGAAAACCCCGATCTGTCTTTAGCTGGTTTTATCAAGATACACTATTTAGATCCAGTGGTGGTAGACGACGATTATGCGCAAGACATGCAGTTACCTTTTAAAACCCACGATACAGACTGTTGCTTTGTTAGTGCGGTAACGATAATGCCCTTGCAAAAAATCTCAATTGAATCTCCTTCCATTCCATTGCCCGTAATTGCTTATTCAAGTATAGTGCCGAATCGATATTATTACCAACCAATGGTGAATATCTTCCAACCTCCCAAAGTGGTTTCTCTGCTATTATCTGCTTAATTTTCACCTGCTGCAACGCAGCTTATTATTCATTTTTATATAATCAATCTTTTAGTGGTTGATTATAGCATTATTGTATACACATGCTGAATAAAATAATTGATTTTTCTATTCGGAATAAATTGATCGTATCGCTATTTATTCTCGCTTTAATCATTGGCGGTATTTATGCTGCTATGAAATTGCCAATTGATGCGGTGCCAGATATTACCAATAATCAAGTGTTGGTAATTACCAGTTCTCCCGGATTAGGTGCACCCGATGTGGAGCGATTTATTACAGTTCCTGTAGAGCAAGCTACAAGAAATATTCCTGGCATTAAAGAGCAAAGAAGTTTCTCTCGTTTTGGATTGAGTTTAGTAACCATCGTTTTTGATGATCAAACCGATGTGTATTGGGCAAGACAACAAGTGAGTGAAAGGCTTGTATCTGTTCAATCTCAAATTCCTGCTGGAATGGGTATCCCCGAAATGGGACCTGTTACAACTGGGTTGGGAGAAATATTTCAATATGTGATCAAGACAAAAAAAGGCTACGAAGGAAAATACAGTTTAACTGAGTTAAGATCTATTCAAGATTGGATCGTTCGAAAACAATTATTGGGTACTTCAGGCGTAGCGGATGTAAGCAGTTTTGGTGGTTCAGTAAAACAGTACGAAGTAGCGGTTAAAACAGATCAGCTAAAAAGTTTCGGGCTATCCATTACAGATGTATTCAATGCATTAGAAAACAATAATCAAAATGCAGGTGGATCCTATATAGAAAAAGGACCTAACGTACTTTTCATTAGAACGGAAGGGTTGGTAAAACAATTAGCAGATATAGAAAATATTGTTGTAAAAAGGGTCAATGGTTCAATCCCTGTATTGGTTAAAAATATTGCTGTTGTTCAATTTGGTACTGCAGTAAGATATGGTGCAACTGTTTATGGTGCCGAAGGAGAAGTGCCAGGTGCCGTGGTTATGATGTTAAAAGGTGGCAATAGCAAAGAAGTGATTCACACCATAAAAGAAAAAATTAAAGAAATAGAAAAATCATTGCCAGAAGGAGTGATCATCGAACCATTTCTTGACAGAACAAAAATGGTGGACAATGCAATAGGCACTGTAAAGACCAATTTAATGGAGGGCGCTTTGATCGTTGTTTTTGTATTGGTACTTTTTTTAGGAAATTTCAGAGCCGGATTAATTGTGGCTTCGGTAATTCCATTGTCTTTGCTCTTTGCAATGATATTAATGAATCTCGCAGGCACAAGCGGAAACCTCATGAGTTTAGGGGCTTTGGATTTTGGGTTATTGGTAGATGGCGGAGTAATTATTGTGGAAGCGGTATTACACAAATTGCAACATGGTATTCGGCATAAAACAGGATCTATTCTGAGTCAAGAAGAAATGGATATAGAGGTAAGGGATAGCTCTTCTAAAATGATGAATGCAGCTGCATTTGGTCAAATAATTATTTTGGTAGTGTATTTGCCAGTATTGTCTTTACAAGGTATCGAAGGAAAAATGTTCCGTCCGATGGCCGAGACAGTTTCGTTTGCCATATTGGGAGCATTTGTTTTATCACTCACTTATATTCCTATGATGAGTGCTTTGTTTTTGAGCAAGAAAACCAATTTGCCATCCAGCTTCTCTGATAGAATGATGCAAAGTATCAACAGTTGGTACAAACCGATTCTTAAAAAAATATTGAGCATTCCAAGAACCATTGTAGGAGCTAGTTTTTTATTGTTGATCATCGCTGGTTTCATCATGACTACATTGGGAGGGGAGTTTATTCCTAAACTAGAAGAAGGAGATTTTGCGGTAGATACTAGATTGTTAACAGGGTCTTCATTGTCTAATACTGTTGCCGCCACACAACGCACCGCAAAAGTATTACTCGATTCATTTCCTGAAGTAAAGAAAGTGGTATCAAAAATTGGTTCTGGTGAAATTCCAACAGATCCAATGCCATTGGAAGCTGCGGATATGATGGTAATATTAAAAGACAAGAAAGAATGGACCAGTGCCAAAACATTTGATGAGCTAGCAGAAAAAATGAGTAAAGCTTTGCAACAAGTGCCTGGTGTTACTACAGGTTTCCAATATCCAGTTCAGATGAGATTCAATGAATTAATGACCGGTGCAAGACAGGATGTGGTGTGTAAAATTTTTGGCGATGATTTAGATAGCTTAGCTCTATTGGCTGAAAGAATGGGGGTATTGATCAATAAAGTAGATGGAGCCAAAGATCTCTATGTAGAAACGGTTACTGGAGTACCGCAGATGGTGATTAATTATAATCGTTCAGCCATTGCAAGATACGGTGCAACCGTGAATGAGATCAATCGAACTGTTCAAGCTGCATACGCTGGAACAGCTGCCGGTGTTGTATTTGAAGGCGATCGTCGATTTGATCTTGTGGTTCGCTTAAATAATGAACAGAAAAATGATCTGTCTTATATGGGCAATTTAATGGTGGGTATTGCCGATGGCAAATCTATACCATTGAATGAACTGGCAACCATCGAATTAAAGGAGGGGCCTTACCAAATTCAAAGAGAGGAAGCCAGAAGAAGAATCATGGTTGGTTTTAATGTGAGGGGAAGAGATGTACAATCCATTGTAAAAGAATTGCAAGAAAAAGTAAACCAAAAAATAAAACTGCCCGCTGGATATTCCATTACCTATGGTGGTCAGTATGAGAACCTTCAAAAAGCAACATCTCGATTGGCCATTGCATTGCCTATTGCATTACTATTGATTTTTGTACTTCTCTATTTTGCATTTAATAAAATTAAATACGGCTTACTCATCTTTTCTGCAATACCGTTATCGGCAACAGGCGGAATATTTAGTTTATGGTTACGCGGAATGCCATTTAGTATTTCAGCTGGGGTTGGGTTCATTGCTTTATTTGGCGTTGCTGTTTTAAATGGAATCGTACTCATCACAGAAATTGTGCGCTTAAGAACAACCGATCAATCCGATGTGAAAGATATTATTCTTCATGCAATCGAAATAAGAATGCGTCCTATTTTAATGACAGCTGCTGTGGCTTCTCTAGGATTTTTACCAATGGCAATCAGTAGTGGGGCAGGTGCAGAAGTTCAACGGCCATTGGCAACAGTAGTGATTGGAGGTTTGCTAACTGCCACTGTACTTACTTTAATGGTATTACCATGTTTGTATTTATTATTTGATAGAAGAAGTAAACAAATCAATATGAAAGCATTAACCCTTATTGGAATAATGTGCCTTGGAACCATGTTGAATGCTCAGAAAAGCGCAACTAGTCAGCCCATGCATTTAGAAGAAGTTTTACAGAAAGCAGTTGAACAAGCGCCTTCCTTAAAAGTAAATCGCTTGCAAGAAAAGTACTACAGTTATTTACCAGGAACGGCCAATGAGATCCCTAAAACACAATTCAATACCGAGTTGGGTAACTATAATACGGCAGCGTTCGACGCAAGAATCAGCATTATTCAACCTTTGAATGCAGGTGCTATTAATAATCAACAGAGAAATGTTTTCGAAAAATTCCTAGCAACTGCAAAGGCAAATACACAGGTTCAAATAATGGATGTAAAAAGATTGGCAAGACAACTCTATGTGCAGCTTCAATATATACAAGCTAGTCAGTTGCTTTTACAAAATATTGATAGTATTTATGGGCAGTATTTAAAAATTGCGAGTTTGCGTTTTGAAAAAGGAGAGACTAATCTATTGGAAAAAATGTCGCTCGATAATCTAGTCATGCAAAATAGGTTATCCATCAATATGCAGGAATCCGATTTAAAAATGGTGCAAATGCAATTAGGATTATTGATACAATCCGAATTGCCCATTATGGCTTTAGATCCTTTAGAAGCAAAGACCAAATTATTCGATTCGGCACAATGGAGAAATAATCCTTTCATCGAATTAAACAGACAACAACAAGAACAGGCCGCAGCCGAAACAGCTTTGGCCAAGTCAAGGTTGAAGCCAGATTGGTTATTGGGTTATAATAATCAATCCTTAAATGGTTGGCAAATGTTAACTGATAGATCAGAAAAACTATACAATATAGGCAACCGTTTCTCATCGGTCACGCTAGGGATGTCGGTACCTGTTTTTAATAAGTCTCAAAAGCAAAAAGTAAACGCTGCAAAAGCCAATGAGGAAGTAGCAGCTGCGGTAACAATGGCAACCACTATTGGCCTACAATCTAAACTGGATAGAGCTTGGCAAGAATATGAGAAATACAATAAGGCGATGCTCTACTATCAACAAACCGCTATCAAGCAATCTGATATCATCATCAAAACAGCCAACTTAAGTTACCGCAATGGTCAGATCAATTATATTGAATGGGGTACATTGATCAATCAAGCCATCAATATTAAAACACAATATTTAGAAACACTCCGTCAAGTAAATATTGCGGAGTCTGAATTACATTATTTATTGAACAATTAATTTATTATGAATAAGATCATCATTTTTCTATTGGCTGTAACAATGGGCAGCTGTACTTCATCAAAGAAAGAGGAGCCCGTTAAAGCAAGTGCATTGGAATCTTCTATTGTTTCGCTAACAGGTCAGCAAATAAAACAAGCCGAATTACAAATCAGTTTAGCGCAAACAAAAACATTACATGAAACTATTTTAGTAAATGGTTTGGTAGATGTGCCCCCACAAAATATGGTTTCTGTGAGTTTTCCGCTGGGTGGTTATTTAAAGAAAACGCAATTGTTGCCAGGCATGAGTGTGCGCAAAGGCGAAGTAATTGGATTGATGGAAGACCAGAGCTATGTGCAATTACAACAGGACTATTTAGTGGACAAAGCAAAAATGGATTTTCTGTCTGCAGATTTAAAACGTCAGAAGGAACTAAGTGATGCAGATGCTACGAGTAAGAAAAGCTACCAACAAGTATTGAGCGATTATACAATGACGCAAGTGATGATCAAAAGTTTGGAAGAGAAATTGAAGATCATTGGCATTGATCCTTCTCAATTAACAGTGTCTACTATTTCTAGAACAGTTTCTTTAAGGGCACCAATCGATGGTTTTGTAACCAAGGTAAATGTGAATATTGGAAAGTATGTGAACCCTGCAGATGTATTATTTGAATTAGTAAACCCCGATGATATTCATGCAGCATTATCTGTTTTCGAAAAAGACATGCCATTGATTAAAAAAGGCATGAAGGGCACAGTTGCATTATCTAATAATCCGAATAAAAAATATGAAGTGGAAGTATTGCTTGCCACCAAAAATATTAATGAAGAAAGAACAGGTTTGGTGCATTGTCATTTTGAGAATCCCAGCCACGATTTGTTGCCAGGCATGTTCTTGAATGGAAGTTTTGATTTAGCAGCAGATGCATCAAAAGTATTACCAGAAGAATCTGTAGTTAGGTTTGAGGGGAAAGAATATGTGTTTATAGCAAAAGATGCTAGCCATTTTGAAATGGTTGAAGTGCAAACTGGTACAAAGCAAGAAGGATTTGTGTCAATTAAACCGATGATTACTGTTAATTGGGAGAATACTCAATTTGTTACCAAGAATAGTTATCGATTATTAGGTATGCTCAAGAACAAGCCCGAAGAGGAATAATTAAAAGACCGAAGAAGCATAATTAAGATGCTAAAAAAGAATCGAGTGGAGCTTCAATGCCATAGAAGCTCGCCAGCTTTTGAATCACCTCTTCAACAACTGCATCCGGACAGCTAGCACCACTGGTCATTAAAATGCGCAGCGGCGTTTTTGAAGGAAGAAAGTTATTGATCTGTGTTAAGGCTTTTGTTTGCCAATTGCAATGTAGAATTTGGTCTTTATTGATGATTTTTTCGGGTGAATCAATAAAATAAGTGGGCAATTTGGCTTCACATAATTCCACCAAATGGGAGCTATTGCTGCTATTATGACCACCAACAACAATGGCTATATCAGCAGGAGTTTCGAGCATTCCTGTTACTGCAGACTGATTGTCGTTGGTTGCATAACACAAAGTGTCTCTCGTGTCGGCAAAACGTTCGCTAATAGTGTTGCTATTGAGTTGAAAATGTTGTTGGATAATATTTTTTAAATAATCTGAAATAGCTTGTGTATCGGTGGCTAATTGAGTAGTTTGATTTACCACGCCAATTTTTTGCAAATCAGTTTCGATATTAAACCCTTCCGAATAGTTCCCTTTGAATTCGGAATAAAATAAATCAGCGGGTTTTTCCCCAGTGATATATTTAGCCAATTCAATAGTGTCGTTCATGTCATTTACAATAACTGTTGGCGTGTTTGCCGAAGCATGCGAAAATGTAGCCCTTGTTTCTTCGTGTTTGGGTTTACCATGAACCACCACACTATAACCTTTCTGTGCAATTTGTTCGCTGCGATTCCATACTTTTTCTACAAAAGGGCAAGTGGTATTGTATTTTTCAATAGCTATTCCTTTTTGCTTTAATAAATTTTCTATTTCTATTGTAGTACCAAATGCTGGAATAACTACAATATCATCCGCATTGATTTGGTCGAAAGGAATAATTTGTTTGCCATAAGTATCTTGCAGAAAACTCACCCCACGAGCTATTAGATCGGCATTTACCTGAGGGTTATGAATCATTTCACTCAGTAAATAAATTTTCTTGCCAGGATTTTGATCGATGGTATTGAATGCAATTTCTATGGCATTTTCTACACCATAGCAAAATCCAAAATGACGCGCTAAATAAATATGAATAGGCCCCAAGTCTAAAAGGGTAGGAGTAAAGTCTTTTTTTAATTTATCAGCAGCTTTTCTTTGCTCCTTAACCCTACTGATAAAATTACTTCTGTATATATTGGGAATGCTGAATTGTTTCATTGCTTATTTAAACAACAAAGGTACTGAATTGTTTTTTGAGTAAACCTTCTGCAATTACTTTATAATCGTATTTAACCTGCCCCAGAGCTCATTATCAAAGCCAGATACAGCAAACTGCACAGTTCCTGCCGATTCACCCATACGAATAACCACTAATTTTTGAGAAGGAATAACATAAATTTTCTGATCGTTCTTGCCTAATGCTGAATACATTTCAGCGGGAGCATTGGGAATGAGCGAACCCGGAAAAACAATTTGTGAAGTAGGCACCATGGCACTTGCTTTTCCATTCAACCAGGTTAAATAACCATAGCTCAAATTCAAATTTTGTGAAGTGTTGATTTGATTATTCAGATAAACACTGTCACCGAGAATAGTTGTTTGATCCCATTTCCCTTTGTTAAGCATTAATAAGCCAAACCTAGCCATACTTCTTGCGTTGCTATAAAATATATTATTAGAATTAAGGGCTTTAATCCATAATCCATTCATGCCAATTCTGTCCCTGATTTTTTGTTGAAAATAATTATTGTAACTCATTCCACTTGCAGTTTCAATTACTTTATCTAGTAGGGTATATGCTGCATTATGATAAGCCCATCTGGTTCCAGCATCGGCTTTATAGACCAGGCAAGCCGGTAAAGTACAATCACTATCAGCCACACCATCATCTAAGCCAGATGTCATTGTTAATTGATGTTTGATGGTAATTAAATTTTCTTTTGCAAGAGGAGCTGTAGTAAAACCAGTACCTAAATATTGGTTCGTTTTATTATTGATATTTAAAATTCCATCTTGTTGTGCAATGCCTACTAAGAATGCGGTCATTGTTTTTCCGGCCGATGCCCAATACCATGAACTATCTTTTGTAAAAGTTCCAAAATATCTTTCAACAACAATTTTGCCATTTTTTAGAATGATGAATGCTTTGGTATTTTTACTATCTAAATAAGTATATAAATTATTTAATTCAGTTTCATTCCAACCCAGAGAAGCAGGGGTAGAGGTTTGCCAATCTGAACCAGTAACAGGAGGAAAATACAATGTACTAACGGAAGCTGGTGGGATCGTATTTACAGGTTCAGTTGCATTTTTTTTACAGGCAAACAGAAAAATAGCCATTAAAAAGGGGACCAATATTCTAATTTTCATGCTTTTTTTTATTTGACTTAGATGTTCACTTCAGGTTTAACGCTCAATTAGTATTTTTCTATGCCTAAGAGGCTAAAAAAATCTGTTTCTGTCAATTCCATTACATCCCCAGGTTGCAAGTCGCCTAAATACAGGCCTTCAATGCTAACTCTCACCAATCTTTTTACTTTATGGCCAATAGCTTTCACCATTTTTCTTACTTGATGAAATTTTCCTTCAGTTAAACTAATGCGAAGCCATGAATAATCTATATGCTCAGTCATTATATAAGGGGAGTGGAAATTGAACGGAGGGTCGGCAACAATTTCGGCTTTGCAAGTACTGATATACTTTGCTCCATTTTCAATAACCAATTCTACTCCATTTTGCAATCGAGCAATATTTTCTGCACTGACTTGCTTATTTACCAATACCAAATAAACCCGTTCATGTGGCTTCTCTCCCTGGAACAATAATTTAGTTACTTTTTTATTGGTGGTTAATATCAATAAACCTTCGGATAGATTGTCTAATCTGCCAATGGCATGGGTGCCTTCCGGAAAATCAAATTGAATATCACCCAACAGATTCACGTCATGACTGCTCACAAATTGCGAAACCATATTATATGGTTTGTTGAGAATAAAATATCTATGCGCAGCAGCCAAACTATTAATTCTTAACTATTAATTCATCTTTCATAATTCATCTTTCTTCTTTCTTCTTTCATCTTTCATCTTTCTTCTTTCTTCTTTCATCTTTCTCACTCCCTTCCTACTAATGGAAACAACAAATTCACAGTAGTTCCTTCATCAACAATACTCTCTATTTCTATAGCACCATTTTGCATATTCATAAAGTCTTTACAGAGCACTAAGCCCAAGCCAATCCCTTTTTCGTTGTCTGTGCCAAAAGTGGAGAACGTAACATCATCTCTAAACAATTTTTCCAAATTTTCTGTACTAATTCCAAGGCCGGTATCTTTAATAATAATAAAAGCATTTCTTTTATTGCGCATGGTAAAGATTTCAATATTGCCGCCTTCTTTAGTAAACTTGATAGCATTCGACAATACATTACGAATAATAAAAGCGGTCATATTTTTATCGGCCCATACCAATTGATTATGCAGTTTAGTGGTAATGGTAATTTTTTTGTTGGAGGCACTTTGTTGCAGAATATCTACAGTGTCTTTAATAGATTTAGAAAGATCAATGGGCTCTAGAGAAGCATGTACTTCCCCTGTTTGAGACCTCGACCATAATAATAATCCATCCAGCATTTCCACCACTTTTTTTACATGGATATTTAAGTTAGTCGATACAAAATCAATTTCTGTTTCAGTAAAGCTGTTGAAATTTTCTTTGTAATAATCCAGAAAACTAATAATGCTCGATAGGGGAGCACGCATATCGTGAGAAATGATCGACAAGAATTTATCTTTTTGAGAATTGGTTTTTCTTAGGCTTTCTTGGTTATTGATTAATTCGGAATTTTTTAAAGAGAGAATATTGTTTTTGCTTTGAATGATGCTGATACTCCTTCTGATTTTACGGATAGATAGATTAAAATTTTTAGTCAATTCACCAATTTCATCTTCTCTAAAGGGGTCAATAAATCTAGGGTTGATATCTTCTTTAAATTGTGTTGCAACTACTTCTTTAATGGCATTGTTGAGCCTTACAATAGGCTTGGTTATTTCAACGGCCAACACATAGCTCATTAAAATGCCCACAATAAAAGTAACAGCAATTAAACCAATAAAAATATAATTGAGTACTTGTAGATCTTCTTGATATATGCGTTTAATGGTATCGATCGTAATTTTGATTTGCAGATCGGTTTTTTTGCTTTGTTCTGCTAATTCATTGCTTAAGCCAGACTCTTTGGTATTGCCAATGATTCTTTCTAAAGTAACAATTCTGGCAAAATTAGTTTTGTAAGATCCTAAAATGAGTAATGTGCTAGGACTGTTTACATAGGTTTTCATTGCTTGCGCTGCAATGGTGTCGAAGCGTTCAGCAGCTTTTTTGTCTTTGTGTAAAAAATAATTGATTTCCTGTTGTTTGAGTTCTTCTAAAATTGAAGGATTGATCAGGTTATTCGATTTTAATTCTTGGGTATAGTTTTGTAAGCTTCCAATTAATCCCAATTTTCCAAAGCCCAATTGTTTTACCGAATCGATCATTTGATTGAAAACTTCGTCTTGGGTATGAATATCTTTGGTGATGGTAATGATTTGTTCATTTAGCAATTGCTTGTTAGTGAGTTTTTGTTGATTGATCTGCGCAATATTTTCATCGATCTGTCTTAAGATCATTCTATACCTGCTGATCGCCTCGCTATTGCCAGTTCTAAAAAAATCTTCATTCAATCGCTCGTTCAATAAAAAGTCTTGTTTTGCTTCATTTTGTTGTTGCACTTTAATGCGGATATCTTCCGTTTTATCCAACAAAAATTCTACAGCACTACGCTTATTGTTCACGGTAACGGTAACATATATAATAGTTACAGTAACCAGCAATATCAGAAAATGCGAAAAAAACAGTTTATTCCTGATACTAAGTCGTTGAAAAGGGTTTTTCATCATTTCTTTTTCAAACAGATTGGGTTGATTGAATTATTCAAGCACAAGATACTTAGTTTTGCAGCATGCATTATGTTTCGGTAGAAGGGTTAACCAAAAGCTATGGTATTAATCCACTTTTTAGCAATATTTCATTTCATATCAACGAGGGAGACAAAATAGCCCTGATCGCCCGAAATGGCATCGGAAAGTCAACCCTATTGCGTATTTTAACAGGAAAAGAAACCCCCGATTCGGGTAAATCCTGGGTTCATAAAGATGTAACTGTAGCCCTTTTTGAGCAAGATCCCCAGTTTGAAGAGGGTAAATCGGTGTTGGAGAATATTTTTGAGCTCAATCACCCTATCATCAATGCCATCAAGAAATACGAAGTGGCCATTGAGGAGGAAGATGCCGATGGTATTACCGAAGGTATTGAAGCCATGGACAACCTGAATGCCTGGGATTTTGAAACCAAAGTTCACCAGATTCTGGATAAATTGAATATTCATCACCTGACCAATCCGGTGAAAGAGCTCAGTGGTGGACAACGAAAAAGAGTAGCACTGGCCAAAACCCTTATTAATATTGGGTTTTCGCACCAACATACATTACTCATGATGGATGAACCAACCAATCATTTGGATGTAGAAATGATCGAATGGTTAGAGAATTATTTGAATCAAGAAAAAGTAACATTGCTATTGGTAAGCCATGATCGCTATTTCTTAGATGCGGTTTGCGATGAGATATGGGAATTGGAAAGAGAGAAACTCTATACTTACACGGGTGATTATGAGCAGTTCATGGAACAAAAAGCGGCTCGTTTAGACAGTGAGCAGGCCAGTATTGATAAAGCCAAGAATACCTACAGAAAAGAATTGGAATGGATGCGTAAGCAACCAAAGGCAAGAACTACTAAAAGTAAGAGTCGTCAAGACAATTTTTATGAAGTAGAAGCTAGGGCGAAGCAAAAAATTGAAGATACCCAACTTCAATTAGAAGTGAAAATGAGTAGGTTAGGTGGGAAGGTAGTAGAGATGAAAAAAGTGTACAAATCATTCAATGGTTTACCCATTTTAAAAGGCTTTGAATACACATTTAGTAAAGGAGAAAGAGTAGGAATTGTAGGAAAAAATGGGGTCGGTAAATCTACTTTTCTCAACATGTTACAATTATTAGAACCAGCCGATAGTGGTAAAATTAATGTAGGCGATACCGTTTTATTTGGCAATTTTTCTCAGCAAGGATTGGTGATCAAAGATGACATGCGGGTAATTGAATATGTGAAAACATTTGCAGAGAATTTTCCATTGGCCAATGGCGGAAGTTTGAGTGCTGCACAATTTTTAGAACTATTTTTATTTACTCCTGATAAACAATATACGTATTTATCTGCATTAAGTGGAGGCGAGAAAAAGCGCTTGCAATTATTAACCGTACTGTTTCGCAATCCCAATTTTTTAATTCTCGATGAACCAACCAATGATTTGGATCTACCTACATTGGCTGTATTAGAAAATTTTTTAAGTGACTATCCGGGATGTATTTTAATAGTGTCTCACGACCGTTATTTTATGGATCGATTGGTAGACCATTTATTTGTATTTGAAGGGAATGGAGAAATCAGGGATTTCCCTGGAAACTATACCCAGTACAGAATTTGGCAGAAAGACAATGAGAAGTTAGCCAATAAATGGGATGTGCTCGAAGCAGGAAAACGCAAAGGTGCTACAACTGAAAGTATTGTGATGAATGAGCAGCCCAAAGTGGCACCATCTTCATCTACATCAACAAAAAGAGCCTTGTCGTTCAAAGAGAAAAGAGAGTTTGAACAACTCGAAAAAGACATGCCTGAATTAGAAAAGGAAAAGCAATCACTTACACTTGAAATGAGCACCGGAACATTGCCCTTCGATGCTATTCAAAAAATAAGTGATCGCCTTATTGTATTAACCAATCAATTAGAAGAAAAAGAATTGCGTTGGTTAGAACTCAGTGAGCTCGTTTAATAATGCTTAAATAAAACTGATCAATTCCACATCAAAGATCAATGTGCTATTTGGTCCTATTTGTGCACTTACCTGACGATCTCCATATCCTAAATGTGGAGGAATAAAAAAACGCCATTTGCTACCAGTAGGCATTAATTGTAAACCTTCAGTCCAACCTTTAATAACCATATTCAAAGGAAAAGAAGCTGGCTTACCTCTTTGCACTGAACTATCAAAAATAGTTCCGTCAATTAAAGTGCCATGGTAATGACAAGTTACTTCGTTATGCGCTGTTGGTTTTTGTCCAACACCAGCAGTTAATACTTCATATTGTAAACCACTAGGCAATTCAGTAACACCTTCTTTGGTTTTATTAGCAGCTAAAAAATCTAGACCTGCTTGTAAATTAGCAGCGGCTTTTTCTGCTTTTATTTGAGCCAATTGATCAGATACACCCATAATTTATTTTTTTGCAAAAGTATAGCTTTCAATCCTTACTTTTGCCACGGCAGGTCTCGCACGACCAGCTCCTGCTGAACTTCCCCAGGGCAGGAATGCAGCAAGGATAAGCGGTTGTAGCGGTGCGATGTGAGTAGCCTGCCATTTTTTTTTGTTTTAATTACCTTTATATATGAAGTTTTTCATCGACACTGGCAATCTCTCACAAATTAAGGAAGCGAATGATCTAGGCATTTTGGATGGTGTTACCACCAATCCATCATTGATGGCCAAAGAAGGCATTAAAGGCGAAGAAGCCATTGCCAATCATTACAAAACCATTTGTGAGTTAGTAGATGGAGACGTTAGTGCAGAAGTACTTTCTACCGATTTTGCTACAATGGTAGAAGAAGGAAAGAAATTAGCCGCTATTCACCCGAATATTGTGGTGAAAGTGCCTATCATTAAAGACGGCATTAAAGCCATCAAATGGTTTACCGACAATGGCATTAGAACCAATTGTACCTTAATTTTTTCAGCAGGTCAGGCAATTTTAGCTGCAAAAGCGGGAGCATCTTATGTTTCTCCTTTCATTGGCAGAATTGATGATAGTGGTTGGGATGGTATGGAATTGATCGGTCAATTAAGACATATTTTTGATGTACAACAATACAAAACAGAGATCTTAGCAGCATCTATCAGAAATCCCTTGCATATTATTAAAGCTGCTGAATTAGGCGCGGACATTTGTACTTGTCCATTAGATTCTATTTTAGGAATGCTAAAACATCCATTAACGGATATTGGATTGGCTAAATTTTTAGAAGACGCTAAAAAAATGTAGTTGACCTTATTCGATTCCTTCCATGATTCGAGCATCAACCTATTGCCCAAAGATGGGGAAGTAAATTATTTTGGAACTATCTTCTCCAAAAAAGAAGCTGATCTTTTTTACCAAGAGCTATTGAATCATATCGAATGGAAAAATGACGAAGCCGTTATTTTCGGTAAGCATTTTATTACCAAACGCAAAGTAGCTTGGTATGGCGATCAACCATTCGAATACAGTTATTCCAATAAAACAAAAATAGCATTGCCTTGGACAGACGCTTTGAAAACAATTAAATCTATTGCTGAAGCTAGATCCCATGAAACCTACAATTCTTGTTTACTCAATTTGTACCACGATGGCAAAGAAGGAATGGCCTGGCATAGTGATGGAGAAAAAGATTTAAAAAAGCATGGAGCTATTGCCTCTTTGAGTTTTGGGGCAGCAAGAAATTTCGGATTTAAACACAAAGTTGATCAGTCAAAAATAATGCTTCAATTAGAACATGGTTCGTTACTCGTAATGAAAGGAACCACGCAAACCCATTGGCTGCACCGACTTCCACCCAGTACAAAAATAACCACACCAAGAATTAATCTCACTTTTAGAACAATCGTCTAAATTTTTTGCATTATTTTTTTATCGCTACTTTACAATTGTAAAACATGAATGCCCATTTATTGGATTCTGCTTTTATTACTTGATCAGTAGACATGCCAGCACCATGACCTGCTTTGGTTTCAATACTGATCAGAACAGGGTTTTCACCTTTATGCTTCTCTTGCATATTGGCAGCAAATTTAAAAGAGTGAGCAGGCACTACACGATCATCATGATCTGCTGTCATTATTAAAGTGGCAGGATAAGCTGTGCCTTCTTTTACATTGTGCACGGGAGAATAGCCCTTTAAGTATTCAAACATTTCTTTTGAATCTTCTGAAGTGCCATAATCATAAGCCCAACCAGCGCCAGCCGTAAATTTATGGTAACGCAACATGTCCATCACGCCCACAAAAGGAAATGCTACTCTACAAATATCAGGTTGTTGAGTAATGGTAGCACCAATTAATAAACCACCATTCGATTCACCTTGAATAGCTAATTTATCTTTACTGGTATAGTTGTTTTCGATAAGGTATTTTGCTGCATAAATAAAATCATCAAATACATTTTGCTTTTTGGTTTTGATACCTAGATTATGCCATGTTTCTCCATATTCTCCACCGCCTCTTAAATTCGCAACAGCATAAATGCCCCCATTTTCCAATAAAATAATATCGCTGGTGCTAAAATAAGGAGTAATGCTTGCACCGAATCCTCCATAAGCATATAGTAGCGTTGGGTTATTGCCATCAAGTTTAATTCCTTTTTTATAAGTAATGATCATCGGAATTTTAGTACCATCTTTGGAATTATAAAATACCTGTTTAGATTCATAGTCTTCGGTGTTGAATTGAACGGTTGGCTTTTTATATACTTCTCCTTTTCCTGAAGCAATATCCATTTTGTAAATAGTAGACGGCACTATATAAGAACTAAAACTATAGAATACCGTTTTTTCTTTTCTTTTTCCGCCAAAACCATTTGCACTACCCAATCCTGGCAGTTCAACATCTCTTAATTTATTGCCTTTCATATCATATTGCAATACCTTGGTGATTGCATCTTTCAAATAACTGCAATAGATATTTCCTCCTGCTGTACTTACTGATAATACTTCTTTTTGTTCAGGTATTAAATCGATCCAATGCTCTGATTGAGGTTGATTTAATGTGGCAATTACAACTTTACTATTCGGTGCCCCTTTATCAGTTTGAATATAAAAGTATTCGTCATCTACATCAAATACGGAAACACTCGATTTCATATCCTTTATAATTGGAATAATAGGAGCATTAGGTTTAGTGAGGTCTTGCACATACATTTCATTTCCGTAAGTACTATTGGCAGCAAAAATGATCAGCCATTTTTCGTTTTCAGTAACATAACCGCCAATATACCTTCTTGGAGTAATATCACCACCAAATACAAGCTGGTCGGCACTTTGGGGCTGACCTAGTTGATGGTAATACAATTTATGGTGATCGGTTTTTCCGGCCAATTGACTACCTTCTTTTGGTTTATCGTAGCTGCTATAATAGAACCCTTCATTTTTTTTCCAAGCTACACTGCTGAATTTAACATCAATTAATGTGTCGCCTATTTGCTTTTTGGAGATGGCATTTAACACGATCAATTTTCTCCAATCACTTCCACCTTCCGAAATTTGATAGCCACACAAAGAACCATCAGTAGAAAAATTCATTCCTGCTAAAGAAGTTGTTCCATTACTAGAAAAAGTATTTGGGTCTAGAAAAACTTCTGGCTCTTTTTGTCCATCTTTTTGTCGGTAGACCACAGCTTGATTTTGCAAACCAGTTTTTTTAGAATAATAATTATAATCGCCTTCTTTGGATGGTGCAGAATATTTATCGTAGTTCCATAATTCTTTTAGTCTCGATTGAATTGCAGGTAAAAAAGGGATCTTAGCTAAGTAAGCGTCAGTTACTTCGTTTTCTGCTTTAACCCAAGCTTTGGTGTTTTCGGCAGTATCATTTTCCATCCAACGATAAGGGTCGGCAACTACAGTGCCGAAATAATTATCTTTTACAGTAGTATCTTTTTGTGCAATGGGGTATTTCACTTCAATATTTTTAAAATCAGATGCTGGGGTATTTTGCTTACATGCAAATAATGCGATGAAAGCAGCAGCTAGTAGCGCAGTTTTTTTCATTGTTTGCTATTTTTATTTGACCGAATACAATTTTTTATTTTTCATTCAACAAAGCCGCTTTTGCCTCTTGCAATTTTGCTATCTGTTCTTTAGAAACTTTGGGGTAATCGAATTTCATTTTTTCAAAATGTTCGGTGATGATTCCTGTTAAACATAAACGTGCAAACCATTTGTCGTCAGCAGGAACTACAAACCATGGCGCATATTCAGTAGAAGTAGCTGTTAACATGTCTTCATAGGCTTTCATATATTCATCCCAATGCTTTCTTTCAGCTACGTCAGCAACAGAAAATTTCCAATTTTTTTCAGGATCATCAATTCTTTCAATAAAACGTTTTTTTTGCTCTTCTTTCGAAACGTTTAAAAAAAGTTTGATAATGATGGTGCCATTTTCAGAGAGATTTTTTTCAAAGCTATTGATCTGTTCATACCTCGATTTCCAAAATTTACCATCAATATCTTTAATGGAATTAATGGCTGGTAAATTTTCATTGAGTATAAATTCAGGATGAACTTTTGTAACCAATACGTTTTCGTAATGTGAACGGTTGAAAATGCCAATCTCACCTCTAGCAGGTAATGCTTGGTAATGTCTCCAGAAATAATCATGATCAAGTTCATTCGTAGAAGGGGTTTTAAAAGAAGTCACTCTCACTCCCCTAGGATTTAATCCGCTCATTACATGTTTAATAGAGCTGTCTTTTCCTGCGGCATCTATAGCTTGAAAAACAATTAAAACGCTGTATTCATCGTGTGCATATATTTTGTCTTGCATTAATGCCAGGTTTTTAATACCATTGGCCATCATCAGTTCGCCTTCTTTTTTATCAATCTTCTTTTGATTATTATTAGTACTAAAATCTTTTAATAAATTAACTTTTTTACCTGGTTTTACTTTTAAAACTTTTAAATAGTTAAGTGTTTTTTTTTTCATAGTAAAAATTTAAGGATTGATTTTGATAGCCGATTTTGAATTAGAACTTTTAATTGCAGCCTCTATGATTTGCATTACATGTAATCCGTCTAGGTCAGTAACTGGGGCAGGAGCGCCATCTGCTATTGCTTTATAAATACCATCATAATAATGATAATAATTGCCTTGCAACGATGTGATTTTTTTGCTCACTATTTCACCATTTATTTCAGAATGTAATAAACCTTGTTCAGCTTCCGGTTCTTTACCCCAATTATCTAAGTTAGGTTTTTCATTCGCTAGTAAAGCTATTTCTTGTACATCCGCTCTGCTTTTGATGAATGAACCTTTCTTGCCATGCACCACAAATGCAGGAAGGGCTTCTCTGATCATCAAATTGCTTTTTAATACTACTCTTTTATCGGAATAAAATAAAATGATCATAAAGCAATCATCTACTTCCGATGTTGGGCGAAGTGTTCTGATATCTCCAAATACCCATTCGGGCATTCCAAATAAACTCAAGGCCTGATCAATTAAATGGGGTCCTAGATCGTTCAGTAATCCTGCACCCGGTCCTGGAATCTCTTTGTGTAATTTAGGGCTCAATGTTTCTTTGTAACGATCGTAATGAAATTCAGCTTCAAAAATTTCACCCAATAGATCTTGTTCAACAACTGATCTAAGGGTGCTGAAATCGCTATCCCATCTGCGGTTTTGATACACCGATAAAAGCAGATTACGCGACTGGGCAATTTGAATTAATTCAATGGCTTCATCAACAGTGGTAGTAAAAGCTTTTTCTACAACCACATTTTTGCCTGCTTCCAATACTTTTTTACAAAATTCATAATGCGTATTGGTAGGTGTATTCACCACTACTAATTCTATACTCGCATCATTCAATACTTCTTCGAGCGATCGATAAATATGTATGTCCGGATAAAAAGCTAAAGATTCGTTTTTGGTTCTTTCCAAAACACCCACTAATTTAAATCCGGGGTGTAAATGAATAAAAGGGGCATGAAAAACCCTGCCAGACATACCAAAGGAAAGAATTGCTGTGTTAATGATACGCATGACAGGGTTATATTTAAATCAATTAATTCTTAGGAGCTTCTTTTTCTTTTTCCTTCATTCTATCTACATAACTCACTCCATCAGTGATCCATTTTTCCGCAGGCTTGCCCAATAAATAATGATCAAACCATTCTCTTTGTCTTTTTTGATAATCAATTTGATTTTCTTTTTTAGTGAAATTGTGATTCTCATCGGCATATACCAACATCACAAAAGGCTTTTCCATTCTACGCATAGTGCCATACATTTCAATTCCCTGGTGCCAGTCTACCGCACCATCTTTATCGCCAAATGTTACCAATAAAGGAGCTTTGATCTTACTCGCATTAAACATAGGGGAGTTGCGAATATGTGCTTCTGTTCTTTCATACCAAGGGCCATCAAACCTGCCCTGGCTTGTCTCAAAAATTTTCTGATCAGGTGTTCCACTATTCCAGTAAATAGATAAAGACATACTAATCAAATCAGTTAAAGGAGCTCCAGCAATGGCTGCTTTAAATATATCTGTTTGAGTGATCAAGAATGAAGTTTGATAAGCACCCCAGCTATGGCCCATAATGCCCACTTTACTTGCATCGATCATACCTGTTTTCAACACTTCTTTTACACCCGGTACAATGCAATTTACTGCACTCATTCCTGGATCGTTGGTTTCATAAACAATATCAGGTTGAAATACAAAATAACCATTGGTGGTATAATTGGTTGTATTGTATGCTCTTCTAATGCTTGGTGCTACATAGTTGTGTACATTATTAGACAATATTTCATACATGTAAACAATCATCGGGTATTGTTTGCCGGCTTCGTAATTAGAAGGATAATACAAAGCACCTTGCATTTTCTTGCCTAACTTATTGGTGAAGGAAACCAATTTACTCTTGCCCCAATAATAATTTTGTTGTTGCGCATTGGTAGAAGCAGCTTTTTGTTCTTTGGTAAAATTATCAGACACATACAATTCTGGTGACAGATCATAGTCTTGTTTAATATAAGTAAATACATTGGCATCAAGTGCTTTTGATAAACGATTTACTTGTAGGTCTTCAAAAAGGAGTTTTTCGGTTTTGCCATTTTCATATTTGAAATAGCCAAACTTTTTTGTTTTATCTCCATAAGCAGAAAAATACAATGGAGTGGCATCATCTAAATAAATTTCTTCAAAATCTACCCTAGAAACCCTGAAAGCAATTTCTTCTTTATCGCCCTCAGCAATTTTGCGAGAACTGCTACCATCAGGTGTTACCGCCCAAA
>JANOZT010000104.1:0-7549 GCA_031429515.1 Sphingobacteriia bacterium
ATGGAGGCTAAACAATAGCATTCACCACATTCCAAATTACTTTCGGTTTTCCTAAAGTGTAGTAGTGTAAAACAGGTACACCAAAAGCTTTCAGCTCTTTACTTTGTTGTATCAACCATTCAGTGCCTACTTGCTCACAATCCTGATCGGTCTTGCATTTCATGATGGCATTAGACAAATCAGTAGGAATATCAACATGAAAAATACGTGGTAAAACAGAGAGTTGTTTTTTATTGGTAATTGGTTTGAGGCCAGGAATGATTGGTACAGTAATACCCATATCTCTACATGCTTTTACATAATCAAAAAACTTTTGGTTATCGAAAAACATTTGGGTCATGATGTAATCGGCACCTGCCTCAACTTTGGCTTTTAATCGGCCTAAATCAATTTCTAAATTGGGTGCTTCAAAATGTTTTTCTGGATAGCCTGCAGTACCAATACAAAAATTAGTTTTACCGCCGTTCTGTATGTCTTCATCTAAATACAATCCATGATTTAAATTCACCACTTGTTTTTGTAAATCAATCGCATATTTATGTCCATCGGCTTCTGGCTCAAAGCTGGCTTCGTTCTTAGCCGCATCTCCTCTTAAAACCAATACATTATCAATTCCTAAAAAATTCAAATCAATCAGCGCATCTTCGCTCTCTCTTTTATTAAATCCTCCACAAATAAAATGTGGAACCGTATCAATTTGATAATGGTTCATAATGGCCGCACAAATACCCACCGTTCCTGGGCGTTTACGCACTTCTACTTTATCGAATGTGCCATCAGTTTTTTTCTTGAAAGCGGTTTCGCTTCTATGATAAGTAACATTGATCCAAGATGGTTTAAACTCCATTAAAGGGTCTAAATGATCAAATACATGTTGAATGGTTTTACCTTTTAAAGGTGGTAATACTTCAAATGAAATGAGTGTGTCTTTGGCTTGGTTAATGTGTTCAGTAACTTTCATGCTTGCTCAAATAGTTAAATGGACTGCAATATACAACCCATCACTGCTTCAAAAAGCATCTGTTAAAGTATAATTTGGTGCTTTGGGCTTATTCAATAAACGTTATTTTTGTTGAAAGTATTTAATGTGAACCTTACCATACATGCTAAAGAGCTCGTTAAAAGCTACAAAGGAAGAACCGTTGTAAACCATGTTTCGGTTTCGGTAAATCAAGGGGAAATTGTGGGTTTATTAGGGCCAAATGGCGCTGGCAAGACCACTTGTTTTTATATGGTGGTAGGGCTTATTAAACCAGATGAAGGATCCGTATTTTTAAATGATCAGGACATTACCAAGCTTCCTATGTACAAAAGAGCCCAGATGGGCATTGGTTATCTGCCTCAAGAAGCAAGCGTTTTCAGAAAACTCACAGTGGAAGACAATATCATGGCTGTTTTAGAAATGACCAAACTCACCAAAGGAGAGCGTCAAACTAAATTAGAATCATTATTAGATGAGTTCAATTTACACCATGTTAGAGGAAATAATGGGGATAGTTTAAGTGGGGGAGAGCGCCGTAGAACTGAGATAGCGCGTGCATTAGCCGTAGACCCTAAATTTATTTTGTTAGATGAGCCCTTTGCAGGGGTAGACCCGATTGCGGTAGAAGATATTCAAACTGTGGTAGCCCGTTTAAAGTATAAAAATATCGGCATTCTTATTACAGACCATAATGTAAATGAGACCCTATCTATTTGTGATCGGGCTTATTTATTGATTGAAGGCAAGATCTTTAAACATGGAACTGCCGAAGAATTGGCCGAAGATGATCAGGTTCGAAGATTGTATTTAGGTACCAATTTCGAATTAAAACGAAAAGACTGGATTATTGACATGGCGAGAGATAATCCAAGCGCTTCCATGGATGCTTATTGATCTGCTCTATTTGATTTCATTGGATATTGATTATATGCTTGGGAATGTGTATTTTGCCATACCCCAATATGAATTTGCTGAGTTCTTCCATATCAAGATTAGCCCGCCTCAGATACTGGCGGATAGAGCAATGGCTGAGTAATCCCATTATCGTTCAAAGAGAAGTTTTACAAGACTTGGTTACCCATGGCCAGTATACAGAGTTTGGCAGAAAATATGGATTCAATGATTTATTTAGTATCCGAAAATTTAAAGAGGCTGTTCCCATCCATGAATATGAAGACTTAAAGCCTTATATAGAGCGTATTATGCAAGGGGAGGAAAACGTATTATGGAATACTCCTGTGAGTTGGTTTGCCAAGAGTAGCGGCACTACAAGTGATAAAAGCAAATTCATTCCTATAACCGAAGAGAGTTTAGAAGATGGCCATTTTCAAAGCGCCAAAGATGTACTCACATTATATTATAATACAAATACCGAAAGTGATTTACTCACCGGTAAAGCATTGGTAATTGGTGGCAGCCATCAGATCAGTCAGGTGAATGAAGACATGCAATATGGAGATTTAAGTGCAGTGCTATTGCAGAATACACCTATGTGGGCTAATTGGATCAGAACTCCAGAACTCTCTATTGCATTAATGGATGAGTGGGAAGATAAAATTGAACAATTGGCACAAAGCACTATTGAAGAAGATGTAACTTCTATTTCTGGTGTGCCTACTTGGACATTGATTTTGATTAAAAGAATTTTAGAAATAACGGGTAAAGAAACTTTAAAAGAAGTATGGCCCAATTTAGAATTGTATATACATGGCGGTGTTTCATTTACTCCATACAAAGAACAGTTTAAAAAATATATAGGAACTGGTTGTACTTATTTAGAAATGTACAATGCCAGTGAAGGATTTTTTGCAGCACAAAATAATCCTGATGAAGATGGTATGTTGTTGTTTTTAGAGAATGGTATTTTTTACGAGTTCATGCCAATTGCTGAATATGGTAAAGAAAAACCGAATACTATCGGATTAAATAAAGTGGTGATTGGAGAGAACTATGCTTTGGTGATTAGCACCAACGGCGGATTGTGGAGATACTTGGTAGGAGACACCATTCAGTTTGTTTCTTTGGATCCCTATAAAATAAAAGTAAGCGGCAGATTAAAACAATACATCAATGCTTTTGGAGAAGAAGTGATTGCAGATAATGCAGACAAAGCCATTGCCATTGCTTCAGCAAAAACAGGACTATTGGTAAATGATTATACAGCTGCTCCTATTTATTTTGGCGATCATAATCAAGGTGCTCATGAATGGTTAATTGAGTTTGATACAAAGCCAGCTAATGTAGCTGTGTTTGCTTATGAATTGGATTGTGCGCTAAAGTCATTAAACAGCGATTATGAAGCCAAGCGATATAAAGATATTGCACTAAGTTTACCTGTTGTTCATGCCTTAGATAAAGGAGTATTCAATGCATGGTTAAAACAAAAAGGAAAATTGGGTGGGCAACATAAAATACCCAGATTAAGTAATGAGCGGATTTATATGGATGAAATTAAAAACTTAATGCAATCATAGTATGAGTGAAGTACAAAAGGAAATTGAAAAAGAGTTTGAGTTGGAACGATTGATTCTTTTCAGTGATGCAGTTTTTGCAATTGCCATTACGCTACTCATTATTGAAATTAAATTTCCTGAGTTACCAGAAAATTATAAAGCTGGCTTTTCATTATACGAAATGTTTAAACCTGTATTAAAACATTTTACAGCGTTTATTATTAGTTTCTTTTTCATAGGAATATCTTGGGCTAGACATTTAAAATTATTTAGTTTCTTAAGAAGTTATGACACTGGAGTCATTTTTTTAAATTTATTGAATCTTTTTTTTATTGTTACTTTCCCATTTGTTGCAACAGGAGTAACACATGCCCGCCCTAGTTTTAGTTTCCCCTTGATATTGTATATTGGCAATATTGTATTGCTGTTTATGAGTAATGCAATACTTACCCATTATGTATTAAAGATCAAGCCAGCACTTTCAAAACCTGGCAATGAATCAGAAAAAATGTATCAATATAAAAGATTTATTTATCCAGCTATTATAATGACTTTCTTTTTTTTAGTAATTATTCTAATAGGAATTTTTACCGATTTTAATCCGAAGTTTATCAACTATGCTGTTATTGCTATGGCTGTTTGCATAGGAATTGTATCGAAGAAAATAAAAAAACACAAGCCAATAAAAGAATAAATCAAACAATATAATTTTCTTTTATTTGTAATAACTATCAATCAAATTCATTAATAATGAAACTATTAGCAGGAAAAACAGCCATTATAACGGGGGCAGCTCGCGGAATTGGAGCTGCAGTTGCTTTAAAATTGGCAGAACAAGGAAGTAATATCGTATTCACTTATGTGAGTGACAGTAGCGCAGAAAAAGCAGCAGCATTGGTTACACAAATAGAAGCGTTTGGCGTAAAAGCAAAAGCAATAAAAAGTAATGCAGCTGTATTTTCAGATTGCGAAGCGCTTGTGAATGAAACCATAAAAGAGTTTGGTGCAATTGATATTTGTGTAAACAATGCAGGGATTTCAAAAGACAATTTATTATTACGAATGACCGAAGACCAGTGGGACGATGTAATGGATATTAATTTAAAGAGTGTATACAATATGACCAAGCAAGTAATACGCCCTATGATGAAAGCAAAGCAAGGATCCATTATTAATATGAGTTCGATCATTGGTATTCGTGGTAATGCTGGTCAAAGCAGCTATGCCGCTAGTAAAGCTGGTATTATAGGGTTCACTAAATCGATTGCTGCTGAGTTGGGATCACGAAATATTCGTTGCAATGCAATCGCTCCTGGCTTTGTTGAAACCGATATGACTCATTATTTAAAAGAAGGAGAAGCCGCAACTGGGTTTTTACAAAAAATACCATTAGGCAGATTTGGCAAAGCAGAAGAAATTGCTAACACAACCTTATTCTTAGCAAGCGACTTAAGTTCTTATATTACAGGTCAGGTCTTGAGTGTATGTGGCGGATTAAATATTTGATGTTGTTTTTATGAAAAAATACTTTAAGCATATCGGTTCAGATTTATCGGCTTCTATAGTTGTATTATTGGTGGCCTTACCCTTATGCCTAGGTATTGCATTAGGATCTGGAGCCCCTTTATTTTCAGGGATTATTGCTGGTGTTGTAGGTGGGATTGTAGTTGGAATATTAAGTGGGTCGCAATTAAGTGTTAGTGGTCCTGCAGCTGGATTAACTGTAATTGTTGCTTCTGCAATTATTAAATTACAAGTATATGAAGCTTTTTTATTAGCAGTAGTATTGGCTGGAATATTTCAAATAATTCTAGGGTATATAAAGGCTGGAGTAATTGGAGATTATGTGCCCAATTCGGTTATTAAAGGCATGTTAGCTGCCATTGGAATAATATTAATATTAAAACAGCTTCCGCATTTGGTAGGTTATGATACTGATTTTGAAGGGGATGAAACGTTTATTCAAAATGATCATCAAAATACCTTTTCTGAAATGTTGAATGCAGTTAATTCTATAACTCCAAGCGCTGCATTCATTGGTTTTGTTTCTTTAGTCATTCTGATTTTTTGGGGAAGCAAAATAATTCAGAAAAATAAAATATTAGCTTCAGTTCCAGGACCATTGGTTGTTGTTGTATTTGGAGTTGTGGTAAATGAATTCTTTAAATTAAATTATGAAACGTATCAATTAGAGTCAAAACATCTCGTATCACTTCCTGTTGCTGAAAATGTTAAAACATTTATTTCTTTTTTTCAATTCCCCGATATTCGATTCTTAAATAATCCAATTGTTTGGACTTCGGCTTTTACATTGGCAATAGTTGCTAGTTTAGAAACCTTATTGGGTATAGAAGCTGTAGACAAATTAGATCCATTAAAAAGAGTCACTCCAACCAATCGAGAATTAAAAGCACAGGGTGTTGGAAATATTCTTTCAGGATTAATAGGAGGATTGCCCGTTACTTCAGTAGTAGTAAGAAGTTCAGCAAATGTAAACTCAGGTGGAAAAACGAAAACATCTACCATTACGCATGGAATATTATTGATGCTTTGTGTAGTTTTTATTCCTTTGTTTCTTAATAAAATTCCATTAAGTGCATTGGCAGCTGTTTTGATTTTTACAGGGTACAAGCTAGTAAAATTGCCTCTTTTTAAAGAATTTTTCGATAAAGGATGGGATCAATTTATTCCATTTATAGCTACAATATTAGCTATCTTATTGACCGATTTATTAGTGGGCATAATGATAGGCATATTGGTCGGGCTATTCTATTTAGTGAGAAGCAATTTTCGCTCTTCCATTTTAGTGGTTAATAAGGATCATAATTATTTAATACGATTAAGAAAAGACGTTTCATTTCTTAATAAGCCTATCATTAAACAAAATTTAAATCAAATTCCGAATGATTCTTTTGTAATTATAGACGCTTCTAGGGCCGATTTCATTGATAAAGATATTATTGAAGAAGTTAATGGGTTTCTACTAATTGCACATACTAGAAATATAAAAGTGGAGATTAAGAAAAGTCTTCACAAGCCGATGCATTTATTATTCAATCAACCTAAAATCAATCATTAATGAATTCATATGATAAATTATTATTAGAAAATAAAGCATGGGCTAAAGAAAAAATTATGGATGATCCTGATTATTTCGAAAGGCTATTGCATATTCAAACTCCTGATTTTTTGTGGATAGGTTGTAGCGATAGTAGGGTTCCTGCAAATGAAATTACTGGAACTCAACCTGGAGAAATATTTGTTCATCGTAATATTGCCAATATGGTAGTGAATACCGATTTAAATTTATTAAGTGTATTGCAATATGCAGTAGAAAATTTAAAAGTAAAACACATCATTGTTTGTGGACACTATGGATGTGGAGGAGTAAAAGCTGCCATGACCAATCATAATTTTGGCATTATCAATAAATGGTTACGCAATATTAAAGATGTACATCGTTTTCATAGAGAAGAAATTGATTCTATTCCAGAAGAAGATTTACGATTAAATAAGATGATAGAATTAAACGTAATGGAACAGGTGATGAATTTAGCTAAAACCTCTATCGTACAAAAGGCCTGGAAGCAAAATCAACTCCCTCATTTACATGGCTGGGTTTACGATTTACATGATGGTATTACAAAGCCTATTTTCGAAATGCCTGCAGGAACTCATATTGACCCATTATATGAATTTGATGATCTTTAAGTATTTATCTCTTTAAACACTTACACTCGGAAAATATTGAATCATGGTCCAGTAAAGTGGCATTCCAATAGTGATGTTGAATGGAAATGTTAGACCTAATGCCATTGGAATGTATAAGCCTGGATCTGCTTTTGGAGCTGCAAGACGCATTGCAGCTGGAACCGCAATGTAAGATGCACTCGCAGCCAATATGGCCAACATAAAGCGATTGCCTGTATCGATATCCCAAAAACTGGTTAACAGAATTGCTAGTGTGCCATTGATCAATGGAATGATGATACTAAAAGCACTTACAAACCATCCATATTGAATAAAAGCCTTGAATCTTTTTGCTGCCACCATGCCCATTTCAAGCAAAAAAATGGCCAAAAACCCTTTGAAAATATCTGAAGTAAAGGGTTTA
>JANOZT010000105.1:0-2380 GCA_031429515.1 Sphingobacteriia bacterium
AACTTCTTCTATACAACCCACTTTTTGGCTTTGGCGTTTTTCTATTACTCTAACAAATTCACATGCATCGGCAAAGGAATCAAAAGTACCCGTGTCTAACCAAGCTGTACCTCTATTCATTATACCAACTTGTAATTTTCCGCTTTCGAGATACACTCTGTTAACATCAGTAATTTCATATTCGCCTCTTGGAGAAGGTTGAATATTTTTTGCAATCTCAACAACGCTGTTATCATAAAAATATAACCCAGGTACAGCATATTTCGATTTTGGTTGCTTGGGTTTTTCTTCTATTGATATAGCTTTTCTATTTTCATCAAATTCCACAACACCATAGCGCTCAGGGTCATTTACTTCATACGCAAAAACAGCGGCACCAACCACATCATTGAATGATTGTACCAATTTGCTGAAGCCTGCGCCATAAAAAATATTATCCCCTAAAATCAAACAAACTTTATCGTTGCCAACAAATTTTTCTCCTATTACGAAAGCTTGAGCTAGTCCATTGGGTTCCTGTTGTACTTCATAAGAAAAACTACAGCCGATATCTTTTCCATCACCCAATAATCGTTGAAATTGTGCTGAATCCTCAGGTGTTGTAATAAATAAAACATCTTTTATCCCCGCCAACATCAATACCGATAATGGATAATAAATCATGGGCTTATCATAAACCGGCATTAATTGTTTACTAATTCCTTTGGTGATTGGATACAATCTTGTGCCAGAGCCGCCAGCGAGAATAATTCCTTTCATAATATTATTTTGTAAGAATGAATTAAAGTGAAATTGTTAGAAGCTAATTGAAGGAATGATATCTTTTAATCTTGGTAAGATCAGGTCTTTATCCGACATGATGAATTCGCTGGAATCTAATTTCCAATCGATGCCAATATCGGGATCATTAAATATAATGCCTCCTTCAGAAGCTTTATGGTAATAATTATCGCATTTATAAAAGAAAGTAGCTTCTTCACTTAATACTGCAAATCCATGGGCAAAACCACGGGGAACAAAAAATTGTGTACGACTGGTTTCAGATAATTCTACTGCATAATGTTGTCCGAATGTATTGGAATCTTTGCGCAAATCCACGGCGATATCCAACACAGTTCCTTTTAATACACGCACTAATTTAGCTTGCGCAAAATCACCTTGCTGAAAATGCAAACCCCTCAATACACCACGTTGAGAATTGGATTGATTGTCTTGAACAAAATTTACATCGAGACCCGTTTTATCTAAAAAAGTTTTGCGATTAAAACTCTCAAAAAAATAACCCCGAGTATCACCAAAAAATGTATCGTGAATAATAAAACAACCTTCTAACGGCGTAAATTCAATTTGCATATTATCTGTTATTGTACATTGATTGATAATAGTTCTGGTAATTGCCAGATGTTACATTGTCTAACCAAGTTTTGTTTTCTAAAAACCAATCAATGGTTTCACTCAATCCTTGTTCAAAAGTTACCGATGGTTTCCAGCCCAATTCTTTGTTGATCTTTGAAGCATCAATGGCGTAGCGGCGATCGTGGCCTGGTCTATCTTTGATATAAGTAATGAGTTGCTCGCTGGTTCCTTTTGCATTGCCCAACTTTTCGTCCATTTGCGTGCAAAGCAATTTTACTAGATCAATATTTTTCCATTCGTTGAATCCGCCAATATTATAAGTTTCTCCATCTTTTCCTTCATGAAAAACCAGATCAATCGCCAATGCATGGTCTTTTACATATAGCCAATCACGCGTATACAAACCATCGCCATAAACAGGTAAAGGTTTTTTCTGAATAATATTATTGATGAAAAGTGGAATTAATTTTTCAGGAAAATGAAAAGGCCCATAGTTATTCGAACAATTAGAAACCACAGTTTGCATTTGATAGGTTTCGCGGTAAGCTCTCACAAAATGATCAGAACTTGCTTTACTAGCACTATATGGCGAATTAGGATCGTATGGAGTTGTTTCAGTAAACAATCCTGTTTCACCCAAACTTCCATACACTTCATCGGTAGAGATATGGTAAAAACGATGTGCACCCAAATTTGCTGCCCATTTTGTTTTTGCCACATTCAATAAATTAACTGTGCCAATAACATTGGTATAGACAAAATCTAAAGGAGAAACGATGGATCTGTCTACATGCGACTCTGCGGCTAAATGAATTACATCAGTAACATGGTATTCATCAAACACTTGTTCTAATTCTTTTACATCGAGAATATTTGCCTTTACAAATTTGTAATTGGGTTTTGCATCGATGTCTTTTAGGTTTTCTAAATTGCCTGCATAGGTTAATGCATCAAGATTAATGATGGTATAATCGGGATATTTATTAACGAATAAACGAACTACATGTGAACCGATAAATCCAGC